>CAKSQZ010000004.1 GCA_934486895.1 uncultured Eubacteriales bacterium | reverse complement strand
GATTTTTCCGCTCGTAAAACGCTTTTAAGCGGTTGGAGAGCGTGGAAATAATCTGGAAATCCGTGTAACACATAATCGCAACGGGGCATAGGCGAGGGGAAACGTGATTGTTTCCCCTTAGGCACAGCCGATTTGCCGTACCGAATAGGTGCGGTAGGCTGAATTTGTTGCACGACTTGAAGTTGGGATAGTAAATCGGCTGTGCTTTGGTCAAGCGGGACGCTTGTGATTTCTTTCGTACATTTCTTTTTCACAAAAGAAATGTACCCCTGCGGGAGCAAATAATTAAAAATTGTACTGTTTTAACGCAGGGATTTCCAGCGATTGGACAGAAAAAATGCCCGACAAGATACCAAGTTCTTGTCGAGCATTAAAGGTTAGAAAATATGACAGCCGATTACGGCATATCTGCGGTATTACCGCCGGTAAAGCAGCTTCGCTGCCGTTTACTGCTCGTCAGCTGCGTCGGAAGCGTCGTCAGCTTCTGCCTCGGCTTCTTCGTCTGTACTATCGTTGATGCAGCAGTCGCAATCGTCGTAATCATACATCTCATCGGGATCGTAGTAATCAGCGAAATCATAGCATTCCTGATTCTTCTTGTTGATATAGCGCATCAGGAAATAAACCGCTGTGCCGATAGCTGCGAGAACCGCGATGACGCTTACTGTGATAACTGCAAATGAATTAGCTTTCTTTTCCATTATAATTACCTCCGCTGGTATAAATTTTTTATATAATAACCGCTTTAAGCGATAATTATTTAAAGTTTTTAATGAGCGTTTCCTTGCTCGCATCATCGATTATCGGCTTGTCGCCCGCAGCGGTAATCGCAGAATCCACAGCTTTCACCTCTGCAAAATCATCAAAGCAATCAAGCAGACTGTTTATATCCACCATTGAAATATCCGTTTTCATACGGTTCACGGCGTTTTCATAAAGATCGGGCAATTCCTCTTTAAACTCGGCGGTGAACGCCTTATCGGCGATCGCCTTTGCAAGAGCGGTGTTCTGCTCGGACTCCTCGCTGACAGTTCGATCGCCGCGATACCTCATAAACATAAACACCTGCTGAGGCGTGAGCGACTGCTCGCCTGCACTGAGATCGCAGTAAACAGAGCCGGAATCGCTTTTCTCCTTCATATTCTCGTTTACATTATAACTTACATTGCCGATTTTTTCAAGTATTTTTTCGACATCGGAAAGATCGCCGTCTACACATTTATCGATAGTGATACCCGAAAATTCATTGATAGCGCGCTTGACTTCAAGCACACCGCCGTAATCATAAAGCTCGCCGAGTGTGCCGCTTTTCTGCCCCGCTGTCATATTAACACGATCGGGCAGAACGCTCACCGCACAGCTCTTGCTTTCGGCATTGATCCTGAACAGCGAGAAATACATTCTGTCGCTTTTTGCAACATCATCTTTAAGCGAGATAAGCACGACCTCATCGAACTTTTGAGCGACAACGCCGTCCGACACCTTGGGTGCGGAATTGTCGATCTCATCGATCTTTGAAAAAACGGTATACGCCGTCACGCCGAGAAGCGCAATAAGAAGCACCCATGAAACAGCGAGCAACACCTTTAAATTACGCAGTTTCCTGCGGCGAGCCTGAGAATATGTCGGCTTTTTCGGCGGATGATACTTTTCCCTTGCGGGGCGTTTGTTTCGGGAAGCGAGCTCGACTTCCCTTATTGTTTCCTCATCGGCCTTTATATCGCCGAAAAAATCCTTATCATTGCCGAAATCGTTATCAAATCTGTCCGCCAAAGCTAACCCTCCATTATTTTAAACTGAAAAGACGGGGAATAAGCGAAACACCGAGCATCGATACTGCCTGATACGCAAGCATACACCACGAAGAAGTGTATTCAGTGCTTCCCGTAAGCCAGAAATACGCAAGCGCGGCAACTCCGACAACAAGGAAAACTATCTGAATAAACACGCTGTATGTAATTCTCTGGCGAACCTTTTTACATCCTGCTATCGCGCACGCGAATGCTGCGGCGGAATTGTTGTTTGAAATGAGCGAATCACCGTTTTCCTCCGGCTCGGTTATAGCCGCATGTGCCTCGCACTGCTTTGAATTAAGGATAAACACCGCTTTTTTCGGAACGTTGAAAAGATCGCTTATCAGCTCGGGAGTGATATAAGGATCGTTTGTGCGGATATAAAGAGCAACGCCCGCTTTGACCATACGGCGGATATACTCGAGGTTATCGGTGTCCACAATATTGTTGTGGCGCAGCAGACAAATTCCGCAAAGCTCACCGTCTATAGATATATAATACGGAAAACTGCCGCTTCTTATTATCTTTACTTCAAATTCATCGTCCGGCAGATCGATGCAGCCGTCCTTCTTCATCAGCTCGCGTGTGCCTATTTTAACGCTGCTGCCGTCCACACTGCCGACAATACCCTCGCCGTCACGGCAGACAAGCGAACAGGTCTTCGGCAGATCTTCTCTTCTGCCCTCTATAAGACGGTCGAAAACATCGGCGAACGCACCGCCTGCATTGACGCACAAAGCCGCGGCGTACATCATAACTTCGTTGATCTTTCTGCTGCCTGTCGCCTTGACGGACACCATTTCGATCGAGCCTGACGGGAACAGGTCCTCATCGGTCAGCACGGCGGCATTTACATCGGAAAACTCCGCGACCGCATTGTAACCCGAAACCATAGCACCCATCTCTCTGAGTGACCGGCTGAGCGTTGCGAGCGGAAGTGTTGTCGAAAGCAGGGCGGCAACGGGAACACAAGCCACGCCGAAGCCTGCGACAACATTGAAAACAGTCGTCATATTGGAAGTGAGCGACCAGGCGACAAGTCCCGCGATGACCGCAACGGCAAGCGCAACGGGTGCGACTATTCTGCAGACAGTGTCGGCAGGGTCTTCGCACAGGGCATTGTGCATATAGCCGCGAAGATTGATAACACTCTTCTGACAGCAGACAACGGGATCTCCGATCTCTTCCGGAGCTATTTTATCAGCATCTTCCTCGCTTGCGACAAAGGCGCTCTGCTTAGCACGCGAAGTCGCAACAAGGCGGAAGTTTTTAAGCACTCTCGAAAGCAGCACTCTTTTGCCGCAAAGACTGCAAAACAGCGCAAATATTGCGGCAGGAGCGAAGATAAACGAATTATCCGCCTGAGCGGGAATAAAGCAGAGATAAATTATCTGAGCGATAGCCGCAGCTACGCCGACCGCCGCCGGCGAATCGATCTGCGATCTCAAGATGAAGATCGAGAAAAATCCGCGGATAACAGATGTGAAGTTTGTGAATACCGCAGCAAGCAGCAAAACAGCGTGTGCGCAAAGCAGACCGTAGCCGCTGCTGATAAGATCGGGCAGCTTTACTCCGATAGCGGGCAAAACCGAGATCGACGCACCCAAAAGCGACAGAATAAGCGTTATTGCCATGCGGATATTAATGCCGTTCAGCCTTGCTTTGAATTCGCCTCTTATATCCTCGGCATCGCGCATGGAATAATAATCGTCGATCTCGTCATAGTCATATTCCGGCTCGCTTTTTTTCTGCGGCTCGGCATGATTCGGCTTCTGCGGTTCATTTTCAGGCAGGTGATGCATTTCAGCCTGCTTGACGGCAGGCATGATAACTGTCGTGTTGTTGATCTCCTCAGGAGTCAGAACGTTCGGATTGTACTGTCTTCTTGCCTTTTTAAGCGGATCGACAACAACATCCGACCTACCGTCATACAGCCGGTCGATGCGGTGTTTAACATCTTCGCTGCTGCCGGGTGTGTAGCCGGTGTCCTCCGTTTTAGAGAGAAAATCGCTGAGCTTCTGTGTACTGTCCTCCTCGGGAGCGGTTTCCTGCTTCTTCGAGGAAATATCCCTCTCCTTATCGAACTGCGGCTCTTTGATATTAAAATCAAACGCTCTGGTTTGTGCGATATGATCTGTTTGATCAGCCGCGGCGTGTCTCATCGCTCTTTCGGGCTCGCGAACCTCTGTGTGAACAGGCTCTGCTTTTGCGGGCTCGCGGGCCTCTGTGTGAACAGGCTCCGCTTTTGCGGGCTCGCGAACCTCTGTGTGAGCATGCTCCGCTTTTGCGGGCTCGCGCTCTTCAACATGAAGGGGCTCAACCTTTGTCGGCTTTTGCGGCTCTGTG
This sequence comes from uncultured Eubacteriales bacterium, assembly GCA_934486895.1. Taxonomy (GTDB): domain Bacteria; phylum Bacillota; class Clostridia; order Oscillospirales; family Acutalibacteraceae; genus RUG14109. Next base: position 85,396 of record CAKSQZ010000004.1, on the reverse strand, counting down.
TGAACAGAGCTTTCAGCCTGCTCCCTTTTTCTCATCTGCTCGACTTCTTTTAAAATATCATCAACGCTGAATCTCGATTCCGACATTTTGCTCTTCCTTTCCTTTAGCTAAAAGACTCTCTGTCCGCCGCAAACTTATACATAAGAATGCCTGCGGCAACCGAAGCATTAAGCGAATTTATTTTTCCGCTCATGGGAATACTTACAGTGAAATCACACTTTTCACGCACGATCCTCGAAATGCCGAAGCCCTCCGAGCCGATAACAAGACCGACCTTTCCCGAGAGCTTTGCGGTGAAAACATTTTCTCCGCCCATATCCGCACCGTAGATCCAATAGCCGTGCTCTTTAAGCTCATCTATACAAGCGGCTATATTCGGCACTCTGGCTACCTTGACATACTCGCAGGCGCCGCACGCTACCTTAACGGCAGTCGCGTTCAGCCCTGCTCCCCCTCTTTTGGGGATAATAATACCGTCCGCTCCGGCAGCGTCCGCCGTGCGGATCATTGCGCCGAGATTATGCGGATCCTCGATCTTATCGAGAATAACGACAAGGGAGCTCTCCCCCGTATTTCCGATAATGTCGGAAAGCTCGCTGTACTGTGCGGCGCAGGCGATCAGTGCCACGCCCTGATGATTGATATTTCCCACTCTGTCATCAAGCTTTTGCTTCGGCACATAGCGAACGGGGATCCCGTTTTTCTTGGCTTTTGCCACAAGTGGATTAACTCTGGAATCCGCACCGTTTGCTATAAGCAGACATTCCGCCTGCCTGCCCGAATCAAGCGCCTGCGACACGGAATTTCTTCCGACGACCGTCATCTCGTCCACAATGTCTTCTCCCCTTGATCTTTAGAGTATTTCTTATTAAGTATAACATAAAAAGAATACCTTTTAAATAGATAAAACAGATTTTTTTACAAAATTCAAAAAAATTTTCAACTTGTTCACACCTGCGAAAATCCGCCCGAACGGATATGATAAAACAGGTACTGCTGAGCGATGCCCGCGTATTCTCCGAAACATTCGGGCAATCCGTTCGGATAAAGCCGCTCTGCAACACGCTTTATCCAGACATCGCGCGGAAACGCCTCAAATCTGCCGCAGGAAAACAAAAGCGCACAGTCGGCGACTTTAGGCCCGACGCCCTTTATCTTCATCAGCTCTGCTCTCGCCTCATCGAGCACAGCGGTATCGAGTGCAGCGAAATCGATCTCGCTGTTTGCGGTTTTCCTTGCGGCGTCGATAATATACTTCGCGCGAAAGCCCGCTCTTATCGGTGCGAGGTCTTCAGCCGAGAGAGCCGCGATCCGCTGCGCCGAGGGAAAAGCAAATCCGCCGTCACAGCGCTCGCCGAACAATTCGCAAAGCCGCTCGATTATTCCCTTTATCCTCGGGATATTATTGTTTTGCGAAATGATAAACGAGCACAAACACTCCCATTTATCCTGCCGCAAAAGACGAATACCGCCGTGCGCTTTTATGGCTTCTGCGAGATATTTATCTTCCGATAAGCGATTTTTGACTTCGTTATAGTCTATATCTAAAGTGAAATAGCGATAAAACTTACTCATAAACTCGGCTTTTTCAATACCTTTGAAAACAATGTCATTGCCGTCTTTATAAACCCTCAGCATTCTGCCGAGCGCAACACCCTCAAATGATCCGTCATCCGTCTCCCTAAAGCGAAATGCCTGCCCGCAATCGAGCGTTTCTCTGAGGTCAAAGCTGTCCGCTTCGATAATGCGTGTGTTTTTGCCGTCCGCCGCTATTTCGTTCATTTTGACCGTCCTTTCGCCGCAGCCGCGATTTTTTGCCTTGAAATTCAAAATTTCTATACCCATTATAGCAAATCTGTGGTATAATTTAAAGAAGAAATAATTGTAAAGGACTGACACTCTTGCGCGAAACGCTTTGCACTATTCCGATAAACGACATACTGAGGGAGCGCGACGGCTGCCCTGTCTGCCGTATGCGAAAGATAGTTGAACAACGCATGCTCGAATACACGCTCGGCGATTCGATGATGGAGCCCGACACAAGACAGCAGACTAATCTGCTCGGCTTTTGCGAGCGGCATCTGTCGATGCTGAAGGTCGGCAAGAACCGCTTGGCGCTCGCGCTTATGCTGAAAACTCATCTCGACGAAATAGAGAAAAATGTTTTGTCGGGCGGTCTGCTCGGCGGCCCTAAAAAATCTGCCGAAAAGGCTGAAAATATCGAAAAAAGCTGCTTTGTGTGCGACGGTATAGAGAAAAATATGATCCATCTTGCGGGCGGTCTTATCAAAAGCTATGAAACGGATTCCGAGGCCCGCAAACTGTTTGCCGGGCAGGAATATCTCTGTCTGCCGGATTTCGCGCTTCTTTGCGGATTATCCGAAAAAATGATGCAGAAATCGGCAAAAAAGCAGTTTTTCGATGATTGCAAGACACTCTGCAAAAAATATCTTGATCCGCTGAAAACCGAGCTTGAGCTTTTTTCAAAGATGTTCGACTACCGTTCCGACCCCGAGGCGGACGAATTTAAAAACGCAAAACACGCAATTGAACACGCCGGCTATTTTCTTTTTTCAAACGGCGATGAAAGGATAACCCTTAATGAAGAAGGTTGAAATTTTCACAGACGGCGCCTGCTCGGGAAATCCGGGCCCGGGAGGCTGGGGTGCGGTGCTGAGATACAAAGGCTTTGAAAAGGAGATGTCGGGCGGCGAGCGAGAGACGACTAACAACCGTATGGAGCTTACTGCGGTGATCCGTGCTCTTTCTGCACTGAAAGAGCCGTGCGAAGTCGATCTCACGACCGACAGCAAATATGTCTGCGATTCTATAAATCTCGGCTGGGCGCGGTCATGGGAAAAGCGCGGCTGGAAAAAGGCAGACGGCAAGCCCGCTTTAAACACCGACCTTTTCTCGCAGCTTTTAGAGCTTTGCGATATGCATAATGTCAATTTCATCTGGGTCAAAGGTCATGCGGGCCACCCCGAAAACGAACGGTGCGATCGTCTTGCAGTCGCGCAGACCGAACGGCACAGATAAAGTCAATAGGAGAATATTAATGAAAATTACCACACCCGCTAAGACCTCATCGAAACACGATTTTGTCGATAAGTTTTTTGAAATACGGGGGCGGATAAACAAGGACCTGCTCAATGTCGAACAGCGAGGCAGATCGATCAGGATCGACATTGATCCCGAAAGTTCGTTTCATATAACGGTGTTGTCGCATTCAAAGGTCAGAGTCCGCCTCGGCAAATTCAAACGGGAGTTTTTCTCTTTCGATTATGATTCGGCGCAGGAATGGGCAAGCGTTGTTTACAGCTTTATCGCAGGACTTTTAGACCGCGATGTGACAGTCGAGACGGTGCTGAATAAATCGCACTCACCTCTCGCATACAGGCTTTATATCGATAATAAATTCGATAAGCCTTATTATATCCAGCTTTGCACGCCCAACCTTTTATCGGTTCGGCTGAACCGCCGCAATGTTCTCAGAGAGCATTATAATGTGACACAGCGTAAAACCCCGATGGAGGCGAATATATGACAAAGTATCGTGAGCTTTGCGAGAAAAAATGGTTTCGCATAACAAAAACCGTTATCAAAGTGCTGTTTATTGCGGCAGTCGTTATTTATGCAATTCCGTCGGTTATCGATGTCGTGGAAAAGCTGATCCCCATTTTAAAGGAGATCGCGACCGGCAATGTCTCGCTCTCGGTCATAAAGGATCAGCTTCGTTCGCTCGGCTTTGAGGGCGTTGTTATAATGTTCGTCATTCAGATGCTGCAAAGCATTCTCATTATCATTCCCGCTATCGCGGTGTGGGCGCTTTGCGGTATTACCTACGGTATCTGGGGCGTGTTTATCAGTCTTGCGGGGACAGCGTGCGCTTTCTATATCATTTTTTGCTTTGCAAGAAAATTCGATAAAAAGCTGCTCTCGAAGTTTGTGAGCGAGGAAAAGCTCGAAAACAATATGCTCACACGCTCACAGCATCCGATGTTCACTGTGGCTATGTGCTGTCTTATCCCGGGTCTGCCGCTCGGCATTATGCCGCACCTTGCGGGTATGACAAAGGTAGATAAATATCATTTTCTGCTCGCGGCTATCCCGACACAGCTTCCGAATATGTTTTGCTATGTTTACATGGGAGATAAGCTGATAAGCGGCGACTATACCGTCGCGATAGTTATGGCGGCTGTTGTTGTCAGCATTTCGGTCGTCTGCTGGCTTTTCAAGAAGCGGATCTTTGCATTTTTCGATAAACTTGCCGAAAAACGAAGCAAAAATAAAAAAACAGCGTGATCACAGCATAACTTCGGCGGAAAATAAAAAAATTGCTTGACAAACCGCTTTTGTGCGTTTATAATATAATCCGTGACTGTAATTTGAGGGCTGTGAATCATTATGATCATTGATCTTCGCGAGGTGTTCTCGCAGGTCGGCAAATCGGTCGGCGTTGAAATTGCCGTCGATATGTCCGATTTTGAATACAACGGCTGTGTTGCCGTGAGCGAGCCTGTGAAGGCTGTCGGCAGGGTGTATAACCGCGCCGGAGTCGTTATGCTCGAGTATTCCGCGGATTACACTTTTTCCGCTCCGTGCGACCGATGCGCGGACACGGTCACAAGATCGGTTCACAAAAGCTTTTCGCACACTGTCGTCACCGAGCTGTGCGATGAGGAATATGAGGAGCTTGACTATCTTGTCGCACCGAATATGTCGCTTGATCTGAGCGAAGTTGCGCGGGACGATCTGCTGCTTAATATGCCGACAAAGTTTCTCTGCAAGGAGGACTGCAGGGGCATCTGCCCGAACTGCGGTAAATCGCTCAACAGCGAAGAATGCGTTTGCGAGCGTGAATGTGATCCGAGGCTTGCAAAGCTTAAAGAATTGTTAGACTGACGGTAGTCCGCGGCGTCGATACCGCCGTTTGCAATACAAACCTAATTTAAGGAGGTGCCAACATGGCAGTACCGAAGAGAAGAGTTTCTACAACCAGAAGAGATAAGAGAAGATCCAATGTTTGGAAGCTTACTGCTCCTACTCTCGCCAAGTGCCCGAACTGCGGCGAATATTTCAGACCCCACACTGTTTGCAAGGCGTGCGGTTACTATAACGGCAAGCAGGTCGTCGCTAAAGAGGCTAAAGCATCTTCTGACGAGAACTGATCAAGGGCAACTAAAATGGAGGAGGAACACTATTCCTTCTCTATTTTTTTGTGAAGGAGGCACGGAATGGTCACTGTAACTGCGGTGGATAAAGGCTCGTATGCCGATAAAAAAGGCATTATGGCGGGCGATAAGGTAGTCAGTATCAACGGTTATAAAATAACCGATGTTTTGGACTATCGTTTTTATTGCACCGAAAAACAGCTCACTCTAGAGCTAATCAGAAACGAAAAGCCGTTTCGTGTTCATATAAAAAAGGGAGAATACGATGATATAGGTCTCGAATTTGAGACTTATCTTATGGATAAGCAGCGTTCATGTCAGAACGACTGCATTTTCTGCTTTATCGATCAGCTTCCGAAAGGCATGCGCGAGTCGCTTTATTTTAAGGACGACGATTCAAGGCTTTCGTTTTTATTCGGCAATTATATAACTCTCACGAACATCGGTGAAGAAGAGATAAAAAGAATCATCAAAATGCATATCAGCCCTGTCAACATCTCGGTCCACACAACAAATCCCGAGCTTCGCTGCAAAATGATGCATAATCGGTTTGCAGGCGAAAAACTTAAATATATCGATATGCTCGCAAACGGAGGGATACTCTTAAACTGCCAGCTCGTTTTATGCAGAGGGATCAATGACGGCGACGAGTTACGCCGCTCTATCGAGGATCTGTCGCGGCTGTTCCCGTCGGTCGAGAGTATTGCCGCCGTGCCTGCCGGACTGACAAAGCACCGCGAGGGGCTTTATCCGCTCGAGGCTTACGATGAGCAGTCGGCTTCTCAGGTCATCGACATTATCGAAGAATACTCCGATAAGTTTTTAGCGGAATACGGCGATCGGATAATCTACCCGTCGGACGAGTTTTTCAACCTCGCAAAGCGCAAAATGCCCGATGAAAGCTACTACGGCGATATGCTTCAGCTTGAAAACGGAGTGGGAATGTGCGCCCTTTTGAAGGCGGACTTTGAAAGCGCGCTCGAATATTTCGACGGTGAGCCGAAGCGCACAAGAAAGACTTTTGCGACAGGCGCGGGCGCTTATTCGCTGATAAAAAGTCTGGTTGACTTATGCGAGCAAAAATGGCATAATATAAATTGCGAGGTCGTTATGATAGAAAACCGATTTTTCGGCGAGAAGATAACGACTTCGGGCCTGCTCACAGGGCAGGATCTTTTCGAGCAGCTGAAAGGCAGGGACAACCTCGGGGATGTTTATATCTCGCACAGCTGCCTTAAAAGAGACGAAGATATTTTCTTAGACGACGAAACGGTGGAGGGCTTATCGAAAAAGCTCGGCGCCGCCGTTATTCCCGTTGAAAACGACGGTCAGGCGTTGTTCGATGCGGTAGTATCCTAAAAGGAGGCGTAATCATGGCAAAACCCGTTGTTGCGGTGGTCGGGCGGCCGAATGTCGGCAAATCCACACTTTTTAACAAGCTTATCGGAAAGCGCGTTTCCATTGTGGACGATACCCCCGGCGTCACAAGAGACCGCATTTTCGGCGACTGCGAATGGCGCGGCCACACTGTTATGCTGGTCGATACGGGCGGTATCGAGCCTAAGTCGGACGATGTTATTTTATCGCAGATGAGAGATCAGGCTCAGCTCGCGATCGATATGGCAGAAGTTATAATCTTTGTGACAGATGTCCGTTCGGGCGTTGTGGCGACCGATTCCGAAGTCGCGGCAATGCTTCAAAAGAGCGGCAAGCCTATTGTTTTGTGCGTGAACAAGTGCGACGGCCTCGGAGAGCCTCCGCTTGAGTTTTATGAATTTTATAATTTGGGGCTCGGTGAGCCGATCGCCGTTTCATCGGTGCACGGCCACGGCACGGGCGATCTGCTCGACCGTGTTTATGACGAGCTTGTTTTCACAGACGATGAGGACGAACAGACCGATCGCATTTCGGTTGCCGTTATCGGCAAGCCGAATGTCGGAAAATCGTCGCTGATAAACCGCATTTCGGGTGAAAATCGCACCATTGTTTCGGATATTGCGGGCACCACGCGCGACACTGTTGACCTTGATGTCGATAACGATTTCGGGAGCTACACTTTTATCGACACTGCGGGACTGAGAAGAAAGTCGAAAGTGCTCGATAAGATCGAGAAATACAGTGTTCTCAGGGCAAAGGCCGCGGTGGACAGAGCCGATGTCTGCGTCATTATGATCGACGCGCTCGAGGGCTTCACCGAACAGGACAGCAAGGTGGCATCGCTTGCGCTTGAGAGCGGCAAGGGCTGTATCATCGCCGTCAACAAGTGGGACGCTTACGAGAAAGACGGCCGCTCTATGGATCAGTACAGAAAAAGCCTTATGAAGGACTTTTCATTTATGTCCTATGCGCCGATAATCTTTATTTCCGCCAAAACAGGTCAGCGGCTCGATAGGCTGTTTGAGCTTATCCGCTATGTCAGAGAGCAAAACAGTATGCGTATTTCCACAGGTATGCTCAACGACATCCTTGCCGACGCGACTGCGAGAGTTCAGCCGCCGAGCGACAAGGGCAAGCGCCTGAAGATATATTATATGACACAGGCGAGCACAAATCCGCCGACATTTGTCTGCTTCTGCAACCGCGCGGAGCTGTTTCATTTTTCGTATCAGCGGTATCTTGAAAATCAGATCCGAACAACTTTCGGACTTGAGGGAACGCCGGTTCGGTTTATAATCCGCGAGCGGCAGGAAAACGGAAGAAAATAAAGCATTACAGGAAACGGAGTGTATATCTTGGATCTCACGATCACAATTGCAACAGCGGTGCTCGCCGCTGCGAGTTATCTTCTCGGAAGCATCAGCTTTGCGGTCATTTTCACAAATCACTATGCCCACACCGATGTCAGAGAGCACGGCAGCGGCAACGCCGGAATGACAAATGTTCTGCGCACGGCAGGCAAAAAACCGGCGATACTCACATTTATTTTCGACTTTTTAAAGGGCGCGGCGGCAACTGCTGTCGGCAAATACTTAATGCTGTTTGTGCTGGCAGCCCTCGGCGAAGATCTTTATTCTGTGGTCGATCCGCTGTATTTTGCGTATCTTGCGGGACTTTTCTGCATTGTCGGTCACATCTATCCGCTCTATTTCTCATTCAAAGGCGGCAAAGGCGTTGCGACAATGGCGGGAGTTTTTCTGGTGCTTGATTGGAGGGTGCTGCTTATTGCGCTTGCGATGTTTATCATCGTTGTTCTGATCTCGGGCATCGTGTCGATCGGCTCGGTACTTGCCGCGATGACGCTTCCTGTCAGCACATATCTGCTTTACGACCGCGCCCATGTTTACACATTCGAGCTTTTGGGTCTGCCGCAGTATGTTGTTATAACACTGTTTTCGGCGTTGTTTGCGCTGATCGTGTTTATAAAGCACATCCCGAATATGAAGCGCCTTGTGAAAGGCGAGGAAAAGCGGATCTTCGGCAAGAAAAAAACTAAATAAAAGGTGTGACTTTTTATGAAAATTTCGGTGCTCGGCTCGGGCGGCTGGGGAACAGCGCTCGCAATGCAGTGCCGCGACTGCGGCGCTGAAACCGTGCTTTGGGGCAAGTTTGAAGACGAGATCGACAGGCTTTGCAAAACACGGCAAACACCTCTGCTCGGCGGTGTTATGATCCCTGAGGAGATACTTGTCACGACCGATAAAAACGCTGTCGGCAAAAGCGATATTATCATTATCGCAACTCCGTCCTTTGCGGTTGAGGAAAACGCTCTTTGGCTTAAAGAGACTTCTCTTGCCGCGGGCGCTGTCATTGTAAGTGTTGCAAAGGGCTTTGAGAAAAAGAGCTTAAAGCGGTTTTCTCAGGTGATAGGCGGGATCCTCACTGATAATAAGATCGTTGTGCTTTCGGGGCCGTCCCATGCGGAGGAGGTCGCGCGCAGAAAACCCACTTCTATCGTTGCGGCGAGCGAAGACAGCGAGGCGGCGAAGCTTGTTCAGAAGGCATTGATGAACGAAAATTTCAGGATCTATACAAACACCGATGTTATCGGCGTTGAAACAGGCGCGGCTCTTAAAAATGTTATTGCCATGGCGGCAGGCGTGTGCGACGGTATGAGTCTTGGGGACAATGCCAAGGCGGCTCTTATCACAAGGGGAATCTCGGAGATAAGAGAGCTCGGCGTCAGCATGGGTGCGAAAAAGGAAACATTCGCAGGGCTTTCGGGTCTTGGCGACCTCATCGTCACCTGCACCTCGCAGCACAGCAGAAACCGCAGATTCGGTCAGCTGATCGGCGAAGGTATGAACGCCAAGGACGCGCTGAAAGCAGTGGGAATGACGGTCGAGAGTTACTATGCGACTGCGGCGGCGGTTCAGCTTGCCGATAAATACGGTGTTGAAATGCCGATAACAAGAGAATGCTATGAGATAATCTATAACAACCAGCCGATCTCAAAGGCTCCGCAAAAGCTGATGAGCCGCACGGGCAAGGAAGAAAACTGAAAGGATAATCAAGATGAAATACGATGTTGCAATAATCGGAGCAGGCCCGGGGGGAATTTTCTCGGCATACGAGCTCACAAAGCTGAACAGTTCGTTGAAGATCGCCGTTTTTGAAACAGGCGCGCCGCTCGAGAAAAGACGCTGCCCGATCGACGGCGAGAAAATAAAATCCTGCATCGGTTGCAAAACCTGTGCTATTATGAACGGATTCGGAGGCGCGGGCGCGTTTTCTGACGGTAAGTATAACATAACAAATCAGTTCGGCGGAACATTGCATGAGTATATCGGCGAAAAAAAGTCGCTTGAACTTATGAATTATGTCGATAAGATAAATCTTAAAATGGGCGGCGAGGGCACAAAGCTTTATTCCACCGCAAACTCAAAGATCCGCACTCTTTGTATGCAAAACGGTCTGCATCTGCTGGACGCTTCCGTTCGCCATCTCGGCACGGATATTAACTATGTGGTTCTTAATAATATTTATGATTCGCTTTGCGATAAGGTCGAATTTCATTTTAATACACCGATAGTCGCTGTCGAAAAGAATGAGGACGGATCGTTTAAGCTCAAAACCGAAAAGACTGAATTTGACGCGGATAAGTGCATTATTTCGGTCGGTCGGTCGGGCAGCAAATGGATGGAGAGTGTTTGTGAATCGCTCAAGATCCCGACAACTTCCAACCGTGTTGATATCGGCGTTCGTGTTGAACTGCCGAGAGAGATCTTTGCTCCGCTGACAGATGAGCTTTATGAAAGTAAGATCATCTGCCGTACCGAGAAATACGAAGATCTTGTCCGTACATTCTGCATGAACCCTAAAGGTGCGGTCGTGACCGAGAACACAAACGGTATTGTCACTGTTAACGGCCACAGCTACGAGGATCCCGAAAAGCAGACAGAGAACACCAATTTTGCGTTGCTTGTCGCTAAGCATTTTTCATATCCGTTTAAGGATTCAAATGAGTACGGCGAAAGTGTCGCAAGGCTTTCAAATATGCTCGGCGGCGGTGTTATTGTCCAGCGTTTCGGCGATCTAATCCGCGGTAAGCGCTCCACTGAGGACAGAATCGCAGAAGGTTTTGTCCACCCGACGCTTTCCGCAACTCCGGGCGATCTGAGCCTTGTTATTCCGAAGAGAATCCTAGACGGTATTATTGAAATGATCTACAAGCTTGACCGTATCGCGCCGGGTACTGCGAACGACGATACCCTGCTCTACGGTGTTGAAGTCAAGTTTTACAATATGGAAACAAAGGTCGATAAGAACCTTGAAAGCTGCCATAAAGGCTTGTTCATCATAGGCGACGGAAGCGGTATCACTCATTCGCTGTCGCACGCGTCTGCAAGCGGCGTTTATGTTGCCCGCTATATCTGCGAAAATATGTAGCGGCAAAGCCGCTTTGCCGTGATCGGCTATCATATTGACTGACATTAAATGCTCGACCGACAGCACGGCGGCACAGCCGTGATTGGTTATCATATTTACTAATTTTCAATGCTCGACAAGAACCTAACTTCTTGTCGGGCGTTTTTTCTATCCTATTGCACAAACTCGCCGCGTCCTGCCCACCGTGGCAACGGGCAGCAGAGCTGCTTTGCCGTGATTGGCTATCATATTGACTGACATTAAATGCTCGACCGTTAACACGGGCAGCAAAGCTGCTATACCGTGATCGGTCATCATATCTACTAATATTTAATGCCCGACAAGAACCTAACTTCTTGTCGGGCATTTTTTGTACCGCATCGCACAAACTCACCGCGGCTTATCTGCGGCATTGTCGCCGGCACAGCAGATATTCTGCTTATTTTTTCGGAGATTTTGTCGCCCAGGAATCTTTAAGAGCGACCACGCGGTTTAAGATAATATTATCATCGGTCGAGCGGATATCCTTGCAGAAATATCCCTGACGCATAAACTGATAGGTCTTACCGACTTCCGACTCGGCAACATCCGCGCCGATCTTACATCCTTTAAGAACTTTCATCGAATCCTTATTGAGATGCTCGGTGAAATCTTTGACACCGCTCTCATCGGACGGGTTCTCAACATTGAAAAGACGATCGTACAATCTCACTTCAGCATCCCTGCAGTCCGCGGCGCTGATCCAATGCAATGTACCCTTGACCTTGCGTTTATCGGGCGTTTCACCGCCGAACGACTCGGGATCATAAGTGACATGAAGCACAGTGATCTCGCCGTTTTCATCCCTTTCGGCGGATGCAAAACGAACATAATATGCACCCTTCAGACGCACCTCGTTATCGGGAGTCAGGCGGAAAAATCCCTTAGGCGGATTCTCCGAGAAATCCGACTTTTCGATATATATCTCCTTTGTGAACGGCACTGTCGCATTGCCCAGCTCAGGCTTATTCGGGTTGATCGGAACGCTGACATCGACCGTTTCCCCTTCGGGGAAATTGTCAACAATGACCTTCAGCGGCTCGAGAACAGCCATAGCTCTGTCGGCATTTTGGTTGAGATCATCGCGCACACAAGACTCAAGCAGCGAATAATCGATAACGCTGTTTGCCTTGGAAACGCCGATCTTCTCAACAAAATCTCTGAGCGCAGCCGCCGGATAACCTCTGCGGCGCATGCCGCAAAGCGTTGCCATACGGGGATCGTCCCAGCCGTCCACAAGGCCGTCCTTCACAAGGCGCAGACAACGGCGCTTGCTTGTGATCGTGTAGGAAAGGTTCATTCTCGCAAACTCGATCTGACGGGGAGCTTCCTTCCAATCAAGCTCCTTGAGCGGCCAATCGTAAAGCGGACGATGATCCTCAAACTCAAGCGTGCAAAGCGAATGAGTTACTTTTTCGGCTGCGTCGGAGATCGGGTGAGCAAAGTCATACATCGGATAAACGCACCATTTATCGCCTGTGCGGTGATGCGGGACCTTGAGAATACGATAGATTATCGGATCGCGCATATTTATATTGGGCGACGCCATATCGATCTTCGCTCTGAGCACCTTTTCGCCCGTTTCAAATTCGCCCGCAGTCATACGCTTGAAAAGATCGAGGTTTTCTTCGATCGAACGATCTCTGTAAGGGCTGTTTTTGCCGGGCTCTTTGAGCGTGCCTCTGTATTCCCTGATCTCATCTGCCGAAAGATCGTCAACATAGGCTTTGCCCTGCTCGATGAGCTTCACGGCGCAATCATAAATAACATCAAAATAATCGGAAGCGTAATAAATATTGTCGATCTTGAAGCCGAGCCATTTAATATCCTCGATTATCGCATCGACATATTCGACATCTTCCTTTGTGGGGTTAGTATCGTCGAGTCTGAGATTGCAAACTCCGCCGTATTTCTCGGCAATGCCGAAATCAACGCAGATAGCCTTTGCGTGGCCGACATGAAGATAACCGTTCGGCTCGGGCGGAAAACGGGTCTGCACCCTGTTGTAGACGCCCTCGGCAAGATCGCGGTTGATAAACTCTTCTATAAAATTAGTCGCAACGACTTTGTTCTCTTCCATTCGTGTTCTTCCTTTCTATTGCAAAGCGCTGATAACTTCTTCGATACGGTCGCGCACACGCACTCTGCCGAGCAGCTTCATTATCGCGCAAAGGTCGGGCGTGTTTGTTCTGCCGGTCACAGCGACTCTGATAACTGTGCTGACATCGCCGACATGGCCCTTGTATTTATCGGGCTCTGCTTTATATGCTTTGACATCGGGAGAAAAGCCGACAGAATGGCAGATCGATTTGACATCGGCAAACCACTGATCTTTATCGGCTCCTTGATTATATACCCAAAGATAATTTTTAAGGATCCTCACAACATCCTGCGGGGCAACATTTTCAGGGATACACGGCTTGAATGTTTCATCGAAGAAATAGGAGATGTAATCCCTGACTTCATTCCATTTTGCAAGGTCTTTTCTGGGCTTTTTGCCGCCGCGGTCGATCGAAAAAATACCGACAGTATATTTTTCGTCACGGCTGAGCAGATCATACAGCTCTTTATCAAATTCTTTCGCCCATTCGGTAACATCATGCGCTACCTTTTCTCCGCTGAACTTTGAGATGACATTTTTCGAGACATCGCAAAGCTTCATATAATCGAAAAGCGAGCCTGCGGGGTTCATCTTTTTAACAGAGAACTTGAATTGCTCCTTCGGAGTGTCGGGATTTGCTCTGCGCCAATCCTCATAGTTTGAGTTGAGCACTGTCATAAGATACTCGCCCACCGACTCTGTCGGGAAGCCCTGCGCCTTATAGTAGGAAAGACCGAGCTCGGGATCCTTGCGCTTTGAAAGCTTGCGCTTCGATGAGCCGTCCATCTTCATGAGCGGGCCTATATGCAGATATTTCGGCACCTTAAAGCCGAGTGCTCTGAAAAGCTGAATGTGAAACGGCAGGGTCGAAAGCCATTCATCGCCTCTGACGACATGAGTCGTCCGCATTAAATGATCGTCCACCGCGTGGGCAAAATGATATGTGGGAATACCGTCCGATTTCAAAAGCACATGGTCGATATCGTTTTCGGTGAGCTCGAGAGTGCCTTTGATAAGGTCGGTGAATTTGATCTTGTTTTCTATACTGCCGTTCGACCGAAAGCGCAGCACCCACGGCTTACCTGCCCTGAGCTGCTCCTCAATGTCCTCGATCGGTCTGTCTCTCCAGACAGCCCATTTGCCGTAGTAGCCGAAGTTTTCCTTGTTCTGCTCCTGCAAAGCGTGGTTGCGCTCAAGCTCCTCCTCGGTGCAAAAGCAAGGATAAGCCATGCCCTCAGCCACCAGTCTTTTAGCGTAAACATGGTATATCTCTGCGCGGCTGCGCTGTCGGTACGGGCCGTAGTTTCCGATTTCGCCGTCCGCCGTGACGCCTTCATCGAACTTGATGCCGTAGTGTCCGACCCCGTCTATCAGCGCTTCGACAGCGCCCTCAACGGTTCTCTTCTGATCGGTATCCTCAACGCGCAAAAACAGCACGCCGCCGCTTTGGTGCGCAAGGCGTTCGCTCGTCAGTCCCTGAATGAGGTTGCCGAGGTGGACAAAGCCTGTGGGGCTCGGTGCCATTCTTGTGCAGACAGCGCCCTCTTTGAGCCCGCGCTCGGGATACTTTTCTTCAAGCTGCTGCTCGGTCATAGAGACATTCGGAAAAAGCAGCTCGCTGAGTTTTTTATAGTCCATCGATATACCTTCCTGTAATAAGATCATAATACATCTATTATGCCATACAAAAGCCGAAATAGCAATGCCTTTTTGCCGATTTTTTCATAAAACCCTTTAAAAAATATTGAATTATAACCCTGCGTATTATATAATAATAATGCGAAAAAGGTTAGGACGGTGGCAGGTATGAATGTGAGCGTCGGAGACATACTTGAAATGAAAAAACCGCACCCTTGCGGCTGTAAGCGGTTTTCGGTGCTGAGGATCGGCATGGATTTCAAGATAAAATGCGAGAAGTGCGGACATGAGATAATGCTTCCGCGCTCGAAATGCGAAAAAAATATTAAAAAGATCGTGGGATCGGAGCAGTGATTTATGTTTGATAAGTTAAAAGAGGTCGAAAAGCGTTTTGAAACAGTACAAAGCGAGCTTTCCGATCCGGATATAATGAGCGATATTGCGAAATACACTTCGCTTATGAAGGAGTTAAAGCATCTGTCGCCCGTTGTTGAGAAGTTCAGGGAGTATTCGTCGGCAAAGACCGCCCTTGAGGACGCGAGATCGATGCTTGAAGAGAGCGGCTCGGATAAGGATTTAAAGCAGCTTTGCGAAGATGAGATACTGAGCGCCAAGCAGAAGATAAACGACTGCTCAGAGGAGCTGAAAATTCTTTTATTGCCGAGAGATGAAAACGATGATAAGAATGTTATCATGGAGATCAGAGGGGGAGCAGGCGGTGAAGAAGCGGCGCTTTTTGCTCAGACTCTCACGAGAATGTATATGATGTATGCCGAATCGAAAAGATGGAAATTTGAGATACTTTCCGCAAACGAAACAGGGCTCGGCGGCTATAAGGAAGTTTCATTTATGATCGAGGGCGACGGCGCTTATTCCCGTCTCAAATACGAAAGCGGCGGCCACAGAGTTCAGCGTGTTCCCGAAACGGAGTCGCAGGGCAGGATACACACATCGGCAGTCACTGTTGCGGTGCTTCCGGAGGCTGAGGAGGTCGAGGTCGAAATAGACCCGTCCGACCTTCAGATCGACACTTACCGATCGGGGGGTGCAGGCGGTCAGCACGTCAACAAAACCGAGTCCGCCATTCGTATCACACATATTCCGACAGGTACTGTCGTCGAGTGTCAGGACGAGCGTTCGCAGCACAAAAACAAGGAAAAAGCGATGAAGATCCTGCGCTCGAGGATCTATGATAAAATGCTCGAGCAGCAGCAGAGCGAGCGCGCAAGCGAACGCAAGCTCCAGGTCGGCTCGGGCGACCGCTCGCAGCGTATCCGCACATATAATTTTCCGCAGTCGAGAGTGACAGACCACCGTATCGGGCTGACGCTTTATAAGCTCGAGCAGGTTTTGAACGGCGAGCTTGACGAGCTGCTCGACGCGCTGATAGCCGCCGACAGAGCGGAAAAGCTGAAAGCGAGCGCAGACAATGAATGAGATAAACACGCTTGTTTTAAGCGATGATAAAAGCGGGCTCGAAAAAGCGGCAGAAATAATCAAAAGCGGCGGCATTGTCGCATTTCCGACCGAAACGGTCTACGGTCTCGGCGCAAACGCTCTCTCAGCGGACGCCTGCCTTAAAATATTCAAGGCAAAAGGCAGAGCCGCCGATAATCCGCTTATTGTGCATATCTGCGACATTGATGATCTTTATGGCATCGTTTCTGAGGTGCCGGACAAAGCGAGAGCCTTGGCGGAGCATTTCTGGAGCGGCCCGCTCACGATGATATTCAGGAAAAAAAGCGTTATTCCCGACGAAGTCACCTGCAATATGGACACTGTTGCGGTGAGGTTTCCGTCACACCCGACGGCGCAGGCGCTTATCCGCCTGTCCGGCGTGCCGATAGCCGCACCGAGCGCGAACCTTTCGGGCTCGCCGAGCCCTGTGACGGCGCAGCACTGTATCCGCGATCTCACGGGCAGAGCGGACGCTGTTATAAACGGCTCGGATTGCGAATGCGGAGTCGAATCGACTATTTTACTTATGACTGCCGAGCCGCCTGTTTTACTGCGGCCGGGCTCGGTCACAGTCGAGCAGATCGAAAGCGTTATCGGCAAAATAAAGATCGATAAAGCGGTGCTCGAACCGCTCGAGCCGGACCGAAAGGTTTTGTCGCCCGGGCTTAAATACAAGCATTATTCCCCGAAAGCGAGAGTTATCATCGTGGACGCGCCGAGGGATAAATATATCGACTATGTTAATTCTCACGCGGCAGACGATGTTGCCGCAATGTGCTTTGACGGCGATGAAAGCGAGCTTTCGGTCAAATGCGTGCCCTACGGTGACGAGGCGGACGCTGAAACTCAGGCACACGGGCTTTTTTCGGCGCTTCGGTCTGCCGACGAGCTCGGTGTTTCGACGGTTTATGCGCGGCTGCCCGATAAAAACGGCGTCGGGCTTGCGGTACTCAACCGCCTTCTCAGAGCGGCAGGCTTTGAAAAAATAAAACTTTGATGAAAGGCAGGCGGACAAAATGATAATCGGTATAACCGGTCAGACGGGAGCCGGAAAGTCAACTGTCTGCCGATATTTAGCGCAGTCGGGCGCTGCGGTGGTGGACGCTGATGTAATCGCGAGAGCGGTCATTGAAAGCGAGAGTGTCAAAACGGCGCTTGCCGAAGCGTTCGGCGATGATATTCTGAGCGGCGGCAATATCGACCGCAGGCTGCTTGCAAAGCGCGCCTTTTCAAGCAGGGAGAACACCGATCGATTAAACGGTATTATGCACCCGCCGATCATTGAAAAAATGCTGTCGGCTGCGCAAAGCGCATTGAAAAACGGTGCGGTTGCCGCAATTTTCGATGCTCCGCAGCTTTTTGAAAGCGGGCTCGATAAATATTGCGACGCCGTTGTCGCTGTGACCGCCGACGCTTCGGTCCGCAAAAAGCGGATAATCGAGCGCGACGGGCTGACGCAGGATCAGGCGGACGATCGGCTGAAAGCCGCCCTGCCCGACAGTTTTTTTAAATCCCGCTGTGATTTTTCGGTCTGCACCGATTCGGGTGATCCGAAATCGGCGGCGGATATGATCTTAAATTTTATCGGAGAAAGGAGAGCCGAACTTGAAAAAGCTGATAAAAGCGGTAATATTTCTTGCGGTAACTGCAACAATAATTTACGGCGGTGTGATAGGCTACGGCAAGCTGACGCGCTTTCTTTATCCGATGAAATACAGTGAGTATGTTGAAAAATATTCAAATGAATTCGATGTTCCAGAATCGCTGGTTTACGCGGTGATCAAGTGCGAAAGCTCATTTGACCCGAACGCCGAATCCCATGCGGGAGCAAAAGGTCTTATGCAGATGCTGCCCGAGGCGTTTGAATGGTCGAAATCGCGCTATAAGGGCG
The DNA here is from genome assembly GCA_934486895.1 of uncultured Eubacteriales bacterium. Taxonomy (GTDB): domain Bacteria; phylum Bacillota; class Clostridia; order Oscillospirales; family Acutalibacteraceae; genus RUG14109. Next base: position 67,290 of record CAKSQZ010000004.1, on the reverse strand, counting down.
ACAGCGGCGGCGATATACTCGATCCCGAAACGAATATCAAATTCGGGACATACATTTTGCGACTGCACTACGACACCTTCGGCGATTGGCAGGAGGCGGTCGCGGCGTATCACGCCGGCGCAGGCAATGTTAAAGCGTGGCTTAAAAATTCGCAGTATTCAAGCGACGGCAAAACGATAACCAAGTTTCCCGATTCCTGTGCCGACACCGAGAGATATGTCAAAAAAGTGTTCGGCACACAGGAAAAATATATTGAACTGTATTTCAGCGAAAACATTGAAAGGACTGATAACAATGGCTGAGAAAACTCAGGCACAGCTGCTCAAGGAACAGCTTTTCAAAAAACACAAAAACGGATATTTTCGTCTTAAAGACGGCGACGATGAAAAGATCTCCGCATTCGCAGGCGGTTACAGCAGGTTTTTAAATGAAAGCCGCACCGAGCGTTTGTTTGTTAAAAACGCGGTCGCTCTCGCAAAAAAACACGGATTTGCCGAATACGACCGCTCGCAGTCCTACAAAGCGGGCGATAAGGTCTATGTCAACAACCGCGGCAAGGCACTGATGCTCTGTGTTATCGGCTCCGAGCCGATCTCAAGCGGCGTTCGTATTTCCGCCGCGCATATTGATTCGCCGAGGATCGATCTGAAGGCGAACCCGCTTTTTGAAAACGGCGAGCTTGCCTATTTCAAGACACATTACTACGGCGGTATCAAGAAGTATCAGTGGCCGGCAATTCCGCTCGCGCTCTACGGCACTGTTATCAAGGCAAACGGCGAAACGCTCGATATTGCGCTCGGCAACGATGAAAACGATCCGAGATTTGTTATAACCGATCTTTTGCCCCACCTTTCGATGGAGCAGTATAAACGCCCTGCGCCTCAGCTTATAAAGGGCGAGGAGCTGAATATCCTTATCGGCTCGCGTCCGTTCAACGACGATGAGGAGAGCGAAGCCGTTAAGCTAAATATCATGCGGCTGATAAACGAGAAATACGGCATGACCGAGCAGGACTTTGTTTCCGCCGAGCTGTGCCTTGTTCCTGCATTCGATGTGTGCGATATCGGTTTCGACCGCTCGATGATCGGCGGCTACGGCCATGACGATCGCGTTTGCTCGTATCCCGCGCTTATGGCGGCTCTCGATGTAAAATCGCCGAAAAACACCTGCATCACCGTGCTGACCGACAAGGAGGAGGTCGGATCGGACGGCAACACAGGTCTGCAATCGGCTTATCTTAAAAACTTTATCTGTGATCTTTCGGCAAAGGGCAATGAGGACGGTTATTTTGTTCTCTCAAGATCAAAATGCCTGTCTGCCGATGTCAACGCGGCGTTTGACCCGACATTCTCCGATGTTTTTGAGCGTCAGAACAGCTCGGTCGTGAACGGCGGCGTTGTTATCACTAAATACACAGGCTCAAGAGGCAAGTCCGACACGTCGGACGCTTCCGCTGAATATATGGGATATATCCGCAATATGCTCGATAAAAACGGCGTCGTCTGGCAGACAGGCGAGCTCGGCAAGGTCGATGCGGGCGGCGGCGGAACTGTTGCGAAATATATCGCAAATCTCGATGTCGATACTGTTGATCTCGGAGTTCCGGTGCTTTCAATGCACGCACCGTTTGAAGTTATCAGCAAGCTCGATCTCTATATGGCATACAGCGCTTTTCTCGCATTTTTCGAGGACTGATACCGCGGAATAACGACAAAAAACCTTTCATATTATTGACTGAAGGAAAAAATGAAAGGTTTGAAAAGCATGATTTCGTTTACCGCAAAAGTCACAAAAAAGAGGATCGCCGCTGCGATTTTGTGCGCCGCCGCTATAATTTGCATAGCGTCGGCGTCGGTGTTTGCAAGCGGTTCGGCACCGCAGACCGACGGCTCGACCGCGGCGCTCAGAGAGCAGTTTTTGCGCTCGTTCGGCTATGAATGCGACTTCTCATCTGAAACCGAAAAGCGCACGGCTATCCCGCCGGAGTTTGACGAAGTTTACCGAAAATACAACGAGCTGCAAAAGGCGCAGGGCTATGATCTTTCGGCGTTTTCGGGACAGACCGCAACGCTGTGGTCGGTCCCTGTCACAAACTACGGCGAGGACAATGTTTTCGCATCGATCCTGACGATCGGCGGCAGGATCATCGGCGGCGATATTCATTCAACTCAGCTCGACGGTTTTATGCACGGATTTAAAAAGGCGGGATGATCCCGAAAGGAGCAGAAAATGGCGTATTTACGGCTGGACAGGCTTGTTTCCAATGTTTGCGGACTTCCGAGAGGAAAGTCCGCGGCATTCATTCGCAGAGGCCGCGTGAGTGTTGACGGCGCGGTGATAAGACAGGCGGATGCGAAGGCGGACACTCAAAAGAGCGTTATCTGCCTGGACGGCGAACGGCTTAAGACAGACGATCATGTTTATATCATGATGAACAAACCGGAGGGAGTCGTCTGCGCAAACGAGCCGGATGAAAAGACGGTGTTTGACATTCTGCCCGAAAAAATGCGCCGAAAGAAGCTTTGCTGTGTCGGCAGGCTCGACAAGGATACCACGGGGCTGCTGATCATAACGGACGACGGGCAGTTCGTGCACAACACCGCAAATCCGAAAAAAGGCACTCTAAAGCGATATATAGCGACTTTGGCAGAACCGCTGACCGACGAAGCTGCGGCGAAGCTCAGGCAGGGCGTCACGCTTGCGGACGGAACGCAGATCGAGCCGAGCGAGGTCAATATCCTGTCGGACGACAGGCTGACCGCCGAGATCGCGATAACCCACGGCAGATACCATCAAATCAAGCGTATGGCGGCGGCTGTCGGCAACCGCGTCGAGTCGCTCAGGCGCATAAGTATCGGCAATATCGTGCTGGACGAAAGTCTTGCGCCCGGAGAGTGTCGGTATATGTCGGACAGTGAATTGAAAATTTACAATTAGTTCATATATCACTATTTTGCAGTAAAAGCTTATATTTTGTTTATCTTGTCCAAAAACAAAAAACATGTTTGTGCATTTATCCTAACAGTATGGTTTTATTTGTGCTAATCGACAGAACTAAAGCCAAATTTTTATATATTTTTTTATTGCAATTTTTGAGATGTTGTGATAATATATTTATATGATTTTCGGTGTATTGTCGGAGATCGCACAGTTTAGGAGGAATATTAAAAATGGCTAAGGTATCCCTTAAAAACATTTACAAAAAATATGCAGGCGGCGTGCTTGCGGTATCGGATTTCAACCTTGAGATCAAAGATAAGGAATTCATGATCTTTGTCGGTCCGTCCGGCTGCGGCAAATCAACAACTCTGCGTATGATCGCAGGTCTTGAAGAGATCTCCGAAGGTGAGCTTTATATCGGCGACAGACTGGTTAACGATGTTCCGCCGAAGGACAGAGATATTGCGATGGTTTTCCAGAACTACGCTCTTTATCCGCACATGACGGTTTATGATAACATGGCATTCGGCCTGAAACTCAGAAAAACCCCGAAGGATGAGATCAAGCGCCGTGTTGACGAAGCTGCAAGGATCCTCGGCATTGAGCCGTATCTCACAAGAAAGCCGAAGGCTTTGTCCGGCGGTCAGCGTCAGCGTGTTGCGCTCGGCCGTGCTATCGTTCGTGAGCCGCAGGTCTTCCTGCTTGACGAGCCGCTTTCCAACCTCGATGCTAAGCTGCGTGCGCAGATGCGTACCGAGCTTGCTCAGATCCACCAGCGTCTCGGCACAACATTCATCTATGTAACCCATGACCAGACAGAGGCTATGACAATGGCTGACCGTATCTGCGTTATGAAAGACGGTCTTATTCAGCAGGTCGATACTCCGCAGCATCTTTATGATCTGCCCTGCAACAAGTTTGTCGCAGGCTTCATCGGCACACCGCAGATGAACTTTATCGATGCCAAGGTCATCAAGAAGGGCGACGACTATTATGTTCAGTACGGCTCTGAGGATACCAAGCGCAGACTCGGCATTAAATTCGATATTAAGCTGCCCGAATATAAGAACGAGAAGAACGTTCTTGAGCAGTATGTTGATAAGGAAGTTATCCTCGGTATTCGTCCGGAGCATATCCACGATGAGCCGAAGCTCCTTGAAGAGTTCAGCGCAGGCATTGTTGATGCTAAGGTTGAGATCACCGAGCTTATGGGTGCTGAAACTTATCTGTATCTCGATTCCGAGGGCCACAACATGATCGCTCGTGTTGCTCCTGAGACAACCGCTAAATCCGGCGATGAGATCAAGATCGCGTTCGAGCCGAACAAGATTCACCTCTTCGATAAGGATACAGAGCAGGCTATCTGCCACTAATCTGTGAATAAAGACCTCTGCTTTTGCAGAGGTCTTTTTGTTATGCATTACATAGTGAACATGAAAAAACCTCTACTTTTGCAGAGGTTTTTATCTTACATCTTACATATGGTCGCTTTCGAAATGTTCGCCTGCGTGCTCGAGGTCCTCGGGGATCAGATTATCATCGAAATGGATCATAAGATCATCCTTTTCGAGCGCCGCCTGAAGCGCCTTGATATTGACCTTATTGATATCGCAGTCGCTGTCGATAGCGGCGGCGACTGCCGTTCCTGCCGCCTGACCTGTGACGATCGCCGGCGGAATAACACGAAGAATATCCCAACCGTATCCCTTCGCACTGGCGCATCTGCCTGCAGTGATAAGATTATCAAAGTCCTTATGAACAAGGGTGCGGTACGGCACTTCAAAGAGGAAATCTCTGCGGTCGAAATCGCAGATAGCGGCGATAGAGTCGTCAAAATGACGGTAAGCATCGTCCTCACTGAACACATGACCGCCCTCGATACAACGGGTCGTTCTGAACTGCACCTGCGACGGGGTTATGATAACATCTCTCGAGAAGCGCTCATCACCCTTTAAGCTGTCGAGCAGGATCTTCTGATTTCTGATAATGTAATCGCTGACATCTTCGACTGTTGTGCCCTTGTAGAGCGGAACATTATCAGGCTGATTATGACCGTAAAGGTCGATATTTCCGCCATAGGCTCTGTCGTAGAGCTTTTCGATATTGTTCGACTCAACAACTCTGCGGCAGCTCTCAATATCAGCCTTGTAGATGCAATATGTAAAGTAGTTCTTACCATCGATACACGGAACACCTGCGCGGTAGATAACATCGGCATCGCCTGTTGCATCGATAACATAGTCGGCAGGGTAATAGCGTCTGCCGTCCTTACCGTTGACAACAACACCCTCGCAGTGGTTGCCGTTCATAACAGGGCCTAAAATATCGACATCGACAAGCAGATCGATCTTCGACTCGACAACAAGTTCTGTGAGCGCAAGCGCGAAGATATTAGCCGAATAGCCTGTGATATATCTCTGACCGCCCCTGTCCTTCGGAGTGTCGCTGTCCTCCTTCCACTTCGGGGGAACAGTGTCGAACCCGTATTTAATGGAAAGATCAAAGAACTCCTGGCTCATGCCCTTGATGATCTTTGTTCCTCTGCCGTTGCAGGCAGGGACAAAATAGTTGATAAGTCCGTTTGTTGCAAGACCGCCGAGATTGAGATTCTTCTCAAGCAGAAGTACCCGAACGCCGTGACGGGCGGCAGCGACCGCCGCCGCAACGCCGGCGACACCGGCGCCGCAAACAATAAGGCTGTATTTCTGTTTAACGGGGATCTTTTCGCTGTAATTTAAAAAACGATCGTCCATTTAGCACACTCCAATGAGTAAAACTCCTAAATTCTTCATTCAGTATAATACAATTTTTTTGGTTTGTCTATACCATAAAATAATTTTTTGCGAAAATAAAATGCGGCTGCCCACGGAAAAGCCTCCCCTTTTGTGTTAAAAGGGGAGGCTCATAACAGTGCTTTCAGCAGACTGATGCGCTGTCGATATTATTCGGCTTTGCCGCCGTCTTTTGTATCGGATTTTTTATCCTTTGCGCTTTGACGGCCGGATGAGCGTTTTTTAAAGACATACTCGCCGTTTTCATCGACATCGCAGGTGATCTTTGCTCCGGGTTTAACGGAGCCGTCGAGCATGGCCTCGCTGAGAGCGTCCTCGATCTTGGACTGGATCGCTCTGCGGAGCGGACGCGCGCCGTAGACCGGATCGAAGCCTGCATCGGAGATCTTCTCGATCGCGTTTTCGGTGAAATCAACATCGATATTGCGAACAGCTACTCTTTTTGAAAGCTTGACGAGCATATTCTTCGCAATCTGCTTGATATGGTCGTGAGTGAGCTGATGGAACACGATAATATCGTCCACACGGTTCAGAAACTCAGGTCTGAAATTGCGTTTGAGTTCACCCATGACATCTTCTCTGATCGACTCATGAGTTGTCTCGGCAGTCTCGCCGAAACCGAGATTTTTCTTCTCGGTGATAAGACGGGCGCCGACATTCGATGTCATGATGATTATTGTGTTCTTGAAATTGACATGTCTGCCCTGAGAATCGGTGAGCACACCGTCGTCAAGTATCTGAAGCAGAATATTGAACACATCGGGGTGCGCCTTTTCTATCTCATCAAACAGCACAACACAATACGGCTTTCTTCTTACCTTTTCGGTGAGCTGACCGCCCTCATCGTAGCCGACGTATCCGGGAGGAGAACCGACAAGCCTTGAAACGGTGTGCTTCTCCATATACTCCGACATATCAAAACGGATCATAGCGTTTTCATCGCCGAACATCGTTTCGGCAAGCGCCTTGCAGAGCTCGGTCTTACCGACACCTGTCGGGCCGAGGAAGATGAACGAACCGATAGGACGGTTGGGATCTTTGAGTCCGACTCTGCCGCGGCGGATCGCTCTTGCGACTGCGCTCACGGCCTCGTCCTGACCGATGATACGCTCATGCAGTGTGCTTTCAAGACGGAGCAGTCTTTCGCTTTCCTCCTCGGTGAGCTGAGCGACCGGAACGCCTGTCCAGCCGGAAACGATCTCGGCGACCTCTTCGGGGGTGACTTCTTCGGTCACGCCGGAATTTTTCTTCTGCCACTGCTCTTTTTCCTCGGTGAGCTTTGCCTGAAGCTCGCGCTCGGTATCGCGGAGTCCTGCCGCCTTTTCAAAGTCCTGCGACTGAATGGCGGCGTTCTTCTCGTCCTTGACGGCTTTCAGCTTTGCTTCTGTTTCCTTAACTCCGTCGGGTGCGGTGAACGCACGAAGTTTTACTTTCGATGCCGCTTCATCGATAAGGTCGATAGCCTTATCCGGCAGGAAACGGTCGGTTATATATCTCGAAGAAAGATCGACAGCCGCTTTGATAGCCTCATCGGTTATCTTGACCTTATGATGAGCCTCATATTTATCGCGCAGACCTTTAAGAATAAGCTCTGCTTCCTCCTTGGAAGGCTCGCCTACGGTCACAGGCTGGAAACGGCGTTCGAGAGCCGCATCCTTTTCGATATACTTACGGTATTCATTGAGCGTTGTTGCGCCGATGACCTGAAAATCGCCTCTTGCAAGCGACGGTTTCAAAATGTTTGCCGCGTCTGCCGAACCCTCGGACGCACCTGCGCCGACGATAGTGTGCAGCTCATCGATAAACAGAATGATATTGCCTGCCGCCTTGACTTCATCGATAGCGGATTTAATACGCTCCTCGAAATCGCCTCTGTATTTAGTGCCGGCGATCATGCCTGTGAGGTCGAGCGCGACAACTCGTTTATCACGCAGCGGCTCAGGCACCTCACCCTCGGCAATTTTGAGCGCGAGTCCCTCTGCGACAGCGGTCTTACCGACGCCCGGTTCACCGATAAGGCAGGGGTTATTCTTGGTTCGTCTTGTGAGTATCTGAATAACACGCTCGATCTCAGACGCTCTGCCGATAACAGGGTCGAGCTTCATCTGCTTTGCCTCTGCAGTGAGATCCCTGCCGAATTTATCAAGCGTTTTGGTGGATTTTGAACCGTGACGAGTTTCGGCGGCTGTGTGGCCTGCGGCGTTTTCCTCGCCTACTCCCTCAAGCAGCTTCGACACTATCTCCTGCGGATCTGCGCCCATTTCGCTGATGAAACGGTTTGCATAGTTGCCCTCTTTAAGCACCGAGAGCAAAAGCGGGATCGTGTTGACGGCGGTCATACCGAGCTGTCTTGCAAACTCGATAGCGACTTCCAAAATACGCTTTGATGTCGGGGTCATATCCTGCGGGCCGAGACGGACGGGGTTGCCCCTGCCGATCTCGCTTTCAAGCAGTTCTTCGAGTTTATCCGCTGTAACGCCGACGCTCTCAAGCGTATCTGACGCCGGTGTTTGTTCGCTTTTTAAGATACCGAGCAAAATATGTTCGCTGCCGACATAGTTGTGACCGAGCTCGCCTGCCGATTCGATCGCAAGGTTTAATGCATTGTTTGCGTCCTGTGTAAATCCGTTGAATCTATACATATAAATCAACTCCTTGAATTTAAATATAGATGACTTTTTCTGTGTTTAACACAGCTTTTCTCTGACCGTCCGCGCACGAAGCTTGTCGCGCGTTTCTTCATCGAGCGCACCGCCTGCCTGCTGCTGAAGAGATGCCGGCTGACAGGTGAGGATAAGCTCGTCTATTGTTTTGATCGGGGCTTTATCAAAAATGCCCATTCCTGCGCCGAGACGCAGCTTGCTGCCGAGATCGGAAAACTCGGCGGACGAGAGCATTCTTGCCGACGAAAGCAATCCGTAGGCACGGTAGACCATATCCTCGAGCTTATCGCGGTCTATTCCGGCTCTTGCCTGACGCTCGCGCGCCACGACCTGACCGGTCATTGTTTCGAGGTTTTCGATAGCCGCCTGTTCCGAGATGCCGAGCGTTACCTGATTGGAAAGCTGGTACATCGAACAGCGGACTCTGCTGCCCTCGCCGAAGGTGCCTCTTAATGTAAGCCCTATTTTTGAAATGGTGTTGTTGAGCGGATCGACAGCGCCCATTGTCTCGAGTGCCGGAATATGGAGCATCGCGCACGCTCTCATGCCGGTGCCGAGGTTTGTCGGACATTCGGTGAGATAACCGAGCTCGGGATCAAACGCAAATTCGAGCGTTTTATCAAACAGTGCGTCTATTTTCTCGGCTGTTTTATACGCCTCTTTCAGCGAAAGACCTGCCGAGAGCACCTGTATGCGAATATGATCTTCTTCATTTATCATGACCGAGATCTGCTCGTCTTCGGTGACAAGAAGCGCGCGGCCCTGACCGTTTTCGGCAAACTCCGGACTGATCAAGTGGCGTTCTGCCATTGAATAAGCCTTGATCCTCGAGATCTTATCCATATCATAAAAGACAAACTTTCCCGCCCATTCGCTCTCGGTTTTTAGCAGAGCATCGGAAACCTTTTGAATGACCTCGTATTTCTGCTCCGATGTCATTTTATTCGGGAAAGGATATCCTTTGAGATTTCTGGCTAAACGAATACGCGACGACACAACGACATCACGCTCCGGTCCGCTTCGGTTATACCACTTATCCGTCATTTTAATCCTCCTGTTTCTTCTCGAGCGCTTTGATCTGATCTCTGTATTCCGCCGCCTTTTCATAGTCCTCACGGGTTACGGCTTCGTTTAACAGCCTTTTAAGCTTATCGATTTCGCTTTCTGTCTTGACTTCTTGCGGCACGCTGCCCGGCACCTTGCCGACATGGCGTGTTTTGCCGTGCATCTGGCGGATAGACGGCATGAGCTGTTCTCTGAAGGTCGTGTAACATTCGGGGCAGCCGAGCTTGCCGCGCTTTGCGATCTGATCAAAGGTGCTTTTGCAGCTGTCGCAGGTGAGCAGATGGGCTACTGCCGGCATTCTGTCCTCAAACAGCGACGACCAAAGATCGCTCACATCGAACGGATCAAAGCCTGCCATTCCGAGCTTTTGCGCGCACTCAGAGCAGAGATGATACTCATTTGTAACGCCGTTTATCGTTTGTTTGATATAAGTTGTTGCTTCATTTTTCTTGCAGTTTGCACATAACATAAGTCATTCCTCCTTATCGGACTTTTCTGTGCTTTTTTGATTGCGTTCTTAAACGCAGGTTATCAGCATTTGTTTTAAAACCGAGGCCCTGAGCTTGTTTCTCAGCTCGACCGGCACCATCGAATAACATTTATCGTCCGATGCCGCATCGATAAGAGCCGCCGCGCCTTTCGGGATTATGCCCTGAGAGCTTAGATTGTCGATCAATACCCGCGCCGTGTTTCGGCTGATCTCATCGCCTATCGAATTGACAAGATGCATAAGTGCGCTTGATCGGTCTACCTGAATACGCCGTATTCTGATATATCCGCCGCCGCCGCGCCTGCTCTCGACTATATATCCCTGCTCGGGAGTGAATCTCGATGAGATAACATAGTTTATCTGGCTCGGCACACAGCCGAAAGCATTTGCCAATTCGTTTCGCTTTATTTCAGCCGTTCCGATATCCGACTTGCTGATCATTTCCATGATTGCGTTCGTTATAATATCACTCATCCTCATTTTCCGATCATCCCTTTTTCTTATCTTTGACTTTATTATAAACAGTTAGTCAAAGAAAGTCAAAGTTTAAATCTCGTTTTCTGACCTTATTTCGGACAGATTTATCTGTAAAACAAGGTGTTTTCTGCTGATTTTAAAAAGTTTCTGCGATTTTCTTTGATTTTCAAAATCTCAGGTTATATCTTTTTGTAACCAAAACGGCAGAGGACGATATACTGATAGTGAAAGGCGGGCAGGTACTTATAATCGCCAAAAGTCCGTCTGCGGAAGGAGGAGAATCATGAGCTGTTTCAATTTCGGTTCTAACGGCTGCTGTGAGTGGATCATCCTGATCATTCTCATCGCCATTCTTTGCGGCGATAACAACAGCGGCTGCGGTTGCTCGAACTGCTGACCACGGTTTTCCGCTGCCCCCGAAACAGCACCTTGTTTCGGGGGCACTGCGTTTTGATAAAACGAAAACGCGGACTGCATTTAAACAGTCCGCGTTTTCGAAAACAAATAATAAGAGGAGATGTATGAATCGAAGTAAGCATAAATTTGAAGGGGTTGACCGATCGCCGCGCTGACACGGCGGATCGGTCTTTTGCAATTCATCTTTGGGGGAGATTTTTTATTGCAAGTTTATAATAACAGAAATTTATGAATAAATCTTTACGTCAGTTTGAAAAATAAAAAAAGCTTTTGTTAACAAATTACATATTTATCCATTGCTCTCGTAGTATTCGACCGCCTTCGACATAAACTCCTCGGTGACATTGAAAAGCTCGGCAAGCTCCCAGATCTGAGTTGCGCCGCCTTTTAAAGCCTTGCAGAGTTCATCCGGCTTTATCAGCAGCCGAATCGCAAAAACATCAGCCCTGCGCTCTGCCCGACGGCGATCGCACACTGTGGACGACTGATCGTAAAACGCGCCCGCAAGACAATGCCCCAGCTCATGCGCCAGACGGACGCGCTCCTCGGCACAGGTGGTCGGGCAGAAAGGATCCATTGCGATAAAACAACCGCCGTCGTCGTCGCAGAGCGACAGACTTTTGCAGCCGGACAGACGAAAGCTGTCCACCCGAACGCCGCTTTTTCCGGCAAAGTCATATAATTCGCTGAGCTCTTTCATGTCTGTCACCTCCCGACGCATAAGCTAAAATCGGCTCAGTTTTCGTTTTTCTTCTGCTCGCGGATAAATTTAGCATAGCGCTTGACATCCTCGAGCATTTCATCGCTGATCTCATCGGCGTCGCCGCCCCAGAGAGCATATTTTATATTTGTGTTCTGCGTTCTTTTTGTAGGAATGCCGTCGCTCACGCCTAAAAGATAATCCGTTGTTATGCCGAACAGGCGGGCAAGCTTTGCCAGCGCATCGGGCGTGGGGGTCGATTGCCCAGCTTCCCATTTGGCGACCGACTGCTGTGACAGCCCCATGTGTTTTGCGAGATTTGCCTGCGACCAGCCGTTGCTCTGCCTGAGCAGCTTGATCCTTTTACAAAACAGTTCATTCATACAAAAAACCTCACCTTTTTGCGATCTTTCCAAAGCTCAGATTTTCGCTTTGTAACAATAGTATACTACTTTGAGTTGTAAAAAGTCAAGTATTTTTGCAATATTTTTTGTTGACAACGCCTATGAGTTGTGATATATTGAATTTGCAACAACGATTAGTAGTTGCTGCAAAGGAGGATAACAGCTAATATGCGTAGTATCAAGAAGATCAGACTCAGCCGCGGCTACACTCAGAAATATGTCGCTTATAAGACAGGAGTGAGCCAGCAGGCGGTGGTCAAATGGGAGAGCGGAATAACGGCGCCTACATATCCGCACCTCAAAAGGCTCGCAAAAGCTCTCGGCTGCACGGTGGACGAGCTTTATGATGATTAGATAGTAGCGTATTATCTGTACCTTAATCTGTACAATTTTAAAAGGAGAGATGCGATGATCTGCATTTTAAACGGATCGGCTGAATGCGACGGCTGTATGCAGTGTATGCAGCTCGACAGCCGACTGCACTGCGAACTTTGCGGCGGAGCTATCGACGGCGAATACTACGATCTCGACGGTATCGTTATCTGTCCCGACTGCATGGTCGATTGCCGCCGCGGCGACTGAAAAGGAGGCTGTATGAAGAAGAATATACGGCAGAGTATGCGTTCGCTGCTTTCACTGCCTGTGGGCGGCGAGGACGATATAAGAGATCTGCACAATGTCGGGATCAAGAGCCGCCGGCCTTACAACAGCGAGCTTATCGCGCTCAGGCTGTTTGAGGCGGCGTGCAGGGGAGAGCTTTCCGCACTCAAGGAAGTCGTGCGGCTTGACAGCGAAAGCGAAAGCATTGCAGACGCCGTCACGATAGTTTCGGATATCGGTGATCGCAAATGACGGTTTTTCTGTCGAAGCTTGTCGGCAAAGGCTATGATGATTTTTGGGAAAGTAAAGCGAGATACCGTGTGCTTAAAGGCGGCAAGGGATCAAAGAAATCGGCGACAACGGCACTTAACATTATCTATCGGATTATGGCGTATAAGGACGCAAATGCGCTTGTTGTGCGCCAGGTTATGGACACACACCGAACATCTACATTTGCACAGCTCAAATGGGCGATAGGCAGGCTCGGCGTTGCACACCTGTGGAAATGCACCGTCAGCCCGATGGAAATGACATATCTGCCGACAGGGCAGAAGATACTCTTTCGCGGGTTCGATGATGTTTTGAAGCTTGCGTCTACGACTGTTGACAAAGGTTATCTTTGCTGGGTGTGGATCGAGGAAGCTTATGAAATACCGAGTGAAGCGGATTTTGACAAACTCGACTTATCCGTGCCGAGAGGTGCGGTGCCGTCTCCTTTATTCAAACAGACGACGCTGACATTCAACCCGTGGCACGAGGGGCATTGGCTAAAATCCCGATTTTTCGACAGTGTGCCCGACAACGCCGACATATTCAGCACGACATATCTTTGCAATGAGTTTCTGGACGATACCGACCGTGCGGTGTTCGACCGCATGAAAAAGGATAATCCGAGGCGGTATGCCGTTGCGGGGCTCGGTGAATGGGGTGTGTCTGAGGGGCTGATTTTCGAAAACTGGACTGTCAGAGAGTTTCACAAAGATAAGCTTCGCAGAACGCCGAATTACCGCCATATCTTCGGGCTTGACTACGGCTACACGAACGATCCGACCGCATTTGTTGCGGCGGCGGTCAACACGAAAGAGCGGCTGCTGCTTATCTACGACGAGCATTACGAAACGAAGATGCTCAACCGCGATATTGCCGCGATGATTAAAGAAAAAGGCTATGCGAAAGAGCGGATATATGCCGACAGTGCCGAGCCGAAATCAAATGATGATCTTCGGCGTTTGGGAATAAATCGTATAACGCCTGCACAAAAAGGCAAGGACAGTGTTTTAAACGGGATCGCGGCGATACAGGAATACCGAATTATCGTTCATCCCGACTGCAAGAACACGATAAAAGAGCTGTCTGCCTACTGCTGGGAAGAAAACAAGACGGGTGTGCGGCTCAACCGACCCGCCGACAAGAACAATCATATCTGCGACGCACTGAGATATGCGTTTTTAGATCTGAAAATGTGCGTTCCCGATCAATACTTTTCGCCGCCATGCGAGGAGATGACCTGGGATATTTAAAAACGAAAGGAATGTTAATATGCAAAGATCCAAACCACAGGATCAGACACCGCCGTGCCTTACGGTGCGGTATAACCACCGTGACCTGCCGCTTGATGAAAAGCAGGCGGCAAAGTATGCCCAGATCGGGCTGAAATACGAGCCTGCCGCAAAAACACTCAGCCTTTTAGCGGCGCTCGATGATGTGAGCGTTTCGGAATATATAAAGACGCTCACAGAGGATGCCCGCAAAAAAGTGTCGGAACGCTACGGCGGTCTGAACGATACGCAGACGGATAAAATGATCGCCCTATTAAAAGGCGATGAAAGCGAGCCTGACGAAGAAAAGGAGTTTTCGGAGTTTTTCCCCGAAACAAAGCTTTCCGATATTGAAAAGCGGGTGTCCGATCTTGCGCTCGAGCGCGGTATCAGCATAACCGACGCATATTTGCGCCTGCTTTACAAGGAAAACCGCCTTTGCGATGAATACAAAACCGCAAAAGCAAAGCAGGCTGAAAAAACACTCGGTTCGATGAGATCGGCGCAGGACAGCGGAGTATCCGGTGCTGTGAACGCTATGCTCAGCGGACTCAAAAAGTAAAAACAAAAGGAGAAAAATTATATGTCTATCAATACTTTGGAATTTAAAACAAAACTCACCGACGGGCTGGACGAACAGCTTGTCGCAAAATCCGCGACCTCATTTATGCTCGACAATGTTATGAGGGCAAAATTCGTGGGCGCAAAAACCGTGCTTATCCCGAGCGTCGATTTTGTCGGACTCGGCGACTACGACCGCGAAAGCGGCTTTGCAAGCGGCGGCGTTACCCTCACCCACAAGTCCTACACGCTTACGCGCGACCGCGGCAGAACCTTTACTATCGACAGAGAGGACATGGACGAGATCGGTATCTCAAACCTTGCCGGTCAGCTCATGGGCGAGTTTGTCCGCACCGAGGTCGCGCCCGAGATCGATGCTTATGTGCTGTCCAAGCTTGCCGCCACAGCAAAGGCTCAGTCTCACACCGAGAGCCTCGCTTCCGGCAAGACTATCGAAAACGGCTGCTTGAAGCTGCTTTCAAAACTGATCGCCGATGTCAACGATCAGGCAGGCTACGATGAGCCGACAGTCGCTTTTCTCAACCCGACATTCTATAATGCGCTGATGAACAGCGAGGAGCTTTCCCGCCGTATTGACATCGGCAGCTTTGAAAAGGGCAGCATCAACACGCAGGTGAAGCTTTATAACGGCTGCGCGCTGATCCCCGTTTCCGACAGCAGAATGAAGACCGCTTTCGATTTTAAAGACGGTATCACCGCAGGCGAAACAGACGGCGGTTTTGCACCGTCCTCGGACGCTTCCTCGATCGGTGCGGTGGTTTTGCCGAAGAAGGCCTGCTCGCTTATCAAGAAAACCGAAAAGATCCGTATTTTCGAGCCGGATCAGAACTATGATCTCGACGCTTACAAGTTCGACTATCGTATTTATTACGACTGCCTGATCCCCGACAGCCGCAAGAACACTGTTTTTGCATATATCTACTGATAACCGAACGGGCAGGCGGGCGGGAGAAGATCATTTTTTGAAGGGAAGATGAAAATGAGCGATAAATTTGCAGCAGAAATTTTCAAACAATACAACACAGCCGCCGCTGAAAAAGCGGCGATAGGTAAACGCGGTATCAACGAACAGGCGGCTTTAAACCGCAGATTTTACAGCGGCGATCAGTGGGCGTCGAACGCTCCGCAAAACCGTCCGCTTGTGCGGTACAATGTCCTGCGGCGTATCGGCGATTATAAGACCTCGGCAATTTTGCCCGCACCGCTGACAGTGCGTTTTTCGGCGCTCGGCGATGCCGAACAGGACGAAAGCGCATTGGAAGCAGTTGCGGCAATGAGCGACTATTTCTCGGTGGTGTCGGAGCGGATCGGGTTCGATCGCCTTATGCTCAGAGCGCTCACCGACGCGTATATCACAGGCACAGGCGTTATCTACGCTTACTGGGACGGCGATGTCCGCACAGGCAGGTATCTCGACCGCGGCCGCAGGCTTGAGATAATGGGCGATATCAAGTGCGAGACACTGGGAGTTGAAAACCTCTATCTCGGCGACTGCGACTGCACGGACATTCAGCAGCAGCCGTATATCATCATAGCAAAGCGCCGAAAGCTTGCGAGAGTGAGAGCGGCGGCGAGAGACTGCGGCATAGATCCCGACCTTATAAAGCCGGATCATGCACTCGATGACAAGGTGACGGTTTTAACGAAGCTCACCCGCCGCAAAAACGAAAACGGAGAATACGATGTCACAGCGGCTGTCTGCACCGAAACCGTTATGCTCCGCCCCGAATTCTCGCTCGGAGTGCGGGTTTATCCGCTGGCTTTGTTCAGCTGGAACGACGACAATATTTCCGGCTACGGCGAAAGCGAGATCACAAATGTTATCCCGAACCAGATAGCGATAAACAGAATGCTCACTGCGAGCGTTTGGTCGGTCATGCTCTCGGGTATGCCGATAATGGCGGTGAACCGAAATTTGGTGCCCAATCAGCGGCTTTCAAACGAGCCCGGGCAGGTCATAGACTACACAGGCCCGCTCGATCAGATCTCAAATTCGGTCAAGTATTTCACACCGCCGGATTATCTCAACAACTACAATGAAACGGTGTCGTCGCTTATCAGCCAGACGCTCAATCAGACAGGCGCAAACGCCGTTGTGCTCGGCGATGTCGATCCTGTGAACACCTCGGCGATCATTGCTGTGCGCGATTCGTCCATGTCGCCTATCAAGGTGTATAAACGCCGTTTCTATGAATTCTGCGCCGATGTTGCAAAGATCTTCGCCGAATTTTGGGTGATGATGTATTTGCACAGAAGGCTCGATATCGAAAGCGGCTATGTTTTCGAGGGAGAGCGGTTCCGCGATCTGCTTATCGGCTGTAAGGTCGATGTTTCGGAGTCTGCCGCCGTTAATGAGGATCAGTCGCTTTCGGTGCTTAATATGCTGCTTGATAAAGGCAAGCTCTCGCTTGCGGAATATTTGAAGCGCATACCGAGGGGCCTTGTGCCCGACAGCTTGCAGCTTATCGAAAAGGAGGATGAACAAATTGACGGGTAAAAACGCAATAACGGCTGCCGCCGATCTTTTATGCAGAAACGAACAGCACACGCATTTTCCCGATGAAACACTGCTCTCCTGCGCGCTTTCCGCACTAAACAGCGTCTATGCCGATCTGTTTTGTCTATGCCGTCCCGACGAGCAGTTTGAGCCGCTCTGGACGCTCGACGACAAGATAGATCTGCCGCCGAACATACTGCACGACGGTTTTTTATACGGCGTTGCATATATGCTCGCACAGGCGGACGGCGATTTTGAGACGGTCGAGCGGTTTTGCAGGATGTATAACGATAAGCGTGCTAAATGCCAGCGTATCACGGCGATAGACGATAAATTCTTAAAAGGGTGTGACGCTGATGTTTTATAGCGTGAAAAAGCCGCAGACAGGCGATATTCTTATTCCTCCGATAAACCGCGACTGCATCGATCTTTATAAAAAAGACGGCAGAGTGCTGACCCGAAAGGGAATGAAGCTTTCTTATACCGACGAGCTTTTCACTGAGTCCGACCGCCCGAATGTTCGTATCATCGATCAGCGCTCGCCCGTTGTTATAGACGGACAGCGCTGCAAGGTGTTTTTCGTGCTTAAAACAGTCGGGCAGAACACCGAGATCGTTTTAAAAGCGTATTGCGAAAGCCGAAAGTATATCTGCCATGTTGTGACTGTCGGCGGTGTCGATTCAAAGGAGTATTACCGCTGTATCGCGTTCAACGGCACTCCCCACACGGGAAGCGGGGTTTATGTTATGTTTTCCTCGATAAAAAACGAGCAGGTGAACATTCAGGGGCTTTATGAGCTGAACGATCAGAAAAACGGCTTTGTGCGTTTTTCCGACGACGACTATTATGCCCCTACCGTTTTGTACCACGGCAGAGGAAACCGCTTTTATCTTGCGGACGAAAATATACGTTCGTCGATAAAAGCGCCTGAAAACGGTCAGCCGTTTAACATAATGAGCGGCCGTTTTTGTGCGAAATACCGCACCGACGGCGTTTCAAGCACCTTTTATATGCCGCGCTCGCCGCTCGAATATAAAAAAATCTCGATTACGATGCGCGGCAGTGACGGGCAGACCTACAACTGGACTATCCCTGCCGACTCCCAGCTTTCGACCGGCTCACAGAATGTCACCTTTGTTGTCTACAACGAGCAGACAGGCGCTGCCGAAACAACGCAAAGGCAGGTCTCGATGTATGTCTATCGCGCATCCGGCTCGATAACGGCTTATGTCGGCTCGACTTCGAGCGAGATCGCTCTGCCGTATGTCGAGGGTTCGCAGGATAACCTGACCGTCACCGCGACTCTTGAGGACAACGGTTCAAAGCCGCTTTTGAAATGCGCCGACTTTTTCACAGTCGAGAGCAAAAGCGGAGCGGGCTCGTCGGTCGCGCTGTTCGACAGCGAACAAAAGAAAATTTATTTCTCCTCGCCGAATGAGCCGATGTATTTTCCCGAATCAAATTCCTGCGAGTTTGACTGTACTGCGGACGGCGGCTTTTCATCGTTTCGCTGCAAGGACACGGTTTTCATCGTTTTCTCCGGCGAGATATATGCCGCAAAGCAGGCGGTGTCGCACATTTCGGGCGGCGTCACGGCTTATAACACGATGAATATAATAAAAACGGGAGCTTATGTCAGAAAGTGCTGTGAAAATTCCTGCGCCGTGTCGGACGGCAGGCTTTATTTTCTCTCGGCGAACGGGCATATCTGCTCGGTGTCATCGGGCGGCTACGATGTTAAAAGAGAGTCCGAAAAGGATCTGTCCGATCTGCAGAGCGCCTATGCCGCGGTGTACGACGGCAAATATCTTTTGATAGGCGGCGGCAGAGGTATTTTTGCCGACGACAGCATGAATGAATTTGATATGTCGGCGGCAGGCGGCGAGGTTCTGCCGTGCATTTCCGGGGAGATGATCGTTCGGCTGACCGATAAAAAGATCGCGGCATACGCTTTCGGCGGCGGCTACGATCAGAGCTTATCAAAAGAGAATGTGCTTTCCGAACGGCAGCTTTTCGGCAGGTATCTTGTCAAAAACTGCGACAGCGGCACCACAGACAAAAAAACTTTCTATAAGCTGATACTGACGCTCCGATCGGAAAACAGCGAGTGCGACTGCACACTCAGGATCGAGAACGAAAACGGCATCGGGCTGACAAGGCGTTTCACCGCCGAGTGCGCCGAAACTTATATCCGCGAGATAAATATGCGGCAGAGAGCAAGGTGCCTTTGCGTGTCGCTCACACTGCCGAGCGGAGTCGAAATAAAGGAAGGACGCTTATTTTACACTAAGTAGAAAGGAAAAGGATAAATGGCAAATTCAAATATAATAAATATTTTTCTCTCCGATACCGCTGTTTCACCGAAGGGTGCTGTGAATTGTGGTGTTCAGGGCGACGACTGCGTGTGCGTTATCAAAGCCGAATGTGAAAATTCGCTGTTCCCTCCGCTGTCGGACGGCGAACAGCTCAGAGTCCATGCGGAAGCGGTCACAGGCGGCGGAGAGTTCTGGTTTTCGGGGTTTTTGAATGTCGAGGATAACACTGTCAGTCTTGTTCTGCCGTCGGCTGTCAGTCGGGCGGGCGGAGCCGCTGCGCTCTGCTTTGTGTTTTCGGCAGTCGATTCAAGCGGCGTTCAGACAAAGGTGAAGTTTTCGCCGACTGTGCCGCTGTGCTTTGCGCCGTCGGTCGATATGCACGGCGCAAACACGGTGAACGCGCTTTCCGAGGCGCTCATGCTTATCGGAAAGTACCGTGCGGCGCTCGACGGTATCCCCGACGGCAAGACGGTGCAGGGCGAGATCGATGAGCTTGATAATAAAAAGGTCGACAAAGTTGACGGCAAAGATTTATCTGCCAATGATTACACCGATGAGGCGGTCGCAGAGGTCGCTAAAATCGCAAACAAAGTCGATAAGATAAACGGCAAAGATTTATCTGCCAACGACTACACCGATGAGGCGGTCGCAGAGGTCGCTAAAATCGCAAACAAAGTCGATAAAATTGAGGGCAAAGGTTTATCTGCCAACGACTATACCGATGAAGCGGTTGCAGAGGTCGCTAAAATTGCAAACAAAGTCGATAAAATTGACGGCAAGGGCTTATCTGCCAACGACTACACAGATAGCGATAAAGCCGAAGTTGCGAAGATCGCAGGCAAGCTGGATCGGTCGCTGACAAAACTTACAGTCGGCAGCCCGGACAACATCGATTCGCTCCCGACCGAGAGCGGCAAATCCGCCTACTACTATTCGGACACGGCGTTCGGCATGGGCGGAACACTGCCCTCCGGTGTCGGCAGGCTTGACGGATTTATTTTAAAAGAGCACAGGGGCACGCTTGTTTCGTATCAGATAATGCACACAGGCGACCGCACCGATTCAAAGAGCAAGACCTATGTGCGAACAAAGTCGACGGCTGTCGGTTCGTGGGGTTCATGGGTCAAGCTCTACTCGTCCGACGATAATGTACCGCTCACCGAAAAAGGCACATTCACAGCAAATCTAAGCGGCACGGACATTCAGGCCGCCTATTATAAAGTCGGTGCTTGGTGCAAAGTCATTATCCCTGTCACACTGACGGATATATCATATTCACAGCCGATAACAGGCCTGCCGTTTGCCTCGGCTGAAAGCGTTTCAGGAGTGTGTGCAAGCGGCAGGTCGGGTATGGAATCCGCAGACGCGGTATTCTGCGATATATCAAAGGACAGTACGGCACTCATTTATTCAAATCCGTTTGCCTACACGGGCAACCTCACATTTGAATATCCCGTTTCGGCAATACTGCCGCCCGCTCAGCAGTTATCACAAACCGACATTACAGCTATCGAATAAGGAGGTTTAATTATGACAATAACAACAAAAACAACGCTCGACTGCCTTTGCGAAAACTCGGTGAGCGTATTAAAACAGAACTATATAACAGTCGGCAACGCAGATGTTCAGATAGGCGACAACCACCGCAGAGCGTTTGTTAATTCGACAAGCGGCAGGGCGGCTGTTTCGGAGTACATCGGCGAGCCGTATATCTCGGCGGTGCTCGGTGTGTGGGGTGACGCGCCCACTGTGAGTGACAACGCCGGATCGGCACAGCCGACACAATAATCAAAGGCGGCAAAGCCGCCTTTGTATTGATAAAAGGGGTGAACTTATGGGAGTTATCTATTATAAACACACGCCGCTGAAGCTCAGCGGCAGTATCAACAGGCTGTATGTGACCTCTGATTTCGGGGTTCGCGGAAGCGGATTTCATCACGGTATCGACCTTGTCGGCTACGACGGCACGCTCAGAAAGACCGATGTTATCGTTCCGTTTGACGGCACGGTCATAAAAAACTACAAGTCCGATTCGGTGGGCTATGCGGTTCACATTCGCCATTCAAACATTGTCACAAGATATTATCATCTCGAACGGCAGTCGGCACTGAAAGTGGGGCAGTCGGTCAAAGTCGGGCAGTTTATCGCGCCTATGGGCAACACGGGCTACACCTCAAACGGCAATCATCTGCACTTTGAAGTGCGGGATATAAATGACAGCGAGGCATACGATCCGAAGCCGTATATCACGGGTGCAAAGACGGTGAACGGCGGACTTATCGACACCGGCTCGGGCTTTACTTCGAGGCTTTATCAAAACGGAAGCACCAGAGAATACACTTATTCAACGACCTCCGATTCGTTGAGCAGCAAGAAAAGTATAGGCTATCTCGATCCGTGGCAGCAGGCGACCGTTGTCGCGAGATTCAACGCCTGCCCTGCGGTGGTGTATGACGCAGTCGGCAAAACAAAGATAGGCTTTGTTAAATATGAGGGCGGCGTCAAAGAGCAGAACTACACCTATAAAAACTGGCAGAACGGAAGCACTAAAGAGTATGTCTACGACACGGTTGAAGCCTGCAGGCAGAGAAGCGGCAGCATAGGGTATCTTGAGCCTTACGAAGCGGCGAAGTGCTGCGGAACAGTCGGCGGCTGCTATATCGTTGTCTACAATGCCGGCTCGACAAAGAAGATAGGCTTTGTGAAATATTCGGGAAATGTGAAATAAAAATCTAAAGGACTGATAAAATGACAGAGATCATTGTTTCGCTGATCGCCTTCCTCGGCACTCTTATCGGATCATACGGCGGTATCAGAGCCTCGAGCAGGCTGACGAATTTCAGGCTCGAACAGCTTGAGAAAAAGGTGCAGGCGCACAACAACCTTATCGACCGAATGTACAAAGCCGAGAAAGCTATCAGCGTTTTAGATGAAAAAATAGATGTTGAAAATCATCGTATCAAAGATCTTGAACAGAAAAAACAGGAATAAAAAAGGAGGTGGGGCTATGGAACAGCTGTTTTCGGAGTTCGGCGCGCCGATCGTTATGGGTGTTTGCCTGTGCCTCGGGTATATTTTGAAGCACGCACTGCCCGGAAAGACGATAAATCGGTTCATACCGCTTATTGCGGGAATCTGCGGAGTCGGAATGAACATCTGGCTCACACTCGATCTTTCGCCGCAGGTGGTGCTGACAGGGCTTGTTTCCGGCCTTGCGAGCACGGGAGCGCACCAGCTTTTCGACCAAACGGTGAAGAAAAAGTGAAAAAATCGGCGAAACACGCCTTATTTGACTAAAAATAGCGTGCTCGGTGAAAAAAACATTGAAAATCTGCTTAAAATAGTATATAATGATTGTTAGCTTATTTTATGCGAGAGGATCGTGTCTATAAATGGCAGATAATAAAAAGCTGGTGGATCATATCACCTCGATGGATGAGGACTTTGCAAAATGGTACACCGACATTGTTAAAAAAGCAGAGCTTATTGAATATACAAGCGTTAAGGGCTGTATGGTTATCCGCCCTTACGGTTATGCTATCTGGGAGAATATTCAGCACATTCTCGACGGCATGTTCAAGGCGACAGGCCATGAAAATGTTAATATGCCTATGTTTATCCCCGAAAGCCTTTTGCAAAAGGAGAAGGATCATGTCGAGGGATTTGCTCCGGAAGTAGCCTGGGTAACGCACGGCGGCAACGAAAAGCTCGAAGAGCGTCTTTGCGTCCGTCCGACCTCGGAGACTCTTTTCTGCGAGCATTATGCAAACATTATTCAATCATACCGCGACCTGCCTAAGCTTTATAATCAGTGGGTCAGCGTTGTCCGCTGGGAAAAGACAACCCGTCCGTTCCTGCGTTCGCGCGAGTTCCTCTGGCAGGAGGGTCACACCGCTCATGCGACCGCTGAGGAGGCTATCGAAGAGACAGAGCGTATGCTCAATGTCTATGCACGGTTCTGCGAGGAAAGCCTTGCAATGCCTGTTTTGAAAGGCAGAAAGACCGAGTCGGATAAGTTTGCAGGCGCGGAAGCGACCTATGCTATCGAAGCTCTCATGCACGACGGTAAGGCGCTTCAGGCAGGCACATCGCACTATTTCGGCGACGGCTTTGCAAAAGCGTTCGGCATTCAGTATTCGGATAAAAACAATGAACGCCGCTATGTCCATCAGACATCATGGGGTGTGACGACCAGACTGATCGGCGCTATCATAATGACACACGGCGACGACAACGGTCTTGTTCTGCCGCCGGCTGTCGCACCCATTCAGGCGGTCATCGTTCCTGTTGCAATGCATAAGGACGGTGTGCTTGATAAGGCGCGCGAGCTTGAAAAGGCTCTTTCGGGATCTGTGAGAGTCAAGGTGGACGATTCGGACAATACCCCCGGCTGGAAATTTGCCCAGTATGAGATGAAGGGCGTGCCTGTCCGTATCGAGATCGGCCCACGCGATATTGAAAACGGCGAATGTGTTATGGTCTCGCGTGACGACAGAAGAAAGCAGACAGTCAAGATCGCCGATATTGAAGCGGCTGTTACTGCCGAGCTTAAAGAAATCCACGACCGTATCTATCAGAAAGCGCTCGAAAACCGCGAAAAGCGGACATATCGCTGCGTCAGCATAGATGAGATAAAGAAAACGCTCGCTGAAAAGGGCGACGGCTTTGTTTACGCTATGTGGTGCGGAGACGAGGAGTGCGAGGATAAGGTCAAGGAGCTGACAGGTATCGGCTCGAGATGTATTCCGTTTGAGCAGGAGCATTTGTCGGATAAATGTGTTTGCTGCGGAAAGCCCGCAACAAAAATGGTTTGCTGGGGCAACGCTTATTAAAGGTCGGGAGATGAAAAAGATGCACAGTCATAAAAAGATAGTCAATATCATTTGCGTTCTGATCGCAATGCTTTCACTGATGACTGCATTTGCCGTCAGAGCGGAGGAAGAACCCGAGACAACCACGGCACCGTCACACGCGACAGAAGCGACGACAGAAGCTCCCACATCGCACACGCGTTCTCACAAGGCGACCGAACCGACGACTGAGGAGACCGAGCCGCCGAACGTTACTGAAAAAACCGATGGATCGTATATCGACTATGAGCCTAAGCCGGACGAAAAGACGAGCCGCACCGAAGAGGAGACCGAACCGGACACGACCGAGGAGATCTCTAAGCACGAGACCGGCACAAAGTCCACAAGAGCCGCGCTTTATGAAACCACTACGACCTCCACGACCACCGCTGTCGAAAAGAATATCAACGACTACGGCAAAAAGTACGGTTGGATGAAATGGATCTGCTATGTTTTTTTGCTGGGCAGTGTTGCCGCGCTGATAGTTTATAATGTCAAGTGCCACCAGCTTAAAGCCGGCACGGCAGGACAGGGCAGCGCCCGTTCGCGCTCGGTTCACAGCGGATCGGACATTCGTTCGACAAGCCGCACCGCAACAAAAAGCAGAAATCAGCGAAACGACCGAAACGGCAGAAGATAAGTCTTAATTAACGGTCTTGATTTAAAGCGGCGCAAAAGAGCCGATAAAAATTACTGAATTATTTGCAAAAGAGCCCGGTACAATACCGGGCTCTTTCTTTAATTTTTAAGGAGATTTCCGTTTTCGGGGTTTGCTGAAACCCGGGCGGTATACAGCCTATTCAGAAAATATGCACCTCGTAAGTTGTAAACTCACGGGGTGCATATCATATCAAAACAGCTTTTTATTATCTTATCTTTGAGCCTGCGGGAATACCGTCGGGGAAGATAACCTTAATACCGTCGGGCGTGTCTGCCGCGAGTATCATTCCGAAGCTTTCAACTCCGCAGAGCTTAGCCGGCTTCAGATTTGCGACCACGATAACGCTCTTGCCCCTGAGATCGTCGGGCGTGTAATACTGCGCGATTCCCGAGGCGACAATGCGTTCTTTTCCGCTGCCGTCGTCAAGTGTCAGCTTTAAGAGCTTTTTCGCACGCTTGATCGGCTCGCAGTCAATAATTTTTGCGACCCGCAGATCGACCTTTGCAAAATCGTCTATCGAGATCTCATCCAAAAATGCAACACCCTCGGGCTTTGCCGCAGCGGCAGCCTGCTCCTGCTGACGGCGCAAATGCTCGTTTAATTCCTCGATCTCCTTTTCGACATCGATCCTCGGGAACAGCACCTCGCCTCTTTTAACTGTCACATTCTGCGGAAGAACGCCGAATTTTGCGGCGTTTTCATAGCTCACAGCGTCCTTATCGGCGCCGATCTGCTCAAACACCTTCGGCATAGTCGTCGGCATAAAGCAGCACAGCAGCGACGAGCAAACACGGATAGCCTCAAGCAGGTTATAAAGCACTGTGCGGAGTCTCGGCAGACGGCTTTCGTCTTTTGCGAGTATCCACGGCGTTGTTTCGTCGATATACTTATTTGCGCGGGATACGACCTTGAAGATCTCGGCAAGCGCATTATTGAGCTGGATCTTGTCGATGTATTCATCGGTTTTTGCGCGAAGCGAGCAAACAGCGGCTTTCAGATCATCGTCAAACTCGCCGTCCTCACCGTTTTCGGGAAGTGTGCCGCCGAAATACTTTTCGATCATGGCAACTGTGCGCGAAACGAGGTTTCCGAGTCCGTTCGCAAGATCGGAATTTATGCGGTTTATCATTATCTCATTTGAG
The DNA here is from genome assembly GCA_934486895.1 of uncultured Eubacteriales bacterium. Taxonomy (GTDB): domain Bacteria; phylum Bacillota; class Clostridia; order Oscillospirales; family Acutalibacteraceae; genus RUG14109. The sequence goes on along the minus strand of CAKSQZ010000004.1, from coordinate 41,157 downwards.
AAAGAAGAGTCTGCTCCGAGCGCCATCTCGCGCAGGATATGATAGCGGATAGCGTCCGCGCCGTAACGCTCGCCGAGCACAAACGGATCGACGACATTGCCGAGCGACTTCGACATTTTCTGCCCGTTGAAGGTGATCCAGCCGTGTACCGCCAAATGCTTCGGCAGCGGAAGATCGAGCGCCATGAGCATTGCAGGCCAGATTATCGCATGAAACCGCATAATATCCTTCGCTACCATGTGAACATCGGCAGGCCAGAAACGATCGAAATCGGAATAACGATCGTTGTCGTAGCCGAGCGCGGTGATATAGTTTGAAAGCGCATCGATCCAGACATAAACAACATGCTTTTCGTCAAACGAAACGGGAATACCCCATTTAAACGAAGTGCGCGATACGCAGAGGTCCTCAAGTCCGGGCTTTATAAAGTTGTTCACAAGCTCGACAGCTCTTGTTTTCGGGCAGAGATAATCGGTCTCGGTGAGCAGCTTTTCAATTCGGTCCGCAAAAGGCGCCATTTTGAAGAAATAAGCTTCCTCTTTAGCATCGTGTACCTCTCTGCCGCAGTCGGGGCATTTGCCGTCTTTAAGCTGGCTGTCTGTCCAGAATGATTCGCAGGGAGTACAGTATTTTCCCGAATACTCGCCCTTGTAAATATATCCTCTGTCGTAAAGCTCTTTGAAGATCTTCTGAACCGCCTCAACATGATAATCGTCTGTTGTGCGGATATATCTGTCGTAGCTGATATTCATATATTCCCAGAGCTTTTTAAAGTTTGCAACGATCTTATCGACATATTCCTTCGGTGTGACTCCGCACTCCTCGGCTTTCTGCTCGATCTTCAGACCGTGCTCGTCCGTGCCGGTGAGAAACATAACATCATAGCCCTGCATTCTGCGGTATCTCGCAATCGAGTCGCACGCCGCCGTCGTGTAGCAGTGCCCGATATGCGGGTTGCCCGACGGATAATAGATAGGCGTTGTTATATAGAATTTTTCAGCCATTTTTATCGTCTCCTTTGTTTAGTCAAAGCGGTTTCTCACCGCTGTTTATGTTTGTGCAAAAAATTGCGGATATCGCTCATTGTGAGTTCGGATCGGCTGTCATCATAGGCTTTTTCTTTTTTTAGCCCCGTCGCCGAGAAGAATATCATTGTGAACACCGAAGTCTGCAGGCCGATATACTGACAGTCCAGAACACTGTTCACACCGACCGCACAGATAAATCCTACCATAAGCGCGATCATCGGCTGGCTTGAGCGGTATTCAAAGCGGCGATACATCTTCGAGAGATAGCGGATAATGCAAAATGCGAGCAGCGCCGAGCCGACAATGCCGAAATTGCACAGCATATCGAAAAGGAAGTTGTGCGCATGAAGCATCCAGCCGCGGCTCTTCATATCCGCGAAAAACGCATTAAGATCAAATGTTTCAAAGAACCGCCGGAACAGATCGGCGTTTTCTCCGATACTGCCGTTCAAAACCCCCAAAAAGCCTTTTCCGGCTATCGGGCTTTCAAAAAATCCGTCCAGCGCGCGATGCCAATAGGGGATACGCTCATTATAACCGTCGTCGAGCGAGCCGAGACGCAGAGCCGAAAGCATCTTGATGTCGGGGAAAAGCGCCGCGAAAGCAACAAGCGCGGCGATCGCCGCAAGAAACAGCACCAGCAGCTTATAGCGGCGGCAAAGAATAAGCACCGCCAGACACCCGATAAACATACCCATCCACGGCATTCGTCCGCCCGAGCAGAACATTCCCACAATATTTATCAAAAGCACTGTCAGATGAGCCGCCTTTGCTCTCGGCGATACGACCAGCCGATAAGTGCACATGACCGCTCCGAGCGCAATGAAATAGGAATAGTAAAGCGGATTTAAAAATGTAGCGTCCGATCGGAATAAAGGATCGTTCAGATGAAACAGCTTTTGAATTATTGCGATCAGGGTCGAAAAAACGCTGTAACACAAATGGCAGGTGATAAGATCTTCAAAAAGCCGCCGGTTTATAACGGCACGCAGATTCATCATTATTATCATCAAACAGGCAAAAAACAGCGATGCCGCAAATCCGACCCAGTTGCGGTTAACAACGGCGACGATCACCGTCATACCGATAAAGATGAACGCTATCAGATTTATACTGTCCGACAAAATACGCTTTATGCGGCGTTTATCCGTTATCAGCCAGATCCCTGCTATGAATACGGCGACGACCGAAAGCACCGCATTCAAATATGATGCAACCAGCACAAAGAACGCCGCACGGTATGCCGCGGGCGCGTTAACAAGCCGCGTCATATAATTGAGCACTTTATGCGAGCTGTATTCGCGGAAGGTCATATTTTCAGCCGGCAATCGATCGCCTCCTCTCGATTTTAAAGTGAAAAACGCCCGTTTAAACACGGGCGTTTTGGCTCAGGTAAACTTCACACCTACCCGATTATCTTCTTCTGTTGTTGCCGCCGTGCGGTCTGCGCGGACGGCGCGGTCTCTCTTCCTCTTCGCCGTCGTCCTCAACGACTGCGCCGTTTACTTCAACAAGCGCATCTCTTCTCGAAAGATTAAGTCTGCCCTGATCGTCGATCTCGGTCACTTTAACAATAACCTCGTCGCCGACCTGAACAACATCTTCGACCTTGTCGACATGCTTAACATCGAGCTTGCTTATATGAACAAGACCCTCTTTGCCGGGAGCGATCTCAACAAACGCGCCGAACGACATCAGACGGGTAACAACGCCCTTGTACACCGCGCCGATCTCGGGATCGTTTGCGATCGTTTCGATAATGGAAACAGCGCGCTTTGCATTGTCGATATCGAGAGCGGCAACATAAACTCTGCCGTCCTCCTCAATGCTGATCTTGCAATCGCATTCTTCCTGAAGCTTCTGAATGACCTTGCCCTGCTTGCCGATAACATCGCCGATCTTATCGGGGTTGATCTGGGTTGTGAGCATTTTCGGAGCGTATTTTGAAAGCTCCGCTCTCGGCTCGGAGATAACAGGAAGCATTATTTCATCGAGAATATAGTTTCTCGCCTTGTGTGTTTTAGCGAAAGCCTCTTTGATGATCTCGGGGGTAAGACCGTGAACCTTTAAGTCCATCTGAATGGCTGTGATACCCTTCTTTGTGCCTGCAACCTTAAAGTCCATATCGCCGAAGAAATCTTCAAGACCCTGAATATCGACCATTGTCATAAAGTCGCCGTTGTCGCCGGTGATAAGACCGCACGAAATACCTGCAACCGGAGCCTTGATCGGAACGCCTGCCGCCATGAGCGCAAGTGTCGAACCGCAGATAGAAGCCTGCGAGGTCGAGCCGTTGGACGAAAGAACTTCGGATACAACGCGGATAGCGTAGGGGAATTCGTCAACCGACGGAATAACCGGCAGCAGAGCCTTTTCTGCGAGAGCACCGTGGCCGATCTCTCGTCTGCCCGGGCCTCTCGAGGGCTTTGTCTCGCCGACGGAATATGAAGGGAAGTTGTAGTGATGGATATATCTCTTTTCTTCCTGCTCGTCGATACCGTCGAGGTGCTGAGCGTCGTCCATCGGGCCGAGTGTCGCAACGCTGAGGACCTGAGTCTGACCTCTTGTGAACATACCCGAACCGTGAACTCTCGGGAGCAGATCGATCTGAGCGTTGAGCGGACGGATCTCATCGATGCCTCTGCCGTCAACACGCTTGCGGTCGATCTTCAGCCAATCGCGGACGATCTTCTTCTGAATCTTATACATGATCTCATCGAGCTTTGCGGGATTATCTTCAAACTTCTCGTCATATTTCTCATGAACCGCCTCGTAGATCGGAGCAAGAGCAGCGTCACGAACGAGCTTATCGTCGGTGTCGAGCGCTTTCTTAACATCTTCGCAGCAGAAATTATAGACTTCTTCAAAGTCCTCGGGATCCGGATCGTTGGATTCAAAAGCAAATTTCTCTTTGCCGATCTCAGCGACGATCCCGTTGATAAAGCCGACGATCTCTTTATTTGCTTCGTGCGCTTTCATGATAGCGTCAAACATAGTGTCGTCGTCAACTTCGTTTGCGCCTGCCTCGATCATTGCAACGAGGTCTGCGGTTGAAGCGACTGTCAGATTAAGGTCGGATTTGGCGCGCTGCTCAAGCGTCGGATTGATAACAAGCTCACCGTCGCAAAGTCCGACATCAACGCCACTGATCGGGCCGTCCCACGGGATGTCCGAAATAGCGATAGCGCAGGAAACACCGATCATTGCGGTGATCTCGGGCGAGCAGTCGGGATCGACCGACATAACGGTGGCAACTACCGAGCAGTCATTGCGCATATCCTTCGGGAAAAGCGGACGGATCGGGCGGTCGATACATCTCGATGCGAGAATGGCTTTCTCGCTCGGGCGCGCCTCTCTTCTCTGGAATGATCCGGGGATCTTGCCCACAGAATACATCTTCTCTTCAAAATCAACAGAAAGCGGGAAGAAATCAACTCCCTCTCTCGGTTTTTGCGATGCGGTGACGGTGCAGAGCACACGGGTGTCGCCGTAGCAAGCCATGACGGATGCGTTGGCGAGCTGTGCCATCTTGCCTGTTTCGATAGAAAACGGTCTGCCTGCAAGTGTGGTTTTGTAGACCTTGTAGTTTTCAAACATAGTTCTTTTTCCTTTCCGTGATAAAATATATATCAACGGCATATCGGCGGCAGTGCACCGGTTTAGCAATAAACACGCCGGCCGAAAAACAAGCCTTCGGACGGTCTGTTCACTGCTAATTCCGGCAAAAAATGCGCAGGATACACCGAAAATATCTGCCGATAAAAACGGCTAAAAGCAGGGGAACATAATGTTCTCCTGCTTTTTGTGTGTTACTTACGAATGCCGAGTTTTGCGATAATGTCACGGTATCTCATGACATCGCATTTCTGAACATAAGCCAAAAGGTTTCTTCTGTGACCGACCATTTTGAGCAGGCCGCGTCTCGAATGATGATCCTTCTTGTGAACTTTCAGATGCTCGGTGAGCTCGTTGATCCTGTAAGTCAGAACAGCGATCTGAACTTCCGGCGAACCTGTGTCGCCTTCGTGAGTCGCATACTGCTTAATGATCTCGTTCTTCTGTTCTTTTGTCATTTTCATTTTCCGCCTTTCATAATAATATATGCCGTCGATCCGTGCGGCAGGCCACGGAATTCCCTGAAAGGGCAGCCGCCTGCGGCTCAGAAAGAGGTCACTTAAAGTATTTTAGCACATTTTTTTTGCTTTGTAAAGTATTTTTTGCAAAAACACCCGATTTTATTTCCCATTGCCATGGAGGGCAGGACGCGGTGAGTTTGTGCGAGAGGGTACAAAAAATGCCCGACAAGAAGATAAGTTCCTGTCGAGCATTGAGGGTTCGTAAATATGATAACCGATTACGGCAAACCGGCTGTGCCGGCGGCATAGCAGCTTTGCTGCCCATTGCCATGGAGGGCAGGACGCACTGAATTTCTGCGAACAGCAGCCTTTTGTACCCGACCGTCGGTCAGGCGTGTAAAGCAGCTTCGCTGCCCGTTGCCACGGAGGGCAGGACGCGGTGAGTTTGTGCGATCGGCAGCCTTTTGTACCCGACCGTCGGTCAGGCGTGTAAAGCAGCTTCGCTACCCGTTGCCACGGTTGCCGTGCCGGCGGCAATGCCGCAGATGGCAAAAAGATATATCATAGCCGTCGGTATAGTAAGCACAAAACCCCTTTAATATCATAACTCCACATCGGCGGATTGCAGTTGTTGTCTCGGGGTGAGCCTATGCCCGCAGTAACTTGCACAAGAACACAGCTTCGGATTTAATGCAGATTTTTCCGCTCGTAAAACGCTTTTAAGCGGTTGGAGAGCGTGGAAATAATCTGGAAATCCGTGTAACACATAATCACAACGGGGCATAGGCGAGGGGAAACGTGATTGTTTCCCCTTAGGCACAGCAGCTTTGCTGCCCATTGCCATGGAGGGCAGGACGCACTGAATTTCTGCGAACAGCAGCCTTTATTACCCGACCGTCGGTCAGGCGTGTAAAGCAGCTTCGCTGCCCGTTGCCACGGAGGGCAGGACGCACTGAATTTCTGCGATCGGCAGCCTTTTGTACCCGACCGTCGGTCAAGCGTGTAAAGCAGCTTCGCTGCCCGGGTTTAATATCCGAACTCGGCGGATAAAGAATCATCGTCCTCGATCCAGTGCGAAACATTTATAACTCTGTATTCGCTCGGGGTCTCGCGGACAACAACACGCACAATACCTGCGTTGATTATCATTCGCTTGCACATAGAGCAGCTGTCCGCCCCTCTGACGAGCTCGCCCGTTTCCATATCGATCCCCGCGAGATAAAGCGTTGCACCTATCATATCATGGCGTGCAGCGGAAATTATGCAGTTTGCCTCCGCATGGACCGAGCGGCAGACCTCATAGCGTTCACCGCGCGGGATATTGAGGCTTTGGCGGAAACAGCAGCCGAGATCAATGCAGTTTTTGCGGCCTCTCGGTGCACCCGTGTAGCCTGTGGAGATTATTTCATCATTGCTGACGATTATTGCGCCGTAGTTTCGGCGCAGGCAGGTGCCGCGCTCACACACTGTCTGTGCAATATCGAGGTAATAATTATCCTTGTCCGTTCGATTTATCTGCATTATGTGCTCCTCCTCGGCGTTTTTAATATATTTTACATTAAAATTCACCGAATTTCAATAGTTTAGATTCAATTTCACACCGTTTTGTGTTATACTTATCATAGCATTCAAAAAGGAGGGCTTTATGAATAAGCTCACTGACATTTCATATATCAAAAGGCTGCTCTCAGACGCAGGGTTCACCTTCTCGAAACAGCTCGGACAGAACTTTCTCACAGATCCTTCTGTCTGCCCGAAAATGGCTGAGCTTTGCGGGTGCGACGGTATCGGCGTCATTGAGATAGGGCCGGGCGTCGGCGTGCTCACAAGGGAACTTTCAAAAAGAGCGGCAAAAGTTGTGTCGATCGAACTGGACGAGCGCCTAAGACCGATCCTCGCCGAAACACTTTCCGACTGCGAAAACACAACCGTCATTTTCGGTGACGCTATGAAGATCGATCTTCACCGGCTGATACGGGAGAATTTCGGCGATATGCCTGTTGTTTTATGCGCCAATCTGCCCTACTATATAACATCGCCTATTATAATGTATCTTCTCGAAAGCCGCGTGCCGCTCGAAAAGGTCACGGTCATGGTTCAGTATGAAGCGGCGAAACGCCTTTGCGCCGAATGCGGCACCCGCGAATGCGGTGCGGTCACGGTCGCGGTAAGGGCGTACAGCGAGCCGAAACTGCTGTTTAAAGTTATGCGGGGCAGCTTTATGCCGCCGCCGAATGTGGATTCCGCGGTGATCAGACTAGACATAAAGCCCGAGCCCGACATAGGGGACTGCACGCCGAAGATCTTTTCCAAAACGGTGCGAGCCGCTTTTTCTCAGCGCAGAAAACAGCTTTGCAACTCGCTCTCAAGCGGGCTGGGAATATCAAAACCGCAGGCGGCAGAGCTTATTGAAAGCTGCGGATTTAAGCCGACGGTTCGTGCGGAACAGCTCACTTTATCCGACTATAAAACGCTTTCGGGCAAGGTCGCAATGCTTTCGGAGGACAAATAGATGGACGATTATATGTACCATGATTACGACAGCGAGCCGTCGGAAAAAACGGGCACCCGCGCGAAAGTGCGTTCGATCATCGGCACGGTGCTGATACTCTGCTGGTTCGCGGCGATAGCGGTCTGGCTTATCCTGCGCGACACTGACAATATTCGAACCGATTTTAAAGAAACGGCGTTTTCAAAGCACTCGTTCTCACAAACGGTGATCGAAGGCGACAATGAGTTTTTATCGCTCGAAAAGGCGCTCGCCGGCGGCAGGTCTTTGCTTGCGGACAAGGAGTTTAAATCGAAATATCCGCTTTTTTATTCGATGATAACAGCCGACGGCCTGAACAGCTCCGAAAAGAAGCTCGTTGCCGATGATAAAAACGGATATATGACGCTGTGCGAGCCTTATATTTCATCGCAAAAGCAGTCGCAAAGCGGATTTTGCGGCATTATCGATATTGATGTGCTTTTGCTGCCCTACACCGTGGCAGACGGCTCGCTCGGTATCGGTCAGCCGCAGAGACTTTCTTTCAGCTGCGATCTCACCGATGCGATCGGTGTTGCGAGCGTGAGCATAAAAGAATCGAGAGTGGACAGCTTTCGCCTGAACTTCTATGATCTCTCGATTGAAACGGACTGCGGCGGCGATGTTTTATATACGCTCGATCTCTGCGAATACCCGACAAAATCGGAATGCGATGACAAAACGCTTTTTTCAAAGATAACGGCGGACGGTGAGACGGGAACGCTCACCGGCGGCAACGATCCGACAAGCAAGCAGATCTCGGGCAAAACAACGCTCGGGGACGGCGGCAGGCTCAAACTCGGATTTGATAAGCTGATGTATCGCAAATACGGCGGTTTTACCGTTTCTATGGATAAAAACGCTTCGTTTGAAATTATTTTAAACGAAGGCAGAAAATAATTTATATCGGAGGGTAATATGCCTCGTTTTTTTGAAAAGGTAGACGGGATTGATGTCTGCATTGCAGGCGAAAACGCCCGACATATCTCAAAATCGCTGAGAATGAGAGCGGGCGAACACATAACGCTGTGCGACAACGGCACCGATTACGACTGCGTTATCAAAAGCATCGGGGACAATGTTTTGTGCGAAGTCATATCAAAGCACAAAAACACGACCGAGCCGAGCGTTTCGGTGACGCTGTTTCAATGTCTGCCGAAATCGGATAAGTTTGATTCGGTGGTGCAAAAGGCGGTCGAGATGGGGTGCGGCGAAATCGTGCCGGTGCTGTCGCGCAGGTGCGTCTCACGGCCGGACGAGAAAAGCGCAAAGAAAAAGATCGAGCGATATAACAAGATCGCGCTGAGTGCCTGCGAGCAGTGCGGCAGGGGCAGGATAGTGAATGTCGGGGATATTGCCGATTTTGATAAAACGATCAGATCCCTGCGTGATTTTGATAAAACGCTGTTTTTCTATGAAGGCGGCGGCGAAAAACTCGATTCATCTTTGCTTGCGGACAGCGACCGCATAGCTTTGTTTATAGGCCCCGAAGGCGGATTTGACGAATGTGAAGTCGAAAAGATGAAGGCGGCAGGAGCGACGGTCTGCTCGCTCGGCCCTCGGATACTCCGCACAGAAACAGCGCCGATCGCGGCGCTTGCGGCAGTTATGCTGCTGACCGATAATTTATGAGGTGATTTTATGTTTTTTTACGGTATTGACTGGACATATATAGTGCTGGTGCTGCCGGCGGTGATATTCGCGATGATCGCGAGCGCCATGGTCAACAGCACATTCGACCGCTACTCGAAAGTGAGAAATCAAAGAGGGCTCACGGGTGCCGAGGCCGCTCGCAGGATACTTGATGCCGCCGGACTTTCAAATGTGAGTATCGAACGGGCAAGCGGCAAGCTTTCCGATCATTATGATCCGAGAGCGAATGTTGTCAGGCTTTCCGACTCGGTCTACGATCAGCCGACTCCGGCGGCGGTAGGCGTTGCGGCGCATGAGTGCGGACACGCGATCCAGCATGCGACAGGGTATCTCCCGATAAAGATCCGCAATGCGATAATCCCGATAACAAATATCGGCTCGAAGCTGTCGATCCCGCTTATCATACTCGGTCTGATACTCACAGCCTGGTCGCAAAACGCGATCTATGTCGCGTATATCGGTGTGGCGCTGTTCTCGCTGTGTGTGCTGTTTCAGCTCGTCACACTGCCGACAGAGTTTAATGCGAGCCGACGCGCGGTTCGCACGATCGACGATATGGGTTTGCTCGCTGGCGACGATCTGACCGCCTGCAAAAAAGTACTGACCGCAGCCGCCATGACCTATGTCGCGGCGCTTGCAGTCAGCTTGATGCAGCTTATCAGATTGCTGTTGATCGTCGGCAGAAATCGGCGCGACTGAATCTAAAAAGCATAAATATTTGTTTCCCATGCAGGAATATAGCGGTGATGCCGAAGATATATCTTTCGTTCCGGCAGCAGCTTTGCGACCTTTTCGATCAGCTCGAAAAGGTCGTTTGTTTTGTGATAGGCACTGACTATCAGCGCAGGCGACCATTTGCAAGCGGTGTTTTTCATGCCGGATAAAACCTCGCTTTCGACGCCCTCAACATCCATTTTAATAAGATCGATCCTGCGGTTTTTAAGCAGTTCGTCCACACTCACGGCTCTCACAGCACCGCCGTCCGACTGCGCATGAGAGTTGCGCGAGCCCTCGGCGGAAAATTCGAGAGTGCCGCTTTCGCACCATGCAGCCGCCTCGATCATTTCGACTCCGCACCTCACGAGTTCGGCGTCTTTTTTCATCTTTTTAAAGTTTTTCGGGTCGGGCTCCAAAGCGGTTATTTCGCCGTGGTCGGGATACCGCGCGATAAACTCTCTGACGGTGTCGCCGTCATATGCGCCGAGATCGAGATAATTCGGGTTTTTCGGCAGGCTGAGCTCTGACATGATCTCGTCGCGGCTGCTCTCGCAGGCAAGCAGATGATCGATCCTGCCCGTGTAGCGATAACGCAAAACGTTTTCAAAAACGGCTCTCGAGCGGTCGTCCGCAAGAAGCGAATACGCATTTGCGATCTTATCCGCGTTTTCGGTCAGAAGCTGTCTGTCCAAAAGTCCGCCGCCGAAAAGCGGCATATCCGGCGCATAAAATTCGTGCTTTTTTGAAATATTTATCATTGTTTGCATAAGATCGTCTTTAAAAACGGCAAACGACAGCAAGACGATGAAATCTTCATATTGCCGTTCTATATCCGACAGACTTTGCACACGAAAGCCGCGAAATTCCCTTGATCGCACGAACCCGTCGGACGCAAAAATTGCGGACACCGTGACTCCGAACCGCTCGCACAGCGAGAACAGCTTATCCGCACCGTTGCCCGTGCCGTAGACGACGATCGGTTTATCCGTGCTTTTCAGCCTATCCCACAAAAATTCGTTATCATTAAAAAAAGACATTATTTATTCTCCGGCTTTCCGTGTTTTTTTCGGCGCGGTTTCGGCAGCGGTGTCACCGGCACTAATGCGGCTATGACTTTCATTGTCAGGTCTTTATCGTCGATGTCGAGGATATAGCGCTCCTTTGCGCCGTCATACGGGAAGCCGCATTCCGCATTTTTGAGCAAAACCTCGGTTTCGGGCAGCTTTTTAACAAAAACGGTGTTGTCGCACACGAGCAGAACAGGGCGGTCATCGACATAGATCATATACTCGCCGAACATTTTGCGACAGTGAATGTCGCCGCTGCCCTCCGCCTGCCCGCAGACAAAGCGTGCGTATTCTTCGGTTGTTGCCATAATTGCTCCTTTAAAATTTTAAAAGCTTGTGTTGACTTTTCCCCGATAAGATGATATAATTTAACCACTTCCCAATTACAGTCGGGATGGGTTTGGGGTATTGTTTTTGGAAAAGTCGGCTTTAATTAGTCGTCTTTTTCGTTTTCCAAGGCTTTTAGCGTATCTTCGAGAACACGAATACACCCTTCTACCGTTTTGCAACGGCTTTGCCTTTTGATAATCTCTTCTAATAGGTTTATCCGCTCTAACTTGCTTAGGCGTTGCATTACCTCATATTCATAGCGTGTCAAATGTAATTGTTCGCCGCTATTGCATACATCATCGAAAAATTTTGACATCACCGAGCAGTTTAAGGTTTCCATTATCCACGAGAATTGCGCCAGCTCGCACAGCGGTTGCATACACGGTTTTACCACGTTCAGCAAGTACCCGTTGTATCGACTCATCCTGTACCGCCGTCCCCTCATAGTGAACTTCCAAATAAAAATCATTCAGATAAGGAAGCCCCTCATAATACTTAAATTCGGGATAATCATCATTGGGAGACAAATGGTACTCCGCTAACTGAATGACAGCACCGGCACTATAGCCCATCAGAATCCCATCATGTTGCATCAAAATATCATACAAATCGAACTCTTTGATTCGATCCATCATTCTGTCCGGCAACCCACCAAGGAAATATACAATGTCTGCGCTTTTGATTTTTTGAGCTGCAGATTCCTTTGTGTCGGTGAAATAATTGATAAAGCTAATGTTTTCTTCCGGGATGCCATAAGCAGTAAAGCCACCAACAATCCCGTCGTGATATTTGCCACATTCCTTGCTATACAAAGCATTCCAATCCGACAAGGATTTTACACGGTTGTCTCTAAAGGAGAACGCAACGACCGTAACAGAATGATTTGGCTGTATGTAGTTTTTCAATTCGTCATAGAGCCAAGGCGCATCTATGTCAAATCCTTCAAGTAAAATGTTAATCATTGTTTTATCTCCTTTCAAAAATATTTGAGTTAGTTCGGTCGGCATTGCCGCCGTATTTTTTTATACTGCCATTATACCACATCTTCAGAAAATCTGCAACCAGGCGGCAGCAGAGCTGCTTTGCCGCGGGGAGTTTGTGCGGTGGGATACATAAAATACCCGACAAACGGTAAACCAAATGTCGAGCTTTTAAAGTTAAATACCATGATAGCCGATTACGGCATAGCAACTTCGTTGCCGGCTTATCTGCGGCATTGCCGCCGGCATAGCAACCGTGCTAACGGTGACAGAGGGGACGGGCTCCGGTGCACAGCTGTCACGGAGTGACTGAGGGATTGTTGTATAACTGTTATATTATTTGACAACCCCTCCGACAAAACTTCGTTTTGCCACCTCCCCTTACACAGGGGAGGCTTTTCTTGTGCATAGCCGCTTGTCGAGCATAAAAAGTTAGACAAAATGATAACTTCCCACGGCAAAGCAACTTTGTTGCCGGCAAACCGACTTCGTCGGCGGGCAACAAAAAACCGAGGGGGATACCCTCGGTTTTTTGTCTATGATCAGTCGATCTCGACCATAATTTTCTGATTGCTGCGTGTTGCAACGGATCTCATAACAACGCGAATCGCCTTTGCGATCCTGCCCTGCTTACCAATAACTCTGCCCATATCGTCCGGAGCGACATTGAGGTGGAACACGATAACGCCCTCCTCATTCGGCTCGTCCTCAACGACAGAAACTGCGTCCGGCTCGTTTACAAGACCGCGCGCCAGCGTTTCAAGAAGTTCTTTCATTAAAAAACCATCCTTTCAAAAACGAAATTAAAGAATCTCGCTTTTTTTGAGGAGCACCTTGACCGTATCAGTCGGCTGAGCGCCGTTTGCGATCCACTTTTTAGCCTTCTCACCGTCGATCTTGATAACTGCCGGCTCCTTTGTGGGATCGTAGAATCCGAGTTCTTCGATAAATCTGCCGTTTCTCGGGAAACGAGAGTCAGCAACTACCACACGGTAGAACGGTGCTTTCTTAGCGCCCATTCTGCGAAGTCTGATCTTAACTGCCATTTTCATTCACCTCCGAAAATGTGTTCGTATATCTAACGGCGCTATGCCGTAGAAATCATTACTTTCTGCGCTTTTTACTGCGCCTGCCCGCCTTGCCGAACTGCTTGAACATCTTTTTCATCTGCTCATACTGCTTCAAAAGCCGATTGACATCTTCAACCTTCATTCCGCAGCCGAGTGCAATTCTCTTCTTGCGCGAAGCATTGATAATATCGGGCTCTTCGCGTTCCTTTTCGGTCATCGAATAGATGATCGATTCGACCTTAACAAGCTGACGCTCGTCAATATCGGCGTCCTTTATCTGAGAGCCGAGCCCCGGGATCATACCGAGCACCTGCTTGAGCGGCCCCATCTTCTTGATCTGCTGGAACTGATCGAGCAGATCATTGAGATCAAAGCTGTTGTGCTTGAGCTTTTTCTCAAGCTCTTTCGCCTTTTTCTCATCGAGCGTTTGCTCCGCCTTTTCGATAAGCGACATTACATCGCCCATGCCGAGAATACGCGACGCCATTCGATCCGGATAAAACTCTTCAAGATCCTCGGCTTTTTCGCCTGTACCCGCAAACTTTATCGGCTTCCCCGTAACGGCTCGGACCGACAAAGCCGCGCCGCCTCTTGTATCGCCGTCCAGCTTGGTGACGATAACACCGTCTATCTCGAGGGCTTCATTGAAACTCTTTGCGACATTAACAGCGTCCTGACCGAGCATTGCGTCAATAACAAGCAATATCTCATTCGGCTCGACCGTTGTTTTCAGTCTGCGAAGTTCGTCCATCATCTCTTCGTCGATATGCAGACGACCCGCAGTATCTATGATAACAATGTCGTTGCCGTGGTCTTTCGCATAGCGGATCGCTTCTTTTGCGATCTTTTCGGGCTTCTCAGCGCCCATTTCAAAGACGCCGACTCCGACCTGCTCACCGACAACTTTAAGCTGAGTTATAGCCGCAGGTCGGTAAACATCGCACGCAACAAGCAGCGGACGATGACCCTTTTGCTTCAACAGTCTGCCGAGCTTTGCGCAATGAGTTGTTTTACCGGAGCCTTGCAGACCGCACATCATAATGACTGTTGGCGGATGGCTCGCAAAATTTATTCTCGCGGCGGTCTCGCCCATGAGAGCGGTCAGCTCTTCGTTGACGATTTTAATGACCGTCTGCGCAGGAGTCAGGCTTTCCATGACCTTTTCACCGACGCATCTTTCGGTGCATTTTGCGGTGAAGTCTTTGGCGACACGATAGTTTACATCGGCTTCGAGCAGCGCAAGACGAACTTCACGCATCGCGTCTTTAACATCCTGCTCGCTGAGTCTGCCCTTGGAACGCAGGCGCTTAAACGCCGCGCCCAGCTTCTCGCTGAGTCCCTCAAATGCCATAAAAAGCCCTCCTTTCCGGTGTTTTTAAAAGTGATTATTCATAAAATTCCGCAGCGATCGCTCTGAGCTTTGCGGCAATATCGCCGCCTGTCATATCGGCGAGCTCGGAAAGCTCTGACAGCGCCTTTTGATTTTGGCAAATCAGCTTATAAAGCCCGAGCTTTTGCTCATAGTCGCACAGTCTGTGCGCCGCGCGGCTGATTATATCTCTCGCGCCCTGAGGTGTAATACCCTCGTTGTCTGCAATTTCGGACAGTGACAGATCCTCATTATAATAGCAATCGAGCAGATAACGCTGCTTTTCGGTTAGCAACGGCGAATAACAATCGAGCAGGCTGCCGATCATAAGATCTTTTTTCACCCGACTTCGCCGCCTCTCTAAAGTATTATTACTTTACACCTTTGGTATTATAGCACCAAAGCTATGTGTTGTCAACAGTTTTTTTAAAATTGATGCTATGGCGGAAAAAACTCTTGATTTTGAGCATAATGTATTGTATAATCTAAGATGTTATATGTAACGCCGGTGTGATGGAATTGGCAGACGTGACGGACTCAAAATCCGTTGGTAGCGATACCGTGCGGGTTCAAGTCCCGCCACCGGCACCAAAAGGACAGGATCAAACCTTTAGGTTTGGTGCTGTCTTTTTTATTGTGTGCGGGGCTTGAACAGGAGGGAGCGAAGCGGAAGAAAACAGTCCGGTGGACTGTTTTCGCCGACGTGGGCGTGTAGCTGCGAAAGCAGCGGGTTAAGATCGGAATAAAGTTATAAAAAAATATGCACCTCGAAAAGTGCCTGACTTTTGAGGTGCATACAGATTTATTCGGTTTTAGCAAACGCCCTGAGCGATCATAGTGTCTGCAACCTTAACGAAGCCTGCGATGTTTGCGCCGACAACGAAGTTGTCCTTATGGCCGTACTTCTCGGCAGCTGCCGCGGCGTTCTTATAGATATTGACCATGATACCGTGGAGCTTCTCATCGACTTCTTCAAAAGTCCAGGCTGTCATAGAAGCGTTCTGACTCATCTCAAGAGCAGATGTTGCAACACCGCCCGCGTTTGCAGCCTTGCCCGGGCCAAACAGAACATTGCTCGAAAGGAACACATTTGTAGCCTCGATAGTGCTCGGCATATTAGCGCCCTCTGCAACTGCGATAACACCGTTTTTAACAAGTGTCTTAGCGTCTTCCTCATTCAGCTCGTTCTGAGTAGCGCAGGGAAGAGCGATGTCGCACGGAATTGTCCAGATACCCTTGCCCTCTGTGTAAACAGCGTTCGGATGATCCTTGACATACTCTTTGATTCTGCCGCGCTCGATCTCTTTGATACGCTTAACGGTGTCGAGCTTGATACCGTCTTCATCGTAGATATAACCGTTCGAGTCGGAAAGAGCAACGACATTTGCGCCGAGCTCGATAGCCTTCTGAGTTGCATAGATAGCAACATTGCCCGAACCGGAAATAACGACCTTTTTGCCCTTGAGATCGATATTGTGATCCTTGAGCATTTCATTGAGGAAGTAAACAAGACCGAAGCCTGTTGCTTCTGTACGCGCAAGCGAGCCGCCGTAGTTCAGGCCCTTGCCTGTGAGAACGCCCTCGAAGCTGTTGCGCAGACGCTTATACTGACCGAACAGATAGCCGATCTCTCTTCCGCCGACACCGATATCGCCTGCGGGAACGTCTGTTGTAGCGCCGATATGACGCCAAAGCTCTGTCATAAAGCTCTGGCAGAATGCCATGATCTCTCTGTCGGACTTGCCCTTAGGATCGAAGTCGGAGCCGCCCTTGCCGCCGCCGATAGCGAGGCCTGTGAGCGAATTCTTGAAGATCTGCTCGAATCCGAGGAACTTGATAGTGCCGAGCTTGACCGACGGATGCAGACGCAGACCGCCCTTATACGGGCCGATAGCGCTGTTGAACTGAACACGGAAACCGCGGTTTACCTGAACCTTGCCGTTGTCATCTACCCACGGAACTCTGAAAATAAGCTGGCGCTCCGGCTCGGTGATACGCTCAAGAATAGCGTTTTCCTCATATTTCGGGTTTGCGTCGATAACCGGCTCCAATGAGGTGAGAACCTCTGTTGCCGCCTGAATAAACTCCGGCTGACCCGGGTTTTTCTCAACCAGCTGGTCGAGAACACGCTGAACATAAGACATTTATAAAACTTCCTTTCTTGAAACAAGTCCGACCGTAAGTAAAAGTCAAACTTTGTCCGTTAAATGGTTTGCTGAATAATTTAAATCGGCGCATGCTTTGCCTTGCTTGCAAGGGGCAAAGTATGCAACAGATTGCAAGCTATGCAGCGGAGCGACAGCTCCCGCGAGGTGAGGCGTTAGCCGAAACCTCGGAGTATTTCCCACCGGTTTTATAGGTGGGAAATACCTGCAATAGATTATACTACATTTTTTGTGCTGTGTAAATATTTTTTTTAAATTTCGGCACAATTTTTTTCGGCTTGTCCCTCATAAACCCGCAATATTTTCTGCAATCTGACCAATTTTGAGCGAAAACGGTATAATCCGCACGACCGGCTAATAAAAATACAGTAAATACACATTTATCGGAGCTGATGTGCATGAATGTTATAATAAAACTAAAGTCGCTTATCCTAAGCCTTATCCCGCCTGCTCTGACGGGAATATCGGCATACCTTGCGGTCGGCGGCAAATTCGAGCTTTATGAACGGCTCAGACTGCCTCCTCTGTCGCCGCCGCCTGCCGTATTCGGTATCGTGTGGACGGTGCTTTATTTTTTAATGGGAATAAGCGCGTACCTGCTTCATCAATGCGGCTCGAAAAGGGCGAAAAAAGCACTTTTGTTTCATTATATCTCCCTGCTGCCGAACCTTTTGTGGCCGATAGTTTTCTTCCGCTTCGAGCAGTTCACGCTC
The DNA here is from genome assembly GCA_934486895.1 of uncultured Eubacteriales bacterium. Taxonomy (GTDB): domain Bacteria; phylum Bacillota; class Clostridia; order Oscillospirales; family Acutalibacteraceae; genus RUG14109. The sequence goes on along the minus strand of CAKSQZ010000004.1, from coordinate 23,462 downwards.
GCTCTTGTTATACTGATATTGCTGTGGGCGGCGGTATTTGCAGAGACAGTATATGCGACCTTCTGCAAAGGCAGAGCGTGGGTGCTGTCGGTGCCGTATCTGCTGTGGCTTTGTTTTGCGGCGTATCTTAACATGGGCGTCGTTTGTCTCAACTGATTTTCGGCTTGAAAAACTGCGGAAAGTGTACTATACTGAATAATGTATCACACTGATATTGAAGGAAGTTTTGAAGAAATGGAAGAAAAAATCACCTGGAAGGACAAAAAACTGCGCATTGCGACTCATTATGCGATGTCTGCCTGCGCAGGATTTATGGGTGCATACACTCTTGTGACAGGCATTGCGCTGTTCGGCAATTCGCAGACGGCTAATATGATCGGTATCGCAATAGATATTGTCGGAAAAGATCCCGTACATCTGCTTTTGAGAGTGGTCGGTCTGCTCATCTATGCCGCAGGTATCGTCGGTGCGGTGCTGCTCTCGAAGAGGTCGGGAGAGACAGCGATGATACTCTGCCCGATAGTGGACGCGGCGGCGTTTTTCACGATCGCTTTTCTGCCCGAAGATGTCCATGCGCTGGTTAGGCTTTATCCCGCATTTTTTGCAATGGCGTTTCAGTGGACATCGTTCCCGAAGATAAACGGATACACAAGCGCCACCGTATTTTCAACAAACAACTTCCGCCAGATGGTCTCCGGCTACACAGAGTTTATTTGCACTCATAAACGCGAGGAGCTGAACCGCGCCCTGTTTTACACGGGAACTCTCGCCAGCTTTAATCTGTTTGCCGGTGTTTCGTATTTTCTGTTCACAAGGTTCAGCGATCGGAGTGTGCTGTTCGGTATTCCCGTTACAATGGCGGCTCTCGGCGTTGTTATCGCGTATGTCGTGCATGAAAGACGCATGGCGAAAACCGTGGCGTGAACCCGTTTTGTAAAGATATTCAGCCCCTTTTTTCATAAATTTTTAAATTTTGTGAAAAAGGGGGTTGTATTTTAGCCGCAAATAGTGTATACTTATAAGGCACCGGATAAGACAATCGGTCAACATAACTTAATATCGCGGGGTGGAGCAGTTTGGTAGCTCGTCGGGCTCATAACCCGAAGGTCATGTGGTTCAAATCCCATCCCCGCAACCAAATCAAAGGGCAGTCGCAACAGCGGCTGTTCTTTTTTGTGCATAGCCGAATGTCGTGTGTAAAACTATAATTTATTCGTAGGGGCAGCAAAGCTGCTTTGCCGGCGGCTTAATCGCCCCTTTAAGTTTGAGCAATTTTTCTTTTTGCTCCCGCAGGGGTACATTTCTTTTGTGAAAAAGAAATGTACGAAAGAAATCACAAGCGTTCCGCTTGACCAAAGCACACCCGATTTACTATCCCAACTTCAAGTCGTGCAACAAATTCAGCCTACCGCACCTATTCGGTACGGCAAATCGGCTGTGCCTAAGGGGAAACAATCACGTTTCCCCTCGCCTATGCCCCGTTATGATCATGTGTTACACGGATTTCCAGATTATTTCCACGCTCTCCAACCGCTTAACAGCGTTTTACGAGCGGAAAAATCTGCATTAAATCCGAAGCTGTGTTCTTGTGCAAGTTCCTGCGGGCATAGGCTCACCCCGAGACAACGGCTGCAATCCGCCGATGTGGAGTTATGATATTAAAAAGGTTTTGTGTTTACTATACCGACGGCTATGCTATATCTTTTTGCCTCCCTTGTGTAAAGGGAGGTGGGGCGGCTTGCCGCCTCGGAGGGATTGTTAAATATTATAACAACTATAAAACAACCCCTCAGTCACTCCGTGACAGCTCCCCTTACACAGGGGAGCCTATATCAGCACTCATTTTGCTGACAGCTGTGCACCGGAGCCCGTCCCCTCTGTCACTGCGTGACATCTCCCCACACCGTGGGGAGTCACCCTTTACACAAGGGAGGCTTTTCTGCAATAGAATAGAAAAAATACCCGACAAGAAGATAGGTTCTTGTCGAGCATTAAAGGTTAGACAATATGATAGCTTCCCACGGCATAGCAACCGTGCTAACGGTCAGCGCATTGTGACGATGACTTCGTGGGTCTTACCGTCGCCTGCGACAGAAATAGTATTGCCGCTGACAGCCTTGCCGTCAACCGTCATTTCGGCAACGCCTTTCATACTGCCGTTCGGATTTTTAACAGTGATATTATAAACATCTCCTCTGAAACGGCGGGTCACGGTGAAACCGTCCCACTCGGCGGGGATACACGGATCGACCGTCAGACCGTCGAACTCCGGACGGATACCGAGAATAAACTGCGTTACCGAATAGAGTGTCCAGGACGAAGTTCCCGTGAGCCATGAGTTTTTCGCCTGTCCCTGATTTGGGGCGTCGGTGCTGGCGATCATCTGCGCATAGACATACGGCTCCATTTTATGCACCTCGGAAATATCCTCGGTGTATGCCGGACAAATATTCTTATATGTCAGATAAGCTCTGTCGCCTCTGCCGAGCTTTGTCTCCGCAATGGTTATCCACGGATTATTGTGGCAGAAGATGCCGCCGTTTTCCTTATATGACGGCGGATACGATGTGACCTCGCCCAGCTCGACATGATATTCCTTATATGTCGGATCGAGCAGAGAAATACCGTACTTGGTTTCAAGACGCGCCTTGACCGAATCAAGCGCTTTAAGCGCATAGCCTTCTTCGATTCCGATACCTGCCATAACGCAGAAGCCCTGCGGCTCGATATAGATCTGACCGTCCTTATTCTCGTGCGAGCCGACCTTGTTGCCGAACGCATCATAAGCGCGCAGGAACCATTCGCCGTCCCAGCCGTCGGTCATAACAGCGTCGTACATCTTCTTGCACTCGACCTTCGCATATTCGGCTTCATCGTCCATTTTCGAAAGCTTCATCAGCTTCTGATAATCCTCGCCGACAGCGACAAACATACCTGCGATAAACACGGATTCCGCAACGCCGGATTCAAAATTGGCAGTCGTCTGGAACGATTCGCCCGGTGTTTTCGAGAAGCAGTTTAAGTTGAGGCAGTCGTTCCAGTCGGCTCTGCCGATGAGCGGCAGACCGTGCGGCCCGAGGTTTTCGGTCACATGGCGGAACGAACGCACAAGGTGATCCGAAAGCGGTTTTGCCTTGCTTTCGTCGCAATCGTATGCGACATTTTCATCTAAGATCGAAAGATCGCCCGTTTCCTTGATATATGCGGCAACGCCGAAGATCAGCCACAGCGGATCGTCATTGAAGCCGGAACCGATATCGTTGTTGCCCTTCTTTGTGAGCGGCTGATACTGATGATATGCCGAACCGTCCTCAAGCTGAGTCGCGGCAATATCGAGAATACGCTCTCTTGCAAGCTCGGGGATAATGTGAACAAAACCGAGCAGATCCTGTGTGGAATCGCGGAAGCCCATGCCTCTGCCGATACCCGACTCGAAATAAGACGCCGAGCGCGACATATGATATGTAACGGTGCACTGATACTGATTCCATGTGTTGACCATGCGGTTGAGCTTTTCGTCGCTCGTGTTTGCGACATAGTTTGAAAGCTGGGTCTCGAAATAATCGTGAAGCTTATTGAAAGCGGCGTCAAACTGCTCTTCGGTCACAAAATCCGCAAGAAGCGCCTTTGCGCGGGTCTTGTTGATAACGCCGAGAGCTTCCCACTTCTCGTCCTCCGGGTTTTCGATATATCCCATTGTGAAGATAAATGTCTTGCTTTCGCCCGGCTTCAATGTGACTTTCAGGCAGTGAGACGCGATCGGCGACCAGCCCGAAGCGACCGAGTTTTTCGGCTCGCCCTCTTTCGGAACGGCAGGATCTCCGAAGCCGTTGTACATACCGATGAAAGTTTCTCTGTCGGTATCGAAACCGTAGATCGGAGCATTTACTCCGAACACCGCATAATGGTTGCGTCGCTCACGGTACTCGGTCTTATGATAGATCGCGCTGCCGTCGATCTCGACTTCGCCTATGGACAGATTGCGCTGGAAGTTTGTCATATCGTCGAACGCATTCCAAAGGCACCATTCAACAAACGAGAAAACAGTGAAACTCTTTTCGTCGGGGCTTTCGTTTGTAAAGCTGAGCTTTGTGACTTCGGCATTATAGCCGAGCGGAACGAGCACAGTCTGCTCGGCGCGCAGACCGTTTTTCTTGCCGGTTATTTTTGTGTAGCCGAGGCCGTGGCGGCATTCGTAGAGCTCAAGGTCGGCCTTGACGGGCATATATCCGGGTGTCCAAAGCACACCGCCGTCGTTTATGTAATAGTATTTTCCGCCTGCGTCGGTCGGAACATTGTTGTAGCGGTATCTTGTCAGACGAAGCATTCTTGCATCTTTATAGAAGCTGTAACCGCCTGCGGTATTTGAGATCAGCGAGAAAAAGTCTTCCTCGCCGAGATAGTTTATCCAGGGATAAGGCGTTTCGGGATTTGTGATAACATATTCCCGATTTCGGTCGTCAAAATGTCCGTATTTCATTATAAAAAATCCTCCCTGCGGCAAGAATCTCACCGCTGTAATTATACAGATATATAATAACATAATTTTTTCCGCTCGGCAACAGTTATTTTTATTTTTTCTCCGTATAAGATCTTGTCACAGGGAGTCGGACGCGAGCCGAATTTAATACTCCGCCGCCGTAATTTACCGCGGTATATCGGCGCTGTCGTCGGAAGAGACTGCGGTTTTATCGCGGAACAGCAGCGAAATGCACCAAAGTGCGGCAAGAGCAACCACCACAAAGATAATGCGGCTGACGATCCCCGCCTGACCGCCGAAGAAAAATCCGACGATGTCAAAGCCGAACAGCCCGATCGATCCCCAGTTCAGTCCGCCGATGATAAGAATTATTAAAGCGATTTTGTCCAACATATCAAAAGACTCCTTTTTGATTTTTTCACAGCTATTATTGCCGCTTGCTTTTCAAATTATACACATTCGGTGTATGTTTCATAAAATCAGGCTCATCGGCACAAAATAGCAAAGCCGAAACAAAAAGGAGACGATACCGCATGATAAAAAATTTAAACCGCCGAATGTGGGCGTTTTTCATCGTTTTCGCATTGCTCAACGCCGCCGTTATCGGCAGGATCTATCTTGTGGGCATAAACGAAAAAACCGCCGCCGACCTTTCTTATTCCGGTTTTTCGCTCACAATAGAGCATAAAAGAGGCACGATCTTCGACCGAAACGGCAGACCGCTCACAAACGACAAAACGCAGACAGTCGCTGTGTTCACACCGCAGACGCTCAGTGATGACCGAATAAATATGTATCTCACCGAAACGCAGATAAACGCATTAAAAAGCGGCACGCCTGTTGCCGCCGATGTCGATGACAGCTTCGAAATGACCGGCGCATACACCGCCGATGTCAACCGCAGCTCGGACAGATCTCCCGCGCATCTGCTCGGTTATATCGATTCCGACGGAAAGGGAATAAGCGGCGTCGAACAGTCGTTCGACAAAATTCTCTCGGGCGGCGATATTTGCTGTATCGTTCGGCGGGATGCCCTCGGCAACGCGCTTTCGCAGGGCGTGAAGTTTTCCGGCGGCGATAATAAAACAGGCAGCGTCACCCTCACTATCGACAGCGAATGGCAGTCGGCGCTCGAATCTGCCGCAAAGCGGTATATCAAAAAAGGGGCGGCGATCGCCCTCGATATGAACACCGCCGAGATCCTCGCGAGCGTTTCTCTGCCCGAATATAAAAAAAGCCGCATTGCGGACTACCTTGACGATCCCGATTCTCCGTTTGTAAACCGTGCGATTTCGGCATTTCCCGTCGGCTCGGTGTTTAAAATAAGCACCGCCGCCGCGGCTCTTTCAAAAGGTGTTTCATTAGATTATACCTGCCGCGGCACGCTCACGCTCGGCAATGCAAAGTTCGGCTGCATGAACGGCAGGGCGCACGGCGCACTCACGCTTGAGAGCGCGCTCGGTGTGTCGTGCAACACCTATTTTGTCACACTTTCGACCATGCTTAAATCGACCGACCTTTTAAACACCGCAAAGCTGCTCGGCTTCGGTGCCGGTGTTCGGCTGTGCGGCGGAATATCCTCGGCGTCGGGCTCGCTGCCGAGCGCAGAGGAGCTGACGATCTCGGGCGAAAAAGCAAATTTTGCGTTCGGCCAGGGCAGGCTCACGGCATCGCCCCTGCAAATAGCGTCGGTCATTCAAACGGTTGCAGGCGGCGGACAGCGCGCTGTCCCGACTCTTATAAAGTCAGTCACGGATAAAAGCGGAAAAACGAGCGAGCCGACAGCAGAGCCGCCCGTGCGCGCGCTCAGCGCGCAGACCGCCGACACGCTTAAAAAGTATCTTCGTTCGGCGGCTGAAAACGGCACAGCCGCTTCCGGCAAGGTGAATGGGCTCACTGTCGGCGGAAAGACGGCGACCGCCGAAACGGGCGGCTCGCTTGACGCTTGGTTCGCAGGCTACTGCGACGAACTCGGAGTCTGCATTGCGGTGCTCTGCGAAAACGGAAGTTCCGGCTCTCAGGACGCCGCGCCTGTGTTTCGGCAGGCGCTCTCTGCTATGCAAGAAAAAAAGCTCCGCCGAAACTGAACGGCGAAGCTGAAAATGCGTATTTTGTTTTACTGGCGATCGTCCTTATCGTCACTGTCGTCATCGGGTTTATCCTCGGTAAGGATCTTTTGAATATCGGGGAATTCGGGGTATTCCGAATCGGGATGTCTCAGGCGGTATGCCCCGATAATTATAAGCACGGGAAGCACGATACCGCTCACAAGCGACACAAGGCTGGTTTCGCTTGTCGCATCCACAATGCCGTAGACAAGGCTTGAAACGATATAGCAGATAACGCTGACGACAATGGACAGAATGGCGAAAAATTCACAAAGGCGGGCTTTGCTCGGTTTGTCGCAATAAATGAGCGAGATGATCCCCGTCGCAAGATTAACGCCTGCGCCGATAATGTATGCAACCAGCGAGATATATGAATCCGTCTGTATCAAAAGCGGCAGAACGCTGAGCATTGATAAAAGCGAAAGCGATGCAAAAACAATGAGCAATACACCGGAAGTTTTAAGAATAGATCTTCCCTGCATGAATTTTTCCTCCATACCAAAGTTTCCTCCTTAAGTGTATCATAACCCCGCAAAATTGTCAAGAAGTTTGAATTTTTCTGCCGTTGTTTTGTTTAAACCGACAGCGGTTTTTCTTGACAAAAAATATCGCCGATGTTATAATGAAAATGCAAATGTCTCCCGCCGATTTCATCGGTGCGAGCCATTTTGGGGTTCGTCCAAGGTCTCACCCCTCGGAGCTGATGCTCCGTCTGCATTTTTATTGCAATCTGTCGCAGGCTTTGCCCCTTGCAAGCAAGCCAAAGCCTTGCTCCGATTTAAATGAAATGGCGGCAATGTTCCGCCGTTGCCACGGAGGGCAGGACGCGGGGAGTTTGTGCGACGGTCAGCCTTTTGCACCCGACAAGAAGATAGGTTCTTGTCGAGCATTTAATGCCTGATAAGATGATATTTTTCCACGGCATAGCAACTTCGTTGCCGGCGGCAATGCCGCAGATATGCCGCGGGAGATCTGTGCGGTGGGCGGCATACAACACACCCAAAAAATAACCACAATATTAAAAGCGGCTGTGCCGCGGGAGGAAATATGAAAAAAGTTATCAGCGTTTTATTATGTCTTGTTATGGCGGCGTCGCTTGTCGGCTGCGGCACAAAATCGGTCGGCAGTTCATCGCAGTCCGGCACAGGTGCTGCCGGCTCAAACAGCGACCGCGAAACAGTCACCGCGGCAAGCCCATCTGAGTTCAAAGACATTTCGGATAAAGTCGGCAAAACAGAGAGCGACCGCCTTGTGCTTTCCTGTATCTACGGTCAGGTTCGCCAGTATTATGTTTTCACATATAACGCAGACGGCAGCATTAAAGAAACGATCAGATATTATCAATACACAAATGAGCCGCTTTACAACCGTATTCTCAAATTCCAGTTTGAAAGCAACGATAATATAACGGCGACCGCCGACATCTTTTTGAAAGATGAAAAACTGCTCACGATCGGTGTCCGCGAAAAAAATCCGGCAAAGGGACTCTCCAAAGCGACAAAAGACGAAACTGAAAAATATTACACGAGCGGCGAGGCAGACAGAACATATACCGTCGTTCGCTGACCGAGGGGATAACTCCTATCGGGAAATATATAGATAACGAAAGGTGTGGATATTATGAAAGTATTGTTTGCAACCAGCGAGGCGTTTCCGTTTGCGGTGTCGGGCGGGCTCGGGGATGTGTCCTATGCTCTGCCTAAAGCGCTTCGCAAAAAGTTTGTGGGTGTGCGTGTTATCATGCCGCTTTATTCAAAGATAAGACCCGAGCTTCGCGAGAATATGCAGTTTATAACCAGCATCGGCGTTCCGGTTGCCTGGAGAAGTCAGTATTGCGGTATTTTTGAAGCGAAGTACGACGGCGTTACATATATCCTGCTTGATAACGAGCATTATTTCAAGAGGAGCGGAATGTACGGCGAGTTTGACGATGCCGAGCGGTTCGCTTTCTTCTCGCGCGCTGTGCTCGAAGCGATCCCCTATATCGATTTCAAGCCGGACATTATCCACTGCAACGACTGGCAGACAGCCATGGTGCCGACCTATTATAAATTCTTCTATTTCAACCGTCCCGGCTTTGAGAATATCAAAACAGTGTTCACGATCCACAACATTCAGTATCAGGGCCGCTACGGCACCGAAATTCTTGAGGATATTCTCGGAGTTCCGCAGTGGGCTTCCTCGCTCATGGAGTATGACGGCGATGTCAATATGCTCAAAAGCGCGATCGAAAGCGCCGACAGTGTCACAACGGTCAGCCGCACCTATGCCAAGGAGATCCTTGATCCCTGGTTCTCATATTCGCTCGATCGAATCCTCAGAGCAAGGCAGGGCAAGCTGCGCGGCATTGTCAACGGCATTGATGTCGATACCTTCAACGCCGAGACCGACACTGCCATTGCCGCTAACTTCACCGCATCTAACCTTCGCGGCAAGCAGCGCGATAAGACACAGCTCCAAAAAGAGCTGGGACTGCCTGTTGAAAAAGATGTTCCGCTTATGGTGATGGTAACAAGACTTGCCTCGCATAAGGGACTCGATCTGGTTAAATATATGTTCGATGAGATAATGAAATGCAATATTCAGTTTGCGGTGCTCGGCACGGGTGAAGCTGAATATGAATGGTTTTTCGGTGAAAAAGCGGCTCAGTATCCCGATAAATTCAAGTTTGTGTGCGACTTTAATCAGGGTCTTTCGCATCGTTTCTATGCCGGTGCGGATATGTTCCTCATGCCCTCGAAACAGGAACCGTGCGGCCTTTCGCAGATGATCGCCCTGCGCTACGGCACAGTCCCGATCGTCAGAAGCACGGGCGGCCTTGCCGACACTATCAAGGACGCCGGCGAGGAAGACGGTGTGGGCTACACCTTCAAGAGCTACAATGCACACGATATGTTCGGCGCTGTTTGCCGTGCGCTCGGTGCTTATGAGCAGAAAAAGCTCTGGAGAGAGCTTATGCGCCGCGGAATGGAGCGCGACCTTTCGTGGGATGCTTCCGCTAAGGAATATATCAAGCTCTACAACGATCTGCTCGGCTGAAAATAAAAGCACAGGCTCCCTTTTCATCAAGGGAGCTTTGCCGTTTTTATGGCTTTTTGAATTTAAAATGCGAAGAATATTTTTCGCATTAAGCGTTAAAATAGGAAAAAAGAAAGGGTTTGTGGCTTGAAAGAAAAAAATATTCGCCGCAGCGGAATTTTAATGCCGATCTCGGCGCTTGATTCGCCCTACGGTATCGGCACGCTCGGTGAAGCGGCATACCGTTTTGCCGACTTTTTGAAGTCGGCGGGCTGCACACTGTGGCAGGTGCTGCCTGTCGGGCCGACGGGCTACGGCGATTCGCCGTATCAGTCGTTTTCGGCGTTTGCGGGCAATCCTTATTTTATAGATCTCGATCTGCTTGTGTCGGACGGACTGATTTTAAAAGAGGAGCTCGAAACACTAAAAAACCCGAAGCAGATAGATTATAAGGATATCTACGACACTCGGTTCTCGGTGCTCGAAAAGGCATATTCGAGATTTGATAAAAACGAGGACGACTTTGTTGAATTTAAAAAAAGAGAGAGCGTCTGGCTTGACGACTATTCGCTGTACAGTGCCTTAAAGCGCCATTTCGGCGGCGTCGATCAGCGCAAATTCCCGAAGAGCGTCAGAACAAAAGCGGGGCTTGCGGCGTATGCTTCCCAGCTTGAAAACGACCGCGATTTCGAGCGGTTCATGCAATATAAATTCTTCACTCAGTGGCAGGCTCTGCGCCGCTACTGCAATGAAAACGGTATTTTGATAATCGGCGATATTCCGATCTACACCGCGCTCGATTCCGCCGATGTTATGTTTTCGCCGGAGCTTTTTGAGCTTGATAAAAACGGCGAGCCGACCGCTGTTGCAGGCTGCCCGCCGGACGCTTTTTCGGACGACGGCCAGCTTTGGGGCAATCCGCTTTATAACTACGATTATCACCGCAAAACGGGCTACGACTGGTGGATCAGGCGGATAAGGATTTCATTGCAGCTTTACGATATGGTGAGGATCGATCATTTCAGAGGCTTTTCGGAATACTATGCTATTCCTGCCGGCGAAAAGACGGCACGAAACGGCGAATGGCGAAAAGGCCCGGGATATGATCTTTTCAAGGCGCTCGAGAAAAAGCTCGGACGGCTTCCGATCATCGCCGAGGATCTCGGTCAGATCGATAAAAAGGTGCGCCGGCTGCTTAAAAAGACGGGATTTCCCGGCATGAAAGTGCTTCAATTCGCTTTCGGCGGCGGCAGGGACGATAACCGAAACAAGTATCTTCCGCATGAATACGGCAAAAACTGCATTGTCTACACCGGCACGCACGACAATGCCGCGACCCGTTCGTGGTTTAAGTCGCTGCCGCAAAAAGAGCGGGAATATGTGTGCGACTATCTCGGTGCGACAGACGAAAACGTTGTGTGGAAAATGATAACGGCGGCGTTTGCGTCAACCGCGGGGTATGCCGTCGTGCCGATGGCGGATATTCTCGGGCAGGCTCGCTCGGGCAGAATAAATCTGCCGGGAACACTCGGCAAAAACTGGACATACCGAATAACCAAAACCGCGCTTTCGGCAAAAAATGCGGATAAATTAAGGCGGCTTAACGAACTGTACGGCAGGACAAAACGCTGTGACGGCGAAAAGGAGTAAGTGCTGAAATGGAACTTAGAGAATCAATAGTAAAACGGCTCAGAAATCGTGAGCAGACGATCAAAACGGCTGATGTCACCGAGCTTTATAACGCGTGCATCGGTGCCGTTATGGACGAGATCGCCGATAAATGGTCGCAAAACAGGGACAAAAACAGCCGCGGCAGGCAGGCGGCTTATCTTTCGGCGGAGTTTTTGATCGGCAGAATGGTGTTTAACAATCTGTCGAATTTATGCCTTAACGAAAAGGTCGATGAGATATTGGGCACAGGCGGCAGAAGTATCAGAGAATTCGAGCAGATTGACGATGCCGCTCTCGGCAACGGCGGGCTGGGCAGACTTGCGGCTTGCTTTCTCGATTCCGCGGCTCAGCTTTCAAAGCCGCTTATCGGCTACGGTATCAGATATAAATACGGGCTTTTCCGCCAGCAGATCGAGGACGGTTTTCAAACCGAATATCCCGATGATTGGCAGCGTTTCGGCACACCGTGGTCTTACCGCAGAGATGACCTTTCGTATATCATCCCGTTCGGCGACGGCGCCGTGAAAGCGGTCGCTTTCGATATGCCTGTCATTCCCTATGCGTCCGATAAAATAAACACACTGCGCCTTTTCGAGTCGCACGCAATAAACGAATTTGATTTCGAGCTGTTTAATAACGGTCAGTATCAGAGCGCTGTCGCGAGCAGAGAAAAAGCGGAGCGTATTCACATGAGCCTTTATCCGAACGACGAACGCCGAATAGGCAAGATCCTGCGATTAAAACAGGAATACTTTTTCTCATCTGCCGCGGTGCAGGATATGCTCCGTTCGTTTGAGAAAAATATCGGCAAAGAGCTCACCGCTTTTTCGGATTATTATGCTATTCAGCTCAACGATACCCACCCTGTCATCGCGGTGCCGGAGCTTATCTATCGCCTGACTGAGCGCGGTATGTCGTTTGTGGACGCTGTGAGAACAGCGAAAAACACCTTCTCCTACACCAACCACACCGTTATGCCCGAGGCGCTTGAGAAGTGGGATATGAAGCTCATGCGCGAGGTCGTGCCGCATCTTGTGCCGATCATAAAAGAGCTGCAAAGCTTGCTTATCGCCGAAATGCAGGCGCTGAAAGTCAGCGAAAAGGTCATTGAAAATATTTCGATCACCGACGGACGGACGGTCAATATGGCAAATCTCGCCGTGTTTATGTCGAAAAAGACAAACGGTGTCGCCAAGATCCACACCGACATTTTGAAAACAAGGGTGCTTAAGGATTGGTATTCGATCTATCCCGATCGCTTTGTCAATAAAACCAACGGCATAACTCAGCGCCGCTGGCTCAGACTGTGCAATCCCGCACTCAGCGAGTTTATCGGCGAGAGAATCGGCTACGGATTTATAACCGACCTCGATCGTCTTAAGGCACTTGAGAAGTATGCCCACGACGGACTTTTCCTGAACCGTCTTGCAGAGGTCAAGCGCAAAAACAAAGCCCGCCTTGCCGATTGGCTCAGGCAGACTTATAATATCGAAGTCGATCCGAAAAGCGTTTTTGATATTCAGGCAAAACGCCTGCATGAGTATAAGCGTCAGCTTTTGAATGCGTTCGGATGTATGTATATTTACTACGGCATTAAGGACGGCAGTATAACTCTGCCGTGGCCGCTGACAGTTATTTTCGCCGCGAAAGCCGCTCCGGGATACGCGAGGGCAAAGGCGATAATCAAGTATATCAACGAGGCGGCGAGGATCATCAATTCCGACAGCGAGGTGTCGGATAAGCTGAAAGTCGTGTTTATCCCGAACTATAATGTTTCGGTCGCGGAGATGATCATGCCTGCGGCGGATCTTTCCGAGCAGATCTCGACTGCCGGCACCGAAGCGAGCGGCACGGGTAATATGAAGTTTATGCTCAACGGCACTGTCACTTTAGGCACTTATGACGGTGCGAATATCGAGATCGCCGAGGCTGCGGGGATTGATAATGAGTATATTTTCGGACTCACCGCAGAGGAGGTCGAACAGCAGTCGAAAACCTATGATCCGATGAAGATCTATAAGTCGAACAAGGCAGTGAAACGCGTTGTCGATACGCTGATCTCAAAGGAGTTTGACGACGGCGGAAACGAGTCGTTCAAGGAGCTGTACGGCGCGCTGTTGAAGGGTGCGTCGTGGCATTCGGCGGATAACTATTTTGTGCTCGCCGAGCTCGAGAGCTATGTTGAGCGCAAGCTGGACGCGCTCAGGGATTATGAGCGGCTGCCTGAGGTGTTTACCCGCAAAGGGCTGATGAATATCGCAAATGCAGGCAGGTTCTCGTCCGATCGCACGATCGCCGAGTATTGTTCCGATATCTGGCACATCTAGCGGCACAGCCGCTTTGCCGTGGGTAGATATATCTTATCCGACATTAAATGCTCGACCGTTGCCACGGTGGGCATACCGTAATCGGCTATCATATTGTTTAACTTTAAGCTCGACAAGAACTTGGTATCTTGTCGGGCATTTTTTGTACTCTCTCGCACAAACTAAGTGCGGCATGGCAACCGTGCTAACGGTGACAGAGGGGACGGGCTCCCTTGTGTAAAGGGAGCTGTCAGCGAAGCTGACTGAGGGATTGTTATATAGTTGTCATATTATTTGCTCCCGCAGGGGTACATTTCTTTTGTGAAAAAGAAATGTACGAAAGAAATCACAAGCGTTCCGCTTGACCAAAGCACACCCGATTTACTATCCCAACTTCAAGTCGTGCAACAAATTCAGCCTACCGCACCTATTCGGTACGGCAAATCGGCTGTGCCGAAGGGGAAACAATCACGTTTCCCCTCGCCTATGCCCCGTTGCCACGGAAGGCATGACGTGTAAAGAAACAGCTTAACTTACTTTTAATGCTCGACCGAATGTCGGGCAATAAAGGCAGCCATTCTCTCATGCTCTCCGCGGCAGAGTAACTGTGTTACACGGATTTCCAGATTATTTTCACGCTCTCCAACCGCTTAACAGCGTTTTACGAGCGGAAAAATCTGCATTAAATCCGAAACTGTGTTCTTGTGCAAGTTACTGCGGGCATAGGCTCACCCCGAGACAACGGCTGCAATTAGTCGATGTGGGGTTATAATATTAAAAGGGTTTTGTGTTTACCATACCAATGGCTATGACATATCTTTTTGCCCTCTGCGGCAGCAGAGCTGCTATGCACGCTCGACTTATTGTCGGGTACGAAAGACAACCCACCGCACAGACCAAGTGCGTCCTGCCAGCCATGGCAATGGGCGGCATTGCCGCCGGCATGGCAACCGTGCTAACGATGGCTGAGGCTTTTTAAATCAAAAACGGTCTGCCGAAGCAGACCGTTTTATTGTGGATCAGTATTTACCCGATTATTTATCGAGCGAAGTGAGATCGCCGCTTGCGATAGCCGAAACAAGCTTACGAACATCAGCAAGATCGATCTTGCCGTCATAAGTTACATCGGCGTTCTTCTTAGCCATGCTCGAAAGATCATTTACCGAACCGCTGGAAATAGCGGCAATGAGCGAACGAACATCAGCGAGGTTTACGCTCTTATCGAGATTTACATCTCCGGGCATACCCTTTTCTGTTGTTGTGGTGGTGGTCGTTGTAGTAGTTACACGACTGAGGGTAGCTCTGATATCAGCGATATTGCCGACTGCGATCATATCTTCGTTCATATTTGTGAAGAAACCGTCCGGCACGCTTGCACTTACAACAACATTTGCGCTATCCACGCCGCTCTTCAGTCTGAATACGAGCGAGAAGAGCTTGCCTGTTGCAGTTGTATCTGTATTTGTCGATCTGACCGCGCCGTAGATAAACTTGCCTGCACTGTTAGCTGCTGCGATAACATCGCTTGTTACAGTGCTCATCTCGTTGTTGCCGAACACAACGCCGTTGCCGACAGAAACGAGCTCGATCTTGGATTTATCAAACGAAACGGCTACTCTTGCCGCCGCGATACCCGGGTTCTTTGTGAGATTATAGGTAGCGGTGAGAGTGTCGCCCGAAACTGCGGACGCCGACTCAACAACAGCATTACCCGGCTGCGGTTTTGTGGTTGTAGTAGTTGTTGTAGTTGTAGTAGGTTTAGTAGTTGTTGTGGTTGTGGTTGGTGCAGGCTTAAGGCTTGCATAGGTGAAGTTTGCAGGAGCAACGGTTGTGTGAAGATCAACCATAGTTGTTTCATCACCCGGTGTGAGCATTCTGGTGTTGTGTCCCTCAAGCTTCGGTGTGCCGATAAAGCTGAGCGCATCAGACTCGGAAACACCGTTCTTCAGCTTGAACTGAACAGTACCGATCGTCATACCTGTGCCGTTGACCTGATCTGTAACATCGTTCATCCACGCCGCATAGTAGAATCTGCCGTTTCTGTTGGCAAGATCATATGTTTCAGCGTCCCATTTAAAGTAGTCATCAAACACTGCTTTATTGTGATCGCACTTAACGAGCTCGACCTTTGTGTTATCAAACTCGATATAGAAACCGTAAGAATACACACCCTTGGTGTTCTTTGTGATATCATACTGAACGCCGAACGTCTTTGTGCTGTCGTCGATCATGACACCCTTAGAACTGAATGCGAGCTCACCGTCATAAACGATCGGCTTGACGCTTGCATAGGTAAATGCCGCTGTTTCAACAGTCGCATCAAGTTCAACGACAGTGTTGATATTGCCCGGAGTGGTCATTCTGGTGTTGAAACCGTCAACTTTCGGAGTAGCGCGGAAAGTGAATGTTTCATCTTCTCTTGCACCCGCTTTAAGTTTGAACTTAAGCGTACCGACTCTCTTGCCGACACCGGTTATCTGCTCTGCCGGATCGTTCATCCAAGCTCCGTAGTAGAATTTACCTGCGGTGTTTGCCTCATCGAAAACCGACTGCTCCCATGCATAGTAATCATCGAATGTTGTTTTTTCGTGGTCAACGCCGACCAGCTCGAGCTTGGTGTTATCAAACTCAACATAGAAGCCGTAGGAATAGATACCGTCGGAGTTTGCGGTGATATCATACTCAACGCCGAATGTCTTTGTGCTGTCGTCGATTATAACGCCCTTAGCGCCGAATGTGTAGCTACCGTCGACAACAAGATCCGCGACATCATTGTAGGAGAATGTAGCACTTTCAACAGACGCATTGAGCTGAACTACTGTTTCAATGTCGCCCGGTGTGGTCATTCTGAGGTTGAAACCTTCGGTTCTCGGAGTAGCGAGGAAAGTGAGCGGCTCGTCTGCCGAAACACCGTCCTTCAGCTTGAACCAAAGTGTACCGACTTTCTGACCGACGCCTGTTACCTGATCGCTCGGGCTTTCTTTATATGCAACATACAGGAAGCGGCCTCTCTGGTTGGAGAGATCAAAGACATCCTGATCCCAGCCGTGATCATCAAAGAGTTCATCATTGTTGTCGCACTTAACGAGCTCAACTTTGGTGTTATCATAATTTACATCGAAACCGAACGAGTACATACCCTTTGTGTTCTCGGTGATATCATATCTAACGCCGACTGTTCTTGTCTCGCGGTCAACAAGGACGCCCTTTGCGCTGAACGCATAGCTTCCGTCGTATACAAGCGGAATGAGGTTGATGTATTTAAAAGTTACTGTCGGATATTCTGCGGTGATATTGGTAATGTTATTGGAAGCGTCAACTCTGAAGTTGTAGCCGTCTTCCGCAACAGAACGGATCGTGAGATCGGCGGTATTAGAAACGCCGTCCTTCAGCTTGAACCAAAGCGTACCGATCTTGCCGGTCGTGGTGATGTTCGAGCCTGTTACCGATCTGTAAGCCGTGTAGAAGAAATATCCGTCGTTGTTCGCCTTGTCGATCGCTGTGGAATCTATCTCATATAAATCATCAAAGAGAGAGGTGTTGTGGTCAACGCTGAGGAGCTGAACCTTGGTGTTGTCGAAGTAAACAGTCTGACCGAATGCCCAGACACCGTTGTTATTTTCGGCGAGATCATAAACAATACCGAATTCGCCGTCGTTATCGCCCTTGATCGCTCTGCCTGTGACTTTGATGCCGTCTGCAGCGGGCTCGACCGGCTTGGTCGTTGTAGTTGTTGTGGTCTCCTGCTGCGGTTTGGTTGTTGTTGTGGTGGTTGTTGTTGTAGTAGTTGTTGTGGTCGGCTCGACAGGGGTTGCACCCTTGTCTGCGAGCATGATCGGGCCTACCTGAGCGTCGATCTTATTCTGTGTCCAGTTAACGCCGTCGATCGTGCAGATCGCGTTGAAACCGAAGCTGATATACGCATCGTATGTTATATTGTCAACAACTGCTGTTGCCGGGAATGTCTTGCCGTCAGGCAATTCGATCGTCTCAACTTTCGATTCGCCCGGGCCGAGAACAAACTGATAAGCCGCTGTGTTGCGGTTGAATGTGCCGACTACCGGAATCGTGATCGTGTATCCGAATTTCAGCGATGTTGTTGTCGATCTGTTGGTGATCGTGAAGTAGAGCTGCTTGCCCGTTGTGGAGCTGCCCTCTGCGGCAATAGCTGCTTTATAAGAGTTTTGAGCCGCCTTGCTCTGATCTCCGTAGAGCTGCTGCTGGATCATCTTTGCGCCTGTGTCGCCCGGTGTGGTGATAAGCAGGTTGCCGTTTTCCGAAGAAACAAGACCGTTGCGCATATTATCGCCGTTACCTTCCGAGGTACCGCCTGTCCACTCTGTTGCCTTGCCCCAGCAGGAGGTATAGTTTCTGCCGGAAGTGTTGAATGAAAGAATAGCTGTGCCGCTGCTTGCTGTGTCAGCCGAAGCACCGGTTGAAATGCCGGTCATGGCGAACATGCTTGTGACCATCGCCATGGCAAGAATCACTGTTATGATTCTTTTTACAGACTTTCTCATTTGATTTCTCTCCTTAATTGATATTTTACAAAACGGCAATATTATACAAAACGCCGATATGCTACTTTAATTTTACACAATCGATGACCCAATGTCAACCGAAAATCAAATGTTTTAATTGTCTTAAAGTTAAAATATTATGAGCTGAATTTGTTAAACATGCACAAACAGGACGATAGGATTTAAAAAGCGGAACCTCAAAGGCTCCGCTTTTTCACCGCTTATAATAATTGTATATTCTACTTGCCGAGAAGCTCGCAAAGATAGTTTTTAAAGTCCTGCCCGATCTCATCGTGACGCAGCGCCTGCTCGACATTTGCTATCATAAAACCGAGCTTATTGCCCATATCGTAGCGCACGCCGCTGTACTCTATGCCGTACATTCCGGCAGTCTTAGCCAAGGTCGCCATAGCGTCAGTCAGCTGGAGCTCGCCGCCCGCTCCGGCAGGAGTCTTTTCGAGAATATCGAAGATCTCCGGCGGCAGGATACATCTGCCGAGGATCGCATAATTTGAAATGATCTGGTCGGGTCTCGGCTTTTCGATCATATCCGAAACTTTCATGACCTTATCGCTTATCTTATCCACCCTCAGCGAGCAATACTTGCCGATCTGCTCTGTCGGCACATTTTTAACGCCGACAACACCCTTGCCGTACCGCTCATAGATCTCTTTAAGCTCGCCTATCGCAGGGACATCGCCGATAACGACATCGTCGCCGTACAGCACCGCGAACGGCTCGTCGCCCACATAGCTTTTGGCTTTATAAACGGCATCTCCGAGTCCGCCCGTTTCCTTTTGGCGCAGGAATGTGACATTCGCAAGGTGGGCGACTTCAGCGAGCTTTTTTGCCATTTCATCGTTGCCCTTGGCAATGAGATTATGCTCAAGCTCGAAATTATGATCGAAATGGTTTTCGATCGCTTCCTTGCCGCGGTTGGTTATTATAAGAATATCTTCAATGCCTGCCGCGACAGCCTCCTCGACGATATACTGGATCGCCGGCTTATCGACGATCGGCAGCATTTCCTTCGGGATAGCCTTGGAGGCGGGCAGCATTCTTGTGCCGAGCCCTGCAGCGGGGATAACGGCTTTCGTTATCTTTTTCATTATAATTTTTCCCTTTCGATTTACTTAACGGCTCACACCAAAGCGCCCGATATAGCTGATACAAAAAACAACATGAACATACCGACAAATGCCGCAATTCCGAGCACCGCCGCCACGCACAGTATCGTCACCCATGCGGCGTAAGCCACACCGCCCCTGCGGCTGATCTCATCGGTTGTGATCATCGGGTTTTGCTGTTTCATTTGAAATATTTTTCTGAGAATATCCTTGAGATACCATGCGTTTGCAAAGATCGAGCAGACTATCGTGAGCGCAAGCGACGCAAGTCTTATGCCGCCGGTCACGGCATAAAAGATCACAAGTTCACTGCTGCCATAGCCGAGATCTTCGGGATCGAGCCCGATTTCGTTTATAGCGAATGTGTCGGCGTTCGATTTGTAGCTGTTGCCTTCTATTCCGAAATACTTATCATAGTAATCGTCATCGCCGTAGCCGTAGTTATATTTGTAATTGTATCTGTAGTTGCCGTTGTTGTCATTGTCATACTGCTCATACTGCTCTCTTGCATAGGGAGCGGCATTTTCGATCATATCCGCAGCCATACCGATGAGCGGAGCCGCCGATGCAAAGCTCGCTATCATAAACACCGCGCCGATCGCCGCGAGAACGGCGCCGATCTTGTTGCATTTGCGATAGAAGAACCAAAACGACATATAAAGCGGGCCTAAGAACAAACCGAGCAGGAAAACGGGAACATTAAAGCCGGCTTTTCTGCCTGTTGCGGCGCGGTCATAAAAATCGTGCATAAATTTGCCGGTGTTCTTTCTGCCGACATAGGCCGCGACCTCTTTCGCGGGCGTTCCGAAAATGTCGCCCTCATAGCTGTCTGCCGGAGGCTCTGCATTGTAGGGCGGCGGAGTCTGCCGGGTTTGCTGATATGTGCCGTAGGGCGGCGGAGTCTGCTGAGTTTGCTGATACGTGCCGTAGGGCGGCGGAGTCTGCTGAGTTTGTTTCGGCAGCTCCTTGCCGCAGCAGCGGCAGAAGGCCGCGTCGCCGTCGTTCACGGCATGGCAAGACGGACAGGTTTTAGGTTGTCTGTTCATAGTATTCGTCCTTTCATCTTTTTTCCCTCGGATCTTTTTAAATCAGATAATTCCTGTAAATCGCAGGATCAGCAGGATGATTTCCATAAGCGCATACTCTCCGAAATAAGCGAGCAGGCCGTAAAAAACATTGACAGAGCCTGCCGCCTGCATATCCGTGCGGCTGATCTTGTTTTCGCTTTTGAGCTTTCGGATACGCTTAAAGCTCGTTTCACGGTAGATATAATCGCCGAACAAGCCGAAAAACACCCGCAGTAAAAGCGAACAAAGTGCGATAACAGTGACTATCCAGCCGCCGCTTGCCGCAAGGCGCGCAACCGCTTCATAATAGCTGCCCGAGCTTGCCATATAAGGTGCGGCGATGACATACAGCATAGCGGAGAGGACGACCTGTGTCGCCGATATTGAGAACGCCGCGGCATAGATCTTGCGTGTGAAAAGCCAGATCTCGGGGAACAAAAACGCGAGCCAGTTCCAGCCGAGTCTGCTGTTTTTGCCGAGCTGCCGCTTATAAACGCCGAGATACCTGAAACAGGACGGGCCTGTGAAATTCAGAACATCGCCTGCCGTGACTCCCTCTGCGATAACTTCATTCCGATCGACTGCGGCAAACTGAGCCGCATAGGGGTTTTGGTAGTCCTGACCGAACGGCTGCTGACCGAACGGGGGCTGTTCGCTTTGTTCGGACTGATCTCTGCCGCATACCATGCAGACATTGCCGCTGTCGGGCAGCTGCGCTCCGCAGTATTTGCAATAACGTTTCCGTTCGGGCGGAGCTTCCTTTTGTTCGGCGATCGGCTGCCACTGCTCGGGTGTGCCGTGTGTGCTTTCGTAGTGGCAGTGCCCCTCCGCATTGTAGCACTCGCGGTGATGCGGCGCGCCGCAGACGGGGCAGACGACTATATCGTCATCGTCGAAAAGCTTCGCCTTGCAAACCGGACAAGTGTAGTTTTCGTAATTCATTAAAAACACCGCCTTTTTATCAAATCCTATTTGATAAGTGAAAAAATGTTTTGAAAATATTCGTAACCGTAGTTGTGAAATTCCCCGCTTTTGATCATATCTTTGAGAGTTTCCGTGCTCACCCATTTAACTCTCTCGACTTCGGACTTCTGCAAAATGAGCTTTTTTTCATCGATCTGCCGATGCAGACTGAAAATGTCGATTATCGAGCTTTTTCTCAGCATACGCTTTATAAAACACAGCTCGTTTTCTCCGGCTTTCACCGAAAGCTCCTCGGAAAGCTCCCTTGTCGCCGCCTCTATCGGACGTTCACCCGAAATGACAGCGCCGCCCGTTGCCGCCCATTCGCCTGCCATCGGGTGCTTTTGGGTCGAGCGTTTTTGAATGAGAAAGCGGTTGTTATGAAAGATCCAGACATGAACAACAGGGTGGTACTCGCCTTTTGCGAGCGCCGATCTGTCGCGGCAAATCCGTTTCCCGGTGGGATTGCCGTCTTTATCGAGTATATCCCAATATTCCATTCTTGCACCTTTCCGGCGGCATTATCCGCCGTTTGTCTTAATATTATTATTCTACAATATTTTCGGCGCTCTTGCAACTGTTAAATCCCGATTTGTGAAATTTTTTCTGTTGGCATCGGCGTTAATTTATGTTGAAAAAGTCGGCGATACATGGTAAAATATCAGATATACGGATGTGAATGAAGGGAGGCTTGACTTATATGGTGAAAAAGCGGCTGAAAACGGCTGTCTGCCTCGCTTTATCGCTGATACTGCTCGGCTGCTGTTTTTCGGCGGTCGCCGAATACAGAGATGAAAACGGCGATCGGAAATTTTATGACGATAACGGAAATGCCGTGTCTGAAAGCGGCATAGATATTTCGGAATGGCAGGAAAATGTGGACTGGGGCAAGGTCAAGGCGGCAGGCATTGATTTTGTTATACTAAGGGCAGGCTACCGCGGCTACGGCGCGGCGGGAAATATGCGGCGCGACAGCTGTTTCGACAAGCATATTATCGGAGCATACAATGCAGGACTGTCTGTCGGGGTCTACTTTTTTTCGCAGGCGATAACCGCAGAGGAGGCGAAAGACGAGGCTTTGTTCACGCTCGACATCATCGAGCCCTACCGAGATAAGATCTCCTATCCTGTTGTGTTCGACACCGAGTATTGCCCCGTGGCGGACGCCCGAACGAATGTCAACCCGATCTCAAACGAGCTTCGCACCGATATGGCGCAGGCATTTGTCGATACGGTGCGCGACGGCGGATACACCCCGATGATCTATGCGTCGCCCTCCTGGATAAACGATAAAATGCAGTATGACCGCGTCAAAGATATGTGCGATATCTGGATCGCACACTGGACGGATGCGACCTCGTTTTCACCCTATACGATGTGGCAGTACACCGAGACCGGCAAGGTGGACGGTGTGAGCGGCAATGTGGACAGAAATGTTTCGCTTGTGGATTATTCGACAAAGCATTTCACGATAAAATACAATGCAAACGGCGGTGTCGGCGAAATGGCGGACACGGAATGTGTCTACGGCGAAAGCAACCGAACCGCGGATAACGCTTTTTCAAAGCAGGGCTATAATTTTATCGGCTGGTCGGCGTATCGCATGTCGGACGGGAAGACAAGATATATAAACGGCAAGGGCGGCGACGACTGGTTTGAAACAGGCTCTCAGCCCGACGGCTGGTATGAGTTTTTGTATTCAAGCGGCGCGTCTGTCAGCTGGACTTCCTCCGTCCGAAACGATATTGTCGTGTTCAGTGCCGCTTGGGAAAACAACCGATTCACAATAAAGTATGATCCGAACGGCGGTGTCGGCGAAATGGCGGACACGGAATGTGTCTACGGCGAAAGCAACCGGACCGCGGATAACACTTTTTCAAAGCGGGGCTATAATTTTATCGGCTGGTCGGCTCACCGCATGTCGGACGGGAAAACAAGATATATAAACGGCAAGGGCGGCGACGATTGGTTTGAAACAGGCTCTCAGCCCGACGGCTGGTATGAGTTTTTGTATTCAAGCGGCGCGTCTGTAAGCTGGACCTCCGCAGTTTCGGGCGACACTGTCGTGTTCAGTGCCCGCTGGAGGCAGAAAGCCGCAATCAAAGGCGATCTCGATGCAAACGGTGCTGTCAATCTCGCGGATGTTCGGCAGTTTATCGCCGAGATCTCATCGGGCACGGCGGCCGACAGTTATGAAAAAGC
>CAKSQZ010000003.1 GCA_934486895.1 uncultured Eubacteriales bacterium | reverse complement strand
ACCTTAGCTTGGGGTATGACGGTAAAACCATCGTCGGCGGACTCAGTTTCGCCGTGAATGCCGGCGACTATCTTTGCATAGTCGGTGAAAACGGTTCGGGGAAAAGCACGCTTGTTAAAACGCTGCTTTCATTAAACCGTCCGCTCAGCGGCGAGATCAGATTTTCGGAAGGGCTTTCAAATTCATCGATAGGCTATCTTCCTCAGCAAACCGAGCACCGGCGCGATTTTCCCGCAAGCGTTCGGGAGATCGTGCTTTCGGGCTGTCTGAGCGGCAGATTCATCCCGTTTTACACAAAGGAGCAAAAACAGCGCGCACTGGACGCTTTAAAGAGAGTGGGAATTTCAGAGCTGAAAAACAGATCCTATCGCGAGCTTTCGGGCGGTCAGCAGCAAAGAGTTTTGCTTGCCCGTACACTTTGTGCCGCAGATAAAATGCTTCTGCTCGACGAACCCGCCGCGGCGCTTGACCCTGCCGCTACCGCCGAGCTTTACGATATTGTAAAAACGCTAAACCGACGCGATAACATAACGGTTATAATGGTGTCGCACGATATTGCCGCCGCAATAAAATACGCCGATCATATCCTGCATATCGGTGAAAAAATCTTCTTCGGGACGACCGAGCAGTATTTAAGAAGCGATGTTTCCGCGGGATTTATTTCGGGAGGTGTCCGCCGTGGCTGAAATATTCGATAAGCTCGTGCTTTATCTTTCATATCCGTTCGTGCAGTATGCGATCGCGGCGGCTGTGCTTATCTCGCTTTGCTCATCGCTTTTCGGAGTAACACTTGTTTTAAAGCGTTTTTCGTTTATAGGCGACGGACTTTCCCATGTTGCATTCGGTGCACTCGCAATAGCAGCAGTCCTGAATGTTTCAAGCAATATGCTGATAGTTATGCCGATAACCGCAGTTTGCGCTGTTCTTCTTTTGCGAACAGGCGGTAATTCCGCTATTCGAGGAGATGCCGCCGTTGCAATGATCTCTGTCGGCGCACTCGCTGTGGGATACTTGATAATGAACGTCTTTTCCGCTTCGTCTAATGTATCGGGCGATGTCTGTTCATCGCTGTTCGGCTCAACCTCGATCCTCACCCTCACCAAAGCCGAAGTGATACTGTGCGTTGTCGTTTCTGTCGTTGTAACACTGCTTTTTGTGCTGTTGTATAACCGCATTTTCGCCGTCACCTTCGACGAAAGCTTTGCAAAGGCAAGCGGATTGCGAACAGGTGCGTACAATCTCATGATCGCGGTAATCATCGCAGTTATAATTGTGCTTGCAATGGAGCTTGTCGGCTCGCTGCTCATCTCTGCGCTCGTTATTTTTCCTGCGCTGTCCGCAATGCGGGTGTTCAAAAGCTTTCGCGCTGTCACTGTTTGCGCGGCTGTCTTTTCTGTTGTTTGCACAAGCGTCGGCCTGCTTTTGTCGATCGTGCTTTCAACTCCGGTCGGCTCGACCATTGTCGCAATGGACATTGCCGCATTTTTCGTTTTTTGTTTAATAGGATTCATTAAAAAAAGAGCATGAAAAACGGCGGTCTTTTGACCGCCGTTTATTGTTGTTTTGTCAGTTTCGGCTCTTTGTGCCGAGCTGTTCGCAATTTGCAAATATCTTGTCAAGCCGCTCATCGGGGAACCTGTCGTCCATCACACGATCGACAATGTTTGAAGCCGGCAGACCTCGCGCACGCTCTTCTCTGCGGCAGTTTGCTGCAAATGTAACAGCGCAGTCAAAGAGCAAAAAGACCGAAAGCAGTATAGCCGCGACTTTTGTTCCGCGCTGAGGAAGCTTCAAAAACAAGGCACAAAGCCGAGGGTAAAGATCTTTTATCCACCAAATCGATAAGATCGCCCAATACACCGAATAAAGCAGGCAAACGCGTCCGTTTATGTTGAGCGGAGCATCGCTGTAATCCCAAGAACGGGAGTTGAACACTGTTTCCTGAAACCAGGAACAAAAGTATTCAAAAGCAGTCGCTGCGGCGCCGCCGACAAAAAACGACCACAAAAAATTTCGGTTTCTGAAAGGATAAAGCACAACAGTGAGCATAACCGTCGCTGCACCGTAAAGCATATTAAACGGACCGTAAACAAGTCCGGAACGGCTTTCGAGATATCCTCTTGTGATACAGCACCACACAAGCTCCACGGCAACGCCGAGAAAACAGCCCGCAAAGCATACGAGTAGCAGTTTGTAGATGTTCAGTCCGCAGGCAAAAAATCCGTTTTGCCGTTCGAGCCTGTCTATCTCGCAGTTTTTCGGAGCTGCAAGCACAAAACGAGGCTTTTGCGGCACGATGATCCCTATTTTCGGCTGTTTGCCGTTGTCGGCAATGTCGTTGCCGGAGTTTCTCTGCAAGATTTTATTAGCCATTCAAGCCTACCTCGCAATTTATTTCTAAGATTATTATATACTTTTGTTAATCCTTTGTCAAATAAAACAGAAAAAAGGGGAAGCCGCGGTTGTTAAATCCTTTATAGCGTGTTATAATCTTAGTGCAGATATATTGCTGATCTGTCTGCAATAGTCGGAAAGGACTGTGTTTTTTAGAAGATGAAGAAGCTTTTGAGATTTCTCTCCGGATATAAAAAGGAGTGTGTTATAGCGCCGCTTTTCAAAATGCTTGAAGCGATCTTTGAACTGCTGGTTCCGCTGATCGTCGCACAGATAATCGATGTCGGCGTCCGGCAGGGGGATAGCGGCTATGTTTTTCGCCGCAGTCTTGTTATGATCCTGTTCGGCGTTATCGGACTTTCATGCACGCTTGTCGCGCAGTATTTTGCGGCAAAGGCGGCGGTCGGCTTCGGCAGTAAGACCCGCCGCGCGCTTTACTCGCATATTCAGTCGTTTTCCTATTCCGAGATCGACACTATCGGAACAGATACCCTGCTCACCCGACTCACGGGCGATGTTAATCAGGTGCAAAACTGCGTTAATATGACTATCCGCCTGCTTTTGCGTTCACCGTTTATTGTTTTCGGTGCAATGATAATGGCATTTTCGGTCGATTCAAAGGCGGCGGTCACCTTCGCCGTTGTTATTCCGCTTTTGTCGATAATCGTTTTCGGAATAATGCTTATCACGATTCCCCTCTTCAAAAAGGTACAGGCGGCTCTTGATAAGGTGCTCGGCGCAACAAGAAGCAACCTGCTCGGCGTTCGAGTGGTGCGTGCTTTCTGCCGCGAGCAAAGCGAAAAAGCCGAGTTTGAAGAGCGCAATAATTCGCTGAATGCGCTCAGCCGTCTTGCAGGCAGGATCTCGGCTTTGCAAAGTCCGATGACATTCGCTGTCATAAATGTTGCTATTGTCGCGCTGATTTATATAGGCGCAATAAGAGTCGATTCGGGCGACCTCACTCAGGGTCAGGTAGTCGCACTTTATAATTATATGTCGCAGATCTTAATAGAACTTATCAAGCTTGCAAATCTCATCGTCTCAATGACAAAGGCGGTTGCGTGCGGCAACCGCGTGCAGAGCGTTTTTGAAACCGAATGTTCGATGAAAAACGGCGACAAGAGCCTTCAAAAAATCGAAAATATCGAGTTTAAAAACACCGCTTTTCATTATCCGCTTTCAAAAGAAAACTCGCTTACGGATATCAGCTTCAGTGCAAAAAAAGGCGAGACGATCGGAATTATCGGCGGCACAGGTTCGGGCAAAACAACGCTCGTGAACCTGATCCCGCGGTTTTATGACGCGACCGACGGCGAAGTGCTTATAAACGGCGAAAATATCGAGCATTACGATATAAACGCTTTGCGCCGCCGTATTTCTGTTGTTCCGCAAAAAGCGTCGCTCGTTTCGGGAACTATCCGCGATAACCTTTTGTGGGGCGACAAATCAGCCTCCGACAGCCGAATAAACGAAGCGCTCGCAGTGGCGCAGGCTCTTGATGTTGTCGAGTCCAAGGAAAACGGGCTCGATTCCGAGATCGAAGCGGGCGGCAAAAACCTATCGGGCGGTCAGCGCCAAAGGCTGACTATTGCCCGCGCCTTGGTCAGAAACCCCGATGTCCTTGTGCTTGACGACAGCCTTTCCGCACTCGACTATGCAACAGACGCAAAACTTCGCGCAGCGCTCTCGCAAATGAAGTCGCCGCCGCTGACATTTGTCATAACTCAGCGAGCTTCATCGATAGTCCATGCGGATAAAATAATCGTGCTCGACGACGGCGAAGCAGTTGCGCAGGGCACGCATGAGCAGCTGCTCGATAACTGCGACATCTACCGCGAGATCTATCACACGCAGTTTGAAAAGGAGGCGGCAGTATGAAAAAGACCACCTTTAAAAAAGTGCTTTCGTATATCAAAAGCTATCGGATAAGCATCATACTGTCGATACTCACCGCTTCCGTTTCCGCAGTGCTCGCGCTTATTATCCCGATCAAAATCGGCGACGCTATCGATAATATCATGGGCAAGGGAAATGTTGATTTTGCGTCCCTTATCAAAACCCTGATCACAGCACTCGTGATAACAGGCGTTTGCGCGCTTCTTCAGTGGCTGATGAACGCCGTTAATAACCGAGTTGTTTACAATGTCGTTAGAGATATAAGAAGCGATGCGTTTTCGCACCTGCAAAAGCTGCCGCTTTCCTATCTCGACACGCATAAAACAGGCGATATAGTCAGCCGTGTTATAACCGATGCCGACCAATTCGCAGACGGTCTTTTGCTCGGTTTCACACAGTTCTTCACCGGTGTTGTGACAATAGTGTTCACCCTTGTTTTCATGTTCTCGATAAACGCGGTCATTGCGCTTGTTGTCGTTGTGCTGACTCCGCTTTCGCTGATAATCGCGAATTTTATCGCCAAGCGGACATATTCGATGTTTAAAAAGCAATCTGTTGTCAGAGGCGAGCAGACCTCGTTCTCGGAGGAAATGATAGGCGAACTGAAAACAGTCAAGGCATATTCCAAGGAAGCCGACTGCTCCGAGCAGTTCGACGAGATCGATAAACGGCTTGAGAAATGCTCTGTTCGGGCGACATTCTTCTCATCGCTCACAAATCCCTGCACACGCTTTGTCAATGCGCTTGTGTATGCCGCAGTCGGACTGACGGGCGCTTTGTTCGCAATAAGCGGCTCGCTCACAGTCGGCGGACTTTCCTGCTTTTTAAGCTATGCAAACCAGTATACAAAGCCGTTTAATGAAATATCGGGCGTGTTCACCGAACTGCAAAACGCGCTTGCCTGCGCGGCTCGCCTTTTCGAGCTGATAGACGAACCCACAGAGTCTGAAGAACCTGACGATATGAAGGAACTTACTGATGTCAGCGGCAATATCGAGCTTTCCAATGTCAGCTTTTCCTACACTCAGACCCGCCCGCTTATCAAAAACTTAAACCTTTCGGTCAAAAGCGGTATGACCGTTGCGATAGTCGGTCCGACAGGCTGCGGCAAAACAACGCTGATAAATCTGCTTATGCGGTTTTACGATGTCGGCGGCGGCAGCATTTCGGTGGACGGCACCGATATTCGCCATGTCACACGAAACAGCTTAAGGCACAATTTCGGCATGGTGCTTCAGGACACATGGATAAAGCCCGGAACCGTTAAAGAAAATATCGCTTTCGGCAAGCCCGACGCTACCGATGAAGAGATCGAGGCGGCGGCGAGAGCGTCCCACGCGCACAGCTTTATAAAGCGCCTGCCTCAGGGCTACGATACCGTCCTCGGCGACGGCGCAGGCGGACTTTCACAGGGGCAAAAACAGCTTTTGTGCATCACAAGAGTCATGCTTTGTCTGCCGCCTATGCTGATACTCGATGAAGCGACATCGTCTATCGATACGCGAACCGAACAGCGCATACAGCGCGCGTTCGTCAAGATGATGAACGGCAGGACCAGCTTTATCGTGGCGCACCGCCTGTCCACTGTCCGCGATGCCGATCTGATTCTTGTTATGAAAGACGGCAATATTATCGAGCAGGGCGATCATGATTCGCTGATCAAAAAAGGCGGCTTCTATAAAAAGCTGTACGACAGTCAGTTTGTATAATAGAATAATAAAACTCCGGCGCAAAGCCGGAGTTTTATTATTCATCGAGCTTTATCGAAAGCTGTTCTGCCTCTTCCATAAGAGAAAGCAGTTCGCTTTCCTTTTCATCTATCTGCTGCTGGATCTGAGCGAGTTTTATATAATCCGATGCTATTTCGTCATTCGACAGCCTTGCTGTCAGCTCATCAAGCTCTGCCTGCATTTCATCACAAAGGCGGTTTAGCTTTGCAAGTCTTGCTTTATCTTTCTGAGCCTGCTTTTTCTGCAAATAAGCTTCCTTGCCCTTGCCGCTTTTTTCTTTTTGCACTGCGTATGACGCGGTGATCTTAGGCATACCCTTGTCATTCGACACCTCTTCGATCGGGTTTTCCTCTTCATACTGCTCATAGCCGAACGGATATGTTTTGATCCCGCTGCCCGTAAATTCCACGATCTTGTCCGCAACTTCGCTGAGCAGCCATCTGTCATGAGTCACAAACAAAAGCGTGCCCTTGTAGTTTTTAAGCATATCGCAAAGCGCCTGCTTGCCCACAATATCCATGTGGTTAGTCGGCTCGTCTAGCACCAAAAAGTTAGGCCGCTTTTGCATAAGCTTCGCGAGAGCGAGTCTCACTCTCTCGCCGCCCGAAAGCTCTGCTGTGCTTTTGAAAACATCCTCGCCCGAAAACAGGAACGATCCGAGTATCGAGCGCGCCGCGGTCTGCGTTAAGTCGGGGAAATCGTCCCAAAAATCATCAAGCACGCTTTTTCCGGTGAATTCATGCGCCATGTGCTGATCGAAATAGCCCATATCGACTCTGAATCCAAACTGAAAATCGCCCGACAGCTTTTCGATTTTTCCGCAAACCGTCTTCAAAAATGTCGATTTTCCCGTGCCGTTCGGCCCGACAACGCCGACCTTTTCGCCGCGCTTTATTTCAAGCGACACCGTTCCGAGCGGATTCTCTCTGTCGTAGCCGATCGTCAGTTCTCTTGTTGTCAAAACATCGTTTCCGCTTTCAAAAAGCGGCTCCAGCTTTGAGAAAAACGCCTTTGTGTCGGCAGCTTCGGGATCTTCTATCAATTCCATGTGTTCGAGCTGTTTTAATTTCGACTGCGCCATTGCCGCCTTTGTCGCCTTGTATCTGAATCGCTCGACAACCGCGCCGATCCGCTCTATCTCCTTTTGCTGAGCCTCGTATTCGCGCTTTTGCTGTTCATAGTCCTTTTCTTTTTGCTTTTCATAAGCGGAGTAGTTGCCGACATATTTTTTGCATTTTCCGCGCTCTATTTCATAGACCTCCTCGGCGACTCTGTCTAAAAACATTCTGTCGTGCGAGACAACAACGACCGCTCTCGGATAACTTTTTATATACTGTTCGAGCCAGCGGATTGTGCGAATGTCGAGGTGGTTTGTCGGCTCGTCGAGCAGGAGAATATCGGGCTTTGAAAGCAGCAGCTTGATGAATGAGATCTTTGTTTGCTGACCGCCCGAAAACTCGCTTAATTTCTTTTGTTCGTCTTCCTTTGAAAAGCCGAATTTTGAAACCACTGTCTGATAATTCTTCTCGATCAGATATCCGTCCTCATATAAAAAGCGCTGTTCGAGAGCGGTGTAGCGTTCTATCAGCTTTTCATCGGCTGTTTTCTCAATTTCGGGGAGCAGCTCGTCCATCTGCCGCTTTATTTTGAGAGCAGGCTCAAAAGCCTTGCGGATCTCATCGCGAAGAGATAGATTCGGGTCGTCGAATGTCATCTGTTCAAGACAGCCGATAGTGCATCCTGTCGATTTCGCAACGCTCGACTTCTCGCCGTTTTTTCGCACAAGCGGCAGCTGCCCCTTGATAACCTTCAAAAGCGTGGATTTTCCGCAGCCGTTTCTGCCGACGACTGCTATTTTTTCCGTGTTGCGTATTTCAAAGTCAATATTTTTAAGCACCTCGTCCGCCCCGTAAGCGAAGGTTCCGTTCACAATCTGAAAAAGCATAATTTCTCCCAAAACATTTTCCGAATGATTTATTTTAAATCAGAGCAAAGGAGCGCCGGTTCCTCTGCATTAAAGATTATACCAAATTGCCTCCGAAATTACAACCGACGATTTAAAACCGCATTTTTTGGTTGACTGAGCGCGACGGCTCGGTTATAATATTAATATGAATATCCTCTGATTTTTGCAGTCGGCAGACCGATTTTATTGCCGCCGGTTTAAATAAAAATCAGAATATGAGAGGAACTTTTTTAATGAGATTTTGCGCACCTTGTCTTTTCGGCGTTGAAGGTCTGCTTGCAGACGAGCTGAGAAGAATGGATATAAAAGATGTAACACCCGAAAACGGCTGCGTTTTGTTCAGCGGCGATATCAGAACAATGTGCAGAGTCAATCTGCGCTCAAGAGTTGCCGAGCGTGTTTTACTCGTACTCGGCGAGTTTCACGCCGCTTCGTTTGACGAACTTTTTGAAAATGTAAAGAGGCTGCCGTTTGAGCAGTACATCCGCAAGACAGATGCGTTCCCCGTTAAAGGCTGGTCGCTTGATTCAAAGCTTCATTCGGTGCCCGATATTCAAAAGATAGTAAAGAAAGCCGCCGTCGATAGGCTTAAGTCGTACTACGGCATTTCCTGGTTTGAAGAAACGGGAGCAAAAAACCAGCTTCAGTTTTCAATTCTTAAAGACAGAGCGCGGATCATGATCGACACAAGCGGCGAGGGACTGCACAAGCGAGGCTACCGCGAAAACGCAAACTCCGCCCCGATAAGAGAAACTCTTGCCGCCGCAATGGCACAAGCGGCGAGAGTATATCCCGACTCGGTGATGTACGATCCTTTCTGCGGTTCGGGAACTATCCTTATAGAGTCGGCTTTGATCGCGCATAACATTGCGCCCGGACTGCGGCGCGGTTTTGCACTGGAGTCGCTCGGCTGGGTGGATCAGGAGATATTCTCCGATGAACGCGAGGCGGCATTTGCCGATATCAAGCGCAACCATGATTTCATCGCCTACGGCAGCGATATAGATAAGCGTGCACTCGGGCTTTGCGCTCAAAACGCCAAAAAAGCCGGTGTGGATTACAGCATTAAAACAACCGTAAAAGACATTTGCGATTTTGAAACCGATGACGGCAAGGGTCTTGTGATAACAAATCCGCCCTACGGCGAGCGTATGCTCGATATTGAGCAGGCAAGAAAACTCTATGCTGTGATGGGCGGGAAATTTGTCCGTCAGCGCGGCTGGCGTTATTATATCATCACGCCCGACGAGCGCTTTGAAGAGAGCTTCGGCAAAAAGGCGGATAAGCGCCGCAAGCTCTACAACGGCATGATCAAATGCCAGATGTATATGTATTTTAAATAGTGTGCAAAGGACTGTTAAAAATTTAACAGTCCTTTTATACAATGACGGCTTTTTAGATAAAATTCATACAAATCGGGCAAAATGCCAAAAGCGCCGCACTTGCATAATCAGCGGTGATTTGGTACAATAATAAAAAAATAAGCTGCACTGCAGCAGGAAAGGCGGCGACAAAATGGCAAAAGAAGCGATCGATGAAATAAGAGCGGCGGAGGACAGCGCGCGTCAGATGAGTACAGCCGCGCAGGACGCTGCGTATCAAACGATTGAAGCAGCAAAAACAAAGGCTAAAAAGATCGCAGAGCAGGCAAAGGAGAACGCAGCCGAGCGTGCAAGGCAGATCATTGCCACTGCCGAAAACGAGGCTTATAAGGTCAAGACCCGTGCGGCAGAGGAAAATGCCCGGTCGGTGAATGCGGAGTATATTCCCGACAGCGGCAGACAGCAAAAGGCCGCAGAATATATTATTTCAAAGATAACACAGTGAAAAACAAAAAATAAAGATCGGCGGTGATAACTTGGCAAAACTAAAAATGAAAAGCGTTTGTATCGTTGCGATGAAATCGGATAAAAAGCGTCTTATGGGCCATCTGCAAAAGCTCGGCTTGCTCGAAATATCCGATCAAAGCCCGTCGGACGGCTTTGAAAAAAGCGAAAGCATATCCGAACGCACACAGATGGAATCCATGCTTTCGCAGACGCTCGAAGCGAGAGAAACGCTTAAAAAAACAGCCGGCATAAAATCGGGGTTGCTGTCGTCTTTAAACGGCAGGCGCGAGCTGACGATCCCCGAATACTATGAAAACACCGAAAAGCTGAAAGAAACAGCGGCGGTCTGCTCCGATATAAATTCGCTCTCCTCGCAGATCTCGCAGTGCAAAAGCGAGATAGCAAGGCTTTCGGTCGCGCTGGATGAAATGCAGCCGTACAGCTCGCTCGGTATTCCCACAGGGCTCAGGCAAACAGCCTCCTGCGCGGTGTTTATCGGCTCGGTCAAAGGGCAGTACGATTCGGACCTTTTGAAAAGCGCTTTATCGGAATCGTTTGATTCGCCGTTTTATTGCGAGAGCGTATCGGTGTCCGCAATGCAAAGCTGCATTTTCGCGGTCTGCCTGAAAGCAGATAAACAGCGTTTTCAGTCTGCATTGTCGGCGCTCGGGTTTGCGTTCACTCAGAGTGCGAAAAGCGATATGACACCTGCTGAATCCATCAAGGCTATGACCGAGCGCAGATCGGCGCTCGAATCCGATATAGAGGTCATGACAAAGCTTATCGCGGGCTTTGCGGACCGCCTTGAAAACATCGAGTTCTTAGCGGACTTTTATACAATGCGGATCGACCGCTATCGGGAATACGATAAACTGCTGCAAAGTAAAAACGCGGTTATAATAAGCGGTTATATCCCCGAAAGGGACGCGCCCGAGCTTCAAAAGATAGAGCAGGATTATAATGCGTGCGTCATTTTGAAAGATCCCGATGATGATGAAGATGTTCCGGTCGAGCTTTCAAACAACGCGTTTTCAAGGCCGTGCGAGGGAATACTCAGAATGTATTCTCCGCCTTCAAAAACCGATATCGACCCGACTGCGCCTATGTCGATATTCTTCTATATTTTCTTCGGACTTATGCTTTCAGACGCAGGCTACGGCTTAGTTATAGCGCTTGGCTGTATCATCTTACTGCTTAAGTTCAACATGGAGGACAAGCTTAAAAACAACATAAAGATGTTCCTTTATTGCGGCATTTCAACAATGTTTTGGGGCGTTTTGTTCGGCGGCTATTTCGGCGATCTTATATATCGTGTGAGCGATCATTTCTTCGGTAATCCGATAATCGTAAAGCCGGTGTGGCTCGATCCGCTGAAAGAACCGATGACGCTTCTCATCTTCGGTCTTGCGCTCGGCGTTGTGCATATTTTCACAGGTATGATAATCAATTTCGTGAACCTGTGTCGTCACGGCAGAGTGAAAGATGCGCTGTTCGATGTCGGACTGTGGCTTATCGTGCTTTCGGGTGCGGTCGCTCTCGCAGTCGGAATAGCGCTCGGTGTCTCCGCCGCAAACACAGCGGGACTTATCATGATGGCGGCTGGCGCGGTTGGACTTGTGCTCACGCAGGGCAGAGATAAAAAAGGCTTCGGCAAGGTCATATCGGGTATCGCAAGCCTTTACGACATAACATCTTACGCCTCGGATATTCTGTCGTATTCGAGAGTTATGGCACTCGGACTCGCAACAGGTGTCTTGGCGCAGGTCGTCAATATCCTCGGTACTATGTCGGACGGTGTTTTAGGAGTCATAATGTTCATCGTTATCTTCCTTTTCGGCACAGCGATCAGCCTTTCGATGAACGCTCTCGGCGCTTATGTCCACACAATAAGACTTCAGTATGTCGAGTTTTTCAATAAATTCTATGAGGGCGGCGGCAGATTTTTCAAGCCGTTCTCGGCAAACACAAAATTTATACGGTTTAAAAAACCGAAAAAATAAAAAAGGCGGTATTTATTATGTCAATCTTACATTCAGGTATTTTTTGGGCAGCGATCGGCGCGGCGCTCGCAACAGCGCTCGCTTGTATCGGATCGGCAAAGGGCGTCGGCATGGCGTCTGAGGCGGCGAGCGGCGTTGTAGCCGAGGACCCGTCGAAGTTCGGTAAAATGATCGTTTTGCAGCTGCTCCCCGGCACACAGGGACTCTACGGCTTCGTTATCACCGTTATGATCCTGCTCAATATCGGCGTGCTCGGCGGCAGCGCAGACATAACCTTAAATCAGGGACTTCTTTATTTCGCATCGGCGCTCCCCGTTGCATTCGGCGGTTTCTTCTCTGCACTGGCTCAGGGCAGAGCGGCTGTCAGCGGCGTGTCGCTTGTTGCAAAACGACCCGAGGAATCTTCAAAAGCCATCGTTTCAACAACGCTTGTTGAGTTCTATGCGCTGCTTTCCTTCCTTGTATCCTTCCTCTGCGTTTTCGCAGTATCCGGACTTAATGTTTAAAAAATCCAACCTGGAAAGGAAAATTATTATGGAAGGGCTTGAAAGGATAATCGGCGAGATCAACTCTCAGGCAGAGCGTGACGCGAAAGCGATAATTGCCGAAGCCGAGAAGGAAGCCGCCGAGATCATTAAAAACGCCGAAGCAGATGCCGAGCACGATATAAAAGCCGCCGAAGCGGACGCCGAAAAGCGTGCGGTCAGGATCAGGCAGTCGGCTGAGTCGTTCTCGGAACTCGATAAAAGCAGTCGTATCCTCTCGGCAAAGCGCGAGGCTATCGATAATGCTTTTGATAAAGCGCTCCGCGATCTTAAAAATTCGCCGGCAGACGAATATTTCAGCATGGTAAAACGCCTTATCGTGAAGTATGCCGAAAAGGGAGAGGGCACGCTCGTGTTTAATTCGGCTGATCTGCTGCGTGTTTCACCCGGCTTTGAGATAGTTGTAAACGATGCACTGCCGGACGATAAATCGATAAGACTCAGTGAAACGGCGGACGATTCGATAGACTGCGGCGCAAAGATCATCTACGGCAATATCGAGATCAACTGCGATTTTTCGGCTCTTGTAAACGAGAGCCGCGAAACTGCGACCTTAGGAGTTGCAAACATACTTTTCGGCGAGGAGAACTGATATGAGAGACGCTGAATATGCAAACGCCGTTGCAAGGATCAGAATGAATGAAAATCGCCTTTTATCGGCGGAGGATACCGAGCGGCTCATAACCGCGCCCACACCGGCGGATGCTGTCGGGATCGTGACAGAGCGCGGACTTTGCCGAAGAGACGGCGACACAGCCGATTTTTCGGGCTCGCTCGATGAGATGAGACAGCTCATTGTGTCGGTGGTGCCGGATGAAAAAGAGTTTTTGTTCCTGCTTATCGACAATGATTTTCACAATCTCAAAACAGTTATAAAGGCGGCTGTTGCGGACAAACCGACCGACGGCTTGCTGCTTCCCGAAATATCCTGCTCGGTCGATGATATGAAAAAGGCGATCGGAGAAAAGAAGTTCGATCTTTTGCCCGAATATATGTCGTCTGCCGCACGGAGAGCGTATTCGCTCATAACCGAAACGGGCGACGGCCAGCTGTGCGACGCGGTGCTCGATCGCGCATATTGCGGTGCTGTTATTTCGCTGACCGAAAAAAGCGGCGATTTTATAAGAAATCTCGGCGAGTTGATCGCGGCGGACTGCTGTATGAGAACAGCGGCAAGATGCGCTTTTATGAAAAAGGATAAAGATTTTATCGAGCTTTCGGTCGGAGAATGCCGTTCGCTCCAAAGGAAGCGGCTTATCGATGCCGCCGCGAAAAGCGTCGGAAGCGTTTCGCAGTACCTTTCCCACACAGCTTATGAAACGCAGGCACAGGCTTTGTCGGAGTCTATCCGCGATTTTGAAAAGCAGTGCGAGGATATGCTTCTTCGGTATTGCGACAGCGCTAAATACACCGCACTCGGCCCTGCGCCGATAGCGGCGTATATCATTCGTAAAAAAGCGCAGATAAAAACAGCCCGAATAGTCATCGGCTGTAAAACAGCGGGGCTTTCCGAGCAGATGATAAGACAGCGTGTGAGAAAGACCGTCTGATATTAAAAAGGGCGTGATACAATGAAAAATATAGCGGTGGTCGGCTCTGCCGACAGTGTGCGCGGCTTTGCGGCTTTAGGGCTCGGAGTTTTCACTGCGGACACTCCGGGCGACGCCGAGCAGATAATCATAAAGCTCACAAAAAACGACTATACTGTCATTTATGTGACCGAGGTGCTTTATAAAGACCTCGGTGCACTGACAAGCAGATTTTTCGATGATCCCGAGATCGCGATCATCCCGATACCCGGCACATTCGGAAACAACGGTATCGGAAAGAGCGAGCTCAGCCTCGCAGTCGAACGCGCGGTCGGATCGGATATACTTTCAAACGAGTGAAAGGATTGATTTAATTGGCAAGCAAAGGAACGATAACGAAGGTCGCGGGACCTCTCGTCATCGCGTCCGGTATGAGGGACGCGGATATGTTCGATGTCGTGCGGGTCAGCGATAAGCACCTCATCGGAGAAATAATCGAGATCCACGGCGATAAAGCATCGATACAGGTCTATGAGGAAACCTCTGGACTCGGCCCCGGCGAGATCGTTGAATCAACAGGCGCTCCGCTTTCGGTCGAACTCGGCCCAGGACTTATCGGCTCTATTTTCGACGGTATCCAGCGGCCGCTGGAAAAGATAATGGAGGTCGCGGGCTCTAATCTTGAGCGCGGCGTTGAAGTGCCGTCGCTCGACCGCGAACGCAAATGGAATTTTAAAGCCGTCGTGCAAAAAGGCGATAAGGTCGAAGCAGGCGACGCACTCGGCAAAGTCAGCGAGACCGCCGTGGTCGAGCATAAGATCCTTGTGCCGAACGGTGTTTGCGGCACTGTTGAGGAGATAAAAAGCGGCGAGTACACCGTGTCGGACACGGTCGCCGTCATCAAAGATGAAAAGGGTGAACTGCACAATATTTCAATGATGCAGAAATGGCCCGTTCGAGTCGGCAGACCTTATAAGCAGAAGCTTTCTCCCGATATTCCGCTCGTCACAGGCCAGCGTGTTATCGACACGATGTTCCCGATTGCAAAGGGCGGCGTTGCGGCTGTTCCGGGGCCGTTCGGTTCGGGCAAGACTGTCGTTCAGCATCAGCTTGCGAAATGGGCTGCGGCGGACATTATCGTTTATATCGGCTGCGGCGAACGCGGCAATGAGATGACCGATGTTTTAAATGAATTTCCCGAGCTTCGCGATCCGCGCACAGGCTCGTCGCTTATGGAACGCACTGTTCTTATTGCGAACACTTCGGATATGCCGGTCGCCGCGCGTGAAGCGTCGATCTACACCGGTATCACCATCGCCGAATATTTCAGAGATATGGGCTACACAGTCGCACTCATGGCAGACTCGACCTCACGCTGGGCGGAAGCGCTCAGAGAAATGTCGGGCAGACTTGAGGAAATGCCCGGCGAAGAGGGCTATCCGGCATACCTCGGCTCGCGCCTGGCTCAGTTCTATGAGCGTGCAGGAAGAGTTATCGTAAACGGCAGTGAGGACACCGAAGGCGCTCTCTCTGTCATCGGTGCGGTATCTCCTCCGGGCGGCGATATTTCGGAGCCTGTTTCGCAGGCGACTCTAAGAATCGTCAAAGTGTTCTGGGGACTCGATGCGTCGCTTGCTTATAAGCGCCATTTCCCGGCGATAAACTGGCTTAATTCGTATTCGCTTTATCTCGATATGCTCGGCACATGGTACACAGAGAATGTTTCGGCGGATTGGATGCCTCTGCGTGCGAGAATGATGGCTCTGCTTCAGGACGAGGCTGAACTTGAAGAGATAGTTAAGCTTGTCGGTATGGACGCTCTCGGCGCAAAGGATAGATTGAAGCTCGAAGCCGCCCGCTCGATAAGAGAGGATTTTCTGCATCAAAACGCTTTCCATGAGACCGATACCTACACATCGATGCACAAACAGCTTCTCATGATGAAAGCGATCCTCAGCTACTTTGATAAATGCTGCGACGGACTTGACCGCGGCGCAGAAATAAACGATCTTGTCGCTCTTCCGATAAGAGAGAGCATAGGCAGATTTAAATATCATAAAGAGGACGAAGTCGATGCGGAGTATGAGCGTATCGAAACCGAACTTTCGACAGAAGTTGCAAATGCGGTGAACACCGCCGAGAATTTATAAGGGGGCTTCACACATGGCTAAAGAATACAGAACGATAGAAGAAGTCGCAGGCCCGCTTATGCTGGTGCGGCAGGTCGAGGGAGTTAAGTATAACGAGCTCGGCGAAATAGAGCTGAAAAACGGCGAACGCCGCCGCTGCAAGGTTCTCGAGGTCAACGGCACGGACGCGCTCGTTCAGCTTTTTGAAAACTCCGCAGGTATCAACCTTGACTCGTCAAAGGTGCGTTTTCTCGGCAGATCTATGGAGCTTTCGGTCTCGCCCGATATGCTGTCGCGTGTTTTCGACGGTCTCGGCAGACCGAAGGACGGCGGCCCCGAGCTTATCCCCGAAAAGCGGCTTGATGTAAACGGCACGCCTATGAACCCCGCCGCAAGAAACTATCCGCAGGAGTTCATTCAAACAGGCGTTTCCGCGATCGACGGCCTTAACACGCTTGTCCGCGGACAGAAGCTGCCTATCTTCTCCGCATCCGGCTTGCCGCACGCAAACCTTGCGGCTCAGATAGCCCGTCAGGCAACGGTGCTCGGCGATAACGAGCAATTCGCGGTTGTCTTTGCGGCAATGGGTATCACCTTTGAAGAGGCGAACTTCTTTATTGAAAGCTTTAAGGAAACAGGCGCTATCGACAGAACGGTTATGTTTGTAAACCTTGCAAACGATCCTGCTGTCGAGCGTATCGCAACACCGAGAATGGCGCTCACAGCGGCGGAGTATCTCGCGTTTGACCGCGGTATGCATGTGCTTGTTATCATGACCGATATTACAAACTATGCCGACGCTCTGCGCGAAGTATCCGCGGCGAGAAAGGAAGTCCCCGGCAGACGAGGCTATCCTGGCTATATGTACACCGATCTTGCAACGCTTTATGAGCGAGCAGGCAGACTCAAGGGCAAGGACGGCTCGATAACGCTTATCCCGATCCTCACCATGCCTGAGGACGATAAAACTCACCCGATCCCAGACCTCACGGGGTATATCACCGAGGGTCAGATCATTCTTTCGCGCGAGCTTTACCGCAAGGGAATAACACCGCCTATCGATGTTTTGCCGAGCCTTTCGCGACTCAAGGATAAGGGTATCGGCGAAGGCAAGACCAGAGCCGACCATTCAAACACATTGAATCAGCTTTTCGCGGCTTATGCGCGAGGCAAGGAAGCCAAGGAGCTTATGGTCATTCTGGGTGAGTCGGCGCTCACCGATATCGATAAGCTTTATGCTCGTTTTGCCGATGAGTTTGAGCGCGATTATGTTTCTCAGGGCAACGATACCAACCGCACTATCGAGGAAACGCTCGATCTCGGCTGGAAGCTGCTCAGAATACTGCCGCGTTCCGAGCTCAAGCGTATCGATGATAAGTATCTCGATATGTACTATGAGAAAGAGTGAGCGCTATGGCAGTCCTGAATGTTAACCCGACAAGAATGGAGCTGTCCCGTCTGAAAAAGCGGCTCAGCACCGCAACAAGAGGTCATAAGCTTTTGAAGGATAAGCGCGATGAACTCATGCGGATCTTTTTGCAGACTGTCAGAGAAAATAAGGCGCTCAGAGAAAAAGTCGAAGCGCAGATAACGGAAGCAAACAGCCATTTTTCGGTCGCGTCTGCCGTTATGCTTGATGAAGTTGTGAATTCGGCACTGCTACTTCCGAAGCAGGAAGTAACGCTTGAGGTCGGCAGCAAGAATGTCATGAGCGTCGAAGTGCCGGTGTATAATGTCAAAATGCGGACTGATGATCCGTCGGACATTTATTCCTACGGCTTTGCGCAGACATATTCCGATCTCGATGAAGCGGTGTATAAGCTCGCCGAAGTCCTGCCCGATATGCTCAAGCTCGCCGAGCGTGAAAAGTCGGCAAAGCTGATGGCGGCGGAGATCGAGCGAACACGCCGCAGAGTAAACGCTCTCGAGCATGTTATGATACCTCAGCTCCGGGATACTATTAAAATGATAACAATGAAGCTCGATGAAAGCGAGCGCTCCGGTCAGACAAGACTTATGAAAGTTAAGGATATGATGGTCGAAAAGCAGATCGAACAAAACCGCCTAAGAGACGCAGAATTCTAAATCAAAAAGCAGGGGCTGCATAGCAGTCCCTGCTTTTTTAGTGTCACTCCGTTTCGCAGTTTTTTATTGCGTAATCGAGCATTTTTTATTTATGAACAGTTTATCTCCCAATACTATCATCTCTAAAGAAATTATAGCTTGACAACCTGTACGATAGTATTTTATAATTTATAACACAACAAATAACAATTATTCAAAGGGGAGATTTTATGTTTTGTAAAAATTGTGGTTCGGTTGTGAATGATGATGCGAAATTCTGCGCTAATTGCGGTTGTGCGGTGGATGAAAATTCGGCCAACGGCGCGATTGTTTCACCGAAGCCAAAAAAGGATTTGTTCAGGCAATAAAGAACCATAAGGTCATAGTTATAGTCATAGCTGCCGTGCTTGCGGCTGTGATTTGCTCGCTTTCCGTTGTCGGGATAGTCAGCGCAAATGCATGGACAACTTACGCTTTGCGACTTTCAAATGACAGCGGCGGGCACGGCGTATTTGAAGTGAGCTTTAAGAGCGAAGAAAATCGGATAAGCAGTATGAAGATATATGAGAAGTTTTCTCCGACCGATCCCATAATACCATCATATTATTACAGCAAAGAAAACAGAGTGGCTGAGAGTTATATTAAAGACGAAGTAGATAAGAAGAAGGCTGATATTTCTGAAAAATTGACGAAAGCATTTTGGGGAATAGATTTTATTAAAACTGATGTAAATGTTGATGTCAATGATAAGGACGGTAGCTATACATACTCATGCACAATTGAGATAAACGATCTGCTTAATATATATAATTATAACAGATTCAAAGAGTGTGTTGACGATACAGGAATTTTTATCAGTGAAGACTACTCTGAAATGGATATGGACGATGTGATGGACGATGCATATATGACTGCATATAAGCTTGAATCGGAATTGATAAGTAACGGCTATAAAAAACAGTAAACCTTATTCTAAATCAAAAAGCAGGGGCTGCATAGCAGTCCCTGCTTTTTTATATAGCTTTATCAGTCTTTCATCAGAAGCACCATAACCGCTTTCTGCGCGTGCAGGCGGTTTTCAGCCTCCT
This sequence comes from uncultured Eubacteriales bacterium, assembly GCA_934486895.1. GTDB lineage: Bacteria > Bacillota > Clostridia > Oscillospirales > Acutalibacteraceae > RUG14109. Next base: position 77,566 of record CAKSQZ010000003.1, on the reverse strand, counting down.
CAAAGATCTCGTTTGCGTGAGCCTCCATGACTTCGGCGGAGATCTCCTCGCCGCGATGAGCCGGCAGGCAGTGCAGAACCATGCATCCCTCGTTTGCAACGCTCATCAGATCCTCATCGATGCAGTAGCCCTTAAACGCTTTCTCGCGAACAGCCTTTTCCTCTTCCTGACCCATCGAAGCCCAGACATCGGTGAGAATAACATCTGCGCCAACAGCTGCGTCCTTAGGATCGGTGAACATCTCAAATCTGCCCGATTCGTTGCCGAAATCAATGATGTTCTGCGGCGGACGATATCCCTCGGGGCAGGCAACGCTGACATTCATGCCTGTCTTGATACCGCCGACAACAAGCGAATTCATCATGTTGTTGCCGTCGCCTATAAAGCACATCTTGAGCCCTTCGAGCTTGCCCTTGAATTCGCGGATAGTCATAAGATCCGCAAGCACCTGGCACGGGTGGCAATAGTCGGTCAGACCGTTGATGATCGGAATACTGCCGTATTTCGCAAGATCCTCAACCTCAGACTGCTCAAAGGTGCGGATCATAATGCCGTCCAAAAAGCGCGAGAGAACACGGGCTGTGTCCTGTATCGGCTCGCCCCTGCCTATCTGCAGATCTCTCGGCGATAAAAACAGTGCCTGACCGCCGAGCTGATACATACCCGTTTCAAACGAAATGCGGGTTCTTGTCGATGACTTTTCAAAAATCATACCGAGCGATTTACCTTTGAGAAGGTGATGCTCGATGCCGTTTTTGCGCTCATATTTAAGCTGATCGGCAAGGTTTAAGATCTCGAGGATATCGTCTTTCGAGAGGTCCATCATTGTGAGTAAATGCTTCATAGTAAAACTCCTTTGTCAAAGTACCGCGGCAAACCGCTTTGTAATAAATTCCGTCATCCATTCGTGTGCCCGAACGCTCGGATGCGATAGCGCTCCCAGCATACCGTCCGGCAGAGGGGGAAGTGTTATCAGATCTGTTTTTTTGTCATTGATCTGAAAATCCGCAATAACGCTTTTTATCATCGGTGTGAGGAACTCGCCCGCCATTCCGCCGCATATCCAGAAGATATAGCTTTCGGGATTGTGCCGCCGCACTGTTTTGAGAAACTCTCTGACAGCACCCTCGACCTTTTCAAGACTGTCCTTTTCGGGCTGTCCGTCATCCCTGAGCCTAAGCTTGTGGGGAACACCGTTTTCATCAACCCATTCGGGCTGATTGAATGCCGATGAATCATTAGCGCCGAGATAGATCGAAACAATGTCCGGCTTAAAGCTTGAAAAATCATAATCCGCTTTCGCTTCCGGGTTTGCCGAAACGCCGCACACCTTTTCATAGATTGAGGGGATATTCTGATTTGTGTTGTTGCACCAGTTTGAATAAACTCCCCAACCGCTCTGTGAGCAAACTCTGTAATCCGCATCAAGGCGCTGCGCTGTCATATAAGCGTAGTCGTTCACTGCGGAGAACCACATCGGTATCCAGTCCCGCTCGCAGGCGGCACCGATCGCACCCTCGCCCGAAGTGATGCTGTCTCCGATAAATTCTATCTTTATCTTCTTGTCCGCGACAGGCGCAAACTCGCCGTTTGATTCCACCGAAACTATTTGCAGCAGTTCATCATCAAGCGGCTGAGTTTCTTTGATTATCCGAATGTTTTTAAATGTGCTGTCGTTCATTCGGCGGAAAATGCAGACTCTGCTGTCTCCGTTTGCGACCATAAAGCGGCTTATCGGAACACCGTCCGCAATAATAGCCACCCAAGGCTCAAAATCACTGCGTTTCGCACGGAAATTGATATAAAGCTCGCTGCCCGAGACATTCATCTCAATGCCGCTTGCGGTGTAGTAAAGCGTGAGCGGATAGCTGCCGTCTGTCCTGCCGTGAATTTTTATTTCTCCGGTATTTTTGATATCATATGTTCTGAGTTCCACCGATGCACCTACTTTTCTATCGCTGCTTTCAAAATAGAAAGTCCGCGGTCGATCTCGTCATAACTGATATTGAGCGGCGGCAAAAGCCGAACAAGCGTTTTCGCCGTCAGCACTAAAAGGCCGCTGTCAAGGCAGGCAGACGCAATATCCGCGCCTGTCTTACCGTCAACATCAATGCCGATCATCAGTCCTCTGCCTCTTACCGATCTCACATTTTTAAAGTCTTGAATGCGCTCGCGCATATATTCGCCTTTTTTTGTGACTTCGTTTAAAAACTCATCGTTCGCAACGACCGACAAAACATACTCGGCCCCCGCGCAAACGACAGGGTTTCCGCCGAATGTCGAGCCGTGCGAGCCGGGTGTCATAACATCTTTGAGCTTATCCGAGCAAGCGCAGGCGCCGATCGGCAGACCGCCGCCGAGGCCCTTAGCGAAAGAAACGCAGTCGGGCTGTATACCGTAGTGCTCATAAGAACAAAGCTTGCCCGTGCGCCCTATGCCTGCCTGAACATCGTCCACAGCGATTAGAATATCGTTTTTGTGCGCTGTTTTGCAGACCGCCTTGACATATTCCTTATCGAGCGGGATAACTCCGCCCTCGCCCTGTATCGTCTCGAACATAACAGCGCAGACATCGTTTTTCAATGCCGCCGAAAATGCCTCAATGTCGCCAGCTTCAACATAACGAAAACCGCCTGCAAACGGCTTGAAGTAATCCGGATGAAGCGCTTGCTGACCGCAGGCGGTCAGTGTGTTCATCGTTCTGCCGTGGAATGAGTTTATAAGCGTTATAACCGTCGATCTGCCCTCGCCGTATTTATCAAAGCTGTATTTTCTGCAAAGCTTTATCATGCATTCATTTGCCTCAGCACCCGAATTTGCCATGAAAACACGGCTCATCTTTGTTTTTTCGGTGAGCGTTTTTGTAAGAGATGCAGTGGACGGATTGTAATAAAGATTACTCACATGAGTGAGCTTTGCAAGCTGACTTTCAACAGCCGAGATATATCCGTCGTTGCAGTAGCCGAGACTGTTCACACCGATCCCCGAAGTGAAATCGATGTATTCCTTGCCGTCGGCGTCCCACGCAACAGCGCCCTTGCCTTTTTCGAGCGCAACGGGGAAGCGTGCATAGGTGTTCATCGCGGAGGACTTATCCGCATTTATGATCTGTTCGCTTGTCATGATCGCACCTCATCATAAAAACATTGTTCCGATACCTTTATCGGATAAAAGCTCGATAAGTATCGAGTGTTCGATCCTGCCGTCGATAATATGAGCACGGGTTACGCCTCTGCGCACCGCTTCAACGCAGCAGTCGATCTTCGGGATCATTCCGCCCGAGATAATGCCCTGTGCCTTGAGCATTTTAACATCGCTCACATGAACGACTTCGATCAGTGTGTTTTCATCGTCCTTATCCTTTAGCAGACCGCGGATATCCGTCATAAGGATCAGCTTTTCGGCTTTCAGCTCAGCAGCGAGCTTTGCCGCCGCGAGATCGGCATTGATATTATAAATATCCTTGCCGCCCGCAATAGTTGAAACAACGGGAATATATCCGTCCTTCATAATGTCGTTTATCGGAGTTACATTAACAGAATCTATCTCGCCGACATAGCCGAGGTCGGGGCCGTTATCAAGCTTGTGCGCCTGAAAAATATCGCCGTCGAGTCCGCAAAGCCCGATAGCCTTGCCGCCGTTCTGACCGAGCAGGCGGACAAGATCCTTGTTCACCTTGCCTGCAAGCACCATCTGAACAATGTCCATCGTCTCGCTGTCGGTGTATCTGAGACCGCCGACAAATCGGCTTTCCTTGCCGATCCTGCCGAGCATAGCGTTGATCTCGGGGCCGCCGCCGTGCACCAGCACGACTCTAATACCGACAAGCGATAAAAGCACGATATCGGTCATAACAGCCTGCTTTAGTGTCTCGTTCACCATGGCGTTTCCGCCGTATTTTATAACGACTGTCTTGCCGTAGAGCTGCTGAATATAGGGCAGCGCCTGCACAAGCACCGTCGATCTGTCGAGGTTAGAAATGTTCATCTTTTCATCACAACTCCGTTTATCAGTGTTCAGGAACGGTAATCACCGTTTATTTTAACATAATCATAAGTAAGGTCGCAGCCCCAAGCGGTCGCCTCAGCCTGTCCGTCACCGAGAGTCACGATTATCGCTATCTCGTCCTCCGTCAAAATCTGTTTTGCCTTATCTTCGTCAACTTCGATCCCTGCACCGTTTTCGCATACAGTGATCCTGCCGGCAAGGGATTCAAACTCGACGCCTATTTTCGAGATATCCATCTCGGCGCCCGAATAACCGAGCGCGCAGAGCACTCTGCCCCAGTTTGCGTCAGCACCGAACATCGCAGCTTTCAAAAGCGATGAATTTATAACCGATTTTGCGGCTGTTCTCGCTGTTTTCTTATCCTTTGCGCCGAAAACACGGCATTCGATAAGCTTTGTCGCACCCTCGCCGTCTTTAGCGATCATCTTTGAAAGCGCACGCAATACTTCAAACAGCGCGTTTTTAAATGCTGTGAGATCATCGCCCTCGGCGGTTATTTTTTCATTGCCGCAAAGTCCTGAGCAGAGAATTGATACCATATCGTTTGTCGAGGTATCGCCGTCTACCGACACCATGTTAAAAGTATCGTCAACCACTTCTTTGAGCGTCCGCCGCAGTAGATCTGCCGAAATATCCGCGTCGGAAGTGATAAAGCAGAGCATTGTCGCCATATTTGGCATTATCATGCCGCTTCCCTTTGCCATGCCGCCGATACGGCAGGTCTTCCCTCCGAGTGTGAACTCAACAGCCGCCTGCTTCGGCTTCGTGTCGGTTGTCATGATAGCTTCCGCCGCAAAAAGATTGCCGTTTTCGCTGAGCGACTCGGCAAGCGCCGGCATACCCGACTTTATGGGGTTAAGATCGATCGACGGGCCGATAACGCCTGTGGACGCAACGACAACATCGCTCTCGTCAACACCCAAAGCCTTTGCCGCAATAGCGCACATAGCTTTCGCTTTTTCAATGCCGTCTGCGGCGCAGGTGTTGGCAATGCCGCTGTTGCAGATCATCGCCTGAGCCGTGCCGTTGCTGAGGTTCTCAGCAGTGACGCGGTTGGGTGCGCCTTTAACAAGATTCTGAGTATGTACAGCGGCGGCGGTGCAAACCTTTTCGCAGACATACGCCGCAAGATCCTTTTTTTCTTTGTTTTTTCTGATACCGCAGTGAATGCCGCCTGCCTTAAAGCCGGCAGCGGCGCAGACACCGCCGTCTATAAACTTCATATTCACTCACCTATGCTTTAAAATGCGGGCGGAACAAGCTCCAGTCCCGTTGTTTCGTCGAGTCCGAACATCAGGTTCATATTCTGAATTGCCTGACCTGCCGCACCCTTTACCATGTTGTCGATAGTCGAAACAACTATCAGTGTGCGTGTGTGTTCGTCGATATGCAGCGAAATATCGCACATATTCGTGTATTTAACATTGCGAAGATTGGCATAAGCGCCTTTCTTCATAACTCTCACAAACGGCTCGTTTTCATAAAATTTATTATATCGGTCGAAAATGTCCTGCTCCGACACACCGTCGCAAAGCCGTGTGTATATCGTTGAAACGATGCCCCTGTTCACAGGAAGCAGATGCGGAACAAATGTGACCTTGATTTCATCGCCGCTGAGGTTGGACAGATTCTGCTCGATCTCGGGAGTGTGACGGTGCACGCCTGCCTTATACGGCGAAAAAGCCTCGTTGCAGTCGGGGTAATGCGTTGTCTGCGAAAGACCTCTGCCTGCCCCTGTGACACCGGATTTCGAGTCGATCATAATGGGATCGTGATGAATGAGTCCGCCTTTCAGCGCGGGCGCAAGACCGAGTGAGATCGATGTCGGATAACAGCCGGGATTTGCTATTATCGTCGTTTTGTCCTTATCGAATCTGTCTCTGAAAAGCTCGGGGATAATATATTCCGCTTTCTTGTGAAGCGCGGGCTTATCAAAGCTCTTGCCGTACCACTTTTCATATTCGCTCTCATCGTAGAGTCGGAAATCCGCTCCGAGATCGATAAACTTTTTGCCCTTTTCAAGGCATTTTTCGGCGAGCGGCTCCGAAAGTCCGTGCGGCAGCGCCGCAAAAACAACATCAGCCTTTTCAACAACAGCGTCCTGATCCTCGAGCGTCATATCGCAAAAGCCCGTGTAGGAAGGATACACTTCTGAAAGCTGCATATTCTCAAAGCTCTTCGAGCTCACTGCTGTAAGAACGGCATTCGGATGCGAATAGATAAGCCTGCAAAGCTCAGCGCCGGCATAACCCGTCGCGCCGACAACGGCAACTTTTATCTGCATAAAACCTCTCCCTTTCAGATAAGACTGCGAAGCGAATCGATCTCCGCCTTAACGCACTGAGGCGCAGGGCCGCCCTTAACGGTGCGCTTCATAACACACCGATCGAGCGAGATCGCGTCATAAACATCATCGTCAAATGTATCGCAAACCGATTTATAATCGTCGATCGGCAGCGTTTCAAGCGTCAGCTCCTTGTCGATACACAAAGCGACAAGCGTTCCGACAGCCTTGTAAGCGTCGCGGAACGGCAGACCCTTATAAACAAGATAGTCCGCACAGTCGGTCGCATTGATAAAACCTTTTGCGGCAGCAGCACGCATATTTTCTTTATAGACCTTTGCGCTTTCAAGCATTGCGGCAAAGGTGTCGGTGCAGATAAGAACAGTGTCCACCGCATCGAAAACAGCCTCCTTGTCCTCCTGCAGATCCTTGTTGTAAGCGAGCGGAAGCCCTTTCATCGTTGTGAGCATTGCCATGAGATCGCCGAAGACTCTGCCCGATTTACCTCTCACAAGCTCGGCAATATCGGGATTTTTCTTCTGCGGCATTATCGAAGAGCCTGTCGAAAAAGCGTCGCTGAGCTCAATAAATTTAAATTCCCAGGAGCACCAGGCGATGATCTCCTCCGAAAATCTCGATAAATGCACCATGATTATCGAAATGCAGCTGAGCAGCTCAATAACAAAATCGCGGTCGGAAACGCCGTCAAGGCTGTTGTTTGTAACACCGTCCATACAGAGAGTTTTTGCAACTGCTTCGCGGTCGAGCGGATATGTAGTTCCCGCCAAAGCGCCCGAACCGAGCGGCGATATATTCATTCTGCGGCGGCAATCCGAAAGACGCTCAAGATCCCTGCTTATCATCTGTGCATAAGCCATGAGATGATGACCGAAGGTTATCGGCTGAGCACGCTGAAGATGAGTGTAGCCGGGCATGACCGTTTCGGTGTTTTGCTCGGCTTTATCGAGAATGACTTTCAGGAAATTCCTCAGGCTTTTGTCGATCTCATCGCATTTTCCTCTGAGATAAAGCCGCAGATCGAGAGCGACCTGGTCGTTCCTCGAACGGGCAGTGTGCAGACGCTTGCCTGCGTCGCCTATCCTCATTGTGAGCTCGCCCTCAACAAAGGTGTGGACATCCTCCGCATTGGGATCGATCATAAGCTTTCTGCTCTCAATATCGGAAAGGATCTCGCCGAGCGTTTTGATGATAAGATCGCTGTCGCTTTGCGAAATGATCTTCTGCGCGCCGAGCATGGCGGCGTGCGCCATAGATCCCGTTATATCCTCTTTGATCATCCTCTGATCGAATGAAATAGATGAATTGAAATCGTTTGTTCTCTCGTCGATCTCGCTTTTAAAGCGTCCCGCCCAGAGCTTCATAAAATACCGCCTTTCATAAACAGGTAAGCCGGGTCTCCCCGGCTTGCCGCTAAAATTATGAATAATTATTTGTTTTGCTCTCTCTTTTGATCAAGAGTTGCCTTGACCTTGATCGGCAGACCGAACAGGTTGATAAATCCTGCGGAATCCGCCTGATTATAAACGTCGTCCTCATCGAATGTTGCGACCTCGGGATCGTAAAGCGAATACGGCGAGGTTGTGCCCGCATTGATGATGTTGCCCTTGTAAAGCTTCAGCTTAACATCGCCTGTGACAGTCTCCTGAGTCTTGTCAACGAAAGCGTCAAGCGCCTCTCTGAGCGGTGTGAACCACTGACCGAAGTAAACAAGATCGGCATACTTTTTGGAGAGCAGCTCTTTATAGTGCTGAGTATCTCTGTCGAGGCAGAGCGTTTCAAGAACCTGATGAGCGCGATAGAGGATCGTGCCGCCGGGAGTTTCGTAAACGCCTCTCGACTTCATGCCGACAAGTCTGTTCTCAACAAGGTCTGCAAGACCGATACCGTTCTCGCCGCCGACTTTGTTAAGCGCAGTTACCATCTCAACGCCGTCGAGTTTTTTGCCGTCCAGCGCAACAGGCACACCCTTTTCAAAGTGGATAGTGATATAAGTGGGCTTGTCCGGAGCCATTTCGGGGGAAACGCCCATTTCAAGAAAGCCAGGCTTGTTATACTGCGGCTCGTTTGCCGGATCTTCAAGATCCAGACCTTCATGCGAAAGGTGCCACAGGTTCTTATCCTTGGAATAGTTTGTTTCACGGTTTATTTTAAGCGGAATGTTGTGAGCCTCCGCATATTCGATCTCTTCTTCACGCGATTTGAGATCCCAGACTCTCCAGGGAGCGATAATCTCCATATCGGGAGCAAAAGCCTTTATAGTAAGCTCGAAACGAACCTGATCGTTGCCTTTGCCTGTGCAGCCGTGGCAGATAGCGTCTGCGCCTTCTGCTTTGGCGATCTCAACGATACGCTTTGCGATGATCGGACGCGCAAACGATGTGCCGAGCAGATAGTCGCCCTCGTAAACAGCACCTGCTTTAAGCGTAGGATAAACATAATCTTCAATAAACTCTTTTGTGAGATCTTCAACATAGAGCTTGGAAGCGCCGGTCTTGAGAGCCTTCTCTTCAAGTCCGTCCAGCTCGGTTCCCTGACCTACATTACCCGAAACAGCAATAACCTCGCAGTTGTTGTAGTTTTCTTTAAGCCACGGAATAATGATTGAAGTGTCAAGTCCGCCCGAATAAGCGAGCACGACTTTTTTGATCTCTTTTTTAGCCATAACGGATCAGTTCCTTTCTTTTTGCTTTCTGCGTATTCTATTATACACGCTATTTTCAAAAAATCAACCCCCAATTTGAAACTTTATGCAAATAATACGAATAAATATGCATAAAAACTGCAAAAATAAACACAATTGCTCATATTTAATGAAATCGAACGGGCAAATGCTTGCTTTTTATATGAAAATAGGGTATAATCTTAGTGCAACCAATCCAAAATTTTTAAAATCGGACGGGCGAAGTATGAAAATAAAAAAACTTCTTTGTGCAGGTATTGCGGCTGTGCTGAGCATAGCTTTCAGCATAAACGCCGGCGCATATACATATAAGAACGACAGCTATACTGTCGATCTTGATATTCCGAGCGGCTATCTTGTCTATAATTCCGAAAGCGAGCCCTCGGGCGATAATTCTATCGCTAAAAAGGTCAAAAGCAGGATCGAGGACGGTATGGTTATAGATGCTATCGAACCGACAGGGAAAACAGAGATAACCGTTTATCGCACAAGCGACGACCTTTCGCAAACTATCGGCAATTTCACACCGCTCTCAAGCGACACTAAACAGTCGTTTGCACATGAGTATAAAACAGGGCTCAGCAAAAATGAGCATGTTTTTTTGCAGGAGCCCGAGATCATAACAGTCGGCGGGCGCGACTATATCAGAGTCATAGCACGCGTCGGATCGTCCACCGGCGGTTACAGCTATCTGAGTTATGTAACGGTCATTGCGGGCAGTTATTATGAAGCAACGGTTTATATGCCCGAAACCATCCCGACCGATGATCGCATATCCGAAAGCGAGAAGATTTTAAAAAGCTTTAGGATCGATATTGCTTCTCTTGACGAGAGTCTAGGCAAAAATATGCTCTCGCAGGTTTTTGTAACGCTTGCGGCAGTGGGATGTTCACTTCTCATGGTGTTTATCATCTTTCTTTTTGCCCGGCGTATCCTACACAACTATACTGACCAAAAACGCATCAAAAGGCTGGGCGAAATGGTCAAGACTCAGCGAAAGATCCGCAGGGAGGACGAAAAGTGACCGAGCAGAGCAGTGTCAGGCTGTTTTCGAGAATATATGCTGCGGTTATGCTCAGCTATTTTCCGATAATCCTTATCGGCTATTCGGGTATAACCTCGTTTAAAACGATGAACTTTGCGGTGATAACCGCAGCGGCTGTTATCGGCATCGCGCTTTTTGTTTTGCGGCGGTCGGGTATTCGCTCGTTCATCGGAAAAGAGCGGTTTAAAAGTCTCAGCGTATCGTCGTGGTTTTTGATCGGCTTTGTTTTTGTGCAGATCGTCAGCACTCTTATTTCGCCTTATGCATGGCGGCAAAATCCCGACGGCCTGCCGACAGGCCTGTTCGGTTACGGCAGATGCGAGGGCTTGCTGATTCAGCTTTTGTATGCGGCAGCGTTTGTTATCATAAGCCGCGCGGGCAGCTTTGCGTTGTCCGCCGTGAGAATTCTCACCGTCACCATGATAATAATGAACGCAGTCGCGATAATTCAGCTTTTCGGCATAAACTTTTTGTGGTTTTACCCGTCCGATACAATGCTCACAGAGCAGTATTTCGGAGTTTTTTATTCAACCATCGGCAATGTCGATATTTTAGGCTCGTTTTATTGCATTGCGCTGACATTCGTTTTCGGCGGCTTTGTTTTCGGTAAAGACGGGCGTGTCGGCTGGAATATTGCGCAGATAATCGCCGTGGTGACAGGCGTGTTCACTGTTATCGAGATAAATGTCTCGGCGGCTTTGCTTGCATTCGGGGTGACTGCGGTTTTGTTCCTGCCGCTGTTTATTGTGAAGGGCAGCGCCAAAAAAACGCTTGTTTTACTCAGCGCATCGGCTGTGTTCGCAGCGTTTGCACTGTCGTTCGACCGTGTGCTTGATGCCGACAAAAAACAGATAATTCTGTCGTTTTCATTCACAAATACGGCGGCGGCAGCACTCGTTGCGGCGGCACTGCTGCTTCTGCTTTACTTTATCATCGGCAGAATAAAGCGCCGCCCGAGCGATAAAGCTGCGCTTTTTGCGATGTATATCACCGAAGCTGTTTTTATTATCGGCTTTTTTGTGTGGCTCAAATGGTTTTATACTGTGTCGGACGGTTCCAATGACCTTGTGCGCGAGCTTTCAAGTCTTGTCAGAGGAGAGATAAACGATTATTCCGGCACTCACCGAATAGCTATATGGAAGTGTTCGTTTAAAGTTTTTTCGGAGTATCCGGTGTTCGGCGTCGGTGCGGGTGCATTTCAGCCGGCGTTTGCGGATATTTCGGGAGAAGCCTATAAGCAGTATAGCTCGCTTTCGGTCGATATGGCACATAACGACTATTTGCAGACCGCCTGTTCCTACGGCGCAGTCGGGTTCTCGGCGCTTTTGGGATTTATCGTCTCGCTGTTCTGCGAGGGCATTAAAAAAGCAAAAACCGACCGATTTGCGATCACGCTTCTGGCAGCGCTGTTTTGCTATGCCGCTCAGGCGTTTTTCTCATTTTCGATCGTGTTCGTTTTTCCGATATGTATTGCGCTTGCGGCAATGCTGAAAGCCGAATGCGGTATTGACAAGTAGGCGGCAACATACTATACTGAATTCAACGGTTATCATGTAATAAAAAAATAAGAGGTGTGTTATGGGGTTTTTATTCAGAGCGATCAAGAATATGGACAAAAAGGCCTTGATCGAAACAGCAAAAAAATCTGCAAAAGCGAGCGGAAAATGGTGGGTGTTCGTGCTTTTGGACATCATCTGGTGCGGCTTTAAATACGGCACGGGATATATCGAGTATTGGGTTTTCAAATTCTATAAGATCCCCCGCAAAAACCGCAAGACATATTATTCGAGAGTCAATAATAATAAGATCGTTGCGGCGCTCAACGACCCGAAATACAACGAATATTTCGATTCAAAGATCCTTTTCAATAAAACTTTTGCAAAATTTGTCGATCGAGAATGGCTCGAGACCGAGAAGCTCAGCTTCGATGATTTCAAAGCGTTCTGCGAAAGACACGATTATTTTGTCGCAAAGCCGAATAAGGATACCTGCGGCAAGGGTGTCGAAAAATATGTCGTGAGCGAGATCACGGATATGAAGAGCGTTTACGATCATATCAAAGGCGGCGATTTCGGACTTATCGAAGAGGGTATTCATCAGCACCCCGATATAAATAAGATCTATCCCGGCGCTGTCAACACGATCCGTTTTCTCATGATAAGAAAGGACGGCAAGAACCATATCGTCTTTGTCGCGATCAGAATGGGACACAACGGAATGTGTGTCGATAACTTTGATAACGGCGGTATGTCCGCACAGATCAATGAAAAAACAGGCGAGATCTACACTGTCGCTGTGGACGGCGAGAACAAGACCTACACTCATCATCCGTTCACAGGCGCTCAGATAACAGGCTCTTATATCCCGATGTTTGATAAATGCCTTGAGATGGTGGACGAAGCTTGCAATGTTGTTCCGCAGATCCGCTATGTCGGCTGGGATGTCACTGTCACCGAAAACGGCCCTCAGCTCATAGAAGGCAACCGCTACCCCGGCTGTCTGCTTTATCCCGAGTTTAACGATGAGCAGATCGGCTATCTGCCGATAATCAAGGATATCCTCGGCGACGAATGGAAAAACCTCGGCATTAAAGGACTTTAATTATCGCTGTTCCCGATCCTCCGCGTTTTCGCGGAGGATCTTTTGCTTTTTGTGAATATCACTAATGCCGAGCCGACAGAGAACACCCCGAATACGACCGAAAAGCCGTAGAAAACGGATATGATGTCCGAATACCCGACAGCGCAGCTGATCGCCGAAAGCAAAAGCGCAGTCGGCACAGCGAGGCATTTTGCACAGCGAACCATTGCGAGCCTCGATATGCCGATACAAACGCAGTACAGACAAACAGCGCATTCGGTCACAGCGCAAAAGAATGTGACAACGGTGCCGAGCGCTTCGGTGCGCTGCAAAAAGTCAAACGCATTAACAGCGCTCATCGCATAGTACGGCGGATATTCCACATCGCGGCAAACAAAGCTGCCGAGCACCGCAATATCGCGTATCATCGAGCAGATAACAATTACCGCCGCCGCAAAAACACCGCCGAGCACAGCTTTTTTCGCACTGCCCGATATGTTTGAAACAACGCCTGCAAACATCGCAGTCTTGCAAAAGCTGCTGCAAAAAAAGTATAGTGCGTCTGAAAAAATACCCGACGGATCGGATAATGAGATCAGATTGCTTTGCTCGAACTCCGAAACCGAAAAAACAAAGCTGAAAAGCGTTATAAATGCGATTATAATAAGAAAAACAAGCGAGCATTTTCCCGCGACAGACAGCCCGCTTTTAACAAGCATCGCACCGATAAGAGATATAAACATAGCGACTAAAAGCGGCGGTGTTTCTCTCAGCGAGATCGCGCCTGTCATCGTTGTGAAAAGATCGAGCGAAAAACAGCAGTAGACCGCCGCCGACAGTGTGAAAATCGCGGTGAAAGTAAGATAGACCGGTCTGCAGAAAAGCGCGTTCACCGTGTCGCAAAGCGTTCTGCCGCGGCGTGTTTCAATGATCCCGGCATACACAACCGCAAGCAGACCGCCGAAAACCGCGGCAGCGGCATAAGAAAGCCAGATAAGTCCGCCGGACTTAAAGTGTCCGTAGCCGCCGCTAAGGTTTCCTATCAAAAGCACGCAAAGAAGGCAGGAAGCCTGCCATGATTTCAGCTTGTCGCCGTTCATGCCGTCACCTCCCGATAAAAGCCGCCCTGCCGCTGAAAAGGCAGTATAGCATGACTGCGGCGGCAAGCGCCGCTATGATAAAATAAACAGTGCATCTGTTTTTCATGCGGCGGCGTATATTCTGAAAATCAAACAAAAACATTAGTGCGAAAACAGCCGGAATAATAATCACAAGCAGCATTTTTTATCGCTCGCTTTCAGAAATAATATCAATGCCGATCTCATCCTTCGGCAGTTCATCAACACCGTATGCGAAAAGGTATTTTCTGATGTTTTCCGCCTTGCTTTTCAGCTCATTTTCGGCGTTTTTCGGAATATCTTCGCGTTTTCCCGCGGTTATGAGAGTTAGTTTAAACTCACCGTTTTCCTGCTTTGCATAGCATTTTTGAAGCTGCAGGCTGCCGTTTTCACATTCAATGACCGCTTTTTTTGCAAGCGAGCGCATGATCATATAAAAAACGGCGTCCGCCGAGCTCAGCGTGCAGACCTGCCTGCCGTCTTTTATAATGCCGAGTCCGCCCGCTTCAACAGTCGTCTTTCCGCCGCCGACTGCTCTGAGCCGAGTCAGCGCAATGTGTCTGCCGCTTTGCAGCTCGTTCTGCACACGATAAGGCGGCACGCTTATCGAGTTTGAAAGTCCTTGCTCGCCTGATCTTATCGATCGTGAAAGCTCGGTTGAAATAATGCCGTCCGCCGTCGGCTCTACCGAAAAAATATTCTCCGCTTTTCCGACCGCCGTTGCCAGCGTCATGCCCGTCTGAAAATCGGGGCTTTTCACACGATACTCCACAACATCGCCGATACCGTTTTCGCAAAGTTCTTCACCGAGCACTGCCACAGCGCAGTTTTTGAAATAAAGCTCGCCGCCTGTCGTGTCGGTCAGCAAAGACAGCGCAAGCGGAAAGCTGGCGGCACTTCTTTCGATCACCGACGACTTCTGAGCCTGCCTGACTTCATCTCCGCCGTCCGAGATACAGCCGAGCTCCGCAGTGACCTTGTATCTGCCGTCCTCAAGATCAACGCCGATCCCCATAACAAAGGTGTAGTTTTTCAGCTCCTTATAGTCGTAGCAGGAGCAAAGACTTATCGATATAACAATGCAAAGCGCAAAGACTGCCGCCTTTTTGATCATTTTCGTATCATATCCTTTGCGAAAGTCGGACGCGTTTTCATTTTTTCGTGCGGCGCTCGGAAATAAACATCCTTTATCCGCTGAAATCCGAGCGACATCGAAATATATTCAAAGCCGAATGAACGAAGCGATAAAAGGTGGATCAACGTAACGGTCATAAAGGCAAAAAAGCCGTAGAACCCTAAGAATGCTGTGGAGATCAGAGCGAGAGTGCGTATCATAATAGCCGCCCCCGAAAGCCTCGGCACACAAAGTCCGGTTATCCCCGTGAACGCAACGACTATCACCATCGGCGCGCTGACGATCTTAGCCTCGACCGCCGACTGCCCGACGACAAGACCGCCGACAATACTCAGCGCCTGACCTATCTTAGACGGCATACGGATCCCCGTTTCTCTCAGCACTTCAAAAACAAACAGCATAAGAAAGCACTCAACGACTGTCGGAAACGGAACGCCCCTCGACGCTTCGGCGATCGCTGTCATAAATCCGTCGGGCAGCATTTCGCTGTGGAATGTAACAAGCGCAAGATAAACCGACGGCAGTGAGATCGTTATAAAAAAGCCTAAAATTCTGATAATTCTGCCGATCGATGCAAACCAGAAATTAAGATAATAGTCGTCCGGCGACTGAAAGTTTTCGATAAAAAGATATGGCGCTGTCAGCACTATCGGCGTGCCGTCCGCAATGAGTGCAACTCTGCCCTCAAGCAGCCCTGCGGCGGCGACATCGGGTTTTTCGGTAGAGCCGCAGGTCTTAAACGGCGAAAACCGACGGTCTTTTATCTGTTCATCGATATAATTTGTGTCTAAAACACCGTCGGTCTTTATTGCTTTTATCCGCCGTAAAAACTCAGTCAGCACCTTTTTATCAACAAGCGATTCGACATATGCAACGCAAACGAGCGTATTTGTTCTTGTGCCGAGCCTGAAAAACTCGAATTTAAGATCGCTTGAGAGTATCCTGCGGCGTATCATTGAGGTGTTCATTATGATCGATTCGGTGAACCCCTCTTTCGAGCCTTTAAGCCCTCTTTCGCTGTCCGGTTCGGATACCGACCTTGTTGCAAAACCTTTTGTCTCGACCGTTATTGCGCGTGTCGACCCGTCCACCATGACCGCGGTATCGCCGTATAAAATACCGGTCACAACATCGCTCACATTTTCTATGACCTTTATATCAAGGCTGGTTATCATCTCTTTTGCCATTCGGTCGATACGGTCACCGCCGTCGGAAAACGAGAGATTTATCAGCGGGGAGGTTATGCTCTGATATATTGAGTTGCTTTTTACCATGCCGTTCACCGAAATGCCGAGATATCGTACAGACGGATCGCTTCGGTTTTCAAAAATGCGGATTATGACAGTGTCGTCATTTTTAAATATTCGCTTGAAGGTGCGGTAATTTTCATCAATATCCGTGCTGATCTCAGCCTTGTAGTCGATTATCCCGCTGTGGTCGGGAACAGTGTTCATTTTCTCACCGCCGTTTTTGTGTTTTAACTTATTTTTGTCGCAACTTCGGCGATTATTCCTAAATCGGCGCAAAATAAAAAAGCCTCAAAGAGGCTTTTTTATTTTAGAATATTTATTATTTATTCTTTTCATCGGGCAAAAGGTCTGTCATACTTTTGAGACTTATTGCGAGTGTGGACGCATTGTGCAGCAATGCGGAGAATGTCGGCTGGATAACGCTTGTCACACCGAGGATTATCAGCATAAGATTAAAGCCGACAATGAAGCGGTAGTTGCGGTCGATACGGTTCATAAGCGCTTCGCTCAATCGCCTGAGTATAACAAGACGGTTAAGATCCTCGCTTGAAACGGTTATATCCGCAATTTCCTTAGCGATAGCCGCGCCTGTGTTTATCGCAATTCCTGCGTCCGCCTCGGAAAGAGCGGGCGTATCGTTTACGCCGTCGCCGATCATGATAACACAGCGGCCCTTTTCATGCTCGGACTTTATAAACCGCGCTTTGTCCTCAGGCAGGACCTCGGCGTGATATTCGTCAACCCCGACCGCTTTTGCAACAGCCGCCGCAGTTTTTTCATTGTCGCCCGTCATCATAACTATTTTTTCAATGCCGCATTCGTGCAGCGCCTTTATCGCCGCAGGCGCTTCCTCTCTGAGCGGATCGGATATGCAGATAACCGCTGTCAAAACGCCGTCCACTGCAAGATAAAGGTGGGAATATTCATCGGAAAGACCGCAAAACTTGTCCTGCTCGCCGTCCGGCACACGGCACTGCTCATCTTCAAAAACAAAATGATAACTGCCGATAACGACCTTTTTATTTTCAACAGTGCTCGATATTCCGTGCGCAACGACATATTCGACCTTTGAGTGATATTCCTCGTGATTAAGCCCTCTCGATGCCGCCTCTTTAACGACCGCGTTTGCAAGCGAGTGCGGATAATGCTCTTCAAGGCAGGCGGCAAGACGCAGCATATCGTCCTCTTTGTGCTTTCCGAAGGTGACGATTTTCGCGACCTTAGGCGTTGCATAGGTCAAAGTGCCCGTTTTATCGAAAACGACGGTGTTCGCCTTTGCGACTGCTTCGAGAAATCTGCCGCCCTTGACCGAGACATCATATTTACTGCTCTCGCGCATTGCAGAAAGCACCGAGATCGGCATTGCAAGCTTCAGCGCGCATGAGAAATCGACCATAAGCACCGAAAGCATTTTTGTGACATTGCGAGTCAAAAGATATGTCAGCACAGTGCCGCCGAGCGTGTATGGGACCAGTCTGTCGGCAAGCTTTGAGGCTTTGTCCTCAGCGGTGGATTTTAATTTTTCGGATTCCTCGATCATTTTAACAATGCGGTCGTAGCGTCCGCCGCCACTTGTCTTTTCGACAGCTATAACACACTCGCCGTCCTCGACGACCGTACCCGCATAAGCGTAGCTTCCTGCGTTTTTGCAAACAGGCAGCGCCTCGCCCGTCATCGACGACTGATTAACAGCCGCCTCTCCTCTGACGACCTTGCCGTCGAGCGGAATGACATTGCCTGTGCGGACAACTATTTCATCGCCCTCGCAAACGCTCGAAAGCGGAACAAGCACCTCCTGCTCGTCGGCAACAAGCCAGACCTTATCAACTCCGAGCGACATTGCTCCTGCGAGATCGGACACAGATTTCTTATGCGTCCATTCCTCAAGCAGCTCGCCTATTTTTAGCATAAACATAACGCTTGCCGCTGTTTTGAAATCTCTGCGCAAAAGCGACACCGTAACAGCAGTCGCGTCCAGCACCGAAACCGAAAGCCTGCCTTTTTTCAGCGCTTTCAGACCTCGGCTTATGTAGCGCACCGAGCGGAATATCGCGATCGCCGCTCTGATCGGCGCCGGAAAAAATATCTTTGAAACAGCTCGCTGAACAACTGTCAGCACAAGCTTATCCTCAAAATCTCGGTTGAGCTTTCGGCTTGAATGATCAGCAATAAGCCCTGCTTTTTCGGCGTTTTCAAATGAAAATGCCGCCAGCGCCGCGATGACCTCGCTGCGATCAGAGCGATAGTAGATAACAGCGTCCGCCGTGCGGTCAAACACCGTTGCTTTTGAAACGCAGCTTTGGCTGTTCAGATAAAGCTCGGCGGTGTCCGCCTGCGAAAGCGTCATGCGGTTTATGCAAAAATGCACTCTCATTCTGCCTTTTGATTCATGTAAGATCCTGCATTTCATAATCAAAACTCCAAAAAAGAGAGCCGGCATTAACTGCGGCTCTCTTTAAATAATATTACTGTTCGTCTGCCGCTGTATCATCGTCGGCTGAATTGTCCTCAACAGTTTCGATTTCAGCCGCGCGCTTTTCATTGAGATCCTTAGCGTCTGCCAGAATGTCGCCTGCGTTCTCTTTAACGATGTTGGCAGTCGTCATGATCTCTTCCTTTGCTCTGAGAGCCGCGGCGGTCGTGTAGGTATAGACCTTTCTCGCTTCCTTGCTGCTGAGTATCTTAATTCCGGCTGTTCCGAACAAAACGCCGCCTACAAAAAGACCTAATTTACCTAATCCGCATTTCATAATTAAAACCTCCGTGAACTTTTTATTTCTTTTCGGCGGCTTTGCGAGCCGCCTTGATATGCTTTAATTATATCCTAAAAAGTGAATTTTGTCAACATTTCGGATATATAAAAAACGGATAACGCTCATAACAAGAGTGTTATCCGTTTTATGCTTTAATTACTTTTTATCAAAAACACGGACATGATCGACGATGAAAGCGTCACCGACCGAGTTTTTGAGAGTTTCCCAATCGGTCCAGCTCGAACTGCGGTAGCCCACAGCCTCTGTCGAGAGCAGAATAAACTCATCGATATGCGACACAGGCGATTGATCTTTAGTGAAAGTCTGAGTGGGCTTGCCGTCGATATAAAAACGATAGCCGTCCTCATCCCACCAAACGCCGAAATAATGATAACCGTCCTCAGTGTCGGAAAGCGGGAATTCGTGAGCGCCGGTTGATTTGTGCTGAGAGCCGTAGCCGTCCCAATGGTTGTTGTGCTGAACGATCCCGTTCGGATGGAACTGCTCCATTATATCCACTTCAACGCCTGCAGTCTCAGGATCGAGCGAAGCGCCGATAGTCGGGGACTGAAGCCAGAAAGCCGACCACCAGCCTTCTTTCTGCTGAAGCTTGCAGCGGCACTCATAATAACCGTAGCGGTGCATGAACTTCGGCTCTTTTATCTCGCCGATAGGCCATGTGAAATAGTTTTCATGCTCGCTTTTCTCTTTATGTCCCTCGCTTGCCGTTGCGTCATATTCCTCGCCCTCGCCGTCCATAAAATTATATCCGGTCTGGATCTGAGTCGTGCAGTAAACGCCGTCGCGGCACTCGAGCTTGAAATAGATGTTGCTGTCTTTAAATTCAAGCGCGTCCTCGACAAAATGCTTTGCGCGCTTGCCCATCATATGAGTGCGAACGCTCCACTTTGTTTTGTCGAGATGATCGAGATCAAACTCGTCCGCCCAGACGAGCGACCAGTCTGCGCCGTCCGGCAGCAGGCTGTCCGCATGGCCTGCAACATTAAACTTCTGCATAGTTATACCCCTTTATCTTATCGAATACATAGATCTTGAAGTCGAACGGATCGAGCTCTCTTGCAGGAGCCATAGCTTTTTCGGCTGCTTCAACACCCTCTGTACCGAGCAGTGCGAACGCTTTGAGAATAGAGCCGTCTCTCACATTGTGCTTGACAATATCGTATTCAAACGGCATTGGTGTGGGCGAGCCGACACCGTAGTAGCTTCTCAGATCGCTGTTTACGAGCATATTCTGAGCAGATGCGAGCATCTCATCGAGAACCTGCTTTGCAGTTGCGTTGTCGCCTGTCTTTCTCAGAGCGAGCGCACGGAACAGCGAGATCTCGGAAACAGCGGCTTTATATTCGCCTGCTTTTTCAAAGGCTGCCTTTGCGCCCTCTTTATCGCCCTGCTTTTCGAGCAGTTCGCCGAGGAAGTAGTAGATATGCGCTTCCTGGTTGAAGAAAGTCTTAGCTTCGCCGTAGGACTTCGGAATGATCGCGCCGTTTTCATAAATATGCTTTGCTTCGTCGGCATTGCTGCTTTCCGCAAGCTCGTTGCCGTAGAGAACATGGATCCATGCATGAAGCGATGTAAGCCTGCCTTCGCCGCCCTCGTAGATATGGAATCTGCGGTGAGCCGCCGAATCGATTGAGTTCTTGTAGTCGCCCTTCATTGCGACAAGAAGCATCTTGTCGAGATAGCAGTCGTCTCTGCGGTCAAGCAGATCGCTGTACTTACCGTAGACCGCAAGACGCTCATCGATGCCGAAGTTCATGTTCTTGAGCAGCTGCTGATATTCAAAGAGCAGTCTCGGATCATCCGGCTTGTTTGCAAGAGCCTTTTCCATTGCCGATTTTGCTTCATCTGCCATGCCGAACTTATCGAAGTAGAGAAGCGAAAGATTGCGGAATGCTTTTTTGTGCTTCGGATCGATCGAAACGCACTTCTCAAAAGCTTCTCTTGCGGCGGAATATCTCTCCTTATCGAAGAGCAGGCAGCCGAGATAATAGTATGCGTTTGCGTTTTTATCATCGCGGTTGTATGCGTCGGTCAAAACGAGGATATCACTCAGTCTTGAGGGGAAGCAATAGCCTGTCTCGGCGTCGTTTGCGGCCTTCCTTGCGGCAGAACCGTCGCGGCCGAGCTTCTCGAGGCAGTAAGCATAGTAGTAGTTCATCAGCGGATAATCGCTGCCGACTGTTTCAATAAGGTTTACAGCGCTCTCATAAAGACCTGCGTTCATGTAGTCGATAACAACATCGATCACATTTTCGGGCTTCTGGGTGAACTGCTCCATGCGGCTCGATACATTCTTATAGTATGATAACTCAACCAGTGCGAAAAAGTCAAGCTTATCGTCCTCGGCATTTTCAACGGCAAGGCGTTTTGCTTCGTCCTTTCGGCCGAGCACACGAAGGATCGCGGCTTTGAGGTTCTGAGCGAGAGTGTGGCCCTTGTTGAGTCCGAGCGACTCGTTGAGCTTTTCGAGAGCGGCTTCGTATTCGCCGTTTATGCAATCGATGTTCGCAAGCTCGAAATAAGCGGCGCTTCTGTGAGCATAGCTCCATGCGGCGCGCGAAAGCTCATCCGTTGCTTCCTTATAGCGGCCGAGATATTTAAGCGCCACTCCCTTGAGATACATAGCTTCGGTGTCTGTCGGGTGCTGGTTGCGGATAGTCAGACGCTTTATCGCCTTATCTGCATATTCAACGCAAGCCTCGAAATCGCCGCTCTTCAGCGAAAGACGAGCCATACCGGTGTTGCAGCGGCTGTCAAACTCATCGCGCTTCAAGCCCTCAAGATAGTAGTCGCGCGGGTTGTAGTTGTGCTGTTTATACTGTTCGAGGTGCAGACCGTTGAGGTAGAGTTCCTCAAGGTTGTCTATCTCGCTCGGACGGCGGACAGGCTTTCTGACATCGATCGGCTTTTTCTGACCGCGCTTGTAGGGAGTGTACGAAACGAGTACATTTCCGTCGGCGTCGGCGAGAGAAACGGTGACATCGTCGATATTTCTGCCTTCAAGCGGAAGAGTCTTGAGATAAGACTTATCGGGTGACATATCAAGAGTCTCCTCATAGAAAGCACCGTTTTTATCGGAAACCTTGATATGAGCGTTTTTAAATTTGCCTGTAACATTGAAGCCGAAGAAGAGATCCTCTCCGCGCTTTTCCATGTTCATTGCGGCGTCGATAGTGGCGTTCTTCACAATGCCGATATCTCTTACAGGATACCAGAACTGCTCAAACTCTCTTGTTTCATAAGGAGCGATCCATGTAAAGTCAGGCTGGTTATCGGTGTAAACACCGGTCATCAGCTCGATATACGGGCCGTTTTTATCGGTTAGGTTGTTGCACCACATATCGCCGAAATCGCCCTTGCCCCAGTGCCACATCTTCTTACCGGGGGAGATATGATGATCGGCAACAGTGACGATACCCATATCAAGACCTTCATCATAGCCGGAAACGAAGTCCATATCCGACTGACCCTGCGAAACAAGGTAAGACGACGGAACTTTGATAGCGGAGTATCTCGAAATATCCGTGCCGTCGCCGAAGTTGTAGGGACGGGCTGTTTTATAAAGGCCCTTTGCGATAGGCCATTCAAGAACCGCTCTGCGGTCATGGTCGTTTACCCATTCAACATCAGGCGGGAAAACAGTGCGGTAGCTGTCGTTTACCGGAACTGCAAGGTTTGCCCACCACATGAAAAGCTGGGGAAGATTTGTGCGGTTGTAAACACGAACCTTTGCCTTTATGTAGCTTCTGCCCTTGTCGAGTGTGATACCCGCCATGCCTTTCATGCGGTTCATCGGCTCGACCTCGCCTGTCCAGACGGTCTTACCGCCGTCTGCGTTCTCCTCAACAACAGCCTCAAGCGGCATATATGTTGTCGGGCGGTGATGCTGCGGCCAGTTGAATTCGATGCCGCCCGAGATCCACGCGCCTGCCAGACCGACAAGAGCGGGCTTGACGACTTCATTATAGTAGATAAAATCGTAGTTGCCGACTTTATCAAAACCGCGCAGGATCTTGCCGCCTATCTCAGGCAGAACCTGTGTCTTAACATACTCGTTTTCGAGGGTATAGACATCGTATTCAACATCGGTCTTATCATCGCTTATTCCGTCGGAATAGGGAATAGGATAAAGCTTGCCCGAGGCTCCCTGATACGGTCTGTTCTCGAAAAACATAGGCAGATCATTTGCCTTTTTCGGAACATAGGTCGGAATGACCTTTTTCTCTTTTTTAATGTCAACGCTGCTCATTTATAAATCCTCCTTGCGAATGACGCATTTGTATGGTATAATTGTACACAATCAAAGCGGCTTTAAAAAGACAAATATGCCGTCAGAAAATTCGCAGAAATTTATACCGATTAAGGAGATTTGAAATGATCGTTCTCAGCGAACCCGAATATACGCTCTCCGTCTGGTATGAGCAGACGCTTGCCGGCTTGAAGCACGAAGCGCGCAAAAAGCGTGTTGTACTCGAAACGGCGGGCGGCGAAAAGCTGCCCGGCGGCCCTGTTTTTGTTATCGGGTCATCAAGGGCTTGGCTGAAAAACACCGTTGCAAATGCGTGCGCTCAGGGGTGCCATCCGATAGTTCTCAGCAACCAGCCTCATCGCTCTTTCTCAGGGAAATACAGCTGCGTAAGCTCGGATATCCCGCTTTCGATGCGGTATATCCTTGCTATGCTCAGACAATCGGGCAAAAGCCGTATCGCACTCTACGGAGTCAACGGTGATTCCGCATCTGACGCAAGCCGGGTTCAGGCGTTCATCTCGGAGCGCGGCGGAGAGACATTTTATAATGAAGGCTCGCTCGAAAACTGTTTTGCCGGCTTCATAAAGTCGCATTCGCGTTATCCGTTCGATGCGGTCATCTGCGCGAACGACTATGCCGCGGTTTCGCTGATAAGGCGGCTGAAAGAATTGCAGGAGAGCAATTTCGATCTTTCGATAGTCAGCTATTCAAACACTCTGCTTTCCGCCTGCTGTACACCGTCGCTCACCTCGGTCTCGTTGAACTACGGCGCATTCGGTAAAGCCGCATTTATGATAAGCGAGTGCGTTGAAAAAGACCGCGAGATCACCGGAATGAATGTCTCGGTCGATTGGAGGATAGTGTTTCGCGAGTCGTTCGGCCGTCCCGAATCCGAACCGCAGACAGTCGGAACGATCCGCCCCGCCGCCGTGCCTAAAGCACCGTTTTATTCCGATGGCGAGATCGGCGAGCTGATGAGTATAGAACGTCTGCTTTCAAGGTGCGATAAAACCGATATAAATATCCTCTGCTCGATGATATCCGGTCAAACGGCGGAAAAAACCGCGGAAGACTGTTTTCTCGCCGATTCCGCACTGAAATACCGCCTTAAAAAGATGAAAGAAAACGGCAGAGCAGGCTCAAAAAGAGAGCTTTTTGCCCTGCTTTCAAAGTACGGAGTCAAGCCTGACAGACTGAAAACATAAATGAAAAGCAGAAAATATCACCAGATTTTGCCGCGGAAGACGAAAAAGTCGTTTCCGCGGCAAAAAAATTGTTGAGATTTATTAACTGATGTGGTATAATGTTTTAAAAATCTTTTAAATCGTCTTTTGGAAAGATTGTTTTTGGAAAACAGGGGATGAAAATAAACATGAGCTTTTTAAATACGCTTATAAACGGCGTCAGTCTCGGAAGTATGTATGCGCTTATTGCGCTCGGATATACGATGGTCTACGGCATCGCCAAAATGCTTAACTTCGCGCACGGCGATATTATAATGATAGGCGGTATTTCCACATTAACTATTATGCAGGCACTCACAGAGAACACAGGCCTGTCGCCTATGGCATCTTCACTTATCGCGCTCGCCGCCGCAGTCGTCATCTGCACGGTACTCGGCGTTGTCATTGAAAAAGTTGCATATAAGCCGCTCAGACAAGCCTCGTCTCTCGCAGTGCTTATCACAGCTATCGGTATGAGCTATTTTCTCCAGAATGTCGCTCTGCTTTCGTTCGGCTCGAAGAAGCAGATGATCTCGTTTGAGTTTCTTGATAAGCTCAGCCTTAAGATCTCAGACGATCTTGTTATCCACGGCTCGACCGTTATCAATGTCGCAACAATGATCGTTATAATGATATTGCTCATGCTGTTTATCCGTTTCACAAAGGCAGGCACCGCAATGAGAGCCGTGTCGGAGGATAACGGAGCGGCTCAGCTCATGGGTATCAATGTAAACGGTACTATTTCGCTCACATTTGCTATCGGTTCCGCTCTTGCTGGTATCGCAGGCTTTATGTTCCTCGGATCCTACGGCGCTATCGGTGCGTATTCGGGAACAATGCCCGGTATCAAGGCGTTCACAGCGGCGGTCTTCGGTGGTATCGGAAGCATTCCGGGCGCTATGATCGGCGGCGTTTTGCTCGGCATAATCGAGAATTTTGCAAGATTTTATCTTTCCAAAATGCAGCTCGGTTCGCTTGTTGATCCAATCGTTTTTCTTGTGCTTATCCTCGTCCTTCTTATTAAACCTACAGGACTGCTCGGCAAGCAGATCAAAGAGAAAGTTTAAGGGGGCGGTGCAAAATGGTTGCTTTTTTCAAAAATATGCGTAAATCAACGCTGAAAAAATGCTGTATTCTCGCAGGCATGGCGGTCGCGTTTGTTATAATGGAGACACTTACCGTCACCGGCGTTCTTTCAAATCAGCTTCAGAATTTGCTCGTTCCGATCTGCTATAATATTATCCTCGCAGTGTCGCTCAACCTTGTTGTCGGCATCCTCGGCGAGCTTTCGCTCGGTCATGCGGGCTTTATGTGTATCGGCGCGTTTGTCGGCGCATTCACAACAAAGATCCTCGGCACACTTTATCCCGACCTCAGCAAGTGGATCATCTTTCCGCTCGCATTCCTGTTCGGCGGACTTGTTGCGGCAGTTTTCGGACTGCTTGTCGGCTGCACGATCCTTCGCCTTAAAGGCGACTATCTTGCGATAGTAACGCTTGCCGCAGGCGAGATAATCTGGAATCTCTTCAGCGTTACCTATGCCGCTATCGACAACGGCGAATTCCGTTTTGCTATCGGCGGCACAGCCATCGAGGGGCTTTCTCCGGACGCTGACATTATCTCAAACGGTGCGCTCGGTGTTTCCCGTCTGACAAGAATAAGCACAAGCCCGTCTATCCGCTTTGCGGTCGCATTTGCGATAACTTTTGTCACCGTTTGGCTTATTTTAAACTTTATCCATTCGCGCACAGGCCGTGCTGTCAAGGCATATCGCGATAATCGTATCGCGGCTGAGAGCATCGGTATCAATATCACAAAATATAGATTGATCACAATTATCATATCTGCGTTTTTCGCAGGTATCGCAGGCGTGCTTTTCAGCCACGAGCTCGGCATGGCGGCTGCAAACCAGAACCACTACGGTTATATAATGAGTATCAACATCCTTGTATTCGTCGTCCTCGGCGGCATGGGTTCGACACTCGGTTCGATCATTGCCGCGGTTGTGCTCACAGTGCTTCCCGAGTGGCTCAGATTTTTGAATGACTATCGTATGCTGATCTATGCCGTTGTACTTGTCGGCATGATGATCGTCAACAATAATCCGACTATCAGCTCCTATCTTGAAAAGTTCAAGGACAATACCCGCGGATTTTTCAAAAAGCTGTTTCATCGAAAAAAAGCGGTCATAGCCGCTTCCGATTCAAAGGAGGTGTGAGCCGTGAATATGCTTGAAGTTAAAGATCTTTCTATCCGTTTCGGCGGACTTAAAGCGGTCGATAATTTTAATATGACCGTTAAAAAAGGCCAGCTTTACGGTCTCATCGGTCCGAACGGTGCAGGTAAGACCACTGTTTTCAATATGCTCACAGGCGTTTATAAGCCGACATCCGGCTCTATCACGCTCAACGGTGTTGACATCACAGGTCAGCCCACTATTAAAATAAACAAGCTCGGCATCGCAAGAACATTCCAAAACATCCGCCTGTTCAGTGAGATGTCGGTGCTCGACAATGTTAAAGTCGGACTTCATAATCAGATCAAATGTTCGCTCTGGTCTAATCTTCTTCGTCTGCCGAGCAATTTCAGACTCGAGCGCGAGATGAACGCCAAGGCAATGGAACTGCTCAAGGTTTTTGATCTTGATAAGGAAGCCAAAGCAAAGGCAAAGAACCTGCCCTACGGTAAACAGCGTAAGCTCGAGATCGCCCGTGCACTCGCAACAGAGCCGAAACTGCTGCTTCTTGATGAACCTGCGGCAGGTATGAATCCGAACGAAACAGCGGAGCTTATGGATACTATAAGATTTATCCGCGATAAATTCGATATGACGATATTGCTCATCGAGCACGATATGCGCCTTGTCAGCGGTATCTGCGAACAGCTCACCGTGCTGAACTTCGGCTCGGTTCTCGCAAGCGGCGATACCTCTGGAGTTCTTAACGATCCTGAGGTCGTTAAGGCTTATCTCGGAGAATAAGGAGGAAACCGGCAATGGCAATGCTTGAAATCAACGATATTCATGTAAACTACGGTATGATCCACGCCATAAAGGGTATCTCCTTCTCGGTCGATAAAGGCGAGATCATCGCTCTCATCGGCGCAAACGGCGCAGGAAAAACAACAACGCTCCACACGATCAGCGGCCTGCTTCGTCCGAAGTCGGGCAACATTATGTTTGAGGGCACCGATATAACAAAGGTCGCTCCGCATAAGATCGTTTCAATGGGTATCGCGCAGGTGCCGGAGGGCAGGCGTGTGTTCGCCCAGCTTTCTGTACTCGATAATCTTAAAATGGGTGCGTTCACGCGTTCCGATGTCAGCGAAAAAGAGAAGTCGCTCGAAATGGTGTTCAGCCGTTTCCCGAGGCTTAAGGAGCGAGCAAACCAGCTTGCAGGCACACTTTCCGGCGGAGAACAGCAGATGCTCGCAATGGGCAGAGCGCTCATGAGCCGTCCGAAGATCATTCTCATGGATGAGCCTTCAATGGGTCTGTCGCCCCTGCTTGTTTCCGAGGTTTTCGATATTATCGGAAGCATCAGTAAATCGGGCACAACAGTTTTGCTTGTCGAGCAGAATGCGAAAAAAGCGCTCTCGATAGCAGATCGCGCTTATGTTCTCGAAACCGGAAACATTGCACTTTCCGGCAAGGCTGAGGATCTTATCAACAACGACTCGGTCAAAAAAGCTTATCTCGGCGAATAATATGGCGAGCCGCCGATCCGATCGGCGGCTTTTTTGCGTAAAAGGCAGGTGTCGGCAATAAAAAGTATAATCGTCAATTCCAACGACGCAGGCAAGCGTCTTGATAAATTCGTTTGCAAGGCGGCCCCTAAGCTGCCGCAGGCGCTTATGTATAAATACATTCGATTAAAGCGCATAAAGATAAACGGTAAGCGTGCTCAGATCTCCGATAAGCTATGCGAAAACGATGTCGTCGATTTTTATATAAACGATGAATTTTTCGAGAAAGACCCTGAGGTTTACGATTTCACCTATGCGTCGAAAAAGCTCAGCATTATTTATGAAGACGAAAACATAATGCTGCTCGATAAACCCGAGGGACTTGTCGTCCACCCCGACGGCGAGGAATTCCGCGATACTCTGATCGGCAGAGTCAGCCGCTATCTTTATGAAAAAGGGGAATACGATCCCGAAAACGAACATTCGTTCGCGCCGGCGCTCGTCAACCGTATCGACCGTAACACAGGCGGCATCGTCATCGCGGCGAAAAACGCCCAGTCGCTCAGAGTTTTAAATCAGAAGGTGAAGGATAGGGAGATCGATAAATTTTATCTTTGCCTTGTTCACGGCAGAATGGAAAAGCAGAGCGATCTGCTCGAGGGCTGGCTTTTTAAAGACAGCAAGAAAAACAAGGTCTATGTCACAAAAAAGCCGCAGCCCGGCGCAAAGCAGATAAAAACGGCGTATAAGGTGCTGTCAACGCAGGGCGAAAACAGCCTTCTTGAGATCGAACTGCTCACCGGCAGAACTCATCAGATCCGCGCGCATTTAGCGTCGGCAGGGCACCCCTTAGTCGGCGACGGCAAGTACGGTAAAAACGCCGCCGACCGTAAAAAAGGCTTCAATCATCAGGCGCTCTATTCCTATAAGCTGCGGTTTTCTTTCATCAGCGATTCGGAAAACCTCGAATATTTAAACGGCAGGGAGTTCACCGTGCCGTCGGTCTGGTTTGCCGAAAATGTTAACAAATTATGAACAATACTATCAGCCGATTGACGAAATAGTCGCAAAATGATATTATATTTTAGTATTTTCATCTAAAAACAAATAAACGGAGGATAAAATGGGAGACTTGTTCAGCGGACTGTTTGAGGATATTCTGAAATTCACCGTCAGAAACCCAAACTGCTTCGAAGATGTAACCAAAATGCTCGTAATGTGGGCGATAGGCGGAGTGCTTATCTATCTCGCAATCAAAAAAGATATGGAGCCGACACTGCTTTTGCCTATGGGCTTCGGTGCAATTCTTGTAAACCTGCCGTTTTCCGGCGCAGTCGGTGATGAAGGCCCGCTCACGATCCTGTTCAACGCAGGTATCGCAAACGAGCTGTTCCCGCTGCTCTTGTTTATCGGAATCGGCGCAATGATCGACTTTACACCGCTGCTCACCAACCCGAAGCTTATGATCTTCGGTGCGGCGGCTCAGTTCGGTATTTTCTTCACACTCAGCATGGCTACTCTTTGCGGCTTTAAGCCCAACGATGCGGCATCGATCGCTATTATCGGCGCGGCAGACGGCCCGACATCTATTTTCGTAGCGCAGACACTCAAATCCGAGTATATCGGTGCGATCACAGTTGCAGCTTATTCGTATATGGCGCTTGTTCCGATCGTCCAGCCGCCTATCGTCAAGCTCTGCACAACAAAGAAAGAGCGTCTTATCCGTATGGACTATACCAATGTCAAGGTATCGAAGACAACTCTCATTCTCTTCCCGATAATCGTAACAATAATCGCAGGTATCGTATCGCCGAAGTCGGCAGTTCTTATCGGCTTCCTTATGTTCGGTAACCTTATCCGCGAGTGCGGCGTGCTCGATCTTCTTTCCGACACTGCTCAGAATGTCCTTGCCCGCCTTGTCACACTGCTCCTCGGTATCACCGTAGCATCCAAAATGCAGGCGGAATACTTCCTCACATGGCAGACTCTTATGATCATCGGCCTCGGACTTGTCGCTTTCGTGTTCGATACTGTCGGCGGCGTAATGTTCGCGAAGGTCGTAAATCTGTTCTCAAAGAAGAAGGTAAACCCGATGATCGGTGCGGCAGGTATCTCGGCATTCCCGATGTCCGCCCGTGTTGTTCATAAAATGGGTCAGGCAGAAGATAATCAGAACTTCCTGCTTATGCACGCTGTCGGAACAAATGTATCCGGTCAGATCGCTTCCGTTATCGCAGGCGGTATGATCCTCAATTTCTTCAGCTGAGAAAGGAACGGTGTTTGATATGGATTTTCAGGCATTTTTAGATTCGCTCGGATATATGGGAATGGGAATGCTCGGTATTTTCATTGTGACAGCGGTTATTATCCTTTGCATAAAGCTGCTCAATGCTGTCACTGCCCCGAAAAAGAACGATAAAGATAAAAAGTGAGAAACACAAAAGGACTTCGTTTAAAACGGAGTCTTTTTTGTTCAAAAAATCCGAAAAAAGATATAGACTTTTCGGTATTTTTAGTGTATAATTTATTTGTTATCACAAAAACAGGGTGAAAGGGCTTTTGCCTGCGCCTCTTAATGAAAGGATAGTTTTAGTAATGATGAAGTTGAAAAGAGCGGCAGCGCTGCTCCTTTGCGCGGTAATGCTTGTTAGCTTCGCTGCTTGCCGCACCGAGAATGAGAACGCAGTGTCGTACACCGATTCGGACGGCAACACCTACGGCGTTCGTTCCGCGCTTTATATTCTCTACGCTATGGACGCTATGAGCGAGTATCAGACGGAGTATGCAAAGCAGACGACAACCACAACGGCTGCCGAAACCGCCACCGATACCACCACTACCACAACTGTAAATTATAATGAAACAAAGCTCGAGAATAAATCTTATAACGAGTGGGTGCAGGATAAGGCATTGGAATCGTGCGCCGAGTATGCTTATGTCGAGTCTGAGTTTAAAAAGGCGTCTCTCAGCTTCACCGATGATCAGACAACTGCCGTAACCAACACAGTCGATCAGTACTGGTCGTCGAATAAAAATCTCTATGAGCAAAACGGCATCGCAAAGACAACACTTAAGCTCTATGTTGAGAATAAGCAGAAAAGAGAAGCCCTCTTTAATCATTATTACGGCGACGGCGGCTCTAAGGAAGTTAAAACAGACGCTATCAAAAAATATCTCAAAGATAACTGCCTGCTCGTTCAGTTCATTTCCTACAGCCTTTATTCCTATGATTCGAGCGGTCAGACCAAGGCTGTTTCCGACACTGATAAAACAGAGTATAAATCTTTGCTCGAATCGTATGCGACCCGTCTTAACGCAGGCGGCGATTATGCGGCTATCCGTGCCGAGTATTTCAATAAGATCAACCAGAAGGACACTGTTTCGGTAGAAGGAAGCAAAGCTAAGTATCCTTATGCTATGGTCATGGGTGACGCTGATTCCAGCATCAATCCGTTTGAAAAGTTTGATGAGATCAAGGCTCTTGAAGTCGGCAAGTCAAAGTTTGTTGAAACAAGCAGCATGTACGCAGTTATGCAGCGCGTTGACCTTAATGCGGATCTTGATTACTGTGCAGAGCAGAATGCAACAAATGTCCGCCACGAGCTGAAGGACGATGAGTATGACAGCTTCCTCTCCGAGAATGCATCAAAGCTCACAGCCGATAAAAACAGCGGCGCGCTCAACACTTACAGAGCGAGCAAGCTGAAGCTCAAAGCGGATGAAAAATAATTTAAAACCCGGTCGCTACCGCCATTTCAAAGGCGGCGAGTATGAAGTCATTGCAGTGGCAAGCCACAGCGAGACGCTCGAGCCGATGGTGGTCTACCGCGCGCTCTACAGCGATAACGGCTATTGGGTCCGCCCGCTTGAAATGTTCTGCGAAACGGTCGAGCGGGACGGTGAAATGCAACCGAGATTTCAGTATATCGGCAAATGATTTTCAAAATGCACGGAGGGCAGCTTCTGTGCATTTTGAAATATGAATAAAGTCATCAAAACAGCTTTAAAATCCTGCGTTTTAATTGTTGAAATTGATAAATGCAGTGCATGAAAATGCAGAAATCAATAAATTTAGCACAAACGAAAAGCCGCAAAAAACGGCGGTTTAGTAAAAATAAACAATTCTATAAATTTTCAAAAAAAGCATTGACATATTTAAATATTTAATATATAATGAACAAGTACAGAACGGTGCAGAGCACCGAGATTTTATTATTTTTTTAGGAGGACACAGAAATGAAAAAAGCAAAATTGGTCGTTGCTGCACTGATCGTTGCTATTTTAGGCGGCGTTGTAAGCTTTGCTTTCGCTGAGCCGACACATGCTATTACGATTACTGCTGATAAGACCGCTGCAAATGTAGGAGACGAAATCAAGGTTTCGTTTAACCTTCCTGCAGGCATCGATATCACAGCATTTGATATTTATGCAGAGTGGGATCCCACAGAGCTCGAGTATGTCGCAAAGTCGGCTAGAAACGGTAAGTTCTACGACGGTTACACCACCGACGATTATGAGAAGGGTTCGATCGTAGCTCTTTACACACCTGAAAACAGACAGGGTGTAGGTATTGTTGCTACATCTATCGGTACTATCGACACAGATATGGATCAGTATGGTCAGTACATTCCGGCTGATAAGGGCGGCGTAGCTTTCACAGCTAAGTTCAAGGTTCTTAAGGAAGGCGCTACAATCACCGGCGGTCTCGGCATGGGCGGTTTCCAGGCTTATATTGACAAGGTTGACACAACGGTTACAGATTTGATTGGTGTTGTGCCGCTTACACTTACTGCACCGACAACTACAACCACTACAACAACCACAACTACTACCACAACTACAACTACAACTACAACCACTACATCGGCTACAACCACAACAACCACAACTAAACCGGCTCCGACTACAACAACTACAACTACAACAACTCCGGCGCCGACTACAACTACTACAACTACACCGGCTCCGACTACTACAACTACAACTACAACAGCTCCGGCGCCGACAACTACAACCACAACTACACCGGCTCCGACTACAACTACTACAACTACAACAACTCCGGCTCCGACTACTACAACCACAACAATTGCTCCGGATGTAACAACAACTACAACAAAGGCACCGACTACTACAACCACAACAATTGCTCCGGATGTAACAACAACTACAACAGGAGCTGCTGCTGAGACTGTCACAGATGTTGAGACTCCGACAGATAACAACAAGAGCAATCCGTTCACAGGTGTTATCGGCGTAACTGCAGCTCTTGCAGCTCTCGCAACTTCGGGTGTTGTACTCGTTAAGTCTAAGAAGCACTAATTCGTAAATCGGATTAACGCTGAAAACTGAATAATCAGTTCAAGAGACTGTCGCATTGCGGCAGTCTCTTTTTTGCATTTGGTTTGGGATAGTTCGGTTATGCCGCCGTTAGCACGGACGCTGTGCCGCACTTGGTTTTTGCTGTGGGTAAGTTTGTCACCCGATAATCGGCAAAGCGTATAAAGCAGACTTGCCGCCGTTAGCACGGACGCTGTGCCGCACTTGGTTTTTGCTGTGGGTAAGTTGGTCACTCGACAATCGGCAAAGCGTATAAGCAGATTTGCCGCCGTTAGCACGGGCGCTGTGCCGTACTTGGTTCTTGCTGTGGGCAAGTTAGTCACCCGATAATCGGCAAAGCGTGTAAAGCAGATTTGCCGCCGTTAGCACGGACGCTGTGCCGCACTTGGTTCTTGCTGTGGGTAAGTTAGTCACCCGACAATCGGCAAAGCGTGAAAAGCAAACACGGCAGTAGCATAACATTACTACTGCCGTGTTTAATTTGTAGTCGATAATTGCCTATCTCTCGCTCAGGCTAACATAGTCTCTGCGCGGATGCACAGCCTTGTAAGCCGGACGAATGATCTTACTGCCGTTTACAAGCTCTTCGATCCTGTGCGCACTCCAGCCCGAAATTCTTGCCATCGCAAAAATCGGAGTGAACAGCTCTTCGGGAAGCGAAAGCATACGATAAACATAACCGCTGTAAAAATCGACATTCGCCGAAACTCCCTTATACATCTTGCGCTCACCTCTGATAACATCGGGGGCAAGCCTTTCGATAGATGAATAAAGTGCAAATTCGTCATGCTGTCCTTTTTCATAAGAAAGCTTCTCAACAAACGAACGAAATACTTGTGCTCTCGGATCGGAAACCGAATATACCGCATGACCGATACCGTAGATCAGACCGGATCTATCGAAAGCTTCACCGTGCAGCAGCCGTTTCAGATATGCCGAAACCTCTTCATCGTCCGTCCAATCGTGAACATTCTTCTTAATATCCTCCATCATGTGACAAACCTTGATATTTGCACCGCCGTGCTTCGGACCTTTAAGCGAGCCTAAAGCCGCCGAAATCGCCGAATATGTGTCTGTTCCGGACGATGAAACAACATGGGTCGTAAACGATGAGTTGTTACCGCCGCCGTGTTCGGCGTGCAGAACAAGCGCAAGATCGAGAATTTTCGCTTCAAGCTCTGTGTAACTACCGTCAATACGAAGCATGTGCAGAATATTTTCCGCGGTCGAAAGCCCTTTTTCCGGCTCGTTGATAAAAAACTTGTTTGAATCATTGAGGTAGTATTCGTATGCATTGTAGCCGTAGACCGACATCAGCGGAAACGATGCGATAAGCTGTAAGCACTGACGCAGTACATTCGGAATACTGGTGTCGTCGGCGTTTTTGTCGTAGGAATACATAACAAGCACACTGCGCGCAAGCGAGTTCATAACACAGCTGCTCGGCGCTTTCATTATCATATCTCTGACAAATGAAGGCGGCAGCGAACGATACCCCTCAAGCATTTCGCAGAAATCTTTAAGCTGCTGTGCTGTCGGCAGTTCGCCAAACAGAAGAAGATATGTCACCTCTTCAAAGCCAAACCTTTTTTCCTCAATAAATCCTTTTGTGAGATCCTTAATATCGTATCCGCGGTAAAACAGCCTGCCTGCGCAGGGAACCTCCTCACCGTCCACAATCTTTTTTGCCTCGATCTCCGAGATCTCGGTGAGTCCCGTGAGCACGCCTTTTCCGTTGAGGTCTCTGAGCCCGCGGTTAACATTATACTCCCTGTACATACTCGGCTCTATCCAGCCGTCTTTAACACAAAGGTCGGCAAGCTGCTGAATTTCCTCGGTGATCAGCGAAAAATCTTTCTTTTCCATTTTCTATTCCTCCTTTTCCGATAATAGTTAATAATACACTATGTATATTTTATCATGGAATAAAATTCATGTCAATATACAGATTGTAAACTTTGTTTAGTTGTTGCTGAGCTTCTTCCGCATAAATTCAATGATCGATTTTCGTGTGACAATGCCCATAAACACTCCGCGATCGTCCACAATAGGCACAAAATTTTGATTTGAAATGCGGTCGAGCAGCTGCGGGATATTCGTGTCCACCGTGACCGACGGGTTAAAGTCCGCTCTCACGATCTGCCCGATCTTCACCTTCTCAAGCGATTTCCAGTTACCGTTGTATTCATCAAGCACTGCCCACAAAAAGTCACCCTGTGTGACTGTGCCGACATAAACGCCGTCGCGCGTTATGACAGGGATCGCCGTATAGCCATGTGCTTTCATCTTCTCCAGTCCCTGCCTGACTGTGTTATCCTCGTAAATATAACTTACATCCGCTTTAGGATGCAGAAAAAACAAGATATTTGTGTTCGCCGAACTGATCATAAGAGTCTCCTTTCGGGGAATCCCCCTATATATAAATATACCAAAAAACCGTTTGGTATTTGTGAATTTTTTATGACGAATTGATTTATTGTTTTAAAAGAAGTACGCCGTGCTTTCAGCACGGCGTACGTTTATTTTATTTTAAATATCTTTTTTAGTATACCTCTGAGCATTTTCGGACTTTTCACAACAACAACTGTCATACAAAACGCCTCCTCAGTGACATTTCATGTATGCAAACCCGAGAAGCATCAGCGTGATCCCGAGTACCAGCATCAGCGCTTTGTAGGGAAGAAATGTCGCGATGATGATACCGAGCCCGAAAGCGCAAAGGGCCTGCGCTCTGTTTTTGTTTCGGCAAGGCCGCTTTCTCATAAAAAACACCGCTTTCCCGTTTGCATCGTTCCGCTGTTTCGCGGTCACAATAACATTATATCAAAAAAGCGGTTTTTTGTTCATCGATCGGCAAGAAAAATAAGCGCTCTTGCGTTTTTCAGTGTAATAACGCATTTATCGGAGCTAACTTCGTTGCTGGTCGTGTAGAGATAATCAAAATCGACTTTTGCGTGCGACAGCGGATATTTCGCGCCTGTGATCGACAGATCTTCGATCGGTGTGTCAAGCGGAATAATGCCGAAATATCTGCATTCGCCCTTTTTAATCTCAAAGCTTCCGTCGCTCAGAATAAAATATCTGCCCGAACTGTCTGCCATTTCGCCGCGAGCACCGTGTTTATCAATATAGCACAGCGCGCTGACATTCGCCATTGTGTGATCGAATCTGCCGCCTGTACCGCCGAGGATAAGTATATCCCGAAATCCGCGCTCAAGCACTGTTTTGACAGCGTGGAAGCTGTCGGTTTCGTCTTTTTCGGGCTTCAGCGTTATAATCTCGCAACTGTCGTTGACGTTTTTTCGGTCGAACGAATCGAAGTCCCCGACTATCAGCTGAGGCGCTGCTCCGAGCGCATTTTTATATCTCAAAGCACTGTCGCAATAAACAACGAAATCACCGTCTTTTATTCTCGACTTTACTATTTCCGCATTGTCGATCACGCCGCCTGCAATAATAACACAGCGGCTATTTTTATTTATCAAAACCGTCACTGCTTTCTTTTGTTGAGTTCCCATTCGGGTATCTTTGCCGCATCGCGATACATTCTTACATAGCTTTCAAAGCGGCTTTTCGCTATCCTGCCGTCCTCCGCTGCGCTTGATATAGCACAACCTTTTTCGCCTGTGTGCGAACAGGATGTAAATTTGCACTCTCCGATAAACGGCTCAAACTCGGGAAAACAGTTTGCGATAGACTCCTTGCGGATAAACAGCTCGTCCTGAAGCTCAAAGCTCGAAAAACCCGGTGTGTCCGCAATGTAACCGCCGCCGCAGCGAAACAGTTCGGTATGACGAGTCGTGTGTCTGCCTCTGCCGAGCTTTTTACTCGTATGCGCCGTTTCAAGCGAAAGCGACGGCATAATATGATTGAGTATCGACGATTTTCCGACTCCCGAATTGCCGGTGAAAGCACAGATCCTGCCGTTTATCATATCGCGGATCTCTCCGGCGCCGTCACCGTTATTGCCGCTTGCACGAATAGTGCGATACCCTGCCGATTTATAAATTTCAAGCAATTCATCGGGCGGCGCAATATCCGGCTTGTTTGCAACGATCACCG
The DNA here is from genome assembly GCA_934486895.1 of uncultured Eubacteriales bacterium. Classification (GTDB taxonomy): domain Bacteria; phylum Bacillota; class Clostridia; order Oscillospirales; family Acutalibacteraceae; genus RUG14109. The sequence goes on along the minus strand of CAKSQZ010000003.1, from coordinate 40,113 downwards.
GTGTGATGCCGCAATGCTCGGCATAAACCGTCAGCTTATCGATAACAAAATAATTCGGCGCGGGATCGCCTGTGGATGCAATGATAAAAAGCAGATCTAGATTTGCAAGCGGCGGACGGACAAGCGCATTTTTGCGGTCGAAAATACGCTCGATTGTGCCCGCATTGTCCTGCACACTGATCTCGACTTTATCTCCCGTCAGCGGCGAAAGCCCCTTGCGAAACTTGCCGCGCGCCTTGCATTCAATAACGGTATCGCCGGTATCCACATAGTAGAAACCGGCGATAGCCTTGATAATTATACCGTTCATCTTTATTCCTGTCCGTTTGAGCCTGCGGGTGCCGGTGCTTCGGTCGCAGAGGGAGCCGTAGTCGTAGCCTCTGTCGGCGGAACAGTTGTCGGGAGGTTCCCTGTGCTGATATAAAGCGTTATTGAAGAGCCCTTATCAACATAGCCGGCTTTCTCACTCTGGCGGACAACAAATCCTTTTTTCGGATATTCCGAACTGTCGATATACGATGTGTGTACAGACAGACCCTTGCTGCGAAGCTCCTTTTCGGCGGATTCATAATCCATACCGACATAGTCGCTGATCTTGACCTGCTGAACTTCCTTGCCGCTGCTGACATACACCGTGATTGTTTCTCCCGTGCGGATATTGCTTCCTGCGGGCGGAATAGTCTCGATAATGTAGCCTTCGTTTACATTGTCGCTCGGCTGATCGACCTGCGAAACCTTAAGACCCATCTCACCTGTGAGCAGTTCTTTAACACGCTTGAACTCCTGATTGGTGTAGTTTTCAAGCACCATCGTCTGCGCACCCTTGCTCACTCTGACTTTGATAACCGTGTCTTCCTTTATGGTCTTTCCTGCCTCGGGCGACTGACGGTAGATCTCGCCGTCTTTATATTCCGAGTTGTAATCTGTGCTTTCAACAGTTATATTGAATGATTTGAAATCCGGATCGGCTATAATCTCATTATAGACTTTGCCGACAAGGTTCGGACATTTAAGCGTCGCACCCGTGTCGTTGAACACACTGTATCCGATAACAATGACTGCAACAACAGCGATAATAAATATCGCTGCAACTCCCGAAAGCACGGCAACGAGCGGAGATTTACCGTTGTCGTCCCTGCTGTTTTGCTGCTTTTTCGGGTGGCGGTCATGCGGATCATAAGGCTCTCTTTCGCGGTGATCGTGCAACTTTGATTTTGACTCATGCGGAGTATCGTATTTGTAATCGAAGATAAATTGCTCATTCATCTTGACCTCTTCAAGGTCATAGAGCATTTCCCTCGCGCTTTCAAAACGATTATCAGGGTCTTTCTGCATTGCCTTGAGAGTGATCTCCTCAAGTCCCCTCGGAATATCGGGATTGATAGCCGTCGGGCGTTCCGGTTCGTTTTGCAGCTGCATTATTGCAACGGAAACCGCGCTGTCCGATTGGAACGGCACTCTGCCCGTTGTCATCTCATAGAGCATGATACCGACTGAATAAATATCGGATCTGCCGTCTGTGAAATCGCCCCTCGCCTGCTCAGGGCTGATATAATGCACCGAGCCGATCGCCTTGTCGGTCATAGTGGGCTGGCTGCTGCGCGAAAAACGCGCAATGCCAAAGTCGGTGACCTTGATCTCGCCATTTCTCAGAAGCATAATGTTTTGCGGCTTGATATCGCGGTGAACAATGCCTTTTTCGTGAGCATGTTCAAGCGCTTTCAAGATCTGCGAGGTGAAATGAATAGCCTCGCGCCATTCGATAACGCCCCTTTGATTGATATACTCTTTTAGAGTTATGCCGTCAACATATTCCATAACTATATATTGAAGCACATCTCCGAAGCTTACATCATAAACCTTTACGATGTTGGGGTGCGAAAGCACGGCGATAGCCTTGGATTCATTCTGAAATCTTCTTCTGAATTCGGCATTCGCAAGAAATTCTTCTTTCAGGATCTTGATAGCAACCGTTCTGTCGTCAACATTGTCATAGGCTTTGTAAACAACAGCCATGCCGCCGATTCCGATGAGCTCGCTTATCTCATATCTTCCGTCAAGTCGCTTTCCGACAAGATTGTCCATGTGTGTCCCCTTCCTTTCGTTGCACGCAGACAGTCGGTTTGAAAATGTCTGCGCTAATTTTTATCCTTCGCTTGCAAGAACAACGGTGACATTATCGCCGCCGCCGCCATCGAGCGCTTTTTCCACAAGTATGTCCGCGCAGGAATAAAAATCATTATCCCGAACGGTGCTCAGTATATCCTCGTCGCTCACATAGTTCGTAAGACCGTCGGAGCAGAAGAGAAAAATATCATCATCGCCGTAATCGATCTCGTCATGGTCTGTCTTGATCGATTCCTGAACTCCGACCGCCCTTGTTATCACATTCCGCGTCGGGTGATTGAGCGCCTCCTCCTTCGAGATCTGACCGATCTCATAAAGGTGCTGAACAATCGAATGATCGGTAGTTATCTGTTCAAGCTTTTCCTTGTTTTTGATAATATATGCTCTGCTGTCGCCCGCGTGAGTAATGTATGCAACATTGTCGCAGAAGATCGCCGCAACAACCGTTGTGCCCATTCCGGAAAGGTTATCATCGTTCTCGGCACGGTCAAAAATTGTCGCATTTGCCGCCATAACAGCGGATTCGAGCAGGGATTTGATGCTCTGGCTTCGCATATTATCATAGGCAAACCGCTTGATATGTTCGCTGATGATCGTCACCGCAGTGTCCGATGCGACATTGCCGCCTTTAGCACCGCCCATACCGTCACACAGAACGACCGCTGTAAGACCGTTTGCAAGCTCGATCACCGAAAAGCAATCCTGATTTGTTCTTCTGACCTTGCCCTTATCGGTTTTGCCGATAGTCCGCACAAAGCATCACCTCCGTTTTTAAATCATCTCTCCTCTGAGCTGACCGCACGATGCGGCAATATCCGCTCCGAGAGTTCTTCTTATAGTTGTGTTTATGCCGTGGCTTTGCAAAACACTTTCAAAATGCTTTATCTTTTTCATATCCGGGCGCTGAAAACCGCTCTCTTTTATCGTGTTTATCGGAATGAGATTGACATGGCACAGCATTCCCTTGAGCCTGTCGCACAGCTTTAAGGCACATTCGTCGCTGTCGTTCACTCCCGCTACGACCGAATATTCAAATGAGATCCGCCTGCCTGTCTTTTCAATGTAGTGCCTGCAGGCTTTTAGCAGTTCATCGATGTTCCAGCGATCGTTTATAGGCATCATCGAGCTTCTGATCTCGTCGGTCGGCGCGTGCAGCGATATAGAAAGCGTCAGCTGTAAATTAAGATCGGCAAGCTTGTATATCTTGTCCACCAGACCGCAGGTCGAAAGCGAGATATGTCTCATTCCTATGTTTATCCCGTTTTCATCGCTCACCATTTTCAAAAATTTTAAAACATTCTCGAAATTGTCGAGCGGTTCGCCCATGCCCATTAAGACAATGTTTGAAATTCTGATCGAAAGATCGCGCTCGGCTTCATATATCTGATCGAGTATCTCTCCTGCGGTAAGATTTCTGCGCCTGCCGTTCTTTGTCGAAGCGCAAAATCTGCAGCCCATCGCACAGCCTGCCTGAGTCGAAACACAGATCGACCAGCCGTGTTTATACTGCATAACGACTGATTCGATATATTCGCCGTCTGTCAGCCGATAGAGGTATTTCACAGTGCCGTCTATCTTAGAGCAAAGCTTTTTTTCTATCTCGCAGCGCGATATATAATATTGCTCTTTGAGTTTTGAAAGCAACTGCTTCGGCAGATTGTTAAGTTCATCGTAGTCGCGTGCCGCGTGCCGATGAAGCTTATCGTATATCTGTTTTGCGCGGAATTTCTGCGCACCCAACCCGACTGTGATCTCTTTAAGCTCATCAATGTCGAGCGATCTGAGATCTGTCATCGGTCATGCCCCTTTCTCACAAATGCCGAGATAAAAAAACCGTCTGTCCCGTGAATGTGGGGAAACAGTGTGAGCATATTCTCCGGCTCATCTATCGCGCGCTTTATCTGCGGCAAAACAGGGTACGGTTCAAAGTCGTCGTGTTCGCTTAAAAAACGTTCGCAAACAGCGCGGTTTTCGCTTTTAAAAAGCGTGCAGGTGGAGTAGACAAGTATACCTCCGACCTTCAAAAAATTCGATTGTAGACTTAATAAATGATACTGTAATTCCGGTAGATTGTCAAGTAATGCTACATTTTTGTAACGAATTTCGGGTTTTTTTGCTATAATTCCTATACCCGAACAAGGCAAATCGCATAAAATTCTGTCAAAATTGTAAAGGTTGTTACTTTCGCTTTCGGCATCTCTCAAAACAGCGCAAACATTGTTGAGCCCGAGCCGCTTTGCGCCGAGCGCGATCATTTTCACCTTATGTTCGTATTTATCGCAGGCTGTGACTTCGCCGTCTCCGTTCATAAGCTCCGCTATCGAAAAAGCTTTTCCTCCGGGAGCGGCGCAGGCATCAATCACTTTCATGCCGCGTTCGGCGCATACCGCCTTCGCACAAAGCTGAGAGGCAATGTCCTGAACATGAAACAGCCCTTCTTTGTAACCGTAGAGCGAGCGGATATCTCCCGCGCTTTTGATTATGACAGCGGTGTCGCAAAGTCCGCTTTGCTCTGCTTCTACACCGCAAGAATGCAGCTTCGATAAATAGTCCGAAACAGAAGTTTTCAGCGTGTTCACTCTGAGCGTCACACCGAGATCTCGCTTTTCAAAGCCGCAAAGGATCTCTTCTGCAAACTCATCGCCGTAATCAGCACAAAGCCGACCGACAATTTTTTCATCGCATGAATATTTTATGCTGAGCTTATTCAGTTTATCCTCGGGCAGTGAAAACCGCTTTCCCATGCGTAAAAACGAGCGCAGGCAACCGTTTATAAACCCTGCCGCCGCGTTGACACCGAGCGCTCTTACAAGCTTTACCGATTCGTTGACAGCGGCGCTCTCCGGCACCTTTTCCATATATAAAAGCTGATAAAGCCCCATTTGCAGTACAATCCGCACCTTCGGCTTTATTCGGCTTTTTCGGTCGGTCAGCAGGCTGATGATATAGTCGAGCGTGAGCTGCCGCTCGATAATGCCGTAAAACAGTGCACAGGCAAAAGCTCTGTCCTGACCGCGAAGGCCGGACTCGGATAAAGCCGTGTCGATAACGATATTTGAGTATCCGTCGTTTTGGCGCATATAAAGCAGTGCTTTCGCCGCAGTGAGCCTTGCATCAGCCATTCGCAGTGTCTCCGATCGATCCGATTTTTTTGCCGCGCAAAAAGTCTCGGGCGCTCATGCGCTTAGAGCCCTCTGCCTGCAACTCTTCGATAATAAGTGCAGTGTCTCCGCCGCAACCGATCAAAAGTTCGTCGCTTTCATCTATTATCTCATAAGGCCTTGCACCGGTATGCTGTGTCGGCTTTGCCTTGTAGACTTTAAGGCGTTTGCCGTCTGCAAAAGTGAATGCGACCGGCCATGAGTGCAGCCCTCTTATAAGGCAGTCGAGCGTGTAAGCCGACTTATTAAAATCGAGCAGTCCGTCCGATTTTTTAATAATAGGAGCATAGCTCGCAAGACTGTCGTCCTGCGGGGTGAATGCCGCTTTTCCGCTGTCGAGCAGGCTGAGCGTTTCGCAAAGCGCGTCTGCACCTATTGCCGATAATCTGTCCCAAAGGCTTTCTGCTGTGTCGTCGTCGTATATCGGCTCCGTCTTTGTGAGTATAACATCGCCTGTGTCCATTCCGTGATCCAGCCGCATAGTGCAAACACCTGTCTGCTTCTCGCCGCAGACGATCGCCCACTGAATTGGGGAAGCGCCGCGGTATTTCGGCAGCAGGGAAGCATGAACATTAACACAGCCGAATTTCGGGATTTTAAGTATTTCGTCAGGCAGCAGCTTGCCGTAGGCAACAACAGCGCACACATCGGGAGAAAGCTCTCTGATGATTTCGGTGCTGTCGCCTGTTTTGAGCGATGTCGGCTGGTAAACAGGCAGACCGTGTTTGAGCGCAGTCTGCTTCACGGGAGGAGCGGTCAGCACCTGCCGTCTTCCCACAGGCTTGTCGGGCTGAGTGAAGACAGCGCAGATCTCGTGCCCTGCTTTTATAAGGCTTTCAAGGCTTTCTGCCGCAAAATCGGGAGTGCCCATAAAAACGATTTTCATCTATTAAAAACCTCGCAAATTTTATTCTTCGGGGTCGATATATTCAACGACCTTTTCGGTGAAAAGAATACCGTCGAGATGATCGATCTCATGGCAAAACGCTTTCGCTTTAAGTCCGCTAGCCGTCTTCTCAAATTGCTTTCCGTTACGGTCATACGCTCTGACGGTGACAGTCATCGGGCGCTCTGTGAATCCCCAGATACCCGGGCAGGAAAGGCAGCCTTCTTCGGTGCGCTGATAACCGTCGGACGCAATTATCTCCGGATTGATGAGTTCGATAACACCGTCCTCATCGCCGATATCCACAATGCAAAGCCGCCTTAAAATACCGACCTGAGGTGCTGCAAGACCAGCGCCGTTTGCATCGGCAAGAGTCTCGCTCATATCGTCGAGCAGTTTCCAAAGCTTCTTATCAAATTTTTCAACAGGACGGCACTTTTTAGTCAGCGTGTCGTCTCCTTTTTTCAGTATTTTTCGGATAGCCATAGTAAGTCACCTTTGTTTAAATAATATTTTCGGGATTCATATCCGCAAAAGCCGATACATCTTTAAATTGTTTTTCTGTTTTGGCGAGATTGTCCCGTATCATATCACGCAGATTGCGGCTGTTTTTGCACTTAATAAGCATTCTGCAACGATATTTTCCGCCGATTTTCGGAATACTGCACGCCGCAGGTCCGAGTATCACCAGCTTGAGCGACGGATCGGCTTTAACGCAGTCGGTTATCCCGTCAAACATCGCTCTCGCCGCTGTCATGGCTCTCTGCGCACTGTCGCCGATAAATCCGCAGACCAAAAGATCGCAGTAGGGCGGATATGTCAGCATCTTTCGGGTGAGTATCTCCATATTGTAAAACTTATCATAATCCTGCTGAGCCGAAAGAGCAATGATCGGATTGTCGGGCTCGGTCGTCTGGATCAGCGCAAGGCCGTTGCCCGATGCTCTGCCGGAACGGCCGATGACCTGAGTCAAAAGATCGAATGTCTTTTCGGTCGATTTGAAATCGGTGCTGTGCAGGCTCACATCGGCATTGATAACGCCCACCAGCATAACATCGGGGAAGTCGAGCCCCTTTGCGACCATCTGAGTGCCGATCATGACATCGTATTTATGTTCGGCAAACGCCGTCAGCTTTTCTTCATGCGAAAAGCGTGCCATTGTCGTATCGGCGTCCATTCTGAGTATCCTCATCTCAGGGAAGAATGTCTGCAATTCTTCTTCGATACGCTGTGTGCCGTAGCCCGATAAGCGGATATTATCGTCTCCGCAGACAGGGCAGACCGCCGAATACGGCTCGGAATATCCGCAGTAGTGACACATCATTCTGCCGTTTGCGCTGTGGTAAGTCAGAGAGATACTGCAATTAGGGCAGGTGGCAACATTGCCGCAGTTTTTACAGGTCACAGTGATATTATATCCTCTGCGGTTCAGCAGAAGAATGGCCTGCTGTCCTTCGTCCATAATATCAGTCAGCGAATCTATCAGACGCGGACTGAGAATAGTATTGCTTTTTGAAGTGAGCATCGGGCGCATATCGACTGTTTCGACCTTCGGGAGCTTAGCATCGCCGTAGCGCTCTGTAAGACAATAAAGTCCATATACTCCCGCTTTTGCTTTCGAGTAGCTCTCGATCGACGGTGTTGCGGATGCGAGCAGTAAAAGACATTTATTATATCCGGCTCTGAATCTTGCGACATCTCTCGTATGAAAACGCGGAGTGCTTTCGGATTTGTAGGTGTGCTCCTGTTCTTCGTCCATAATAATAAGTCCGAGATTGTCAAACGGAGCAAATACAGCCGATCTTGTGCCGACCGCTATCCTCGCTTTTTTACTCTTCGCTCTTTTAAATTCGTCCATCCTCTGCCCGAGCGACATCGCCGAATGAAAAAGCGCGACCTTATCGCCGTATCTCCGGCGGAATATTTTCAGAGTCTGCGGTGTCAGTGCGATCTCCGGCACCATCACAATAACGCTTTTCCCCTCTGCGATCACTGTGTCGATCAGCTTGAGATAGACCTGAGTTTTGCCCGAACCCGTAACGCCGTAGAGCAGTGCCGTACCGGGCTTTTCGCTGTTCATCTGATTTAAAATATTGCTGAAAGCTTTGTTTTGCTCCGCCGTCAGCTCTATCTCTGAAGTGTCGGTCGCAAGCGTCGGCTCGAACGGTGTGCGATACACCTCGTTTTCGTAATACTGCGCTATCTTGTTTTTGACCATTGTTGCAATAACAGCCGCCGAAACGCCTGTGAAATAGCAGACCTCCTTGACGCTTGCTGTCTCGCAGCCCGAAAGAAAGTCAACAACACTCTTCTGCTTCGGCGTCAGCTTTTTGCCGCCGTCGTATCCGTCGCTGAGCCGCACCATTCTCACTGTCGCATCGTTCATGCGGCGAACGGCATCGTCGGTTCGGCAAATAAGCCCGCGCTTGACAAGCTCGTCGGGCAGACGGCTCGATAAATCAAGCCCGATCACCTGTAAAAGCCGTTCTCTCTTAACAGCACCTTTCGCGTTCGATAAACACTTTATGATCGCCTGTTCGTCCGGCGCCAGTTCGGCATTTTCAATATCGGCTTTTTCATTTAATGTGTATGAAGCGACTATTTTAACATTGATACCTGCCGGAAGCATCGGTCTTGCCGCCTGCATATATGTGCAGAAGGTGCGATCCTTGATAAAGTCGGCAAGCTCCGCCATTTCCTCGGATAATATCGGATTTTCATCTGTCAGCGAAATGATCGGCTTCAGCTTTTCAATGCCGGATTCACTGTCCTCGATAATGCGGCGGATAACGCCGTTGCGCTTGCGGTTTCCTCTGCCGAACGGCACAACGACCCTCTGACCGACAAAAACCCTGTCTGCCATGTCAAAAGGCACCGAATAATCAAACGCTTTATCGAAATTGACCGTTGTCTGCTCCACATATATCTGAGCGCATAAAAATTTTCTCATATCCCTTTTAAGCGGCAAAAAGCCAGGGCGCACCCTGACTTTTGCAAATTACTTGTCAAATTTTGCGGCAAGTTTATTAAGCGCGATATCAACAGGTTTGTCAACAAGTATCTCGCCCTTTTCTTCTGCCTGCTCGGCAATATGTCTTGCGTATTTTGCAACATCAAGCACCAGCTGATAGCGGCTTTCGTAGATATTGATGAGCTTAGCAATTGAAGGATTCAGCATCTTTCTCCACCTCTTCTGTGAATTTTCTCATATTATTTTTGGTAAAAGCCTGAGCTTTTATTATCGTGAGTATATCTTCGGCACACTTTGTTATATCCTCGTTTATGCAGATGTAATCGTAGTCGGAGGCGCGTTTTAGCTCGTCGCAGGCAATCATAAGCCGATTTTTTATCTGCTCTGCGGTCTCGGTGCCTCTGCCTTCAAGCCGCTCTTTGAGCACGCCGAACGAAGGCGGCATAATGAAAATGGCTATCGACTGCGGCATCTCACGTCGCACATTAGCGGCGCCGTTCGTGTCTATCTCAAGAACAACATCGTATCCGTTGTTTATCCATTCTTCGACCGGCGCTTTCGGAGTGCCGTAGAAATTACCGTTGTATTCATTGTATTCGAGCAACTCGCCGTTTTTGATCATATTCTCGAATTTCTCGCGGCTGACAAGATGATATTTCTCTCTGTCCGAGGGATCTCTTTCGGGCCTCGATGTGCAGGAAATCGAAAATTTAAGCTCGGGCGCGATCTCGAAAAGCTTTTTAAGAACCGTATCTTTTCCGCAGCCGCTCGGTGCGGAAACCGAAAACAGACAGCCGAGTTTTTCGTTATTCATCCGCATCTTCCCCCTGTGCCTGACCGCCTCCCGAAAGTCTGTGTGCGAGCGTTTCGGTCTGCAATGCCGTCAGTATAACATGGCCGCTGTCGGTCATGATAACGGCTCTTGTTTTTTTGCCGCAGGTCGCGTCTATCAGACTTCCCTGATCCTTGGCCTCCGCGATCATGCGCTTAACAGGCGCCGAATCCGGAGCAACGGCGGCGATCATTCTGTCGGCATTTAAAAGGTTGCCGTAACCTATATTAACAAGTTTCATCGGCAGCTCCTATTCAATGTTCTGGATCTGCTCGCGGATCTTTTCGATTATCGACTTCATATCGATAACTTTTTTCGAAATCTCATAATCATTGCATTTCGAGCCGATAGTGTTTGTTTCTCTGTTCATTTCCTGAACAATGAAATCAAGCTTTCTGCCGATAGGCTCATCGGCTGAGAGCAGGGACTTGATCTGCGAAATATGGCTTTTCAGTCTGACTGTTTCTTCGTCCACCGCGATCTTATCGGCGAATATCGCCGTTTCGGTGAGCAAGCGCTGTTCATCCACCGAAGTATCCGAAAGCAGCTCCTTTATCTTGGCTTCGAGCCGAGCACGGTACGCCTTAACACTCTCTTCGGAACGTCCTTCGATAAAAGCCACCGAATCGAGAATAAGCCCGCACTTTTCGAGCACATCGCATTTGAGCGAGTCGCCCTCACGCACCCTCATCTGAGAGAACGATCCTACCGCCTTTTCAAGCACTGTCAGCACAGCGGCTGTGAGCACATCTTCATCAACATCCTGCTTTATAACTTTAAGCACATCGGGCATACGCGCGATAGTCTCCGCGCTGATACCGCCCTGTGTGCCGCAGGTGTCCGCTATCTGTGCCAGCGCATCGCTGTATGCTTTGGCGAGCGGAAGATCCGCAGAAACCGAAACACCGGTGCTCTGCATTTCCTGCACGCCGATAAAAACTTCTACCTTGCCTCGGCTGACTTTTTTCGCAACCGCTGATTTTATCTTTTCTTCCAAAAACCCATACTGACGGGGATATTTGCAGGAAAACTCAAAGAATTTATGATTAACTGAACGGATCTCGGCGCTTATATCATAAGCACCTATGAGTTCGGAACATCTGCCGTAACCGGTCATGCTCTTTGCCAATGCTGATCTTCCTTCCCGTGGGCGTTGCCATGACACGGCAACACTTCTCAAATTAAATCTTATTATATCATGTTTTCGCCGCCGTGTCAAGGCGACCGGATTAAAAAACAGGGCCGACAAAACTGCCAGCCCTGCACGCTTTATTCGGTTTTCAGTTTCCGTTAAATCGGTTTAAAAACGCTTTAGTACGGTCGCTCTTTGGCGAATCGATGACCTCTTCCGGAGTGCCGTATTCTTCGACAACACCGTCCGCCATGAACAGTATCTTATCCGCAACATCACGCGCAAAATCGATCTCATGCGTCACGACGATCATTGTCGAATTGCCGTCTTTCAAGCCCTTTATAACTTTCAGCACCTCACCCGTCAGCTCCGGATCGAGCGCGCTTGTCGGCTCGTCGAAGCAAAGCACATCCGGACTGAGTGCGAGCGCTCTCGCAATAGCGACACGCTGCTGCTGACCGCCCGAAAGAGCATGAGGATAAAAATCCTCCTTCTCCGAAAGACCGACCGATGCTATCAACTCATGAGCCGCTTTGTCGATCGACATCTTAGCTTCGGCAAGAGTTTTGCACCCTTTGTACGCTCCGCTGTGCTTAATAGCGTCTTTCGCGAGCAACTCGCTCGCCAGCGTCACATTTTTAAGCACGGTATACTGCGGAAACAGGTTGAACGATTGAAAGACCAGCCCGAAATGCAACCGTTTTTCGCGAATGTATTTCTCGGTCATTTTCGATTTGTCGCCGCCGTCAAACAGCGTCTCGCCGTTGACGGTGATCGTTCCGCTGTCGGGAGTTTCAAGAAAGTTCAGACATCTGAGCAGCGTTGTTTTACCGCTGCCGGATGAGCCGATTATAGCAAGCACTTCGCCCTTTTCAAGCGAAAAGTCGATACCTTTCAAAACGCTTGTTTTATCAAAGCTTTTTTCAATATTCCTAACTTCAAGCACAGCCATTTTCCGCTACCCCCTTTTAACTTCTGAAGAAATCGAGCTTCTTTTCGATATAGGAGAAAAGAAGAGTGAGTATTCCGCAGAAAATAAGATAAAAGAGTCCCGAATAAAACAGCGGCCAGACAAGCCCCTGATTTGTGAATGTCTTTGCGGTCATGGTGATGTCCATAACGGCGATAACATTCGCAAGGGAAGTGTCTTTTATAAGCGTTATGATCTCATTGCCCATGGGCGGGATTATTCTTTTAACGACCTGCAAAAGCTCGATCTTAAAGAATATCTGCGATTTCGTCATACCGAGCACCTGTCCCGCTTCGCGCTGACCGCGCGGAGTGCTTTCGATACCGCCTCGATATATTTCCGAAAAATATGCCGCGTAGTTGATTATGAACGCAATGAGCGCCGCGAGCATTCGGTTTTTCATCGGCACGCCGAAAACGAGTCCCGGCACAAAAAACACAACAAAAAGCTGGAGCATGAGCGGTGTGCCTCTTATTATCCAGACAAAAACTTTAACAACTGCCGAAAGCGGTTTGAATTTCGACATAGAGCCGAAAGATATTATCAGACCGAACGGCAGGGAAAAGATAAGCGTTACAAAAAAGATAACGCAGTTTTGCCAAAAGCCGCCGAGAAGCGTTGTTGTTATATCAAAAACCGAGTGTTCCATTATTTTGCGATGCTAAGCTCCTGAAGCTTGTATTTTGTTGCGATCTCCTTGAATTTGCCGCTGGTCACAAGCTCTGTGATGATCTTGTTGACCTCGGCTGTGACATCGCTGTCTTTTCTGAATGCAATACCGTATTTCTCGCCTTCAAACTCGTTTCTGATAACAGCTGTGAGCGATGCGTTGTCAGTACCTTCGCCGATCGAACCGATCGAGAGAACATAGTCGACAACCGCACAGTCGGCAGTGCCCGACGAAACTTCGAGAAGAGCTGTTGCCTGCGAGTCAACAGCGGTGTATGCAGCGCCGGAGAACATATCCTTCTGAGTTTTGGTGACAGTGGTTTCGCCTGCCGAGCCTTTCTCAGCTACAACCGTGAGACCTTTAAGGTCGGGTTTTTCCGAGTTGAATTTCGACTCGTTGCCCTTCTTGCAAACGATGACCTGACGGTTCTCAAGATACGGAGTGGAAACGCTTGCGTTCTGCTGGATCTCATCTGTGACAGTCATACCGTTCCAGATGCAATCGATCGTTTTGCCGTTAAGCTCGATGATCTTGGAATCCCAGTTGATCACCTGGAACTCAGCCGTAACTCCGAGTTTTTCGCAAACTGCCTGCGCAAACTCTGTTTCAAAACCTGTCCAGCTGCCGTCAGCCGCTTTATAGTTCATCGGAGCAAACTCTGTTATACCGATGACAAGCTTGCCGTTTGCTTTGATAGCGGCAAGGTCGCTGTTTGCGGATGTTGCGCTGCCGGATGCGGAGCTGCTCTGGGAACCGCAGGAGCAGAGAACAGCCGCGCTTGTCATAACCGCAAGGATCAAACATAAGATCTTCTTCATTTTTCATCTTCCTCAATATAAGATATTTCCGCCTTTAAAACGGATTACCCGTATATTATACACTAGCACATTAGCAAAGTAAAGTGTTAATTTTAAAAAGAGCAAAATTTTTATCAAACAGTGATAAGATCCATGATCATCTCAAACCGCTTTTCACCGATACCTCTTACATATAATATATCGGTTTTTTCCCTGAAGCCGCCTCTCGCCTGCCGATAATCGATTATCCGCTGAGCTATGACCTCGCCTATCCCCGGCAGGCCTGCAAGCTCATTCAGTCCGGCGGTGTTTATGTTGACAAGCTCGCTTTTCTGCACTGTTTTGACGGTTTTTGAAGTGCCGGCCGCTTCTATTGATGAAGAATCGTAATAAACCGCTTCGGTTCTGTCGAGTGCGATATACGCTATCGCGCCGGCACAGACTATCAGCGCTATGCCGACAAGTATCCATTCAATGCATATTTGCCGTTTTGTTTTACCGTTCTTCATCGTATTCCTCCTTTTACCGCTTTTTAAACTCTACACTAAAATCATATCGGTGTCAAGAACAAGTAGATATCGGCGACTCTTTTGAAACTTTTTACAAATCCGTAACCATTTTAAAGGAAATTACTCCTTGAAACAGCGATTTGCACAGGCAAAAATAACTTTTTTGTAACTTTTTTTGAAGAAAACAAAAGTTTTGCTTGAAATTCGGTTCAACTTTGTGTAAAATGTATATAGAGAAGTTTCGCAATCTGTGAAATATGATGAAAATCTCGTGAAGGGGCTAATTTTATATGTCGAATCGTTTGTTTCAAAGCGTCGTTCATCAAATGCGAGAGGCTATCGACCGCACTGTCGGTATTGTCGATAAAAACCTCGTTATAACAGCTTGCAGTGAGCTGGGCATGATAGGCAACAGCGTGGATCTTGCCGGATTTGATACGAGAGTCAAGGCGGAGCCGTTTACACATGACGGCTTTACATATAAGCCTTTCGGATCCGACGGCAAGCCGGAATATCTGATGTTTGTTGAGGGGACTGATGATGAAGCGGTCAAATTTGTGTCGCTCATGGCGGTGTCGCTCGTTAATCTTAAGCATTATTATGACGAAAAGTATGACAGAGCAAACTTTGTTAAAAATGTAATTCTTGATAATATCCTTTCAACGGATATTTTCGTCAAGGCGAGAGAGTTGCATTTCAACACAGATGTCAGCCATGTCGTGCTGCTCGTTAAGCTTATCACCAAAAACGATGTCTCGGTGTTTGATGTTATCCAGAATCTCTTTCCGGACAAGCAGAAGGACTTTGTTATAAATATAAGCCAGACCGAGATTGCGATCGTCAAGGAAATAAAGAACGATATTTCAACAAAGGATCTCGAAAACCTTGCGCGTTCGATAGTGGACACTCTTTCAAGCGAGTTCTATCTGCATGCTGTTGTCAGCATCGGCACAGTTGTAGAAGGCGTCAAGGAATTGGCTCGTTCGTTCCAGGAGGCGCAGGTCGCGCTCGAAGTCGGCAAAGTATTCGACACCGAAAAGTCTATCATCAGCTATGATAACCTCGGTATCGCGCGCCTTATCTATCAGCTTCCGACAACTCTTGGCGAGACATTCCTGCGCGAAGTATTCAAGCGCGGTTCGATCGAGAGTCTCGATCAGGAAACGCTGTTCACCATTCAGAAGTTCTTTGAGAACAATCTGAATGTTTCCGAAACTTCAAGAAAGCTATTTGTACATCGTAACACGCTGGTGTATCGTCTTGAGAAGATCCGCAAGCTCACAGGCCTTGATCTTCGAGAGTTTGAGCATGCTATCGTGTTTAAGATCGCGCTGATGGTCAAGAAATATCTCAGTGCAAATCCGACCAAGTTCTGATAATATCGGAGTGTTAAAAGAAAGGAACGGGATCAACTATCAAAAGGGATGCAATAGAGCTTGAAGCGGGGCAGCCCGTTATCGAGTTCAACGGAGTAACAAAAGCGTATCAAAAAGGGCTCAACGCTCTCAACGATGTTAATATAAAGATCCATAAGGGCGAATTCGTGTTTGTTGTCGGTCGTTCCGGCGCCGGCAAATCGACATTTATCAAGCTGATAATGCGCGAGGAAACACCGAACACGGGCGATATTTTTGTAAACGGCTATGATCTTTCAAAAATGCGTCGCAGAGAGATCCCTTATTTCCGCAGAACAATGGGAATAGTTTTTCAGGATTTCAGAGTTATTCCCACAATGAATGTTTTTGATAACGTGGCGTTTTCGCTGCGTGTTGTAGGCGCGTCCAACCGTGAGATAAAGCGCAGAGTGGCGCAGGTTCTCTCAATGGTCGAGCTCGGCTCAAAGGCTCGTTCGTATCCGCTTGAGCTTTCGGGCGGCGAACAGCAGCGAGTCGGCCTTGCGAGAGCGCTTGTAAACAACCCCGGACTAATCATAGCCGACGAGCCGACGGGCAATGTCGACCCGAATATGTCCTATGAAATAGTCGAATTGCTCACCGAGATCAACCGCCGCGGCACAACAGTCGTTATGGTAACTCATGAGCATCAGCTCGTGCGCGACTTTAACCGCCGTGTCATCATGCTTGAGGACGGCAGAGTCGTTGCAGATAACTTAGAGGGGGCGATGTGATATGAGAAGCACCCGATATCTTATCCGCGAGGGATTTAAAAATGTCTGGAACAACCGTCTGATGTCCATTGCGTCCATCGGTGTTCTGGTTGCCGTAATGGTTCTCATCGGAGCGGCTTCGCTTTTGTCGGTCAATGTCGATAAAATGCTTTCCGGCTTGCAGGCTCAGAATGTCGTCATGGTCTATACCGATGATAACGCAACAGAGGAGCAGGCGAGAGCTGCTTTTCAGAAGGTCCAGAGTCTTGATAATGTCCTTAATGCCGAGTTTATAACACAGGCGCAGGGCGTTCAGTCGCTTGTCGATTCCATGGGCTCTCAGTACGAAGAGTTGTTCAAATTTGTTGACGACGGCGATCAGAAAGGCTCATGGCTGCCGTTTGGTATGAGAGTTTCGTTTAAGGATCTCACCAAGTTTGACGATACCATCACTCAGATAAAAGCGATCGACCATGTCGATCATGTCAACGATTCAAGAGAGTTGACGATGAAGATCGTCAATATCCGCAGCCTTGTCAACACAGCGGGGCTATTCATCATCGCGCTCTTGTTCATAACCGCGCTTGTCATCATCGCAAACACGATCAAGATCACCATGCATTCCAGAAAGCTTGAGATCAGTATTATGAAAGCGGTCGGCGCGACAAACCACTTTATCCGAACGCCGTTTGTTATCGAGGGTATTATCCTCGGTATCATCTCCGCTGTTATTTCAACAGTCGCGGTCTACGGCGCATACACGCTCGTAGAGGATAAGGTCGCAGCTATGAATGCTTCGCTTATTCCGTTCTCAAATGTAGTTTGGTATCTGCTTTTGATGTTCGTCGGTCTCGGCGTTATCACAGGTTGCATCGGAAGTGTTATATCCATAGGTAAATATTTGCGTAAAGAGGGAAGTGAGTTCCGTGCATTTTAAGTTTGTAAAAAAAGCAGTCAGTGCGGTCCTTGCGCTGTCTGTCGCATCAGCTTTCATGCTCGTGTCTCAGCAGCCTGTCGGTGCGATCAGCGCCTCGGAGCTGAGAAATCAGATCGCTCAGTATGAAAGCCGCCAGAAAGAGCTTGATAAAAAGATCGACAGCTTGGAGAGCGATAAATCCGAGTATAAGGACATTCAGTCGGCGCTCGATGAAAAGATCGCCAGCATTCAGGATCAGATCGATCTTTATAACTCCCGTATCTCTGCTATTCAGTCGAAGATCGATGAAAACAAGGCTAAGATCGAGGAGAAAAAGAAGAATATCGATGAGACCAAGGATCAGCTCAAACAGCGTCTGCGGGCGATCTATGTCGCAGGATCGTACAGCGAGCTTGCCGTTATACTCAGTGCGGAGGATTACAGCGATTTTCTCGCGAGAAGCGAGCTTATGCGCGGCGTCACCGAGCATGACACGAATATGATGAACGCCTTGAATGAGGATATTAAAGAAATCGATCGCCTCAACAAGGAAAACGAAGACAGCATGGCGGAGAATAAATCGC
The DNA here is from genome assembly GCA_934486895.1 of uncultured Eubacteriales bacterium. Lineage (GTDB taxonomy): Bacteria > Bacillota > Clostridia > Oscillospirales > Acutalibacteraceae > RUG14109. Next base: position 22,451 of record CAKSQZ010000003.1, on the reverse strand, counting down.
TCAAAGCAGATCTTGTTTCAAAGCAGGAAGAACTTGATCGGCAGTATAAGGACGCTCAGTCCAAACTCGACAGTATTTCGTCCAGCCAGGACAGCCTGCAGTCGGACAAATCCGATCTGCAAGAAGAGATCGAGGAAAAGGAAGCTCAGCTTAAAAAGATCCAGTCGGCGATCAACAATGCTCAGGCAAACTCAAATCGTAAATACAGCGGCTCGGGCTTTGCATGGCCGTTCCAGAGTTCGTATTATATCTCCTGCTCGTACGGTCAGCAGTCCTACCGTTTCCACACCGGAGTTGACATCACCTGCGGCGGAGCCTACGGCAAACCTATCTACGCTGCGGCAGACGGCACTGTTATCAGCGTTAATTACAGCAACCGCGGTTACGGCAACTGCATCTCGATCGATCACGGCTCGCTGAACGGCGACCACTATGCAACGCTTTACGCACATTGCAGTTCGATCATCGTGTCGTCCGGTCAGAGCGTATCTAAAGGCCAGCTCATCGGTTATGTCGGATCAACAGGTAATTCAACCGGCCCTCACCTCCACTTTGAAGTCAGAGTGAACGGCAGCAGCACCAACCCGATGAATTATTCTTATTCCACAGGATTTTAAATAATTATCAAAACACCGCTGAAAAGCGGTGTTTTTTGTTAAATAAACTTGTAATTTCGGGGGCTATATGGTATATTTATCATATAACCCCCAAATGGGGACTTTAGGAGGAGATTTATAAATGTTTTGTGAAAAATGCGGAGCACAACTTGACGATACAGCGAAGTTCTGTACATACTGCGGAGCGTCTGTAACCCCTGTTGCCGAAGAGAAACCAGCGGCTGAGCCTGCACCTGTTGCAGAAGCACCTGCCGCAGAACAGCCTGCGCCTGTTGCAGAAGCACCTGTTGCAGAACAGCCTGCACCCGCACCGACACCTGCACCTGTTCAGACCGCGACTGTACCCGAAGCAAAAAAGCCGTTCCCTAAGGGACTTCTTATCGGACTTATTGCCGGTGTTGCTGCAGTTGTATTGCTTGTTGTTGCGCTTGTGGTAGTTGTCCCGATGTTTAATAAAGTTGACATTAAGGATTATATCAGCCTTTCGTTCGATGAAAGCTCGCTTTATGAGGGCCATGCAAAGGCGACTGTCTATGTCGATAAGGCCGCTATCGCCGCCGAGCATATTAAGTCGGACAGTGTGGATTATTCCAAGATGGACTATGATGATCTCATCGACGCAATTAAAAACTCGCTCGGGTCTTCCTACACGATAAATGATATAAGCAAATATTATAAGATCACCGCAGCCATCAAGGGTTCGGAGCAGGCAGCCGATAAGGACGGCAGCGATTCAGTCGAGGGACTGAACAAAGACAGCGTTGTGACCGTCAGCATTAAATGGGATACCGATGAAACATCGGTTAAAATGCTCGACAGACTCGAAGAGGAGCTTGGTGTTAAGTTTAAGCACAGCGATGAAACCTTTGATCTCAATGTATCCGATGAGCTTGTCAACCAGAATTTAAAACTTGAGCCTGTTGTGAATGTCGATCTGCTCGGCAAGATCAATGAAGGCGGATATATCAAAACAAAGGGCTGTGTAAGCGGAGATCTCAAATGCTATGTCGGCGAATTTTCGCTTGATATCGACGGTTACACTTTCAAGCACGATAAAGACAGCGCCTATGTCAAGGTCTCTAAGAATAATGTATCTCTCGGAAATTACAGACTGACACTTACTGTCAAGGGCACCGACGATGATTATTACACCTATATCGATGATCTTGAAGACGGCACAGTTATCGTTCTGAGCGTTTCCGATGAGCGCCTTGAGGACACTGAGGTGTTCCTCACCAAAAAATCGGTTGAATACAAGGCTGCTGCTAACAAGCCGGTCGATGAAGCGGCCGCGAAGGCGAAAATAGCTGCGATCGAAAAAACATATAAAGAGGCTTATAAGTATTCGTGGGATACAAAAAGCGTTATAAGCGATGTCTATCTTCTCACCAAAACCGAGAGCGGAGTCACTCAGAATGCGCTCGTTCTCTATGTGACCAAGAATTACAGCTCGTATTCCTCGGTTTACGCTTATGCTTTTGAAAATGTCTATTTCGACGGTGATGAAATGATGTATGACGATAGCGACAGCGACTATGTCGGTTCGTCGTTCTCGTCTGATAATGAGTCGCCTTCAACAAAAATTAAGGCTCATATCGATGAACTTTCAAAAGCAGGCTGGACAACTGCTAAGGTTAAATAAATCGGGCTTTTAAATGAAAAAATGCGGAAGGAAACTTCCGCATTTTTATTTATGAATGAATTTGACTTTCTCGCCGTCCGACAAAATAAAATAGTCGCCGCTTTCGAGATAAACGGGTGCATTAAGCTCTTTTGCGGCAGTGACCGCCGCCGATGCCGGTGGCAGATCGTCGTTTTCGGTGAGCTTTAGTTCGCCGTTGCTTATCGCCGCAGAAAGCTCATTTTTCAGCTTGTCGCACGGCGCTTTGTAAAGCTCAAAAGGCTGATCTTTCGGCTTGATCCCTATATCGCAGTTTACAGCTTTTCCTATAAGCTCGCCTGCACGCCCGATAAAATGTCCCGGCTGAAAACTGCCTATCGACACTGTGAGATCGGAACACACCGCAATATCGCCTTCGCCGCTGTCGCCGTTTATACCGCTGTTTATATCAATGCTCACAACCGTCGCGCCGCTTGCGTTGATCGCATTTATCATTTCGGCGGCTTTGCCTTGTGCGCTGCCGTGAAATCCGGTTCCGAAAATGCAGTCGGCAATAATGTCCGCCTTTATTTTGCCGCCGTCATAAATGCTGTACGGCACACCGAGCTTCATACATTCGTCAAAATAAAACCGTCCGTCCGCAGAGAAACGCTCTTCAAGCAGAAGAATGTGCGGACGGGCTTTTGTCTTTGTCAGCAAAGCCGCCAAAACATAACCGTCACCCGCATTGTTGCCGCTTCCGCAGGCGATCAGAACATCGCCGCGCCAATCGAAACTGTCAAAAATGCATTGTCCCGCGCGGCGCATAAGCTCTCTGCCGGAAACACCGCCGTCTATCGTCATCTTATCGCTGTTTCGCATATTCATGACCGATAAAACTTCTGTCGCACCGCTGAATTTCTCATCAAAAATTTTCAAAAAACCGCTCCTTTACTGGTTGTATTTTTTGATTTAATGCCGCAGGTCAAATTTGCCGCTCACCGCAAAAGCAAAAGGGCCGTTCTTTTGAACGGCTCTTTTATATAAATTAGGAGTTAGAAATTACTTCTGAGCTTCTTCAACCGCAACAGCGCAAGCAACTGTCGCGCCGACCATCGGGTTGTTACCCATACCGATAAGACCCATCATTTCAACATGAGCCGGAACAGAAGACGAACCTGCGAACTGAGCGTCGCCGTGCATTCTGCCCATCGAGTCGGTCAGACCGTAGGAAGCAGGACCTGCCGCAACATTGTCCGGATGAAGTGTACGGCCTGTGCCGCCGCCCGATGCAACGGAGAAATACTTCTTGCCGTTCTCAAGCGCCCACTTCTTATAAGTACCTGCAACAAGGTGCTGGAATCTTGTCGGGTTGGTGGAGTTACCTGTGATAGAAACATCAACGCTCTCATGGCGCATGATAGCAACGCCCTCGAGAACATCGTTAGCACCGTAGCAGCGAACCTTTGCTCTGTCGCCGTCCGAGTAAGCCTTAGTCTTAACGACCTTCAGCTCGCCGGTCTTGAAATCATAATCGGTCTGCACATAGGTGAAACCGTTGATACGCGAAATGATGAAAGCAGCGTCCTTGCCGAGACCGTTAAGGATAACCTGAAGCGGCTCTTTGCGGACTTTGTTAGCTGTCTTAGCGATACCGATAGCGCCCTCAGCGGCAGCGAACGACTCGTGACCTGCGAGGAAGCAGAAGCACTTTGTGTTCTCGTTGAGGAGCATAGCGCCGAGATTACCGTGGCCGAGGCCGACATTTCTCTGCTCTGCAACCGAACCCGGAATGCAGAATGCCTGCAGACCGATACCGATAGCTGCGGCAGCGTCGGAAGCATTGGTCTTGCCGCTCTTCAGAGCAACAGCAACGCCGAGGGTGTATGCCCAAACAGCGTTATCAAAAGCGATCGGCTGAACGCCTTTAACGATAGCTTCAACATCAATACCCTTGGAGTCGCAAAGCTCTTTTGCAGCTTCAAGGCTGTCAAGACCGTATTCCTTAAGGCATTTTTCGATCTTCGCCATGCGGCGTTCTTTGCCTTCAAATTTGATTTCGTTAGCCATTTTAAAACGCCCTCCTTATTCTTCTCTCGGATCGATATACTTCGGAGCGTTCTCAAAACGACCGTAAGAACCGATATTTTTCTCATAAGCCTCGTTCGGAGTCATGCCGTGGCGGATATCCTCCAGCATTTTGCCGAGACGAACGAACTGATATCCGATAACCTCGCCCTCATCGTCAAGCGCGAGCTTGGTCACATAGCCTTCAGCCATCTCAAGATAGCGAACGCCCTTCTTCTTAGTTGAGAACATAGTGCCGACCTGCGAACGAAGTCCCTTGCCGAGGTCTTCAAGACCGGCGCCGACGACCAGACCGTCCTCAGAGAAAGCCGACTGAGTTCTTCCGTAAACAAATTGTAAGAAGATCTCTCTCATTGCAACATTGATAGCGTCGCAAACAAGGTCGGTGTTAAGGCATTCAAGCAGAGTTTTGCCGGGGAGGATCTCAGCAGCCATAGCTGCGGAGTGAGTCATACCCGAGCAACCCACTGTTTCAACAAGAGCTTCTTCAACGATGCCGTTCTTCACATTGAGCGACAGTTTGCAAGTGCCCTGCTGAGGAGCGCACCAACCGATACCGTGCGAGAAACCGGAGATGTCCTTTATCTCGTAGGCTTTGACCCATTGACCCTCTTCGGGAATGGGAGCGGGACCATGATTCGGGCCCTTTTTGACAACGCACATTTGTTCAACTTCCTGTGAATAGTTAATCATTGTCTTCATTCCTTTCCGTGACTCGAATATCTTCGCAATATTCCACAATTATAATTATAATCATTCGGGTGTGAAAATGCAAGAGAAAAACCGCAATTTCAGCCGAAATAACAAAAGTTTTTCGATTTTTTGCGAGCCTTTGCACACTTTTAAAATCGAGGCGATATCTGCTGCTGAGTGTACTAAGATCATATATATAAAAAACAGCGAAAATGCCGCAAGGCTTTCGCTGTTTTTGAGTTTATTTGTGATATTTTCCGCCGTTTATAATACTCATCGCCCTGTATATCTGCTCGCAGAGCATAACTCTCGCAAGCTGATGAGGGAATGTCATCTCCGACATTGAAATACGCTTTCCGGCCGATTTCACTTCGTTTGAAAGTCCGTGCGAGCTGCCTATGACAAAGCAAAGCTCGCTCGCCGTCATCGAGTCGCGTTCAATGCACTCCGCAAGCTTTTCGGACGACATCGGCTTTCCCTCAATGCAAAGAGTGTAGACAGCGCCCGATAAATTTTTCAGAATAAGCGCCGCCTCTTTTGAGAGCGCTGCGGCTATCTCCTTTTCGGACGGCCTTTCGGGAACACGGCTCTCCGCCAGTTCGATTATCTCAAATTTACAGAATGCGCCGAGCCGCTTTGCGTATTCAAGGCAAGCGTCGCGCCAATATTTTTCTTTCAGTGTTCCGATACAAATAACTTTAATTTTCAGCATGATCAAACAATAACAACGCCGTTTGAGTTCGGCGAAGAAACATTCAGTGTGTAATCCCTGTTTTCGCGCAGACCTTCTATCAGCATTCTCGTGCGAACAGTGCCTGCCGCAATAGTCGGCGTGTTGTTCTGCTCGCTTAAATGCGCGAGAATAAAATGCACGCTTCCGCTTTGAATGAGATTATAGATCTCATCTGCACATTCGTTGTTCGATAAATGCCCTTTATCCGACATAATTCTCCGCTTGAGCGGCATAGGGTAGTTCGGATTTCTGCTGAGCATATTTATATCATGGTTGCTCTCGATAACTACCGCGCGGCAGCCGCAAAGTGCGTTATGCACATCATCGGTGACAACGCCGAGGTCGGTGCAGACAGCGAGCTTTTCTCGCGGAGTTTCAATGACATATCCGCAGCTTTCTTTGCTGTCGTGCATTGTGTGAAACGAAGTAACGGCAAAATCGCCGACAATATCACATTTTCCGACAGTGTGAATATCGACTTTGCTGTTGAAAAATCCGTTTTTCATGCAGGCGGCACGTGTGCCTTCGGTCATGTACACGGGTATCGAATAGCGCGAAGCGAACGTCTTGACACCCTTGATGTGATCGATATGCTCATGCGTCACAAAGATCGCACGGATACCGGCAGGATCGAGCGAATGTTCATCGAGCGTTTTCGCGATACGCGCGGCAGACACGCCTGCGTCTATCATGACAGCACCCGAATCCGCTCCGATATATGTGCAGTTGCCCTTGCTTCCCGAGGCAATGCTCAAAATTTTAGCCAATTAGAAGTCTCCTTTATCAGTGCCAATACTTTCTGTCAAGGCTGCGGTAGCGCACAGCCTGCGCTATATGTGTTTTCCCGATCTTTTCACTGCTGTCGAGATCGGCAATGGTCCTTGCGACCTTGAGTATCCTGTCGTAGGCTCTGCCCGACATCGAAAGCCGCTCAAATGATGCTTTAAGAAAATCCTTTGCATCCGATTCCAAAACGCAGTATTCCTTCAGCATAGAAGTTGTGAGCCGTGCGTTGCAGGAAACGCCTGTTCCGGCATATCGCTTTTTCTGGATCTCTCTTGCAGCATTCACTCTTTTGCGAATGTCTGCCGAGCATTCGGATGGCTTAGCCGATGAAAGCTCATCAAACTCGACCGGCGGCACCTCTACATGAAGATCCATTCGGTCGAGCATAGGCCCCGAAACACGGTTTAAATACCTTGACACCGCATTCTCACTGCAAACGCACTGCCGAGTCGGGTGGCCGAAATAGCCGCACGGGCAGGGGTTCATCGCCGCGACAAACATGGTGCTGCACGGATAAGAAAGCGTGCCCGAAACACGGGAGATATGCACAACGCCGTCCTCAAGCGGCTGACGCAGTGTTTCCATAGCCGATTTTGAAAATTCGGGCAGCTCGTCCAAAAACAAAACTCCGTTGTGCGCGAGCGAGATCTCGCCCGGCGACGGAACAGTGCCGCCGCCCGATAAAGCCGCAGCCGACACCGTGTGATGCGGCGAGCGGAACGGACGGGTCTTGATAAGCGTTTCGCCGTTTTTCAGTTCGCCCGCGACCGAATAAACGGATGTTGTTTCGATCGCTTCCTCAAATGTCATATCGGGCAGAATAGAAGGCAGTCTTTTAGCAAGCATGCTTTTGCCCGAGCCGGGAGGCCCTATCAGCAAAACATTATGCCCGCCTGCCGCCGCGACTTCAAGAGCACGCTTTGCGTAAGCCTGCCCTGCAACATCGGCAAAATCGGGGTATTCTCCGCCGACATTTTCAAATGAAACATCAGGCGCGCAGACCTTTTCGATCTGCGCCTTGCCGTTCAGATGAGCGATCAGCATATTGACATTGTCGACAGGATAAACATCGATTCCGCCGACGACCGCCGCCTGAGCCGCGATATGTGCCGGAACAAACATTCTGCGAAAACCGTTTTTCTTTGCGGCGATAGCCATCGAAAGCAGACCTTTTATCGGTCTGACTTCGCCCGAAAGCGAAAGCTCACCGGCAAAAACAGCGTCTGAGCAGTCCGACGCGATCATGCCGCTTGCCTGCATAATACCGAGCATTATCGGAAGATCGTAGACCGAGCCTTCTTTTTTAATGTCGGCAGGCGCGAGATTAACTGTTATTCGGCTGACAGGGAAGTCATACCCGCTGTTTTTCATCGCAGAACGCACTCTGTCGCGCGATTCGCGCACCGACATATCGGGCAGTCCCACCACATCGAAAGCAGGCAGGCCGCCTGAGAGATTTGTTTCCACTTCAACAGTGTATGCGCTGATTCCCCAAACGCCCATACTGTGCAGTTTTGAGAACATTATTTATCCTCCGCAATCTTTAAAAGCAGTTGTTTTTGTTGTTCGCGGCGGGTAGCCGCATCGGTGTTTTTGTCGTCGCCCGAGTATCTCAGACTGAGGTTAAGCCCGTTTTCAACATCGCCGTAGTATTCATAGCCCATGTTTTTAAATTCCGAGATTATCTTTTTGCCCAGCGGCGTTTTGTCGTTCGCAGTGTAAGCGTAGCCGTCTTTATCCGAAAGCTCTTTGAGCTTTTCAAAATAACCCTCGCTCTTTATCTGCTCGAAACGCGTATCGTCGGTTATAACAAGAAAACACCGTTCGCTTAGCAGCTCGCCTCTGAGAGCCTGCGCCTGCGAATTTTTGAAGTTTTTGTTGGTGTCGGTGTCGCTGTATGAAACATTGAGCACCTGAACACTGACTTTGCCGTTGTTATCGAGATCCTCGCCGTATTCGCAAAGCGTTTTCTCAAGCGCCTGCGACAGCGCGGTGGTCGTACTGCGCGAAGTATAGAGCATAACTGTGTAGTCATAGTCCTCTGAGCTTACGACCTGCCACACGCAGACGCCGATAACTATCGCCGAAAAAATGCCGATTATCGTGTGCCACTTGTAGTAGTACCAAAAGTTCGCGATCTTTTTAAAAAAGTTTTTCATATCAGCCGTCTGTCTCGCAAAGATATGCCAAAACAAATGCCGCCGATGTGTTCCAGTAGATCGCGACTTCGTTTGAAGTGTATGACCACAAATGATCGATATAGCATGCGGCAGAAGGCTTTCCGTCCGCATCCCACGGACGCTGACCCTCGCGGTCGTTCGGGCCGCCCGAAACAAAGCCTTCGATAGGCTCGGTGATACCGTCCGCTTCCATCGGGCGGTGATGCGGATGCATCATCGGATCGGAGCCGAATCCCGAAACATAGCATTTTGAAATGATGTTTCTGCCGAAGATATAAGCCATGCTTCCGCGGATACATTCATCGTATGTATGAGTTTTCAAAAGAACCGCCGCCGCTATCATATTGAAAAGAGCGTTTGTAAGCCCTGCATTCGAGCCCCAATAATAATCGGATTCCTGATTTTCCGCGGCACCCTTCATAGCAACCGAATATGCGTTGTCGTTAAACACCGAAAGGCGTTTGTCCGCTTCTTCAACTATGTCCGCAAGCGCCTGAGCGCGCATCTTTTCATCGGCGTTTTCGCAAAGGCAATAGCACAGTGAGCCATAGCCGCCCTGATTGTATGCGCCTGCCGCAGTCTTTGAAAAATCCTTTTTATAAAGCTCTTTAAAATCGTTTTCATATTGCCTGTCGCCTGTGAATCTGAACAGTTCCGCCGCCGCCCAATAAAGCTCATCGTCGGTGCAGCTGTCGCCGTATGTACCGCCGCCGCAGGGAGGTGTTTCGACATAGTAAACAGGGATAACATCGCGGTTTTGCTTAGCGAATGAATACGCTCTGAGCGCCGCTCCGATAAGTCTGTCGGAAAAAGCGCGGTCAAATTTTTGCCAAACTCTCGCCGCCGCAGTCATAGCCGCGGCAAAACCTGCCGTCGCTTGAAGCGAAATAGGAGAAACAAAGATCTCGCTTTCATCGTTTTCGGGCATTATGATCTCAGGCATTTTTGTGGCACAGAGCTTGTGATGCACACCGCCGTTAGGATCCTGCATTTTAAGCATCCATTCGATCTCCCAGCGTGCTTCATTCAGAATATCGGGGACACCGTTGCCGCTTTCGGGGATATTCAGCCCGAGCACCTTTGCATTGTCGAAAAGCTCATATATATAGCAAAGATTATGAATACACTGATTTGCCGGCGTGATATATCTGCCGAAATCGCCTGCGTCATGCCAGCCGCCCGTCACATCATCTATCCGGCGTTCGCAGTCCGGCGCTATCTTTGCACTCTTTTGCAGATGGCACGCCGCATGAGTGTATTTGCCGGCATACTTTTCTTCGAGCGCGGTGCCGCAGCGCTGAAAATAAAGCGCCTTTATTGTCGCTCTGAAAGCGTCTTTGTAAATATTTTTTCCGATAACAAACGGATAAGAGGAGCCGTTTTTGTTTTCGATATGATATTTTCCGCAGTCTTTAAGCTCGCTGAAATCATAGCGATAAACATTTATATTGTTGGTCGAATCGAACACAGGCTTGTCCGCTCTGCCCGAAAATACCGTCTCGCCGTTTTCGTCATTAACAATGCGAAACTCTCCGCCGATATCCTTAGCCACGGCAATCTTCGATGAAAGCGCCTCATAGCCTATCTGATCAACTGCAATATCCTTATTGTATTCCATATAAAAACCGCCTTTCAGCAATATTCACAAATTGTTTCGGTCTTTGTGCAAAGACCTGTTTTTTCGTCTATATCGAAAACAACGCCGCCGAGTATGCTTTCCCCGCCTGTAAATTCAAATGGGGCGGGAAGCATATCCTTCATCTTGGCGATCGCTGTTTCGGGTGCGATTCCGAGCACCGAGTTTTTAGCGCCCGTCATCCCGACATCGGTGATATACCCCGTGCCTTTCGGCAGTATCTGCGCGTCGGAAGTCTGCACATGAGTGTGCGTTCCGAACAACGCCGAGATCCGCCCGTCGAGATAATAACCCATAGCCCGTTTTTCCGAAGTCGCCTCCGCATGGAGATCGACTATTATGATACGAATTCCGTCATTTTGAAGCTCTTGAACCAGCTCATCGACCACCAAAAACGGATTTATCGGAGCACCGACATACAAAAATCCGAGCAGGTTTATAACTCCCACCGAGAGCCTGCCCATGTCGTAAACGCAAACGCCTTTGCCGTGCGCTTTTGAAGTATAGTTCGCAGGGCGGATAACATAATCGTTTGTATCCAGCACATCATAAAACTCTTTTCGCCTGAAAACATGGTTGCCGGTCGTGATAATGTCCGCTCCGCTTGTGAAAATATGCTCGCAGCTCTTTAGGACAATTCCGTTTTTATCGTGCGAGTTCTCACCGTTCACAATGGTAAGATCAATGTTTTTATCTCTTTTCAGTTTCGGCAGGATAGTCCGCAAAGCGTCGCAGCCGTTTGAACCGCAGACATCGCCGATGCAAAGTATTCTCATTATTCTTCCTTTCGATCAAAGGCTGTCGATATAGCTTTGAAGTATCATAACCGCCGCCACGGCGTCCACCACGGCTTTACGTTTTTTACCTCTCGTGTTCGTGACATTCAGCGCATTGTGCGACATCACCGTTGTACAGCGTTCGTCCCACAAAACAGTATCGATCCCGCTTTTTTCTCCGATGATCGCGGCAATACGCTCGCATTCTAGCGCGCGCTCGCCTTTTGAGCCGTCCATATTCAGCGGCAGTCCGACAACGATCCTTTCTGCGCCCGCCGCTTTTGCCGCCGCGACTATCTTTTCAACAAGCTCGGATTCGTGCCGCTCGTGTATCACTTCTTTCGGCGATGCGAGCATACCGAGCGCATCGCACTCGGAAATACCTGTTCTTGCAAGTCCGAGATCAACTCCGATCATTTTCATATTACCAAAGTTTCACTCCTCCTGTGAGTTCGCCTACCGACCGAACGCCGTTATTCTCGCAGAACTCCTCAATGCCCTTTATTATCTTGAGCGGTGCATAAGGATCGCGGAACATCGCTCCGCCAACCTGCACGGCGCTCGCGCCCGCAAGCATCATCTCAACAGCGTCCTCGCCGCTCGCAATACCGCCGATTCCGATTATCGGTATCTTCACACGGTTATACGCCTGATTCACCATTCTCACCGCAACAGGGAACACCGCGGGACCGGAAAGACCGCCCGTGTTGTTTTTCAGGATCGGTCGGCGCGAATGAATGTCTATTCTCATGCCTGTTATCGTGTTGATAAGCGAAAGCGCGTCAGCACCTCCGGATTCAGCTGCCGCGGCTATTTCGCCGATGTCGGTCACATTCGGCGACAATTTCACAATCAACGGCTTTTTTGTGTTCTCCCGAACAGCCTTTGTGATCCTTTCGACTGTGTCGGCGTTTGTGCCGAAAGCCGCACCTCCGCATTTTACATTCGGGCAGGAGATATTCATTTCAATCATGTGAACGGGAGTATCATCGAGTATGCGGGCCATTTCGCAATAGTCCTGCTCGCTCGCTCCTGCGATATTCGGGATCACAACTATATCCTTTTTCATCAGGAACGGCAGATCAATATCGATAAAATGCCGCACACCGGGATTTTGCAGACCGACCGAGTTTATCATACCCGAAGGTGTCTCCGCAATTCTCGGAGGCGGATTACCGTCCTTTTTCTCGAGCGTCGTACCCTTGCAGCAAATGCCGCCGAGCAGACTTATATCATAAGCCTCGTCATACTCTCTGCCGAAGCCGTAAGCTCCGCTTGCCGCAATAACGGGGTTTTTGAATTTAACATTGCATATTTCAACCGAAAGCACCGACATATTCTTCTCCGTTCCGACTGTTAAAAGTCAATCTTTTTTGTCGCTGTCAGACTTTTTTGAACACCTTTTAGCGTGCTCTTCCAAAGCGATGATCAGCTTGTTTTTTCTGTATGCCCGCCGTGAAAACACTTCATAAAGCGAGCAGACTTTATCAACAAGGCAGACTGTGTATGCTTCCTTGAATCTCGGCGGATGAAGCGTCAGCGGAAACATATGCCGCTCTATGATATTCTGCTCGACCCGATTCAGCTCAAACACCGTCTTTGCGTTTCTCAGCGCTATGGCAGGGTGCCTGAATCCGTGCAGCTTTACCGATTCGTTCGGCAAATGCCAATCGTATAAAAAGTAGTCGTGCAAAAGAGCACCCCTGATAAGGTTTTCGGTACTTTGCTTTGAAAAGCCGAGCCTGCACGCTATCCTGTGCGAATAATAAGCTACCGCTATGCTGTGAGTAAGGCAGGAGGTGTTTCCGTGCTGAATAAACGCTTCCTCTTCGGCAAAGCGCGAATTCTTCGATATTTTCTCAAGCAGTTTGAAAAATTTAAGATCCTGCTTTGCTCTTTTTGTCTTTTTGATAACGGCAGCCTCCTTTCTCAGTCTAAATGATCTTCCTTTGGTTTAGGCGTTCTTCTAAGCACCGCACAGCTCATCGCAGGCAGCGGTAAAACACCGTTTTCGGGCGGTGTGCCTATAACAACTTCATCGTTCTGCCAGCCCGGGAGCAGCCAGACAGACGTATCTCTGAACGACGGATTTACAGCCACAAACAGCTCATGACCATCCTTTATTCTCAGGAATGTGACAAAATCGTTCTCAGCCTGCACAGGCAAAAAGCTTCCGCCGCACAAGGACGGCGACTGCTTTCTCAGTTCGCCGAGCAGCATAAACCAGTCGAGCGAGATCGATCCGTCCTCAAGCCTGTCCCACTCAAAGCAGCCGCGGTTAAACGGATCGCGGTAGCCCTCCATCATGATCTCATCGCCGTAGTAAACGCAGGGAATACCGGGCAGTGTGAATTGAAGCAGTGTTGCGAGCTTTAACATCTGAAGTCCGGTCATACGATATACTTCCCCGAGTTTTCTGCCGTGCTGCCAGTCGCGGCCTCTGTTGCCCGCAGGCTCGTTTGCCAGCGCTGTGAGAATACGCTCGGTGTCATGCGTGCCGAGCAGGTTCATCAGAACATCGACAGACGGCTTCGGATAATTCTCCAAAATATCCATAATGCCGTTCATAAACGCACGTCCGTCTGACTCCCTGCGGACAAACGAGATTATCGAATTGCGGAACGGATAGTTCATAACGCTGTCCAGCTCATGACCTAAAAGATACTCTCTTCTCACGCGGTAGCTTTCCTTGTTTGAAGCGTCCTCCCAGACCTCGCCGTATAAAACGCCGTCAGGCTTTGCGCGCTTGACTGCGGTGCGTATTTTTTTGATAAAGCTGTCGGGCAATTCGTCCGCTACATCAAGGCGGATACCGTCCGCACCGAGCTTCAGCCAGTAATCGATAACGCCGTTTTCGCCGGTTATGAACTCGCTGAAGCCTTCATCGTCCTCTTTTGTCTCGGGCAGGGTTTTAAAGCCCCACCATGAATCATAGTCGTCCGGCCAGCTTTTGAAATTATACCAGCTGTAATATTTCGAGTCCTTTGAATTGTATGCGCCCGAGCTTTCGTATCTGCCTTCCTTGTTGAAGTAAATACTGTCCGACCCCGTGTGGGAGAAAACGCCGTCCAAAATGATTCGCATACCGAGCTTGTGCGCCTCGTTGCAAAGCGACACAAAATCGTCCTTGTTGCCGAGAGTCGGGTCGATCTTCATGTAGTTTGCCGTGTTGTAGCGGTGATTTGAATGAGCCTCAAAGATCGGATTGAGATAAATATCGGTAACACCGAGTTCGCTTAAATACGGCAGTTTAAGCTCAATGCCCTTGAGATCGCCGCCGAAATAATCATTGTTGATAACTCTTCCGCCGGCTCTCGGATCTTCCGTCGGAGCAAAGCTCGGTTCATCGCCCCACTCGGCGTGAAAACGATCATCAAAGCCCTGTTTCCACTCTCCGCCCATGAAAAAGCGATCGGGGAATATCTGATACATAATGCCGCCGACCATCTCTCTCGGCGTTTCAAACCGCTTATCAAAAACAGTTATCTGCCACTGACGCTCGTAAAGCGAGCCTGCCGACTGATCGGGCTGACGATAGAAAAACTGCTGATAACTGCCTCTTTTAAGCAGAAAATGATAAAAATAAAGCCCCGTTTTATCGAATGTCAGCTCGATCGAATACTTCTCACGATCAAGCTTCGGCATACGGTAGTAGACTTTGTCGCCGCCGTCATGCCGCAGAATTAAAAAGCATTCGTCAAACTCGGCGGCATAAACATTCAAAATGCACTTTTGATCGGTTTGGAGAGCACCGAAAACGGATTTGCAGTTTTTATCCCTTGAACTGTAATACATCAGTTGTCCTCCTCGCAGCTTTCAATGCATTTTTCTAAATATTCGCGGTATGCCTTTTTAGTCGAATCCGGCGATACTATCCTCGCCTTTCCTCCGAGTCCCGTAAGCCAGCCGAAAAACTGTCCGGAAACCGCAATATCGCAACTGACAGTGAAGCTGCCGTCACCGTTGTTCATCAAAATAACATCGCTTCCGAACCTGTCGATAGCAACTCCCGCGAGTTCGTTATCAAAAACAAGCTTGACCTTCTCAAAATCGCCGCCGAACATCGAGAAAACGCCGGATTCATATTTTTTAATTTTATCCTCATCCTGCTTTGAAAGAGGATCGCGCTTTTCGCCTGTGTAGCTGATGCTCTCCATTCTGTCCACACGGTAGTGCCTGATCCCGCCGCTCTCGCAGTCGAGGCATATAAGATAGTAGTTCTCGTCGTCCCATTTGAGACGCACGGGGCTGACCATATGTGATCTGCCCTCGCGGCGATAGACCTTTTTCTTTGAAGGGTCGTATTTAAAATATAAAAATTTTATCTTCTCGTCGTTAAGTATAGCGTTGTAGATAGTATCGACATTGTAGTAAACATTGTATTCACTCGGATTTTTTACCCCGTTTTGAACATTCACATGAGCCTGCAAAGCCGATGCGTCATACTTAGAGCAGAGCGTTTCAAGCTTTTTGATAAGCTGAAGCGATCTCTCGCTGCTCAGAAACTTCGATGATTGCACAAGATCGACAAGGAGCTTAAGCTCGGGCAGATCAAATCTCCGCGATAAAAGATAGTATTCTCTCGAATTTTCCGATTTCTCAATGTCCGCACCGAAGGCTTTTAAAACTTCAACATCATCGTAAAGACTTTTGCGCTCGGCGTTTATTCCCTGCGAATCGAGATATTCTATCATATCACCTATCGTAACATGATGCTCGCTGTCGGTGTTTTCGAGCAGAAATTTATAAAGATATAAGAGCTTTTGCTTTTGAAAGCTGCTTCTCGGCATATACTGTTTCCCTCCGTATATTATTTCAAACATTATACCATAAATCAGTGCAAAAATCAAGGAACGACGTCTTGCTTTATTTTTGCTAAAATGCTTGACTTTTCGCTGTGGTTTCGGTATAATACTTTAATGAAATATTATGTTTAAGGAGAAAAATAATATGGCTAAGGAAATTTTTCTTACCCCGCAGGGTCTTAAAGAATTACAGAATGAACTTGATATACTGAAAACAGAAAAACGAACAGAGATCGCAGAAAAGATCAAGGTCGCACTTTCATTCGGCGACCTTTCCGAGAACAGCGAATATGATGAAGCTAAAAACGATCAGGCGAAGCTTGAAGCGCGTATCGCCGAGGTCGAGGCAATGCTCAAAAACGCAAAGGTCGTAGAGGAGCATCTTATTGATAAAGACGCCGTTAATATCGGCACAAAATTTGAGCTGCTTGATGTTGAGCTCGGAGACACCGCAGAGTATCAGCTTGTAGGCGCAGCAGAGTCAGATCCGCTTGCGGGTAAACTGGCGGACGATTCACCTGTCGGCAAAGCAGTCCTCGGCAGAAAAGCAGGAGAAACCGTTGTTGCGGAAACTCCGAACGGCGAACTTCAATTTAAGATAGTTAAGATATTAAAGTAAACCAAAGCGCAAAAGAGGTAGAATAATGGCAGAAAACAATGCAGCAGCTCCCGAGCAGGAGCTCAGCGAAATTTTAAAGATCCGCAGGGAAAAGCTGGCATCATTGCAGCAGGCAGGCAAGGATCCTTTCGAGATCACACTTTGCGAACGCACTCATAACAATCTTGAAATAAGAGAGAATTTTGAGCAACTCGAAAACCAAACGGTAACTATCGCCGGCAGAATGATGAGCCGCCGCGATATGGGTAAGGCGTCGTTCATCGACATCCGCGACAGATACGATCGCATGCAGGTCTATGCAAAGATCGATGACCTCGGCGAGGAGACATATGCCGAGCTTAAAAAATGGGATATCGGCGATATCATCTCTGTCACAGGTTTTGTGTTCCGCACACGCCGCGGCGAGATCTCCGTACATGCAAAGCAGGCAAAGCTGCTTTCAAAGTCGCTTCGCCCGCTTCCCGAAAAGTGGCACGGTCTTAAAGACACCGATCTTCGCTACCGCCAGAGATATGTCGATCTCATCGTCAACCCCGATGTTAAGGATACTTTTATAAAACGCAGCCGTATCATCTCGTCGATCAGAAAGACATTTGATCAGCGTGATTTCATTGAGGTCGAAACACCCATTCTTAATACTATTGCCGGCGGTGCGACAGCCCGTCCGTTTATCACTCACCATAACGCTCTCGATATCGATCTTTATATGAGAATTGCACCCGAGCTTTATCTCAAACGTCTTATCGTCGGCGGTATGGAGCGCGTCTATGAGATCGGCAGACAGTTCCGCAACGAGGGCATCGATACAACTCATAATCCCGAGTTCACACTGTGTGAAGTTTATCAGGCTTACACCGACTATAACGGCATGATGGAGCTCACCGAAACTCTTATCGCAAACGCCTGCAACGAAGTCAACGGTACAACAAAGATCACCTATCAGGGCACCGAGCTCGATCTCACACCGCCTTTCAGAAGGCTGCCGATGCTTGAGGCTGTCAAGCAGTATTCGGGTGTTGATTTCGATGAATTCAAGGGCGATAGCGAGAAGGCGAAAGCGGTTGCCGCCGAAAGAGGCCTTGAAACCAAGGCAACGGACGAATGGGGCGATATCGTCAATTTGTTCTTTGAAGAGTATGTTGAAAGCAAACTCATTCAGCCGACATATATTATCGACTATCCGGTCGAGATTTCTCCGCTCACAAAGCGTAAGCCGTCCAACAAGGCGCTCACCGAGCGTTTTGAGCTGTTTATCTGCGGCCATGAGTATGCAAACGCGTATTCCGAGCTGAACGATCCGATCGATCAGAAGGGCAGATTCGAGCGTCAGGTCAAGCTGCGCGAAGCAGGCGACGATGAGGCTAATATGATGGATAACGATTATATCAACGCGCTTGAGTACGGTATGCCTCCCACAGGCGGCATGGGTATCGGTATTGACCGTCTGGTCATGCTGCTGTGCGATAAAGCGTCGATCCGCGATGTCCTCTTGTTCCCGACAATGAAGAGACTGAACTAAATAACCCTTCATAATTCTTCATAATTCTCGATAATTTGAGTTATGAACGGGTTTACACCGGAAGCTTACACCAATTTACACCATCGGTACACCAAACCGAACACAATCGCATAATTTTCGTAAACCTACCTTGTTTCATTACTTGGTAGGTTTTTTATTACAGACAGCAAAAGCCGCTTGGATTTCATCTGAAAACCAAGCGGCTATGTAATGTGCGATTGTTTTAATTGCTTAGTTGCTTTTTATAGCCCTCGCCCCAAGACCACATAGAGTCCAGAATGGGTTTAAGGCTCCTGCCGAGTTCTGTCAAGGAATACTCAACCCTCGGCGGCACTTCTGCGTAGACCTCACGGTGAACAAGTCCGTTTTCCTCCATGTCACGCAGCTGCGCCGTCAAAACCTTTTGCGATACCGAACCGATAGACTTTTTCAGTTCTCCGAATCGCTTTGTTCCCAGCATAAGATCACGAAGGATAAGCACCTTCCATTTATCACCGATTAAAGTCAGTGTGGTTTCCACCGGGCAAGCCGGAAGTTCTTTTATTTTCTCGTTCATATATTAAGCCTCCGCAATAGTATCTTTTGGTTTCTTACGCTCTGATTATACCATACGGGCATACTTTTCGTCAAGCGCGAAAAAAAAATTAAAAATTTTTTTGCTCGGTGCAAAACAGCTGAAAACCCTTTGTTTACGCAATCGTTTCCTTTCGGTAACTGCCCAATAGTATCTCTTCGGTAACTACGGCACAATATTGTGCTTACTTTACAACGGTGACTAAGCCGAATATAATATAGCCAAGAGCTACGGAGAACGGCCGCTGCGAAGCTCAAAGCAAAACATAAGGAGCGATCCGAAATGAACATTTTCAAAAAACTGTTCGGCAACAGCCAAAATGATATGAAAGAGGTAATCAAAATGACAAACACACAGAAAGCACTTGAACTGATTAACACATTCGCAACCGGAGACACCGAAAAGGCAGCAAGCCTGCTTGCCGAAGGATACATTCAGCACAACCTTGCTTACGGCACAGGAAGAGACGCATTTGTCGGCTCGGTGGCTTACCTTGCGTCTGCTCCGGTAAAAACCACGGTAAACAATATCCGCGCTTTTGAAGACGGCGACAAGGTTTTCCTTCAGACGGTTTACAACTTCGCAGGCGCAGGAGAGCAGGTTGCCTTTGACATCTTCCGCTTTGACGAGAACGGAAAGATAGCAGAGCATTGGGATAACCTTGCGGCAAAAGCAGAGCCCAATCCTTCGGGAAGAACGCAGATCGACGGCACTAAGGAAATAAAGGACACGGACAAGACCGAGGCTAACCGTGAGCTTGTCAAGAACTTCCTCTACGATGTTATGCAGGGTAAGCGTCCCGAAAAGACACCGGATTATTTTGACGGCGACACCTACCTTCAGCACAATACCGGCATTGCCGACGGCCTTTCCGGGCTCGGTGCCGCACTTGCGGCTCTTGCCGAGCAGAATATTCAGATGATCTACACTACCACGCATCAGGTGCTGGCGCAGGGTAACTTTGTTCTTGCCGTCAGCGAAGGAACCTTCGGCGGTGCGCCGACCTCCTACTATGATCTTTGGAGAGTGGAAAACGGCAAGATCGCCGAGCACTGGGATGTGATGGAAACCATCGCCGACAAATCCACTTGGCAGAATCAGAACGGCAAATTCTAAACTTGCGGTTTTGCCTCGCAGGGATTTCTCCTGCGGGGCATTAGCCGCTTTTCGGAGGGAACAATGAACTGTTTGGCTTTTTTGGAAAAAGAGATTCATTCCGTTATTATGGCAACGGTAGATGACCGGGGACTTCCCGTTACCTGTGCCGTGGATATTATGGACAGCGATGATAAGGGCTTGTATTTTCTCACTGCCAAAGGAAAAGGCTTTTATCATCGGCTTGTAAAGCAAGGCTATGCTGCGCTGACCGGAATAAAAGGCAGCGATACCATGTCCTGCGTTGCCGTATCCGTCAGAGGCAAGGTCGAGGAGATCGGAAACGAACGGCTCGACCGACTGCTTAATAAGAATCCGTATATGCTTGAAATCTATCCGCCCGAGCAGTCCCGTGAGGCGCTGACGGTTTTCCGTCTTTACGAGGGCGAGGGCGAATGGTTTGACCTTTCCAAAAAGCCGATCGAGCGCTTTTCTTTTTCGATTGGGAATAAAGAAGTCCCACCAGCCGGCTATGTTATTACAGAGCGCTGCAACGGCTGCAAAAAATGTAGCACTGTCTGTCCGCAAAACTGTATTGATTTCGAAAAAACGCCTGCTGTAATTATCAAGGAGCATTGTCTGCATTGCGGAAACTGCCTTTCCGCTTGTCCGCAAAACGCAATTATAAAAGAGGGGTAGTATGACGCAGAGCGAAAGAAGATTATACCTGATAACGGAACTGAAAAAAGAAAATCCGCAGTATGCGGAGCTGCCTGTTCCGTCGGATACGGCAGAGCAAAAGCTACTGCTCCGTGCGCTTTTCAATGTGCGGATGCCGAAAGCGGCAAGCGATGAATTCTTAAAAATACAGGACGAATATTTAAGAGAGGAAACACGGCTGAAAAGCGTTACCGATATATCCGCTCTTTCTCTCATTCAACCCGATATTTATTTGTGGCAGGGCGATATAACCACGCTCCGTTGCGATGCCATCGTTAATGCCGCAAACAATCAAATGCTTGGATGCTTCTGCCCGAATCACGGCTGTATCGATAACGCCATTCATACCTTTGCAGGAGTACAGCTCCGTCTTGCCTGTGCAGAGCTTATGAAAGCACAAGGGCACGAAGAAACGACAGGACAAGCAAAAATCACGCCGGCGTATAATCTGCCGTGCCGGTTTGTCATTCACACGGTAGGTCCTATCGTCTACGGCGGACTGACGGACAAGGACTGCGAATTATTGCGCAGCTGCTATCGTTACTGCTTGAATATTGCCGACGAGAACAATCTGAAAAGCATTGCTTTTTGCTGTATCTCTACCGGTGAATTTCATTTTCCGAATGAAAAAGCGGCGGAAATTGCAATAGATACCGTGAAAAAATATAAAGCGGAGACACAAAGCGAAATCAAGGTGATATTTAATGTTTTCAAGGATACAGACTACAAAATCTACCGAGAGCTTCTCGGATAGTATAAAGCGGCTTCAAAATGCGCTCTGCTCTGCCGATGCAGTTGTTATCGGCGCAGGCGCAGGACTTTCGGCTGCGGCAGGCTTTGATTACGGCGGAGAACGCTTTCGCAAATACTTTTTCGATTTTGAAGAAAAATACGGCATTCACGATATGTATTCCGGCGGCTTTTATCCGTATGATAGCAGCGAAGAGTACTGGTCTTGGTGGTCGCGGCATATCTTCATAAACCGTTATGATTGCCCCGTCGGAGAAGTGTATAAGAATCTGCTTTCTCTTATAGATGGTAAGGATTATTTTGTGCTGACCACCAATGTCGATCATCAATTTCAGCGTGCAGGTTTTGATAAAAAGCGCCTGTTTTATACACAGGGCGACTACGGTTTGTTTCAGTGCAGTACGCCTTGCTGTATGGAAACTGTTGATAACGAAGTGGCTGTCCGTGAAATGGTAAAACGGCAAAAAGATATGAAAATACCGACCGAGCTTTTGCCTGTTTGCCCGCACTGCGGAGCGCAGCTTACCGTGAATCTACGCTGCGATGATAAATTCGTCGAGGACGAAGGCTGGCATAAAGCAGCGGAGCGGTATGAGAATTTTCTCCGCACAAGAAGCGGTCTGAAAATTCTGTTTTTGGAACTCGGAGTCGGCTTCAATACACCCGTAATAATAAAATATCCGTTTTGGCAGATGACTGCGAAAAACTCAAATGCCGTCTACGCCTGCATAAACAAAGGTCAGACATTTTGTCCGCAGGAGATTGATCGGCAATCAATTTGTATTGATGCGGATATTGCGGAAGTATTGGAAAAGCTGAAATAAGGAAATGGGTATATTATTGTGTGTGAGCGCTTTGAAATACCTTTATTGTAACATATACTGCAAGGACAAAACTCAGCAATGATATTACTTGATTTTCTTGGAGTTTTGGTGTATAATGCAGCTATGTTGGAATGCGAGAGGTGCTTCTTTGTCGGGCAATCAGGTATATCAAGCTTACACCTTACACCAAAAGTTACACCAATATACGCACGCCGGAATTTTTGATAATTCTCGATATGGCTTTATTTGTGTGGTTTAATTATTGTGAAATGCCCGTAAATGCTTGATAATTCCCGATAATTCCGGGTTTCTGTCCGAATCCCGACAATGAAGCCGCTGGATAAGTAAAATCCGGTCAAGAAAAATCGCATAATTAGTGCAATGAGTGGGCAATTCCAATCGGGATTGCCCATTTTTAAAACAAACAGAAATACAA
>CAKSQZ010000002.1 GCA_934486895.1 uncultured Eubacteriales bacterium | reverse complement strand
CCGCCGGACTTTGTGTGTGTGTGGGAAAAGCCCTTTACCCGCACCCTCGACAGAAACAAGGGCAACCAATTCAAGGTAACAGAAAAGCTGTTTACCTATATTTCACCGATATGGAGGCGGTAAAAATGGCTTATTATATGGCCTCTGTAAGCTGGGGCAAGGACAGTTTGGCAATGCTCCTCCGGCTGATATACGAAAACAAACCGCTTAACGAGGTTGTTTTCTTTGATACCGGGATGGAATTTCAAGCCGTATACAATGTGCGTAACGCTGTCCTTGGTATGCTGAAAGTAAGAGGCATTACATACACCGAATTAAAACCGGCAAAACCATTTTTATACACAATGCTTGATAAGCCGGTAAAAGGCAGAGATCGCAAAGGTTATGGATGGTGCGGCGGCTTATGCCGCTGGGGTACAACTGAAAAGCTCAAAGCCCTTGACCGTTACGCAAAAAGCAAAAATGCAACCGTGTATATAGGAATTGCAGCAGATGAGCAGCAAAGGCTTGAACGGTTGGAGCCTTACAAAATTGCACCGCTTGCAACGCTTTGGAATATGACAGAGGCAGAGTGCCTCCAATATTGTTACGATCACCATTTTTACTGGTATGAGAATACCGACGGCGAGGCAGAAAAAATAATACGCCTTTATGATATTTTGGATCGTGTTTCCTGCTGGTGCTGTTGTAATAAAAACCTCAAGGAATTGCGGAACATATACAACTTTTTGCCCGAATATTGGCAAAGGCTGCGTTACCTGCAATTTGTGCTTGAGCGACCAATGAAAGGCTACTACAAAGGACAGCCCAGAGGCGTGTTTGAACTTGAGGATCGTTTTTCTAAGGAGGCAAACAATGATACCTTTTCCAAATAAAAAATACAGCGTTATATACGCAGATCCGCCGTGGAGTTACCAGGACAAGCGATGCAACGGCAATGCTGCCGACCACTATCCCACAATGCGTATTGAGGATATATGCAGCCTGCCGGTGCAGGATCTGGCGGCTGATAACTGCGTGCTTTTCCTTTGGGCAACTTACCCTATGCTCAAAGAGGCATTGAAAGTAATTGAGGCGTGGGGCTTTAAGTATAAAAGCATCGGTTTTCAGTGGGTAAAACAAAACCGCAGTGGTAACGGTTACTTTTTCGGTCTTGGGCGCTGGACCAGGGGCAACACAGAACCGTGCCTTATAGCCGTTAAGGGTAAGCCACACAGGGCAAGCAACAGCGTAAGCCAACTTATTTTTGCACCGCTGCGTGCCCATTCCCAAAAGCCGGATATTACACGAGATAAGATCCGAGAGCTGATGGGGGGGGATCACTCTTACATAGAGCTTTTTGCAAGGAATACAACACCGGGCTGGGATGTCTGGGGAAATGAGGTAAACAAGTATGGCAACTAAAATATACATAGCCGGAAAAATCACCGGCGATCCCGATTATAAAACAAAGTTTAATACCGCCGCAGAGGCGTACAAAAAAAAGGGTTACACCGTACTTAACCCCTCCTGGATGCCGCAGGGTATGCAAAAAGCCGACTATATGCGTATTTGCTTCGCAATGATTGACACCGCAGATGTGGTTGCTTTCCTGCCGGGGTATCGTTTAAGCGCAGGTGCACAACTTGAACTGCAATACTGCTTTTACGTCGATAAAGATGTAAAGCTGCCAGATGATGAGGCGGTAAGGAGTAACCGCTATGCAATATGATCGTAAAATCGCCATAGCCTCCGGTGCAAGCAGGCGTGCAACCGTTTGGACCTCGCAAACGCTTATGGTATCGGAATTATGGCAAAAATTAAAAGTGCCCGCAAGGGGCACCGAAACCCTTGCAGAATACCTAAACCTAAAAAAAGCACAGCAGGACGATCTAAAGGATATTGGCGGTTTTGTTGGCGGTACCCTTAACGGACCGCGCCGCAAGTCCAACAATGTGGCAGGGCGTGATATTATCACCCTTGACCTTGACAACATACCCGCAGGGCATAAAGACAATGTGCTCCGCATTGTGGAGGGTTTGGGCTGTGGGTACTGTGTTTACAGCACCCGAAAACACCAGCCAGCTGCCCCTCGTCTGCGTGTGCTCTTTCCACTTGACAGAACGGTAACGGCTGACGAATACGAGCCCATCGCCCGTAAAGCGGCTGAATATATAGGCCTTGAATACGCCGACCCCACAACCTTTGAGCCCAGCCGTCTTATGTATTGGCCGAGCTGCTGCCGTGATAGTGAGTATGTGTATGTTGTAGGCGATAAACCTTTTTTATCTGCCGATGGCCTGCTTGCACAGTACGCCGATTGGCACGATATGACACAGTGGCCCGCCCTGCCGGGGCAGGCGCGGTTTACCAAGCTGGCAGTAAAGCAAGGTGATCCGGACGGCAAAAACGGCGTTGTGGGCGCGTTCTGCCGCACCTATGATATACAGCGTGCAATGGACGAGCTGCTCCCCGGTATTTATGAGCCGGTTGACAATATGCCCGGCAGATATACATACCTCGGAGGCTCTACCACGGGCGGTGCCGTGCTTTACGATGACGGCAAATTTTTATACAGCCACCACGCAACAGATCCCTGCGGCGGCCGCCTTGTAAACGCCTTTGACCTTGTGCGCCTACACAAGTACGGTGATAAAGACGATACCGCAGCCGCAGGCTCACCCACCAACCGCCTACCCTCCTACCTTGCTATGTGTGAGTATGCTTGCGGACTTTCGGATGTTAGTGCGCTCATAAGCAAGGAACGGTACGAAAGTGCCGTTAAGGACTTTGACGGCATCGCCGCTGATGAGAGCGAGGAGCCGGAAAATTGGATGGTGCTGCTTGAAAAGAACGCCCAGACGGGTGCCGTTAAAGCCACAATCGACAATGTGCGTATTATCCTGGAACACGATCCCCTGCTTAAAGGCAAGTTTGCGCTCAACGAATTTGCCGGCCGTGGTGAGGTGCTCGGCTCCCTGCCGTGGGATAAACGGGAAAAACGCCGCCTGTGGGATGATAACGATAATCAAGGGCTTTACTGGTACCTTGAGCGTGTATATAAGATTTCCGGCAACGGCAAAGTGGATGGGGCTCTTTCCCTCCATTCCAACGCCCACGCTTTTAACGATGTAAAGGACTACCTCAAAGGCTTGCAGGGCAAGTGGGATGGTGTGCCCCGCCTCGATTGCCTTTTTATAGATTACCTCGGCGCAAAAGATACGGCATACAACAGGGCTGTAACCCGCAAGGCATTTACTGCCGCCGTTGCCCGTGCTATGACACCCGGCTGCAAGTATGACAATATGGTTATTTTGGCAGGTCCGCAGGGCATCGGTAAAAGCACCCTGTTGGATAAAATGAGCCGTGGCTGGTTTAATGACAGCATACGCACCTTTGAGGGTAAAGAGGCAAGCGAACTGCTCCAGGGCGTTTGGCTCGTGGAGGTATCAGAGCTTGATGCTTTCCGGCGTACCGATGTAAGCCGCATTAAGCAGTTTTTGAGCCTCCGTGCGGATCGTTTCCGTGCGGCTTATGGGCGTAATGTTAAGGAACTGCCCCGCACCTGCATCTTTTTCGGTACCACCAACACCGCTGAATACTTGCAGGACACCACCGGCAACCGCCGTTTTTGGCCGATAGACACCGGCGAACAGAGGCACACCAAAAGCGTATGGCGTGACCTCGATCCGGAAATAGATCAGCTGTGGGCCGAGGCGTATGTACGCTGGCAGGCCGGTGAGCCGCTTTACTTATCCGGTGCCATTGAGGATGCCGCCAAGGAAAAGCAAGAGGAACACAGAGAGGCATCCAGCCGTGAGGGTATTGTGCGTGAATTTATGGAGCGACCGGTGCCGGACGATTGGAGTAAGTGGCCGCTTGATAAAAGGCGTATGTTCTGGGGCGGCGTAACAATGGGCAGCGACAGCCTGCACCTTGTGCCACGTGATCGCATTTGCGCCCTTGAGGTTTGGTGTGAGGCTTTCGGCGGCAACATTAAAGAAATGAAAAACACCGACACCAGAGAGCTTAACGCCATAATGGCAGCAACGCCAGGTTGGCAAAAATCTGCCGGCACCTTGCATTTTGGCCCGTATGGCACACAGCGTGGGTTTAATAAAATCTAACAATTAGCGTCTAACATTTTGTTTTTCGTGTAGAATTGTTAGAAAAACGCCGTCTAACATTTTTACACGGAAAAACAATGTTTTGTTTAATTGTTAGAAAGATTGTTAGACCGAAAATCGCATAAAATAGGGCTTTTTATTACTTTTCTAACATTCTAACATTTTTTCTTATAGAGTATAAAATTAGAGAGTTTGAGGGTAAAATTAAGCCCTAACCCGCCTGTTTGCGTGTATTACGCGTGCGCGCGTGAGAAAGTTAGAAAAGGAGGAAAACGATGCTTGAGAAAACTGTTGAAAAAGAATTATGCGACCGAGTAAAAAATGATCTCGGTGGCTGGGCATTAAAGTTTGTGAGCCCCGGACAAAACGGCGTACCGGATCGCATTGTGCTTGTGCCGTATGGGCGCATATATTTTGTGGAAACAAAGGCACCGGGTAAAAAGCTGCGTAAGCTGCAAGAATATGTTTGCGGTTTGATAAAGCAGTTAGGTTTTAAGGTGCTGCGGATAGACACAAAGGAAAAGGTGGAGGCTTTCGTAAGGGAGGTGCAAACGGGTGGAATATAAACCGCATAATTACCAAGCGTACTGTATTGAGCGTATCGTAAATGATCCGGCAGTTGGGTTGTTCCTCCGTCCGGGTTTGGGCAAAACCTCAATAACGCTTTCGGCAATAAACCTTTTGAAATATTTTAAGTGGAACATTGCAAAGGCTTTGGTTGTAGCACCCAAAAAGGTTGCGGAGGGAACCTGGAGCAAGGAGGCAAACAAGTGGGATCATTTAAAAAAGCATCTGCGTGTGGTTACGGTCCTGGGATCGTCCACAAAGCGTATAAAGGCACTTAACACCCCTGCGGATGTGTATATTATAAACCGTGAAAACATACCCTGGTTAGTTGAATACTACCAGCAGGCATGGCCTTTTGATATGGTGGTGCTTGATGAAAGCACGAGCTTTAAGAACGGTCAAAGTAAACGCTTTAAGGCAATGAAACTTGTACGGCGCTTTTGCAAAAAAGTTGTGCTGCTTACCGGTACGCCGTCCTCCAAGGGGCTTATGGACCTGTGGGCGCAGATTTATTTACTTGATGAGGGTGCACGGCTGGGCAAGAATATAACACAATTCCGCACACGGTACTTTGATGCCAATACACACGGCGGCCATTTTACCGATTACAAACCGAAAGAGGATGCCGAGGCGGCCGTGCTTAAAGCCATAAGTGATATTTGCGTATCAATGAAAGCCGAGGACTACCTGGAGTTACCCGCTTGTATCGAGCACGATGTTCCCATAGTACTTGACGATAAGACAATGAAAGCGTACAAGCAGTTTGAGCGCGATCTGCTGCTTACCGTTGACGAGGACACCATAACCGCCAACACCGCCGGGGTGCTTACCGGCAAGCTGTTACAGTTTTGCAGCGGTGCAATGTATGACAATGACCGCAAAGCCGTACATATTCACGATTGCAAAATTGAGGCCTATATGGAGCTTTTGGAAAGCCTAAACGGCGAGCCCTGTATTACATTCTACGGCTACCAGCACGATAAGGATCGGATCCTTGCAGCCCTTGAAAAAACAAAACTGCGTGTGTGCGTGTATAAAGGCACCGAGGACGAGGACGCATGGAACAATGGCAAGGTTGATGTGCTGCTGGTGCACCCAAGCAGCTGCGCCTACGGGTTAAACCTGCAAGCAGGCGGCCGGCACATTATCTGGTTTACACCAAACTGGAGCTTTGAACTTAACGATCAAGGCAAGTGCCGTTTGTGGCGGCAGGGCTCCCCGTATGATAAGATTTATGTGCATTACCTTGTTGTTCAGGGGTGCGTTGACGAGGATGTGCTTGACACTATACGAGAGCGTGCAGGCACGCACGAAACCGTGATGCAGGTGCTTAAAGCCCGTATCAAGAAAATAAAGGAGGCAGCAACATGATAACGAGTAAAGAAAAGAAGCGCTACCTAAAGCAGTATCAGCACATCGATCGCCGTATTGAGCAGTTGGAACAGCGACGGGCGCGAGCATTCGACATGGCGACAAGAATAACGCCTAATTATTCGGACAGCCCGAAATCAGACGGCGGGAGAAAAATTGAGAACGCTGTTGAAATGCTTTGCGACATCGACAATCGGATTGCCGATGAGTATGAAAAGCTTGTGGCGGTGAAGCACGACATTATAACAGCTATTATAGCGTTGCCCGATCTGCTTGAACGACAGGTTCTGACATACGCGTACATAGGAAATCCCGATCCGCTGTCGTTGACGCAGATAGCATTCAAGATGCATTATAGCCTGGCACACATTGACCGTGTTCACGGTTGTGCATTGCAACACGTCAAATTCGCTAAAATTTGATAGAGGAAAAAGCAGGATTGATTATTAATCAGTCCTGCTTTACTCGCTTATTATTTCGCTTTGCGATATTTTCCGCTTTTGATCCGTTTATCGCAAGGACGCGGCTCGTCTTTGGGAATAGCCCATTGATTGCCGATTTTTATGGCAGATATTCTGCCGTTGCGAATATATCGGCAGATCAAGCTACGATCCAGATTATGAAGATCGGCGTATTGCTTGGCGGAAAGGTATTTAACTTCACTCATTTTGTTTACCTCATCTTTCTTCTTTATCTTGACCGTCAAACCCGTCTATTATTTGTTTCAGGCGGCGATTTAACTCAAGCTCCTCGGGGCTTGGATCTTCCTCCGGTAACGGTTCGGGACGGTAAGGAACGCACGGCTTGTTCGAGTAAGGATTGTAGAATTTAATGGAAAACTCTATATCTTCATCTCCCGCAGCCTCGGCGGCTTTCTCGCAACGCTCCAGCTCATCGAGCGCGTCACGATAGTTGTCGAACACCGCCTCGGCACCGATTCCGCCGTGGTAGATGTCGAATTCAACCGTGAACTCAGGCGAGGAAATTTCGCAGCCGCATACGCATTCTAGATTAGCTGCCTTATCGGCTTCGTCTTCGTTGTCGGGGACTACGCTCGACACCCACGCTTCGCAGGCGTAATAACCGTTTTGCTCCGTCACATCGGTTTTCTTACTTCTGACGAAGGCGAACGCCTCGTCCAGTGTCTCAAATTCTACCGTGTCATACGGCTCGTTGTCGCAGATGATCGTGTATAAGTCGGCGGCATCATTTAAATCTTTTACCTCGTAAGAATATAGATTTGCAACGTACTTCATAGTTTTTTGCTCCTTTTATAATTTTTGATTTTTTAGCGGCTTTCCCTCACCGCAATTCTATTATATCCTAAACCTTGGACAATGTCAACCCCTTTTTTAAAAATTTTTTAAAAAAATTAAAAAAAATGATAGGTTTTGATGAGTCGTGATAAGTTATGATAACTTTTAGGTGCTATTATGATAGTGTCGGAAGTGGTGGAGAGCCCTTTGGCATAATTCATTTTCCTTTTTAATTTTTGATTGCGAGAGCAGGTAGGCGCGATTAAATCGTGAACCGCCTGCTTTTGCTATAGCGAGGTAGGCACAACGACCTACAGGGGTGACGGTGGGACAATTAAAAATGAGGGGTGAGGGTATGCCGATATACAAGCACTGCGACTATTGTCACGCAAGATTGCGTCTGGGCGAGACATGCAGATGCCGCAGCCAACGCAAAGCCAAGGATAAAACAACAGACGATTTTTATTTATCGAAGCAATGGCGCAAAGCAAGAGCGAAATGCATCAGTAATTGTTATGGATTAGATGTATACGCTTTATACAAGCACAGCCGCATTGAGTACGGCGCAACCGTGCATCACATCCAACCGCTCAATGATCATCCCGAGCTTGCAACAGAGCAAAGCAATCTAATCTACTTGAGTGACAAAAATCACGCGGAGATACATGAGCAATACAAAAGCAATTACGACGATGCGCTTAAAAAATTACACGAGTACAAAAACAAATTCGCGGGCGAATACAAGCCAGGGGGTATACAAAAATGTTTTTCTTTAGAGAAATAATACCGCTGCCCCAGTTTTCATTTTGCAAAATTGTAAATAAAAAGTTTGCGAGGAAAAAGCAATGCCTATTGAAGACATGATAAATATGCTTAACGGCAAAGTTTGCGTGAACAAACTTGATATACATGCTGTTGTTTGCGAATCGGTTGTAAACGATAGAGTTAATTTTAATATTGCCGATCAATCAAAACAATTTGAAAATTTAATCGACAAAATGCCTAAGAAAAACACGGTCTACGAAATTCTGAGCGGAAAGCACGGATTTTCCTCGATTGCGATTATTGATTTTGTTGCCAGAGCCGAGGGAATCAAAGAATTGTTTTGCTCGACATTTAGAATCGGCAAGAGACAATTTGAAGTGTTAAAAGAGCATCATGACAACGGCAAAATCGGAAATGCTGTTTTTATAACATCAAAAACACAAGAAAATATCGACTCAAATCGCAAAGATTATAACTATTTTGCGGATATTTGCGATAAATGCCATGAACTCGGATGGGAAATATACGCAATAAACAATCACAGCAAAGTGATTCTTATGAAAACGGACAAAAACTGCTATGTTGTTAAAACATCGTCAAATTTGAATGAAAATCCGCAGTTAGAGCAGTTTAGCATTGAAAATGACAAAAAAGTATACGATTTTTACAAATCAATGTTTGAGGAGATGAAAAAATGGGCAGAGCAAGAAAACCTTTGAATGAACAAAAAGGAGACTTAACCGTCGAACGCCAAAAACAACGAGGAACGGAAGAATCGATGATTGATTTGCCCGATGACGAGCTCGGAACACCGCCGAAGTGGTTGATTAGTGTCGCAGCTAAAAAAGAATACAGGCGCGTTGTCAAGGAATTGAAAAAAGCAGATAATCTCGTCTGCAATCTCGACCAAAACAACATCGCCGCCTACTGCAATGCATTTTCGCAGTATCTCGCCGCGACCGAGGCGCTAAAATCAACCGATCTGCTCGTTTTAAAATCGGGGGAAGCGGTGGAAAATCCGCTTGTGAATACTCAAAAAAAATATGCTGACGAAATGCGGAAGTTCGGAAATCTCTGCGGATTGAGCATTGACAGTCGCTTGAAAATGGCGGCAACAAAGCGAAATAAGATCGAAACTGAAATAGACGATGTTTTCGGAAATATATGAGGTGATGAATTTGGATGACCATAAAGCAAGAGCTGGTTAATTATGCGAATGATTGTATCGGCGACAAAATAATCAGTTGCCAAAAACATAAGTGGGCGTGTCAACGGTTTTTGTGCGATATAGAGCACGAAAAAGACAATGATTGCTTTTTTTATTGGGACGAGGACGAGGCACAGAAAATTGTTAAATGGTTTTCACTGCTGAAGCATTCTAAAGGTATTTTAGCGGGTCAATTTATCGAATTGACAGTCTATCAAAAATTTTCCTTGTGCCAGCTTTACGGCTGGCGGAGAAAAGACAACAATCTGCGCCGCTTTGTGAATTATTTCAAAGAAGTCGGGCGCAAAAACGCAAAATCGCAAGAGCAAGCGGGTGTTATCCTTTACGAAATTTCGTGCGGTGCAACCGCAAACGGCGAAATATACGAAGCATACTGCGCCGGGACAAAACGCGAACAATCGAAAATCATATTTGACGAGTGCATAAATCTGTTGCGTGGTTCTCCCCTTGCGGTTAAATTTAAGTGCAACCGACAGATTATACAGCATATCAAAACAAGATCGTTTCTCAAGGCCCTCTGCAAAGAGGACGGTCGAAAAGGCGACGGAACTAACCCCGCTATTTTGGTTCTTGACGAATATCATCAGCACGCAACAACAGAGTTTTACGATCTCGGGATCGGCGGGAATACGAAACAGCCGCTGTTGATGATTATCACGACGGCAGGCGTTGATTTGAATGTTCCGTGCTACACACAAGAATACCAATATTGCACGAATATTCTTGACCCTAACAGCGACGTTGAAAACGACGGATATTTTGTGGATATACACGAATCAGAAAAGGGCGATGATCCAGGGGACATTAACACTTGGAAAAAAGCAAATCCGATTAGAGCTTATTATGACGATGGCTTGAAAAAGATTGCTGATTTTTACGCGATCGCAAAAGCAATTCCCGAAAAAATGAACACTTTTTTAACAAAAGTGCTTGATGTCTGGGTACAAGCCAAAGAAAACGGCTATATGGACATGGCAAAATTCAAGGCTTGCGAAGTCAAAGAACTGCCGATTGACATTAAGGGAATGCCTGTGTATGTTGGATTTGATATGTCGGCTAAAATTGACTTGACGAGTGTTGCGTTTGTTATTCCGTTTTTGAGCGGCGAGGTCGATTTATATAACGAACCAATCGTAAAATACATTTTGTTTTCTCACTCTTTCATTCCAAATCGGGATAAGCTTATGGAGCGTGTGAGAGTTGATAAATTTCCTTACGACGCATACGAACGAATGGGATATATCACAGTCACTGATACGGAAATCGTAAATCAGAACGCAGTTATCAAATATGTTGAAGATTTTGTGATGAAACACGGATTGAAAATCGAATGTTTGTGTTTTGACCCTGCGAACGCAAGCAAAATCATGATGGATATGTCGGACAGCGGATATGATGTCGAAGAAGTGTATCAGTCAGCAAAATCGCTGAATGAAAGCACCTGCGGATTTAGAGAACAAGTGTATGAAGGCAACATCGTTTATTTGAAAGACCCTGTGCTGAATTTCGCGATGGGCAACGCCGTAACGCGCTCAAACAATGGGTTGATAAAGATAGATAAAGATGCAACGAAACAGCGAGTTGACCCCGTGGACGCTATGCTGTGTGCATATAAACTTGCAATTTACCACGAATTCATAAATGTCGGGACAGCTGATGAATGGCTCGATGATTGATTAAGAAAGGGTGATTTTTTGGGCGTTTTTAAACGGAAAATCAAAAACGAGGTAGCAACAATAGGGACAAATCCAACGATTGAGGAATTAAATCATTTTTTTGAAACAGATGTTTCGATGGTTGGCGGCAATCTGACCGCTGCGACTTATTACGCCGCAATGCAAATCCGTTGCAACGCAATTGCGAAATTGCCATTCAAAGTAATGCGGCACGATGATTTCGACGGAGACCGTGTTTGCAAAGACCATTCGCTTTATGAGTTGCTGAAATTCCGACCAAATCCGTATATGAACGCTCACGATTTCGTCTGGGCGACAGAATTCATGCGGCTCGAATATGGCAACGCATTTTGGGTCAAAGATTTCGCAGGCGGAAAAGTTAAAGCACTCTATTTGCTTGACAGCTCTAAAACCGACATCATTGTCGATGACGCGGCGGTTTTAGGCGCGCCAAACTGCTGTTATTATCAATATGGCGATCAGATTTATCAAGCGGCTCAAATATGCCATTTCAAAAACTTCGCAACAAACGGGCTGAAAGGAACTTCGATTAAGAAGTACTTGCAATCCGTGATTGATCAAGAACGATATGGCCAAAATGTAGTCCGCGAAAAATACAAAAACGGACTGCAAGACCCTATCGTTGTTACGTTTACGGGCGACCTTGACAATGAGCGGCAAAGCAAAATTCAGCGGAAATTTGCGAATATGGGCGGTGCGAAAAACGCAGGCAAGGTGATTCCGATACCTGCGGAGTTCGACGTTAAAATGCTCGAGACGAAGCTCGTTAATTCGCAGTTCTTTGAGCTGAACGGATTGACAACTCGGCACATCGCGAACGCGTTCGGCGTGAAATCGTTTCAGCTGAACGACATGGAAAAGTCCACATATTCAAACATCGAACAGCAGAACAGAGCGTTTTATTCCGACACTCTTCAAAATGTGGTCACTGAATATGAACAAGAAACGACATATAAACTTCTTTCTTCTGCTGATCGCAAAAAAGGAATCTATACACATTTTAACGTCGACGCGCTTCTGCGCTCAGATATACTTTCGCGCTATCAAGCGTATCAAATCGCCATCAATAGCGGCTTTAAAACAATCGCCGAAGTAAGAGGGCTTGAGGGCGACACGTTCATCGAGGGAACGGACAAGCTTATTATTGGAAATGGCGCGAGCATTCCGCTAAGCGATGTCGGCATACAGTATGCGAAAGGTGGTGAATGAATTGAAAAAGGTTTTTGATTTCACGAAGAAGAATCCACAAACGAAGCAGATCGATAATGTTGGTCAGATGATTTTGAATCGCGCCGAGAACGAAGTAACGCTAAACTTCTTCGGCGACATCTGCGGAGCGCAATGGCAATCGGAGTGGTTTCCTGAAGATAAAGCACCGCAAGATGTTTCCAACTTCTTGTCAGAGCTCGAAGGAACGGAGAAATTAACCGTGCATATCAATTCGGGCGGTGGCGATGTTTTCGGCGGAATTGCGATTTACAACATTTTGAAACGCTACGGAGGCGAAAAGGTCTGCTACATCGACGGCATTGCCGCAAGTATTGCAAGCGTGATTGCGTTCGCTTGTGATAAGGTGATCTGTCCGTCTTGCGCTCAAATTATGATTCATAAACCGTGGAGCGCCTGCATCGGCGACGCTGACGACATGCTTAAGGTTGCCGAATCGCTGGACAATTGCCAAAGAGCAATAACGAGCATTTATTTGGAGCACTCAAAAGTTGACGAAAGCAAAATTACCGAGCTTATCAATGCGGAAACTTGGTTCACAGGCGAGACCGCTGCCGAGATTTTCGACATCGAGGTGGACGAAACCGCCGCGCCTGCGGCGTGTGCAAAATCGGAGTATTTTGATAAATACAAAAATATTCCGAAAAACATTACAGAGCCGCCGAAGGACGGCGGAAATACAGACAAAGAAAGACTGCAAATTGAACTTGATTTACTCAAAATGTAGCTTTTTTTATTAAAAAAATTAGAAATGAGGTAAAAACAAATGACAAAAATTGAAGAAATGCTCGAGCAGAAAAACAGTCTGATCGAGAAAGCACAGAACATGCTCGATGAGGGCAAAATTGACGACGCGAAGTCGGTAAGAGATGAAATCAACGAGCTTGTTGATAAAATCGAACTCCAGAAGGTTCTTGATAAAGAGAGCGCTCCTGTTGCTCCTGCAAACAGCAAAACAAAGGAAAACGCAAGCTTTATTCGCGCCGCTATCAAAAAGTTCACGGGCAAACAGCTGACAGAGGCTGAAAATTCGCTTCTCCTGCCGACAACTTCGTCGGTTAATGGCGTTAACGGCGAAGGCTACATTCTGCCGCAGGATATTCAGACAGCAATCAATCGCAAGATTAGAGATTATCGTTCAATGCGTGAGGTTCTCGGCTATATCAAAACGACCGCCCTCAAGGGTTCATTCCCTGTTGAAAACTTCGAGACTGTAACAGGCCTTGTCGATTTCGCAGATGGCACAGACGGCACAGACAGCACTGACATCAGCTTTACTAATGTATCTTTCACACTTTCTGAGAAAGCTGCGTTCATCAAGCTTTCAAATACACTGCTCGCTCTCACCGACAACGACCTTGTTGGTTACATTGTCGAGGTGTTCGCAAAGAAGGCAGTAATCACCGAAAATGCGATTGCTGTTGATGCTCTCAAGAGCGGCAAGACTGTTAAGACAATAGCAGACTGGAAAGCGCTTAAATCATCCACTAACAAAGATCTTGACCCTGCGGCACTTTATGGCCTTGTTTATGTCACCAATCAGGACGGCTTTGACGTGCTCGACAGCGCGCTCGATACCAACGGCAGACCCGTTTTGACAGTTGATCCGACGCAACCGAGCCGCAAGCTCTTCATGGGCGCTCCGATTGTCGTTTTTTCAAATGCGCTGCTTCCTTCTTCTGCCGCAACAAAAACCGCAGATGGTTACGCCCCGATTTTTTACGGCAACATTGCTGAGGGCGTAAAATTTGTCGATCTTGGCTCTACTGCTTTTGCAACATCAAGTGAGGCAGGATTTATGAGCAACACAACAATTGCAAGACTTATCGAGTTTGTGACTGCCGTGCAGTGCGACAGCTCCGACAAATGCTACATTTACGGACAGCTTAAGGTCGCTGAAAAACTTGCGTAGTAATTGCAAAATCAGTCCCGCTTTTTTAAGCGGGACTGTGATTGCCCAAAAAGGCGGTGAATGATATGGATTTAGATTTTGTCAAATCATTTCTGCACATCGATGTCCCCGACGAGGATGAATATATTGCGCTGCTAATGGATGCGGCTGATGAATATATAAAATCGGGAGTTGGTGGTGCCGCTCTCGATGAAAGCGGCAATGTTGACGAGGCTAAGGCTCTGGTGCGATTATTAAAACTTAATATAATTTGTTCATTGTACGAACAGCGGGGCTACACCATTGATGGGCTTAGCGAAAAGGCGCAATACACAATGCGTTCGATTATAAATCAGCTGATGCTTGGCGGTGATGTTGGTGATTAAAACAAACATCGCGAAGCTAAATCGGCATATTACATTCCAAAAAATTACGGAAAAAATCGATGAAATCGGCAATGTCGAAATGGGTTATGACGATTATTATTCGTGTGCCGCCGAAGTTGGCGAATTATTTGGTGCTGAATATTGGGCTGCACAATCTGTCGGACAGCAAAACACGGCAACGTTCAAAATTCGTTACAACTCCAAAGTCGCCGAATTAAACAACTACGATTATCGGATTGTTTATGACGGCAAATTTTTTGACATTAAACAAGTCGACACCATGCAAGGTAGTCGAAGATTTCGGAAAATTAAGGCGGTGCGAAATGCGTAGTTGCGGAATTGATGGATTGCAGGCGGTTATCGAAGCAGAGCTCAACGATTATGCCGATAATGTTGTTGAAGCGGTTAACCAAGCCGTTACAAAAGTCGGCAAGGATTGCACCAAAGAATGCAGAGAGCTTGCACCGAAAAGAACCGGCAAATATGCCAGGGGTTTTACATGCAAAATCGACAAACCGCGATTCGGACATACGGTAGCGACGGTATACAACTCAAAAAAACCATCGTTGACGCATCTTCTGGAGAAAGGGCATGCAACAGCAGACGGCACAGGGCGTGTGGCTGGCAAGCCGCATATTTCAATTGCGGAGCAACACGCTATTGAAAATTTGCCGATAGAAATCGAAAAGGCGGTGAAAAGATGAATTTGCAAGAAATCAAGACGCTTTTTGAAAAAAGTGGCATAAAAATTGCATATCATCATTTTGAAACGCCGCAGAAATTACCGTATGGAATTTTTTATTCGCCCTCAGCCGACGTGCTGACTGCGGACGGCGTTAATTATTTCACGCAACTAGAAATCGTTGCAGAAATATACACGTCAAAAAAAGACCCTGCCACAGAATCGGCATTTGAGAATGTTATAACTGCGGCAGAAATCCCATTCAGTAAATCTGAAAGCTATATTGAAAGCGAAAAAACATACCAAATAACATATGAAATGAGGCTATAAAAATGGCAGAAACAAACAAGAAAAACAAGGTTAAATTTGCGCTTAAACGAGCCTACTACGCCGTAGCAACGGTTGATGAAACAACAGGTGCGGTGACATATGCGGCTCCGGTCAGAATCCCTGGTGCGGTTTCGATGTCGCTGTCGGCTGAGGGCGACCAGAATGTTCTGCGCGCTGACGCAACCGATTATTATGTCGCAAACAGCAACAATGGATATTCGGGCGATGTAGAATTTGCGCTCATTCCCGACGATTTCCGCCAGAGCTGTCTCGGCGAGGCACTCAATGCGACCGACAAAGTACTTTTCGAGAAGTCTGATGCGGAAATCACGCCGTTTGCGCTTCTATTCGAAGTTGAGGGTGACAAAAAGGCAACACGACATGCACTGTACATGTGCTATGCTTCTCGTCCGTCTCTGGAGGCCGAAAATCCCGAAGGCCGCGAAGCGAAAACGGAATCAATCACAATCAAAGCCGTTCCGCGTGAGACTGATAATATCGTCAAGGTTAAAACGACTTCCGAAACAAGCGATACAGTTTATAACGCGTGGTACACGGCTGTGTATGAGCCGTCGGACGGTGAATGATCATGCAACGCGACATTAAAATTGGAAGTGCGGTCGTTCCGATGAGAGCGACCGCTGCTATCCCGCGATTGTACCGTATTAAATTCAAGCGCGACATCATGTCTGATATGCAAAAGCTTCAAGCTGCCGCCGACATAGCAAAATCGGAAAACGGACAGTTTGAAATTTCAGATCTCGAAGTTTTTGAAAATGTGGCGTATATCATGGCGAAACACGCTAACGCGAATATTCCGAGTGATATTGATGAGTGGCTTGACGGATTTGAAGTATTCGATATCTACACCGCACTGCCGCAGATTTTGGCGCTGTGGGGCGACAATGTAGCCACCACTTCAACTTCCAAAAAAAAAATCGGAAAATAGACCGTGAGTATAACACGCCCGTCTACCTCCTGCGTTGCGTCGAATTAGGACTGTCGATTCGCGAACTCGATTTGCTGACGGTTGGGATGGTTTACGACATGCTGATCGAACAGGGCAATGACAGCATTGAATATCCAACGATTGCAACGCAAGAGGACATGGATAGACTTTAGTTTAGAAAAGAGGGTGGGGTGAAACTATGGCAAATAAAAGAATATCAGGTATCACGGTTGAAATTGGGGGCGATACAACCTCCTTGCAAAAATCGCTTGCCGATGTCGATAAACAACTGCGCAACACCACGGCCGAACTCAAAGACGTTAACAGACTACTTAAATTAGACCCGCAAAATGCTGAACTTCTTAGCCAAAAGCAAAAAATTCTTACTTCAGCAATCAGCGAAACAACACAACGCCTCAAAGAATTGAAAAATGCTGAACAACAGGTTCAGCAGCAGGTCGCGCGCGGAACTGCGAGCGAAGAACAATATCGTGGATTGCAGCGCGAAATTGCCGAAACAGAGCAGAATTTAAAATCACTCGAATCGGCTGCTAATCAATGCGAATCAGCTCTCAACAACTGCGCGGACGGTGGTGATTTTGATAAGCTCGGAAGCTCAGCCGAACAGGCAGGAAAGCGAGCGGAAAAGTCGAGCGATGGATTCACGGTCGTTAAAGGCGCTCTTTCCGACCTTGTTTCGGACGGAATTGGCAAAGCAATCGACGCTTTTAAAGACCTCGGATTAGAGGGTGAAACCGCGCTCAAAAAAACTCAAGCAAGCGCAGGACTTTCAAACGAGAGGATGAAAGGTGTCGCAGACACCATTAAAAAGGTCTATAAGTCTGGAAAGGGCGAATCATTCGAGGGATTAACCGAATCGGCAGGCGAAGTGCTCCAAATCTTCGGCGACATTAACGACGAAGATTTGTCGAAGATTTTAAGCAACACATCTACACTCGAAAGCGTGCTTGGTTCAGACACCACCGAAACGCTCCGAGCGGTTAATTCGCTGATGAAGCAGTTTGGCATTTCGTCCGAGCAGGCGTTTAATTTAATTGCGCAGGGTGCTCAAAACAGATTGAATCAAAACGGCGACTTACTCGACACGATAAACGAGTATTCCGTGCAATTTAAGCACCTGGGATTTAGCGCTGACGATATGTTCAATATGCTTGCCAACGGAGCGAGCGCAGGAACGTGGTCGGTCGATAAGCTCGGCGACGCTGTGAAAGAGTTCAACATTCGCCTTTCGGATTCGACATCCGCGGAAGCTCTTCAAAAGTTGGGATTCAATGCAGACGAAATCAAAGCGAAAGTCTCGGCAGGCGGTGCAGAAGGAGCGGCAGCTCTCCAGCAAGTAATGCAGGGGCTCGCGAGTGTTGATAACGAAACCGAGCGATACACCTTAGGGCAACAGCTCATGGGCACGATGTGGGAAGATCTCGGCGAGGACGCTGTTTTCGCGCTGATGAACACCGAAGGCTCGATTAAATCCACCAACGATGCCATGGCTCAAATGGACACCACGGCAACCGACAGCGCTCAAGCTTCGTTCGATAAGCTTTCGAGAACGGTGAGCATGGATGTTGCCGAAGCGCTTTCGGGGCTTATGGAATTGTTGCAACCGATTTTTGAATGGCTTTCCGAAAATCAATTGGTACTGTACGTTATCATAGGCGCTATTGCCGCTATCGCCGCAGGAATGGCAGCATATACAATCGCTCAGTGGGCGGCTAACGCCGCAATGTGGGCGTCACCTGTGACATGGATTGTTGCGGCAATCGTTGCGCTGATTGCTGTGATCGCATTGATAATCGCCTATTGGGATGAAG
Organism: uncultured Eubacteriales bacterium; assembly: GCA_934486895.1. Classification (GTDB taxonomy): domain Bacteria; phylum Bacillota; class Clostridia; order Oscillospirales; family Acutalibacteraceae; genus RUG14109. Next base: position 98,152 of record CAKSQZ010000002.1, on the reverse strand, counting down.
TGTGTGCCGCGATGAAAGCCGCTTGGGACGCTATGGTCACATGGCTCGGCGGCGTTGGTGATTGGATATACAACAATGTAATAGCCCCCGTGGTTAACTTCTTCACAGGGCTTTGGAACGCAATCACAGGCGGGGTGAAAGCCGCTTGGGATTTCGTCGTTAATCTTGTTGTTGGAATTGCAAATTGGATTAACACTAATGTTTTCCAGCCGATAGCGAACTTCTTTAAAGCGCTGTGGGACGGCATGGTGGCAGTCGCTAAAGGTGCTTTGAACGGAATAATCGGACTTCTTAACCTTGCGATTGACGGGCTAAACCTAATTCTTTCTCCGCTTAGACTGATCGTCTGGGGAATTGGCAAGGCGCTCGGTGCGGACTGGAGCTTTAATCAGGTCAAAATACCAAACATTCCAAAACTTGCAAAGGGCGGTATTATTTCGCGCGGTATGGCGCTTGTCGGCGAGGCAGGCCCCGAACTGCTGACCGTTGCAGGCGGCAAAACTCAGGTAACGCCGCTTTCATCGGGCGATAAAGCAAATGTGGCAGGTGCAGGAGCGTCCTATGTTTTCAATATCGACACATTAAACAATTACGACACTAACAACACGGCGGGTGATTTGTGTGACGCGGTTATGCGGCGCATTGAATTTAAAACGCAAAGGAGAGGGGTGTGCGTTTAATGATAGGTAGATTTTGGATTGACGGAAAATCGTCGAGAGAATTCGGATTGTACATTAACGCGCCGAGCGTCTATGGCTCGCCCGAATCCGATGTTGAATTTAAATCGATTCCTGGGCGGAATGGCGATATAATAATCTCCAATAATCGATATGAAAATATTAAAATCGTCTATCCGATTACTATGTACGCGAAAAACGCGGAAAAAATGGCAGAAAAGACGGCAAAACTAAAAGCTTGGTTGAATAGCAGTCGAAATTACCGAAAATTGTCAGATACATACAATCCTGGCTATTATCGAATGGCCGCTTTTTCGTCCGAAATATCAGCCGAAATCGCGGGCACGATGTTGTCGGCTGAAATCGAATTTAACTGCAAGCCGTTTTTATACAGAAACGACGGGGATTATTGGATCACCGCGAAATCTGACGGTGCGACGAAGATTATAAATCCTGAACCGTTTGAATCGCGCCCGATGCTTGATATTACGACGCAGGGCAATGCAGTTATTTACATCAACAACCGAACATTGACAATTACATCCGACACAGCAACACACATGATCGTCGATTGCGAAATTATGGACGCGTATGACGATGCAATTAATCAAAACAGCAAAATTTCATCCGCCGATTTTACGCTTTCGGCGGGCGAAAACACGATAAGCATTCAATCCGATTCGGCTGTTGACATGAAAATAAGACCGAGGTGGCGTAGATTATGATCCCAATATTATACAATGGAACTGAAACAGAATTTGATAATAACGGGTTGGGCGGTCTGCCTGACGTAATAAAATGCGTCGTAACAGAAGAGCGCAACGGCGCGTATGAGCTAGAGATGGAATATCCAATGGCCGGTTTGCATTTTGACGACATTGCTGTTGACCGTTTGATTTTGGCGAAGCCGAATATTACAGATCGAGCACAGCCGTTTAGGATCTACAAGATTACTCGGCCTATTGATGGCGTTGTTTCGATCTACGCCGAGCATGTAAGCTATCAGACCGTCCATATTCCGATTTTACCATTTACAGCTAAAAGCGCGTCAGAGGCGGCAACTCAAATCAAAGAGAACGCCGCCTGCGACTGCCCATTTAATCTCATCGCAGCGCTCACAACGAAAGCTGATATGGCACTGTTCGAGCCGAAGAGCATGCGTACTGTGCTTTTTGGCTCTGACGGTTCGTTTTTGGACACCTACGGTGGCGAATTTCAGTACGATTTTTATGACATTTCGATAAAAACCGCCCGCGGTAATGATAACGGCGTAACGCTCGAATACGGCAAGAACATCGTCGACTTAAAGCAAGATGAAAGCATAGCTGAAACGATAACAGGAATCTGTCCGTTCGCCACTCGGCGGTCGGGGACTTCGGCGGGCGACGTGGATTCGGAAGCATTAACATTGCCCGAGGGCTATATTGAAACAGTATCCTCGGCTTACGCTTACAAGCGAATCATTCCTGTTGATTTGAGCGAAGAGCTCCCCGAGGACGGATTCAATACGCGAAACTTGCGAAAAGCGGCAAAAGCTTATTGCGAGGAGCACAACATCGGCATTCCCGATGTTTCGATTGAGGTGGATTTTGTCGCTCTCGGCGACACCGAGGAATATTCCGAGCTGAAAAGTCTTGAAAAGGTGAGCTTGTGCGATTATGTTACGATTAAATTCGAGAAGCTCGGAATTTCGACGAAAGCAAAGGTATCAAAAACTGTATTCGACAGCCTGCGCGAGAAATACGAATCGATAACAATCGGAAACATCACACGCACCATTTCGGACACGATTTCGGCACAACAAGTTGAACAGCAGAACTCTGTTAATTTATCGCAACTTGAAAGCGAACTGAAAAGACAGGCTGCAATGATAACAGGCAATGCAGGCGACAGCTATGTCGTGCTAAATCCGCGATACAATCCGCAAGAGATCTTGATCATGGACGCGCCCAATCCGTCTCAAGCGTCGAATGTTTGGCGCTTTAATAAATCAGGATTGGCACACGGTACTAACTACGCGTTGACCGACGCTAATGTTGCTATAACCATGGACGGTCATATTGCCGGTGAGATGATTTCGGCAGGCTCAATCAACGGATCGTCAATCAAAGCCGGAACGATAACGGCGGATAGGCTCGACGCAGATGTGCTATCCGCACCGACAATAACTTCGGGATCGGTGGGGGGTTGGACAATTCAAGGTAACGGGCTCTTCGCAGAACGTGTGTTGGATGGCAAACGGGTGCAGGCTTACCTTCAAATGCCAACCGCGTCGAGCGACTGTGTCTATCTGGTAAACCACTTTGAGCCTGGCGCAAGTGATGGTTATATAAAGTTTGGTGTGTACACCGATGGCAGGATTTTTACCGCTGGCGATATAACCGCACACGGCGATCTTACCGTCAGTGGCAAAGCCACTTTGTATGGGAAGGTCGCGGTTAATGACGGGTTGAAAATAAACGGATATGATGTAATTTTCGGAAGCGACGGTAACCTCAAATGGCACGAATGATAGGAGAGTAAAACAATGGTATCAAATCAATCAATTTTTCTCGATGTCTCGCGGAGGCAGACAGGCGCTGACCCTGTTGTGTACGCGAAACAGAACGACAGCAAATCTCGACAAGTCACGGTGACATTGACGGACAAAGGCGAGGTGCTATCCTCGTTGAACGCCAATGGGCACGCTTATTTCGGAAAGCCAAGAAATCAAAACAACATAGTAGCAAACATCGCAATCGAAAACGGTGTGACAACATTTTTAATTCCCAAAAATGCGTTACGTAAACCAGGAATGGTTAGTTGCGAAATTGCTGTCACTTCGGCGACCGACAGTGATGAAGTAATAACAACTGCATCTTTCGGAATATTTTGCGACGATTATCTTAACCCCGAAAATGCGATCCCTGGGGCTGATGGCAGATCGCTGATTGACATTATCGGCGATGTTCCCGACGGCAAGACGGTGCAGGGCCAGATCAACGAGCTTAATAATAAAAAGGTCGACAAAGTTGACGGCAAAGGTTTATCTACCAACGACTACACCGATGAAGCGGTTGCAGAAGTCGCTAAAATTGCAAACAAAGTCGATAAAGTTGAGGGCAAGGAGCTTTCGACAAACGACTACACAGATAGCGACAAATCCGAAGTTGCGAAGATCGCAGGCAAGCTGGATCGGTCGCTTACAAAACTTACAGTCGGCAGCCCAGACAACATCGATTCGCTTCCGACCGAAAACGGCAAATCAGCCTACTACTATTCAGATACCGCGTTTGGCATAGGCGGAACATTCCCATCGGGCATTGGTAGGCTTGATGGCTTTGTCTTAAAAGAGCACAGGGGCACGATGTTCGCATATCAGATAATGCAAACCAGCACTGATCAATGTTTCATACGAACATTCACTACCGCCAGTGCAAGCTGGAGTGAGTGGGTAGACCTTGCAGCAGGCAGTGGGGGCGGCGGCACGGTTGCCGTGACTAAGCTGACAAACGAAGACTTGGATTCTATCACCGTTGATTATGGGGAATATTATGCCGAATCAGGGAACACCTGTGCTAATAAGCCTAGTGGTATCGGCGAGTTACACCTAACGGTCTTGCGCTCTGGCACATCGGCTTATATGCAAATCGTCAGATCTGCTGCCAATAACCATTGGTTTCGGACTAAGTACACATCGGGCGTATGGGGAGCTTGGCAGAAAATCTACGCAACCACCACAAAGCCGACAAAAGCCGAGCTTGGGCTTGGCAATGTTGATAACACCTCTGACTTGGATAAGCCCATTTCAACGGCTACACAAGCGGCTCTCAATGATAAGATGTCCGCCGAAAAAGGCACATTCACAGCAAATCTAAGCGGCACATACATTCAGGCTGCCTATTATAAAGTCGGCGCTTGGTGCAAAGTCATTATCCCTGTCACACTGACGGATATATCATATTCACAGGTGATAACAGGCTTGCCGTTTGCCGCTGCCGAAAGTGTTTCGGGAGTGGGCGCAAGCGGTAGGTCGGGTATGGACTCCGCAGATGCGGTATTCTGCGAGGTATCAAAGGACAGTACGGTACTCATTTATTCAAATCCGTTTGCCTACACGGGCAACCTCACATTTGAATATCCCGTTTCGGCGATACTGCCGCCCGCTCAAACTAAGGTCATTGACTGGGACGAAAACAGCAACTATACAGTCTTGGGAACACTTATATCCAAGGACGGCAACGGCATTAAATTGACCTGCCCTGCAACAGCAAACAGTCGCGCGATAAACAGTTGGGGCAACAACCTCACTGATGTAACAGCAATATCGTTTACCGCGAAAACCGAAACATCGGGTGCGAAGTTGAAAGTCCAAATCGGCTCAAAGGAAAGTAATTATTATTCGTTATCTGCAAACGGCACTGCGATAACCGTCACTCTTGCTGATCTTGGTGTAACGCCCGCAACGGGTATGGATATAAATTTCTACAGCGACACAGCAAGCGCGGTCATCACTATCGGCGACATTATGGCTGTCAAATAAGGAGGTTTAATTATGACAATAACAACAAAAACGACGCTCGATAATCTTTGCGAAAACTCGGTGAGCGTATTAAAACAGGACTATATAACCGTCGGCAACGCAGATGTTCAGATAGGCGACAACCACCGCAGAGCATTTGTTAATTCACTGAGTGGCAGGTCGGCTATCGCGGAGTACATCGGTGAGCCGTATATCTCGGCTGTGCTTAGTGTGTGGGGTGACGAGCCTACTGTCACCGAGCCGACAACAGAAAGCGAGGGTGAGATTAATGTTGAGTGATATAGCGACAATAATAACGGAGTTGGCCATAATAGCTGGCTTCGTGATCCCGATTTTTTTGAAAATTCGAAAATTGGCAGACGGAGCGCGCTGTCAGCTGCGATCAGAAATGTTGCGGATCTACTACCGTCACCACGATGAAAAGCAGCTGCGGCAATATGAGTTCGAGAACTTCACCTATTTATACGAGGCTTACAAAGAGCTCAAAGGTAACACGTTCGTTAAAAAAATATATTCCGAGGTTAAGACCTGGGATGTAATTTCTTAATTTGAAAGGAGAAAACACTATGGAAAACATTTTTGGTATTGCAACAATCCCGTCAATCATCATCATTTGCTATTTGGTCGCTCAGGCGGTAAAGGCAACGCCCATCGACAACAAATACTTGCCGATTATATGCGGCGTTGTGGGCGGCATTCTGGGCGTTGTGGCGATGTTTGTTGTACCCGACTATCCCGCAGGCGATTATCTGACTGCTATTGCGATAGGCATTGTTTCGGGGCTTTCTGCGACAGGTATCAATCAGATTTACAAGCAGTTGAAAGAGGAGAAGTAATTATGGCAAGAATATATGTAGGTGTCGGACATGGTGGCGGTGATTCGGGCGCATGTGCCAATGGCTTCAAGGAAAAAGACATTACCTTGGCGATTGGCAAGGCGTGTTATGATGAATTGATACGTCACGGTGTCAACGCCAAAATCAGCCGAACGACTGACAAAGATGTTTCAATAACACGGAAAGTCCGTGAGTCTGACGCGTTCAAGGCTGACTATTGCATGGATATTCATATCAATGCGGGCGGCGGCGACGGCTGTGAGGTCTATTATCATCATTTGGGTGGCAAATCTAAGCAACTTGCCGAGAAGATAAACGCCGAGCTTGTGAATATCGGACAAAATTCAAGAGGCCTGAAAGTAAAATGGAATAGCGCGAGAACTGACGACTATTTCGGCATGATACGCAGACCCGATGCTCCGAGCGTTTTGGTTGAGTGCGGATTTATTGACAACAAAGCCGACTTATCGGCGTTCGACACAGCAGCCGAACAGAAGAACTTCGGCGTTGCTATTGCACACGGTGTTTTGAAACAGTGTGGTATCGCTATAAAGCCCGCAGTAGTTCCAACACCCACTCCAACACCTGCACCTGCCAATACGGCGGCTTTCATTAGCCGTACATACAAGAATGGCAGAACAAAAGAATATGTCTACAAGACAACCGAAGAATCGCTTAAGAGCAAGAATAGCATGGGGTATCTCAACCCTTATGAAACAGCTCAGGTAATCGGTAGATACCGCGCTTGCCCGATTGTCGTGTACAACATCAGTAATGGCGGCAAAAAAGTCGGCTTCGTGAAATACGAGGGCGGCGTTACGGCGCAGAACTATGTCCGTAAAGCGTACCAGAACGGCAGCACAAGAGAGCCTGTTTATTCTACTACCGTTGACTGTAAGAAAGGTATTAATTCGATAGGATATTTGGATAAGTATGAGCGCTGTGACTGCGTAGGAATTGTATACGGCTACTATGTCGTTGTCTACAAGATAACTGGAACAAACAACTATAAAGTCGGCTTTGTTAGATACAGCGGCGGCGTTAAGTAAGCACTATAACGAAAAGACCGAGTAGGGTAAGCCCCCCGCTCGGTCTTTCTTTTTCGCGACAATTTCATCTACAACAGTAGAAATTATTAGTTCGCCGTAAAGCGAACAACAACATGCCTCAATGAGGCTAAACCAACTGGAGCATCGCACACTACTACGATTGCTCTCTTAATAACCGTGTCGCGAATACGGTCATTGCACCTATATAATAGCACGAACTTACACATAAGTCAAGTGATTTTTTATTTTTTTATAATATTGTTCCGAGTGGGGTTTTGCCCTGCTCGGTTTTTTTGTTTTGTTCGGGAGATTCATTAAACTGAAAAAAGTTTTTAAAAAAGGCTTGACAAATACGCATTAAAGGCGTATAATATAGACATAGAGAGGAGATGATACAAACGAAAAGAGCAGACCTCATAAAGCTACTCGAAAAAAAACGGTTGGTACTTAAAAAGAAACGGAGGCGGGCACGACATCTACACCAACGGAAAAGAGAGCGAAACAATCCCGAGGCACAGAGAATTAAAAGAAAATCTCGCAAGGGTAATAATTAAAAGGCGGGGGCTCAAATGAGCCCCACGCCGCCCAAGCTTAATATATATTTTATTGGAGGTAACTATATATGAAAAATTCATATCCTATTTTGCTTATACCCGAGGATAAGGGCTTTACGGTTTATATTCCCGATTTTGATATTAACACACAGGGCGAGGACTTAACCGACGCTATCGAAATGGCGCGGGACGCTATTGGCTTAATGGGTGTTGATATGGAGGACGACGGAAAAGCGCTGCCTACACCCCGCAAGCTCGATACTGTTAAAACGGCACCAGGAGAAATCATAACGCTTGTAGACGTTGACTTCGCAGAATATCGGCGCAAAAATGAAATGAGAGTAGTTAAGAAAAATTGTACTCTCCCGAGCTGGCTTTGCTATGCGGCAGAAAAGGCAAATATTAACTTTTCCCAGGCTTTACAAGAGGCACTCAAACGGGAATTGAGAATAACAGACAGGTAAACCAAGCAAAGAGCCCGTTCCCTCCGTGGGAGCGGGCTATATTATTTAATAAAACAGAGCGGATTATATTATGAGAAACTACAAACACCTTACTTTTACAGACTGCAAATAGAGGCTTGGCAAAAAGGTCGGTATTAAGCCCGCAAAAACGGCAGCGCTGCTCGGTCTTTTGTTTTCGTGTGCACTTTCGTGTGCACTTTTTATTATAACTGTGCATTTTAAATTAAATATACCGTTTAGATGTTAAGCTGATTTTAAATTAAATAAGCTGTGCAAATCGCATAACTAAGCCAAAAATAAAAGAAACCGCACAACTGTGCGGTTTCTTCATCTGGCGCAGAGTGAGGGATTTGAACCCTCGGTACGGTGTTCACCGTACACATGATTTCCAATCATGCTCCTTCGGCCGCTCGGACAACTCTGCAAATCTATTCGGCGGTTTTTCACAGCCGGTATTTAAAGCTGTACCAACTTTAAAACATCAAAAACAGACTGATTATTTAAAAGCGGCAGCAGACTTTTGCGACTTGAACAAGTATATCATAAAAAAAAATAAAAATCAAGAGTTTTAAAAGCATTTTCAAAAATATTTTTGAAGAGCAAGTGCATCTTCCGTGAGATCCAAAAGGTTTTAAATTTGTGTTTGAAATCCTATATTTCCCGAGTGTGGTTTAACAAATCCGTTGTAATCCTACAAGGCGGTAGATTTTTTGTGCTTTCGCTCTTGAAATAACGGCGGTGTTTTAGTATAATAATAAAGAATAGGGGTGGTGTTATGGTTAAAGACGATGTTTTGGTTCTGCTTGAGAAAAATCGCGGAAAATTTGTTTCCGGACAAACAATTGCGGATATTTTAAATGTTTCCCGAAATGCCGTGTGGAAAGCGGTCAAAGCCCTCGAATCGAACGGATATGCCATTGAATCGGTCACAAATAAGGGCTATCGTCTTTCTTCGGATACCGACCCGATAAGCAAACAGAGCATTTTAAAGTATCTTCAAAACACCGAGTTTTACAGTATCGATGTTCGCAAGAGCGTCACTTCCACAAATGATATTATAAAGCAGCTTGCCGCAGCCGGTGAGGCTCAGGGAAAGGTTGTTATTGCGGAAAGTCAGACAGGCGGAAAGGGAAGGCGCGGCAGAGCCTTTTTCTCCCCTCAGCGCAGCGGAGTTTATATGAGTATTCTTCTGCGTCCGATGTTGGCCGCTGCCGATTCGCTTAAAATAACCACTGCCGCAGCAGTTGCAGTTGCCGCCGCGGTAGACGATGTTTTCGGCGTTCACACAAAGATAAAATGGGTAAATGATGTTTATCTTAACGATAAAAAGATCTGCGGCATTTTAACCGAGGCGTCGCTTTCGGTTGAAAACGGCGGACTGGATTATGCCGTGCTCGGCATCGGTATCAATGTAACCGAACCCGAGGGCGGATTTCCCGATGAGATAAAGGATATTGCCGGCGCGATCTGCAGCAGTGCGGACAGCGACCGAAAATCGCAGCTTTGCGCTCAGGTTTTGGACAGATTTTTCCGGCATTATGTCAATATAAATTCGCAGGATTTTTTAAGCGAATACAGAAGCCGTTCTCTGCTGGACGGTAAAACAGTTACCGTCATAAAAGCCAATGAAAACTATCCTGCAACTGTTGTCGGAATTGACGACAATTTCAGACTTATTGTTGATACAAAAGAAGGCAGGCAGTATCTTTCAACAGGCGAAGTCAGTATAAAACCGAGATGATCGGTTGGATATATTAAGGAGTATGAAGAATGAAGATCAGTGAAATTTTAAAAAACCGCGATATAACGGTGTCTTATGAGGTTTTCCCGCCTAAAAACACCGCTGCCCGCGAGTCTGTTGAGAAAGCCGCGTTTGAGATCGCCGCATTAAAACCTGATTTCATGAGCGTGACATACGGTGCGGCAGGCAGCACCAAGGGCTATACTTTTGATCTTGCAAGACAGATCAAGGAACACTACAATGTTGAAACGCTCGCTCACTTGACCTGCATCAACTCCACAAAGGATCAGACGGTTGAAGCGTTAAACGAACTCAAGTCTTTCGGCATCGATAATATTCTTGCGCTTAGAGGAGATAAACCGGCGGACGGTACTGTCTGCGTGTCCGACTATAATTATGCGAGCGACCTTGTGCGTTTTATCAAACAAAACGGCGATTTTTGTGTCGGCGGTGCCTGCTATCCGGACGGCCATGTTGAAGCTGAACATAAAGACGAGGATATCGACAACCTCAAAAAGAAGGTCGATGAAGGCACGGAGTTTCTCACAACACAGATGTTTTTTGATAACAGCGTGCTTTACAACTTTCTCTATCGTATCCGCGAGAAAGGTATAACCGTACCTGTTGTTGCAGGCATCATGCCTGTTACAAACGGCAGACAGATAAAGCGTATCACCGACATTTCAGGCACATACCTTCCTGCTCGTTTTAAAGCTATTGTCGATCGCTTTGGTGACGATCCTAAAGCAATGGCACAGTCGGGTGTTGCGTATGCAACAGAGCAGATAATCGATCTTATTGCCAACGGAGTAACACATATTCATATTTACTCCATGAACAAGCCGGAGATAGCGCGGCAGATCGAACAAAATCTTTCGGATATAATAAAGAGATGAAAAAAGAAATAAAGCGGTATCTCGGTTGCAGTAAAGCGCAGGACGAGCGGATTGACGATATGATCGATAAAGCAGTAGACCTTATCGAAAAAACAGCGAAACCTAAGTATACCTATAAGGTTTTCGATATTAAAACCGATGAAAACGGTGTTTATATTGCGGATAGATATTTTAAAAGCCGCGATCTTGTAACAAATCTTCGCAGATATAAAAGAGCGGCTATGATCGCGATAACGCTTGGCATCGAGGTCGACAGACTTATCGAACGCACCGCAATCACCGATATTGCGCTCGCTTCTGTTTTGCAGGCGACTGCTGCGGCGTATATCGAAGAGCGGATCGATGAACTCGAACTTGAGATCGTTGCCGAAACAGACGGTGCAACTGCGGTCGCGCCTCGGTTCAGCGCAGGCTACGGCGATCTCAGTATTTCGTATCAGCGCGATTTTGCAAGTGTGCTCGATACTTTTCGCATAGGTCTCACAGTTTCAGAGACCATGCAGCTTATCCCCACCAAATCCGTGACCGCCGTTATCGGTATCAAGGAGGACTGAAATGAGTATATCAGAGTGTTTGAATAAAAGGCGTCTTTTTTGCGACGGCGCAATGGGCAGTATTCTGCAGGCAAACGGCCTGCTTCCCGGAGAGCAGCCGGAGAGATGGAATGTAAGCCACAGTGATATTATAAAAAGCGTTCACAGATCGTATCTTGATTGCGGCTGTGATATTATAACCGCCAACACATTCGGCGCAAATATTTTGAAGTATCCCGATGAAAATGAGCTTTCATCGGTTATTTGCGCTGCTGTCAAAAACGCCAAAGACGCTGTGAAAGAATCAGCTAAGACCGCATTTGTCGCATTGGATATCGGCCCGACAGGCAGACTTTTAAAGCCGATGGGCGATCTTGATTTTGAAGAAGCGGTAAATATATTCAAAAAGTCGGTTGCGATCGGTGTAAATGCCGGCGCAGATCTTATTTTAATCGAAACAATGTCCGACACCTACGAGACCAAGGCGGCTGTGCTTGCCGCAAAGGAAAGCTGTGATCTGCCCGTATTTGTCACCGCAACATTTGATGAAAACGGCAAAATGCTCACAGGAGCTCAGCCGCAGGCATTGTGCGCTATGCTCGAAGGCTTGCGGGTCGACGCTGTCGGTATAAACTGCGGTCTCGGTCCGGATATGCTGTATGACACGCTTAAAACCATGACCGAGGTTTCAAGCCTGCCGATAATATTCAACCCAAATGCGGGACTGCCCGAAACACGCAACGGAAAAACAGTATATAATGTATCTCCCGATGAATTTGCACAGATGATGACAAAAATTGCCGAACTGCCGGTAGCTGTTATGGGCGGCTGCTGCGGCACAACTCCGGATCATATCGGAAAGATGATCAGCGTTGTAAACTCTGTTAAATTCACACCGATCGAGCCGAAAAATATTACAGTGGTGAGCTCATATTCAAAGGCTGTCGTTATCGGAAAGAAACCGTTAATAATCGGCGAGCGTATCAACCCGACAGGTAAATCAAAATTCAAGCAAGCGCTCAGAGACGGCAATATCGAATATATCCTCACCGAGGGTCTCGAACAGCAAAAGTGCGGTGCACATATCCTCGATGTCAATGTAGGTCTGCCTGAGATCGATGAGCCTCAAATGCTGTGTGACGCGGTCTATCAGCTGCAATCGATAATTGATCTTCCGCTTCAGCTCGACACATCGGACTTCACGGCAATGGAAAAAGCAATGCGGCTTTATAACGGCAAACCGATGATAAACTCTGTCAACGGTAAAAAAGAAAGTATGGATGGCGTTCTGCCGCTCATCAAAAAATACGGCGGCGTTGTCGTTGCGCTCACACTCGATGAAAAGGGAATACCGGATGACCCGAAGGACCGTGTTGAAATCGCAGAAAGGATAATCAAAGAGGCGGAGAGATACGGTATCGATCGTAAAGATATTGTCGCAGACACTCTTACAATGACAGTCGCCACAGATCCTCTCGCGGCTGAAAAAACATTGCAGGCTCTGTCTTGGCTCAATGATCGCGGTATCAGCACAGTGCTCGGCGTTTCCAATGTTTCGTTCGGATTGCCGTCGAGAGAAACGCTTAATTCCGCTTTCTTCACCCTTGCGCTTCAAAAGGGCTTAAAGTGCGGCATTATCAATCCTAAGTCCGCCGCTATGACAGATGCTTACAAAGCCTATTGCGCGCTGACAGATAACGATGAAGCCTTTGCGGATTACATCGCTTCGTTCGGCGACCGAACAGCGGCAAAACCCGTTCAGCCGTCATCAGAGATGACGCTTTATTCAGCTATAATCGACGGACTTTCCGAGTCGGCGGCTTCGGCTGTAAAGCGTGAGCTCGAATCGAGAAAGCCGCTTGAAATAATCGACAGCGACCTTATCCCAGCGCTCGACAAAGCAGGCACCGATTATGAAAAAGGCGCAATATTCCTGCCTCAGCTTCTCATGTGCGCGTCTGCCGCAAAGGCGGCATTCGATGTTATCAAAAGCACAATGAAAACGCAGGACGAAAGCGAGAAAAAGGGCAAAGTCGTTATCGCGACAGTAAAGGGCGATGTCCATGACATCGGCAAGAATATCGTTAAAGTCCTGCTTGAGAATTATAATTTCGATGTTATCGATCTCGGCAAGGATGTTCCGCCCGAAAAGGTGGTCGAAGCTGCACGCCAAAGCGGTGCTAAGCTTGTCGGACTCAGCGCGCTGATGACAACGACTGTGACTTATATGGAGCAAACGATCAGACTTCTGAAAAAAGAACTGCCGAATGTTAAAACCGCAGTCGGCGGTGCCGTCCTTACACAGGAGTATGCAGATCAGATCGGCGCTGATAAATACTGCAAGGAAGCAATGGCAACCGTTCGCTATGCTCTCAGTGTCTACGGCTGCGAATAAAGGAGAAGTTATGGCAAAAATTCTCGGCTATAATATCGATAAAAACAAGCTAAGTGCTATCGGTGCTGTCGCAGGTGCACTCGGCATTGAGACCGTAGCTGTCGACAGATCGCGTTTCTGTGAGCCTATCGGCGCAGTAGCGGACGGGAAGACGGGTGTCGTGCATACCGATAACAGCGGCTTTGATCATGAAATGCTTGTGTTTTGCTACCTTTCCGAGCAGCAGCTCGATATGTTTTTGCAGAATTACCGCGCGCTCGGCCTTCCGCCGATCCCGCTCAAAGCGGTGCTCACAGAGCATAATAAATATTGGAGTGCCGAAAAGCTTTTTGATGAGCTTGTCAGAGAACATCTTTTCATGCAAGGCAGTCAAAAACAGCAGTGACAAATTATCACTGCTGTTTTATACAATTTAAGCAAGAAAAATTCCAAAAATGTTTAAGAAAAACTTGACAGTCAACAAATTCTATGGTATTATAAGACAAGAGGCAGGTGAATGTTGTAAAATCAATTTTCCTGTCGCTTAGTTTGCCGGTAATGGGGTTTTATTACCTCATTCCACTTCTCCAACCGGAGGATCACATCCCCTCCGGTTGGTACCTTTGTGAAATCAAAAGCGGTGATACAAAAAGTATCACCGCTTTTTTGCATTGTATAGTGTTATTTCTTGTGGGTATCATGTATCTCAAGCTTATCCGCAAGCTGACACAGCAGGCTTGAGTCCGCTTTGTCGATCTCGCCGGCGTCGCACAGTCTTGCAAGCTCGGGGTCGATCGGAAGCTTTTCAACAGTTGTAATACCGTGCTTTTCTGCAATCTCGTCAATGCTGCTCTTACCGAAGATCTCATGGCGTTTTCCGCAATCGGGACACTCGAAATAAGACATATTCTCAACCACACCGAGCACCGGAACATTCATAAGCGTTGCCATTCTAACAGCCTTTTCAACTATCATTGAGACAAGCTCCTGCGGTGAGGTAACGATAACAATACCGTCAAGCGGAAGCGACTGGAACACAGTCAGCGGGACATCGCCTGTTCCGGGCGGCATATCAACAAACATAAAATCAACATCGCCCCAGATAACATCTGTCCAAAACTGCTTGACTGTGCCCGCAATAACGGGGCCGCGCCAAACGATCGGATCGGTTTCGTTTTGAAGCAGAAGATTTATCGACATTATTTCAACACCGTTTTTTGTCTTAACAGGGAAGATCCCCTCATCGTTGCCCTCGGCTTTAGCCGTAACACCGAAGATCTTCGGGATCGACGGGCCTGTTATATCCGCGTCAAGCACGGCGGAGGAAAAGCCGCGCGCGTTCATCTCACAGGCAAGCAGAGAAGTCGTCAGCGATTTGCCGACTCCGCCTTTACCGCTTACAACGCCGATGACCCGTCTGATACAGCTCTGAGAGTTCATCGGCTCTATCAGACTTTGCGCGCTGTTTCTGCTCGAACATTCGGCAGAACAGCTAGAGCAATCGTGTGTACATTCTTCACTCATTATAAAAACGCCTCACTTGTTTTATTCTTTGCTGTTTTTCTGAGCCTTTTCTTTATCGGAAAGCAGTTTTGAAAGCTCGTCCATAAACGACCCGATATCTTTAAATTCACGATAGACGGATGCGAAACGAACATAAGCAACATCGTCGATCTTTTTAAGCTCGTCCATAACAAGCTCGCCTATCTGCATGGAAGTAACCTCGCGCTCGAGCGAATTTTGCAGAGTCATTTCGATATTTGCGGCAATGCGGTCGATAGTATCCGCGGAGATCTGACAGCCCTCAGCCGCTTTTCTCATACCTCTTATCAGCTTTTCGCGGTCAAAAGTCTGGCGCGACTTATCTTTTTTAACAACAGTGATAGTCGGGCTTTCAACGATCTCGTATGTTGTAAACCGCTTCTGACAGCTCATGCATTCTCTTCTGCGGCGAATACGCTCGCCTTCGTCTGTCGGGCGGGAATCGATGACCTTGCTTTCCTCATATCCGCAATACGGGCACTTCAAAAAAACCACTTCCTTTTTATTTATGTTGTTAGTATAACATTTTAATGCATCGATTTCAATAAAAAATAAAATATTTTGTGACGGAATGTTGGCCAAGCAACAAATGTATACAATATGTACAATGGAAACCTCAATAATTGGTAAAAATGTATATTGTAATTTATTACATCATATGATAAAATATATTTAACAAAAAGAACATTTATATACAATTATGGGAGGAGGATTAGCACTTTAATTGTTAAATGTAAGGCATGTAAAAAGAAAGGAAAGAGGTTTTAATATGAAAAGGATTATTTCGATAGTTGTTTCAATTGCTGTTTTTTCAATGATGTTTGCTTGTTTACCGATAACATCTCATGCAAGTCAAATTCAGAGAAGAGGTGTTGTTCTCAGTGCACCATATTATGAAGGAGGTGGTGCTTTAACAGAGATAACTACCCAGGGAATGAAAGGATTGTTTGAAAGAAACGGTATATCAAGCACGATATATGTTAATAATGCGCGAACCAACACGGCTTTTTTAAATTATATTGAACAAGCACTGAGTGGATCATCGTCAAGTGATGTTAACTATATTTACATACAGTCTCATGGAAGCCCAAGCGGATTAGCTGTTTGCGGTTTGGGTTATGGCTTGTTATCTTTTTCACAGCTTAAATCTACACTTGACGGAATTCCGGGGAAAAAGGTGATTTATATTGAGGCATGCTACTCAGGTTCGGCTATTGTTCCGTTGGGAAATGTTCCTCAAGGTATAATTAATAATTTTTTAGGTGCATCTACATCAGAAAATTCAGTAAATTCAGGGGAGTTTGCGAATTCTGATTATGTAATATTCTGTTCCTCGGAGCCTGATCAGTATTCGTATGAATATGCATATAATTGGGGAATGGCACCAATTGCATGGGCTAACGGCGGTGGATTCGATCACACAACAAACGCATCAATGAATACAAGACTAGCTGATGCAAACAATGACGGTATCGTAACTGTAGGAGAATATTTCGCTTATTGCGCACCAAGATTAAGAGAACTTCACGATGAAGACACAGCACAGGATATGTGTTATTATTCACCGTCTGATTATATTTCTCTATTCTATGACGATTATAGATTAGGCGATGTGAATATGGATGGGGACATTAACAATAATGATGTTAGACTTATTGTCACTTATATATCCAGTAATGACGGTCTTACATCGCGTCAGTTCGAGTTAGCGGACATGAATGGAGATGGTATTGTTAATTTGGTGGATGCAAGAGTTTTGACAAATATGATATCAAATAATGATGTTTTTTCATATGATATAACAGAGTGAATTAACATTGTATAAATCTTTTAGAGGAAAGAAGGTTTAATATGAAGAAGAGGATGCTTTCGTTGTGTTTGTGCGTTGTGCTGGTAATTTCGGCTATGTCCCAATTAACCGCAAGCGCAAAAACAGTAGTCGGAGATGTTGATGGTGACGGAAGTCTCACGAGTGCAGATGTCAGAAGTGCAATCGCATATATAGCTAGCGCATCCGAAGAAAATAATGCCAAACATGCCGATTTTAACGGAGACGGTGCAGCTAATCTCACAGATATCAGATTGATAATAAAGGCAATTTCCGAAAATGCATCTTTATCTGTAAATCCGTCTATGAAGGATTTGGCGTTTAATCTTTTAAAAAACAGCTATAAAAAAGGAGAAAATACAGCAATAAATGTAATATCGGCTGCCAATATAATTTCTATGATGGCTGATGGCGCAAGTGATGAAACCGCATATCAATTTAATAAAATTCTTGGGCTTGCCGATGATGAAAACATATATGATATGCTTGATCGTTATTCATCTAAGGATGGTTTTAAATTTAGCAACAGTGTTTTTATTCGCGACGGATTTAATGTCAATCCGACATATATAGATAACCTTACAAATAACTATAATGCTATTATTAACCAAAATGAAGATTTCGGCGACAATACAGCAAAGAAATATTCAGATTGGCTAAGCGAAAAAACGGCCGGCTTAATAACGGGAAGCGTTCCTTTGTTTAATGCTAATGACAGAATGCTGCTTGCTAATGCATCATGCTTTAAAAGCGCATGGAGTAATCCGTTCAGCGATGAGCTGACCGAAGACGGCACATTTGTTTCTTCCACAGGAGAAAGTCAGGAAACAAAAATGTTAGTTGAAAGAGGCGGTATTCAGCTTCCCGGTAATAGCACCGCCTATATTTTCAGCAAATCATATCAAGGCGGAAAGTATTATTTCACTGCTATAATGCCGAGAAAAACAGAGGATCTGAAGACATATATCGATAGTCTAACACCGTCTATGATATATCGTTTGACCAACAAAAAGCTTGTCAGAACAGCAACTGTAAAGATTCCTGCATTCAATATTTCCGACAATGTTGATTTGAACGACACAATGAGTAAAATGGGTGTCAACGGCGAAAGCTTCGGCAATATATCCGTTGACTCGGTAGGTGTAAGAAGCGCAACACAAAAAACTGTTTTCTCTATAGATGAAAAGGGAACAGCATCTGCATCCGAATCACAGGCGATTATAACAATCGGTAATCCGGATGACACTGTTGTATTCAACCATCCGTTCATCTATATGATTTGTGATCGTGAAAACGACACTCCGTTGATAATCGGCACAGTCGATTCTGTCAAGTGATTATCAGTAAAAATGCCCCATTTGTATGGGGCATTTTTTCATTTTACAGTTTTTATGTTTATCTTGACAAAAAAGTTGCTCGATGATATAATAACAATTGGTTTGTTTTACGCCTGTTAAAAAGAAAGGATCTAAATAATGAAAACCGTTGATTTGATCGTGCCGTGCTATAATGAAGGGGAAATGATCGATATATTTTTCGATAAAGCGTCGTCTGTCGTTTCCGAAATATACGGATATTCGTTCAGTTTTATTTTTATAGACGATGGCAGTAAGGACGATACTCTTAAAAAGATAAAATCCATTGCCGAGAAAAATTCTAACGTTAAATACATTTCGTTTTCACGCAATTTCGGCAAAGAAGCCGGTATGTATGCCGGTCTGAAAGCGTCGACTGCGGACAGAGTCGCCGTTATCGATGCGGATCTTCAGCATCCGCCGGAGCTTATTTCCGACATGCTTCATGCTATCGATGTAGAGGGGTATGATTCCTGCTCGGCACGCCGTGTATCGAGAGACGGCGAACCGAAGATCAGAAGCGCCTTTGCAAGAACGTTCTATTGCATGATAAACAAAATGAGCGAAGTCGAAATTGTTGACGGTGCGGTTGATTTCAGAATGATGACAAGGCAGATGGTCGATGCTATTCTTGATATGCCTGAGGTTCAGCGTTTTTCAAAAGGCATTTTCTGCTGGGTCGGATTCAACACAAAGTGGATAGAATTCAAAAATGTTGAGCGTGTTGCCGGCGAATCCAGATGGTCGTTCTGGTCGCTTTTCCGCTATGCGATCGACG
Source organism: uncultured Eubacteriales bacterium (assembly GCA_934486895.1). Taxonomy (GTDB): domain Bacteria; phylum Bacillota; class Clostridia; order Oscillospirales; family Acutalibacteraceae; genus RUG14109. The sequence goes on along the minus strand of CAKSQZ010000002.1, from coordinate 79,003 downwards.
GTATCACAGCATTCACAACATTTCCGCTTCGTCTTGCAACAATATTCGGCTCGATCATATCAATGTCCGCATTTATTTATTTAATAGTAGTGCTTATCAAAACTATCGTGTTCGGTCCCGATGTCGGCGGTTATGCTTCCACCATTATCATCATGCTGTTTATCGGCGGAATCATAATCATGTCGCTCGGCATAATCGGCGAATATCTCGCAAGGCTTTATATGGAGAGCAAAAACCGACCTATATTCATCTATAAGGATACCAATGTTGAGGGACTGAAAAATGGCAGAAAATAAAAGCTCTCATCGCATTTGGGATTTTATTATAAACATTCCGCCGGTCAGATGGTTTTTGAATCTTCCTTTGTGCCGAAAGATCGGTGAATCGAAGATCGGAAGTAAGCTTTTCTGCTATGAAATGGTGAGTTATCTGTTTTTCGGCGTTATGACAACGGTCGTCAGCGTTTTGTCATATTGGTTGTTTTCGCTCATCGCGGGCGACGGTATACAGGTCACGCTTTTCGGTGAAACGCGCAGTCTCGGATATCTGATAGCAAATACACTCTCGTTTATCTGTGCAATGCTGTTTGCATATATAACAAACAAGCTGTTTGTTTTTGAGAGCAGAGGGCTGTCGTTTGGCGCATTGATAAAGGAAATTCTTTTGTTTGTCGCGGCTAGACTCAGTTCATTCGGCATAGAAACGCTTTGGATGTTTGTGACAGTAACACTGCTTTCTATGAACGATATGATCTCCAAGCTGATAGCACAGGTCATAGTTGTTATAATGAACTATATTTTAAGCAAAATTATGGTTTTCAGAAAACCTAAAAATAAAGGAGAATTGCAATGACAGGGATTTTCGCGTCAAAACAGCAGAGCTCAGCTCAGCAGAGCCCGCTTGTTAAAGAAAGTTTTTGGTATCACAACAGATATGTGATCCTCTCTTTCTTCGTGCCCTTTATACTGATGGTCTACGGCTTTTTCTGTTCGGATTTTTCACCGTTCGGCGATAATCAGATACTTGTTATCGATATGTGGCATCAGTATTTCCCGTTTTTCAACGAACTTCAGAATAAGCTGACATCATTCGGCAGTCTATTCTATTCGTGGTCGGGAGCACTCGGTACAAACTTTGTTTCGCTGATCGCTTATTATGCGGCAAGCCCGCTTAATCTTATTTCAATACTGTTCCCGAAGGAATACCTTGTCGAATGCATGGCGTTGATCGTTGCGCTTAAAGTTGCATTTGCAGGTGCGTTTATGTGCATCTTCCTGCGCAGCATGTTTAAGCGCTGCGACATCAGCACAGTCACATTCTCTATGCTCTATGCACTTTGTGCATATTCGCTCGGCTATTATTGGTGCCTTATGTGGCTCGATTGTCTTGCACTCCTGCCGTTGTGTATGCTCGGACTCAATAAGCTGATCGATGAAGGCAAGTTCCGACTCTATGTCGTAACGCTTGCTATGATGCTCCTTTCAAATTATTATATCGGCGTCATGATGTGCATTTTCATCATGTTCTATTATCCGATTCTATATTTCCAGAGAGTCAAGGCAAAAGGCGCTAAGGTCTGTGCGATCACAACTGCAAAGGCTGTCCTGTTCTCGGGCATTGCGATCATGATCGCAGCGGTGCTCCTTGTTCCGACTTATCTTAATATGCAGAACACATATTATATGGATAAGCCGATGCCGACGGAAAATTCATTCTATAACCCGATCATGAATGTCTTCAGCAACCTCTTGCCGCAGGTCAAGCTCACAGTCCGCGGAGGTCTGCCTAACATCTATTGCGGACTCATCTCTGCAATGATGGCTGTTATGTTCCTTCTTTGCAAGAAGATCCCCGCAAAGAAGAGAATACTTAATTGCGTTATTCTTTGCTTCCTTGTTCTCAGCTTCAACTGGAATAAGCTCGACTTTATCTGGCACGGTTTCCACTTCCCGAACGAACTGCCTTACAGATATTCTTTTGTTTTCTCGTTTATCCTTGTAACAATGGCTTATGAAGCATTTATCCACCTCAAGGATATAACTCCGGCACAGATCGGAGGAACAGTTGCGGGCGGCTTTATCTATATCGCTTTGCAGCAGATGATCAATGCCGATAATTTTGATTATAAAGTGATCTATGTCAGTCTTTTGTTCCTCGGACTTTACGCTGCCGCACTTGCGGTTTACAAATGCGGTAAGTTCAAAGAGATCGCCGCTTGTGTGCTTGTATTTATCATCGCATTCGGTGAAATGGCGCTCTACACAGAGGAAAGCGTCGTTGCGGTCGGCAACTCAAATAAAGTAACTTATTACAGCGACTATGAAAATATCAAGTATGTTCTTGATAAAGCAGAGACCGACGATCCCGGCTTCTACCGTGTCGAGATGAATGAACCGTGGACTTGCAACCCCGGCGCATTGTATGATTTCCGCGGAGTTTCGCAGTTCTCGTCTGAGATCAACAGCAATGTAAGCTATATGATGAAGTATATCGGTGTTGCTTCCGATCCCGGCTCAAACAGCTTCATCTATCGCACATCGTCACCTGTGACCAACGCAATGCTTGGCATCAAGTATATCTTCGGCAAGAGCTCGACCGTTAAGGACAGTGCTCTCGACTTACTGTACACGCAGGGAAGCACATATATGTATAAGAATAAGTATGCGCTTTCGGTAGGCTACGGTGCAACAAAACAGATCAACAGCTGGAACTATCAGTCGGGCAATCCGATCGATGTTCAGGAAAGCTGGATCGAAGCTGTCGCAGGCACAAGATATAGTGTTTATGATAAGTTTGCAGATCCTGTTATCAGCGGATCGAATGTCGTTGTCGGCGGTATGAACGACGGCAGACTCTCGCTTTCTCCGGAAAATCAGACCGGTGCTTCAACGGTCAGCCTTACCTACACTTCCGATAAACAGCAGACATTGTATGCATATATCCAGACAAATAACGCTCAGTCGGTATCCGCAACAACAAGCAGCGGATATACAACAGGTTTTGAGATTAACCGCGGTGCGATCAGCAGTCTCGGCGAACTTCAAGCAGGCGAAACCGTCACTATCACTGTTAACTATGAGGAAAACAAGGCTTGCGATCTCACCTGCGATGTCAGAACGATAAATCAGCAGAATTGGGATAATGCTTATGCCGCAATAGCGGACGAGCAGCTCAATATAAATGAGTACTCCGACACTTATCTCAAGGGCGACATCACCATGAAGCAGGACGGCGTTTTGATGACATCGATCCCGTATTCCAAGGGTTGGTCAGTCAAGGTAGACGGAGTTAAGACAGATGTTAAACCGATAGGCGATGCACTTATCACAGTTCCGCTGTCTGCGGGCTCGCATACTGTTGAGTTCTCCTATATGCCGGACGGATTTATTATCGGTCTGTTTATCACTCTGCTCGGTATCGCTCTGCTTGTGCTGCTTTATTATGTAGATAAGAATCGCGATAAGATCATCGCAGTTCTCAAAAACAAGCCGCTTCCCGTTGAAGCTGAGGATAACAGCGCAGAGAATACGGTTGACATCGACGCCGATCCAACCGATGAAGAGCTGCCTCCTGCCGAAACGGACAGTGCAGCGGAAGAAACACAGCAGCCGATCGAGGATAAGGCTGTCAGCGCCGAACCCGATACGGAAGATGTCGTCGCGGATTTGCCGAAGATCCCCGAACCCGAGCGTCCGTATTCGTTCGGCGAAAGCGTTTGTGAAGAGGAAAAGCCCGCCGAGGAACTGCCTCCGGTCGAAAGCTTTGACGGCAAAACCGAAACCGAAGCGTCTGGCGAAGATGTATCCGATATAATGGATGAAATATTCCCGGAAGACAGATTTTGATTTATGTATGCCGATCTCAATACGAGGTCGGCATATTTTCTGTGTTTTTCACTCTTTTTTTCAAAATTTGCTTGACTTTAATAACTGAATGTGTTAATATGATTATACCTCTGAACAGGTCTTTTTTTTGTGCGCCCAAAAAAGGGAAGTGTTGAGGGAGGCAAAATTTTTCCATTAAAAACTGGAGGTGCCGTCATGAGAGTTAAAATTACATTGGCTTGTACCGAGTGCAAACAGCGCAACTACGATACAGTCAAAAACAAGAAGAACGACCCCGACAGGCTTGAGATGAACAAGTACTGCAGATTCTGCAAAAAGCACACTCTGCACAAAGAAACCAAGTAAGGGGGAGAATGATGAAAACAACATCTTTATGTTTAAGAATTCTCACAGTATTGGTTTCTGTTGCAACACTGACGTTGTTCTTTTTCGGCTTTGCAACTATCGTAACGCCGGAAGCATCGTACACCTTAACAGGTTTTCAGGTCGCATTCGGTTCAACTCAGAGCTATGCGGGAGCGCAGGTCAACACCTATAAAGGCGCTTGGTATGCGTTCGCATTCGTTCTCATCGCGCTCAGCGTAGTATTTTCGGCTCTTTTCTTCAAGAAGAAGGGAAGCGGATATGCGTCCGTAGGTTTCAGCGCAGCTGCCATGATCAATATGATCGCTCTTTATTGCTGCTCGCTCGGAACATTCCTCGATTCGAGACCGTTCACCGATATCACTTCGATGAACAAGGAGCTCGCATTTACACTTGCGTTGATCACATCTGTCGCAGCATTCGTAATTTCTGTCGTTTCGCTGCTTGTTACCGACTATGTTATGGTAAGTGAGTCCAATGGCGCAAAACTCACAATTCCTCGCAGAATCGTTAACTTTTTCAAAGACTATAAGAGTGAGATCAAAAAGGTCGTATGGCCTACGAGACAAACCGTGGTTAAAAATACCCTCATCGTGCTTGTTATGTGCTTGTTTGTAGGTATTTATATCGCGGCGCTTGATTTCGGTCTTGCTAAGCTGATCGGCTTGGTGCTCGGACTTGATTTATAAAGGAGAGTAGCTTTTATGGCAGATGCCAAGTGGTATGTTATTCACACATATTCAGGCTATGAAAACAAGGTCAAGGACACCTTGCTGACTATTGTTGAAAACAGAAATCTTCAGGATTTGATACTTGATGTAAAGATTCCGCTTGAAACAGTCACGGAGATCGATAAGGAAGGCAAATCAAAGCAGGTTGAAAGAAAGATCTTCCCGGGCTATGTGCTCGTTAAGATGATCGTAACCGATGATAGCTGGTTTATCGTTCGTAATATCCGCGGTGTAACGGGATTTGTAGGCGCGTCATCAACAGCGCCCGTGCCGCTTTCCGATAAGGAAGTAGCGTCGCTCGGCGTAGAATCCGGTGAGATCAAGGTTGGCTATAAGGTCGGTGATACCGTCGAGATCGTCGATGGCCCGCTTAAGCCGTATGTCGGCATAGTCGACAGTATTGACCCTGAGAACAACAGTATCAGAGTCGTTATTTCGATGTTCGGTCGCGAGACTCCGGTCGATCTGGATCTTTCGCAGATCAGAATGTTCGATAAGTGATTTTCACTTAAAAACAAAACGGGCATTCAAGCCCGTGTGGGAGGGGCAAACCCCCAATTTTACCACAAATTCAGAAAGGAATGGTCGTAACTATGGCTCAAAAAGTAACCGGCTATATTAAACTTCAGATTCCTGCCGGCAAAGCCACTCCGGCGCCCCCTGTTGGTCCTGCACTTGGTCAGCACGGCGTAAATATCATGGCTTTCACAAAGGAATTCAATGAGCGTACCAAGAACGACGCCGGACTCGTTATCCCCGTTGTTATTACGGTTTACGCAGATCGTTCATTTACATTTGTAACCAAAACCCCGCCTGCAGCAGTCCTCATCAAGAAGGCTTGCGGCATTGAAAAGGCTTCGGGTGTTCCGAATAAGAACAAGGTTGCAAAGATTACCGGCGAGCAGGTCAGAAAGATCGCAGAGCAGAAGATGCCCGACCTTAATGCAGCTACCGTTGAATCCGCTATGTCTATGATCGCGGGTACAGCAAGAAGCATGGGTATCGAAGTTGTCGATTGATCGATTGATTGCTCCCGGGTGGGAGGAATTTTCCGTAATAACCACTGAACAGGGAGGTAAATTAAATTGAAACACGGTAAAAAATATGTTGACAGCGCTAAGAAGATTGAAGCTAATAAGCTTTACGATCCCGCTGAAGCGGTAGCGCTCGCAGTTGATTCCAAAACTGCAAAGTTTGATGAAACAGTAGAAGTTCATGTTCGCCTCGGTGTTTACTCAAGACATGCTGACCAGCAGGTCAGAGGCGCAGTAGTTCTTCCGAACGGAACCGGTAAAAAGGTTCGTGTCCTCGTTTTTGCTAAGGGCGATGCTGCTAAAGCTGCCGAGGATGCAGGTGCTGAGTATGTCGGCGCAGAAGAATATGTTGCAAAGATTCAGAATGAAGGCTTCATGGATTTCGATGTAGTTATTGCTACTCCGGATATGATGGGCGTTATCGGTCGTCTCGGTAAGTTCCTTGGCCCGCGCGGACTCATGCCGAGCCCGAAGGCAGGCACAGTAACTCCCGATGTTGCTAAGGCTGTTACCGAAGCAAAAGCCGGTAAGATCGAGTATCGTCTCGATAAGACCAACATCATCCACTGCCCGATCGGCAAGGTTTCTTTCGGTGCCGAGAAAGTTCAGGAGAACTTTGATACTCTGCTTTCCGCCATCATTAAAGCAAAGCCTGCTGCATCTAAGGGTCAGTATATCAAGTCTTGTGTTCTTGCGACAACAATGGGCCCCGGCGTAAGAGTTAACCCCTCTAAGCTCGGCTGATTTGATATTTGTTAAAAAAGAGCTGCTGAAAGCAGCTCTTTTTTTCTGATTATTACATTAAATATTGACAAATATGCATAAATATGATATATTGTAATCAAATAAATAATAAGGGGTTATATTATGAGAAGAGAAATTGCACTTTGTATTGTTTTGTCAATTATCACCTGCGGTATTTACGGTATTTATTGGGTCATCATGCTCAATAATGAGATAAATGTCGCAGTCAACGATCAGGCGGCACCGTCCGGCGGGCTTGTTATTGTTCTCACATTCATCACCTGCGGTATCTACGGCTGGTACTGGCTTTATAAGATGGGCGAAAAATGCGATTACATAAAGTCCTTGAGAGATCTTCCGCCGTCGAGCAGCAGTGCTTTGTTTCTCGTTCTCGGAATTTTCGGACTTCCGATTGTAGCTTATGCGCTTATTCAGGACACTATCAACAAGTATGTTGCCGTCCAGTAATCCAAAGCAAAGAATAAAACGGTTGTCGGTCAAAGCAGTAATTCTGCTTTTGACCGGCTTGTTTTATTTGATTGTAATAAAAGTTTTCGGCAGAGGCCTGCCGTGCCTTTTCAATAAGCTCACAGGGCTTTATTGCCCCGGATGCGGCATAACGCGAATAATTTTTTCATCAGTAAGGCTTGATTTCGTTGCGGCATTTAACGCCAATCCCGTACTGTTTTGCTTTTTGCCGTTTTTAGCCGCTGTGCTGATATACCGCGCTGTCCGGTATATCAGATGCGGCACAGTGCCGTTTACATTGTGGCAGAAGCTGATAGTGTATATCGGAATTGCTTTGCTTTTGCTGTTTTGCATTTATCGAAATATTATGCTGTTTATGTGATCTTTGTGTAAAGATCGCACAATTTGTCATATTGTTTGTTTAAACGAAAACTCTGTGTCAAGAAAAATAAGACACAGAGTTTTTTGCTATTTAAGCAGCTTTTTAAGATATCTGCCTGTAAATGAATTTTTGCACTTTGCAACTTCTTCCGGCGTTCCCTCGGCAACAATTGTGCCGCCTTGATCTCCGCCCTCGGGGCCGAGATCGATAACGTAATCGGCACATTTGATAACATGAAGATTATGTTCGATAACAACAACGGTGTTACCCTTATCCACCAGCGACTGAAGCACATCTATAAGCCTGTGAACATCGGCAGTGTGCAGTCCTGTTGTCGGCTCGTCGAGAATATAAATCGTTTTTCCGGTAGCGCGTTTGGAGAGCTCTGTTGAAAGCTTAACACGTTGAGCCTCACCGCCGGACAATGTTGTCGCACTCTGACCAATCTTGATATAACCCAAGCCGACATCGTAAAGAGTCTGAAGCTTGCGTTTTATCCTAGGCAGACTATCAAAGAACCCGAGCCCCTCTTCGACCGTCATCTCAAGCACATCGTAGATGCTTTTGCCTTTATATTTAACTTCAAGCGTTTCGCGATTGTATCTCTTGCCTTTGCAAACTTCGCAGGGAACATAAATATCGGGCAGAAAATGCATTTCGATTTTGATAATACCGTCGCCCTCGCAGGCTTCGCATCTGCCGCCGCGAACATTAAAAGAAAACCGTCCCGGGCTGTATCCGCGCATTTTTGCCTCAGCCGTCTGTGCATAAAGCTCGCGAATATCGTTGAAAACTCCGGTGTAAGTCGCGGGATTTGATCTCGGTGTGCGCCCGATAGGGGATTGGTCGATGTTTATAACCTTATCAAGTGCTTCCATGCCCCTGATCCCTTTGTGTCTGCCAGGCTTGCATTTCGCGCGGTTCAGTTCTTTCGCAAGAGATTTATAAAGAATTTCATTAACAAGGGTGGACTTACCCGAACCCGAAACACCTGTCACAGCAATGAATTTTCCGAGCGGAAAAGAAATATCGATGTTTTTAAGATTGTTTTCCTGTGCACCGACAACAGTAAGAGTCTTGCCGTTTCCGGCTCTTCTTTTCGGCGGAACAGCGATCATTCGTCTGCCGCTGAGATAATCGCCCGTTATACTGTCCCTGCAGTTGATAAGATCCTGAGGTGTTCCGACGCAAACGACTTCACCGCCGTGTATACCGGCTCCGGGGCCTATATCAACGATATAATCGGCTTCAAGCATGGTATCCTCATCGTGTTCAACAACAACAAGCGTGTTTCCGATGTCTCTCAGCCTTTTGAGCGTTCCGAGCAAAAGATCATTGTCCCTCTGATGCAGACCGATGCTCGGCTCGTCAAGAATATAAAGTACACCCATCAGTGAAGATCCGATCTGCGTTGCAAGTCTTATTCGCTGACTTTCGCCGCCCGAGAGGGTGCCTGACGAGCGCGATAGCGTCAGATAAGCAAGACCGACAGAGTTTAAAAATCCGAGTCTCTCTCTTATTTCCTTTAAAATGCCGCGCGCAATCATGTTTTCACGATCACTCAATGTTAATGAATTGATAAATTCAAGTGCCTTTGTAACAGATAAATCGCAAAGCTGCATTATATTTTTACCGCCGACCGTGACAGCAAGCGCAGTCGGAGAAAGGCGCTGACCGCCGCATGAAGGGCAATTTACTTCTGTCATCAAAGATTCGATCTCGTTTTTAGACCAATCGCTGCCGGGGTTGTTATATCTGCGTTCAAGATTTATCGCAACGCCCTCAAAATCGGAATAGTAAACGCCTGCGCCATAGGCAAACTTGCGATCAAGGCGGATCTTTTCGCCGTCTGTGCCGTAGAGTAAAGCCCTTTTTGCCTTTTCGGGGAGATCTTTAAACGGCGTATCAAGCGAAAAGCCGTAGTGCTCAGCCAATCCGTTGTAATACATCAGCGCAATGGAATTGCCGGTTAAGGTGTTCCAGCCCGGCGCATAGATTGCACCTTGTATAACCGAAAGGCTGTCATCGGGAACTATCCTTTCGGGATCTATCCGCATAAACTTGCCGAGTCCCGTACATTCGGGGCAGGCTCCCTGCGGGTTATTGAACGAGAACATTCTCGGTTCAAGATCTTCAACTCCCACTCCGTGTTCAGGACAGGCATAGTTTTGCGAAAATGTCAGATCGTCCTTTCCGTCAACATCAATAACAACAAGACCGCCCGAAATCGAACAGCATATCTCACATGAATCGGCAAGTCTTGACCTGATATCCTCTCTGATTTTAAGCCTGTCCACAACGATCTCAATATTGTGCTTTTTATTCTTTTCGAGTTCGATATTCTCGGTGAGATCATACATATTTCCATCGGCTCTGACTCGGACATATCCCGACTTTTTAGCCTGTTCAAACACTTTTTTGTGCTCGCCTTTTCTGCCCCGAACCATAGGAGCCAGCACCTGTATCTTTGTCTGTTCGGGCAGCTCCAAAACCTTATCGACAATCTGATCGATCGTCTGCTGTTTTATCTCTCTGCCGCAAACAGGGCAGTGAGGAATACCTATTCTTGCATAAAGCAAGCGAAGATAATCATAGATCTCCGTCACAGTTCCCACAGTCGATCTCGGGTTTTTGGAAGTCGTTTTCTGATCTATCGAAATAGCGGGAGAGAGCCCGTCAATGCTGTCAACATCGGGTTTTTCCATCTGTCCGAGAAACATTCTCGCATACGATGAAAGCGATTCTACATATCTGCGCTGACCCTCGGCATAAAGTGTGTCAAACGCAAGCGACGACTTTCCCGAACCTGAAAGACCTGTGAAAACGACCAGCTTGTCGCGCGGTATATCAACATCAATATCTTTAAGATTGTTTTCTCTTGCGCCTCTTATTTCTATTTTGTCCTTGCTCATTTGGAAGCTTATCCGCCTTTCTTATCGTTTTTCAGCTTGTTTATACGGTCTCTGAGGTATGCGGCGTGCTCGAATTCAAGCATACGCGCCGCATTCTTCATCTCTGCTGTCAGAGTTTTGATCAGTTCTTCACGCTGCGCTTTGCTCAGCTTTCCGTCGCCCTTCTTAGAGGCCTTCGATGATATTTCCAAAACCTCTCGAACATCTTTTATGATCGTCTTAGGCACAATACCATGCTGCTCGTTATAGCGCTGTTGAATTTCTCGGCGGCGCTGTGTTTCCGCAATGGCTCTTTCCATTGAATCGGTGACTTGATCGGCATACATGATAACTTGTCCGTTTGCGTTTCTTGCGGCTCGCCCGATCGTCTGAACGAGCGAGGTTTCCGAACGCAAAAAGCCTTCTTTATCGGCGTCAAGTATCGCAACAAGTGAAACCTCGGGAATATCAAGCCCCTCTCTCAAAAGGTTGATACCGACCAAAACATCGAATTCGCCGAGTCTGAGATCGCGAATTATCTCCATTCGCTCGATCGTGTCTATATCATGATGCATATACCGAACTTTTATTCCGAGCCCTGTGAGATAATCGGTCAGATCTTCGGCCATTTTCTTTGTGAGCGTTGTGACAAGCACGCGTTCATGACGCTCTACACAGCTGTTTATACAGCTCACAAGATCGTCTATCTGCCCCTGCGTCGGCTTGACTGTGACCTCCGGATCGAGCAGACCTGTCGGACGGATTATCTGCTCTGCAATAACCGCCGCTTTTTTCCGTTCTGTTTCTCCCGGCGTCGCGCTGACAAAAAGCGCCTGATTGATATGATTGTAAAATTCATCGTAATTCAGCGGACGGTTATCATAAGCCGATGGAAGTCTGAATCCGAAATCAATAAGATTTTTCTTTCTCGCTCTGTCGCCGCCGAACATTCCGCGCACCTGCGGCAGTGTAACATGAGATTCATCGACCATTAAAAGCCAATCGTCGGGAAAATAGTCGAGCAGGGTGTACGGTGTGCTGCCGGCGGGTCTGCCCGAAAGAACACGCGAATAGTTTTCAATGCCTTTGCACATACCTATTTCGAGCAGCATTTCCATATCGTATTCAGTTCGCTGACGGATCCTCTGCGCTTCGATAAGCTGGTTGTGATCGGTGAAGTATTTGACCCGTTCCTCCATTTCACGCTCGATCTCTTTAACAGCGTCGACCATCTTCTCTCGCGGCACGATATAGTGCGAAGCAGGATATATAGCAACATGTGAAAGACGGCTTATCAGTTCGCCTGTCAGCACCTTTATCTCACTGATACTGTCGATCTCGTCGTCGAAAAAATCAACTCTTATCGCATTTTCGCTGTTGCTCGCAGGGAATATCTCAACGACATCGCCTCTGACTCTGAATTTGTTTCTCACAAAGTTTATGTCATTCCGTTCGTATTGAAGATCAACAAGACGGCGGATGAGCGCATCTCTTTCTATCTTCATTCCCGGCCGCAGTGAAATAACCATGCTTTTATAGTCGACAGGAGCACCAAGCGAATAAATGCACGAAACCGAAGCGACGATTATAACATCTCTGCGTTCAAACAACGCGCTTGTTGCTGAATGGCGAAGCTTGTCTATCTCGTCATTTATCGCCGAATCCTTTTCAATATAAGTGTCGGTGTTTGGGATATACGCCTCCGGCTGATAATAGTCGTAATATGAAACAAAGTATTCAACGGCGTTTTCCGGGAAAAACTCCTTGAATTCCGAGCAAAGCTGAGCAGCAAGCGTTTTGTTGTGTGCCAGCACAAGCGTCGGACGGTTCACATTTGCGATAACATTCGCCATTGTGAATGTTTTGCCCGAACCTGTAACGCCGAGCAAAACCTGCTCGCGGTTGCCGTCTAAAATACTTTTCGTTATCTTGTCTATCGCCTCAGGCTGATCGCCTGTCGGTGAATATTTTGAAACAAGCATGAATTTATCCACTTTATAATATCTCCGATACACAATAATTACTCTATAAGTATAGCACAAAAATATAAAAAATAAAAGATTATGCATGTGTTTTGCGAGCAATAATTTCACCGAATATCGCTTTTTCGCTCAAAATTTACAACTTGTTAAATATTAAGAGCCGGCTTTAGTGTATCATAAAAGCAAGTGGGGAGGGAAAACTGTTGTTCGGATATGTCAGAGCGTACAAGCCCGAGATGAAAATTTGCGAATTCGACACATATAAAGCGGTGTATTGCTCGCTTTGCCGTAAGCTCGGCAAAAGATACGGTGCGCTTGCCCAATCTTCGCTTTCCTATGACTTCACATTTCTTCTTATGCTTATGCTGTCGCTTGAGCCCGAGTGCTGCGGTTATCGAAAAATGCGCTGCAGATACAATCCGCTGAAAAAGTGTATGCGGCTCGACCGCGAAAGCGAAGCGCTCGAATATGTAGCGGCGTGTCTTGTCTGCTCGGCGTATTACAAAATTGTTGATAATATTGAAGACAGCGGCTTTTTCAAACGAACGGTTTACCGTGTTTTGCGGTTGTTTTATTCCCGACACCGAAAAAAAGCTATGAAGCTTTATCCGCAGGTCGATGAAGCCTGCCGCGAAATGATGAACGCTCAGCGAAAAGTCGAGCAGGCAAAAAGCGGCGATCTTGACCTTGCTGCCGAACCGACGGCGATTTTCCTTGAAAAGATCTTTTCATATAACTGTGATGAACCGACAAAACGAATTATGGGCAGAATAGGATATTGCGCCGGGAAAACAGTCTATCTTCTCGATGCGCTTGACGATCTGCCCGATGATATTCGCTTGAAAGGATATAATCCGATAGCCGTTAAATTCGGATTATATGATGACAAAAATGAAGAACACGATGCAAAACAACAGGCGAAATATCTTATCAATGTTTGCATAACCGAACTTGCAGCATCATTTGAGCTGCTGAATATAAATAGATATAAGAGCATACTCGGTAATGTGATTTATCTCGGATTGCCTAAAACTCTCGAAAAAATCATCAAAGGCGATAAAATCGCCGTGGAGGAAAAGAATAATGAATGATCCGTATCAGGTCCTCGGAGTCAGCAGAAATGCGACCGATGAACAGATAAAACAGGCATATAAGGAGCTTGCGCGCAAGTATCATCCCGATAACTATGCCAATAATCCTTTGTCGGATCTTGCCGAGAGCAAGATGAAGGAGATAAACGAAGCTTATGACGCTATCGTTGCCGAGCGCAAGGGCAAAAATAACAGTGCTGGCGGATATTCGTATTCTTCGGGTACAAGCGAATTTGCAGACATTCGCCGTATGATCAACGAAAATAAACTTGAGCAGGCCAGGGAATTGCTTGATGGTGTAACGCTCAATCGCAGAACAGCCGAGTGGTATTTTTTAAACGGAACTGTGCTTTATAAGCGCGGCTGGTTTGACGATGCATATACCTCATTTTCAACCGCTTGCCGCATGGAACCGTCAAATATGGAATACCGTGCTATGCTCAATCGTCTGAACAACCAGAGAAACGGCACTTTCGGCGGTTACAACAGCTACGGCGGCTATCAAAACGGCTCTTCCGGCGGCTGCTCCGCGTGCGATGTCTGCCAGGGACTCATTTGTGCCGACTGCTGCTGCGAGTGTATGGGCGGCGACCTTATCCGCTGCTGCTGATATGAAAAACACAGTTAAGACAGCATTTTGCGGTATTCTTGCCGCACTTGCGCTGATCATAATGCTTGCGGCGTATTTCCCATATTTGACCTATGCGTTGCCTGCCATTGCAGGGTGTGTCACTGTTCCGATAGTTATAGAAGCGAGCAGAAAACACGCTGTTGCCGTTTATGCGATCGTGTCGCTGTTGAGCTTTTTTATATGCGAAAAAGAAGCAACGGTGTTTTACATATTTATTTTCGGCTGGTATCCGATAGCAAAATCGCTGATCGAGCTTATAAAAAACAAGCCGCTTCAGTGGGCTGTGAAGCTCGTTTGTGCAACCGCAGGGTTCGCAGCGGCATATTTTTCATCGATTTTTGTTTTCGGCATTGATGTTGAATCGCTCGGGGACTTCGGAAAATACACATCGCTTATAATGCTTGCGGCATACGATATAGTTTTTGTTGTTTACGATATAGCTGTAAGCCGCCTTGTGTGGCTCTATTTTGCGAAGTTCAGAAAACATATAAGAAAGTTGATAGGATAAATGAAACGACTTACATCGCTCATAACAGCGATAATCATCATAATATCATGTACGGCGACCGTCAGCGCAGATCAAACGATGACGGTCTCTGTTTGCGTTTACGAACAGGTTGCAAACAGTTATCTTTTCCCGAAAACATCGATTGAGCTTTCGGAAGGTGCCACGGTTTATGATGCGCTGAAAAAAACAGGTCTGAGTATCAAAGGCACATCAACTTATGTTTCCGCAATAGGCAGCTATGCCGAGTTCGGACACGGCAAAAAAAGCGGCTGGACATATTATGTGAACGATGAGTTCCCGAGTATCCCCGCAGGAAGATACCGCCTTAAAAACGGCGACAGCGTCCGTTGGGTGTATGTTATCGATGAAGAAACAGCTCCCGCTGAAACCTCTGCTAAATTGAACGCGACCACTGTGCCGAGGCAGAACGAAAGCCGCCCATCGGCGGTTGCCATTCAGCAGGTGACGGCAAAACAAGAAACAACCGCGTCTACGACAACAAAAAAACCAGCTGAAAAAACAACCGAAAAGAAGTCCGCAAAGTCGGCAAAGCCGGCAAGAGCCGCAGCCAAATCGGTTTCAGCCGAAAACGAGACAGACCGGTCAGCGGCAGCAGATCAGGATATGATAGCGGAGTCGCTCAGAGTTATCAAAAACGACCCGAGCTCGTTCACACCGCTGACGCTTGCTCTGTACACACAGGCGATACCGAGCGATATGAAAAACTCGGTAATCGAGGAAAAGCCGTCAACTCCGACCGCTGCGGCGCGTATCATCATAAACGCCAATGCGCTCGGGCTCGATGCCCCGGAGGACACGCTTAAAGCGTGCTTTGACAGCGATAAACCGGAAACAACGGGCGTAAACGGCATTATTTTCTCGCTCATCGCCGCTTGCAGAATGAATATATCCGATGAATATAAAAATACAGTTTCATCGCTTTCCGATATGCTTGTAGATTGGCAAAATTCAGACGGCGGCTTTCCGCTTGAAAAAGGCGGAAAATCCGAATGTGATCTCACCGCAATGGCTGTAACCGCGCTGTCATGTGTTGATGATGATAAGGCGAGATCCGCATCCGAGAATGCATTGTCATATCTGTCGTCTATTCAAAATGAAAACGGCAGCTTTTCACTGTATCAAACCGAAAATTGCGAAAGTACCGCACAGGTCGTTATCGCTCTGTCGTCTGCCGGAGTCGAACAGACCGACGAGCGGTTTGTGAAATCCCGTTCTGCATTGCAGGCTCTTTATGATTTTTATAATGCAGGTATCGGTTTTTCGCATGAAAAGGGCGGGGATGCCGATCCGATGTCTTGCGAGCAGGCTCTTCTTGCAATATATTCGGCACAAAACATGAAAAATCCGTATTCCGCGAGCGTCAGCGCACATATCGATGAAATAAACTTTCCTCTTATAATCATCATTGTCGGGGCTTTAATTATCATCAGCGGAACGACATTGTTTATTCTCACCAAAAAGTCAAAAAAGCAGACCCACGCCGAAAAGACAGATTGACATTTCGGCTTTTCGGAAGTAAAATAGATATATTGACTTTTTAGAGCGAAAGCGTGGTGCTTTGATGAACGAATATTATGCCGATGTCGCTGTTATCGGCGGCGGCGCGGCAGGCTTGATATGTGCCGGAACAGCCGCTTTAAGAGGCAGAAAAGTTATTTTGATCGAGAAAAACGAACGCTGTGCCAGAAAAGTTATGATAACAGGCAAGGGCAGGTGTAATCTCACAAATCAAAGCGACCTTCAACAGCTTATCGCTTCCACCCCGAAAAACGGCAGATTTTTATACAGTGCCTTTTCGGAATTCACACCCAATGATATTATAGCTCTTGTTGAAAAACAGGGCGTTAAAACCAAGGTCGAGCGCGGCAGGAGGGTCTTTCCGCAGTCCGACAAGGCTGTCGATATCGTCGATGCGCTTGTGAACTATGCAAGAAAAGCAGGCGTTAAAATATTCTGCGCAGAAGCACAGAAAGTTGAAAGCGATGATGACGGCTGCGTTGTCACATTGAAAGACGGCGGCGTTGTTAAAACCGAGTCTGCCGTTATTGCAACAGGCGGCGTCTCGTATCCGTCAACGGGCTCAACAGGGGACGGATATCGTTTTGCAAAAGAGCTCGGACACACCGTAACACCGCTTTCTCCCTCGCTTGTTCCGCTTACCGTGCGAGAGGGCTATGCCGCAAAAATGCAGGGGCTGAGCCTCAGAAATGTTGCGGTTCGCGCTGTTGACAATCAAAGCGGTAAAACGGTTTATGATGATTTCGGCGAATTGATGTTCACACATTTCGGCGTAACAGGGCCGACGATTCTCAGCATGAGTGCTCATCTTAAAAACATGTCAGACGGCAGATATTCGGTTCATATTGATCTGAAGCCCGCGCTCGACGAGCAGGCACTTGACCGCAGGCTTATAAAAGATCTGTCCAAAAACTCGAATAAGCAGTTTTCAAATGCACTTAATGAGCTTTTGCCGCAAAAGATGATCCCAGTGATAGTTAGTTTGTCGGGTATCGCTTCCGAAACAAAAACAAACCAGATCACAAAAGAACAGCGGCTTGGACTGTGTAAGATAATAAAGGATCTTCCGCTGACAATATCGGGCTTTAGACCGATCGCTGAAGCTGTCGTGACTTCGGGCGGAGTCAGCGTTAAGGAAATCGAACCGAAAACAATGCGCTCAAAAATCAAAAAGAATATATTTTTTGCCGGCGAGCTTATCGATGTCGATGCATACACCGGCGGATTTAATCTTCAGATCGCATTTTCCACAGGCTATGCTGCAGGAAGCTATGCGTAAAACATGGGGGACAATATGATCAAAATAGCGATTGACGGACCTGCAGGAGCAGGAAAAAGCACCATTGCGCGCACAGTTGCCGCAAAAATGGGATATATCTATATTGATACAGGTGCGCTTTACCGTTCGGTTGGACTGTATGCGATGAACCGGGGCGCCGACCTTTCCGACCCGAAGCAGATCGAATCGGTCTTGCCTCGGCTGACCGTTGATATCGGCTTTAAGGACGGCGAACAGAGGGTGTTTGTAAACGGAGAAGATGTGAGCGACGATATTCGAACACCTGCAGTGTCCAAAGCGGCGAGCGCGGTCTCCGCAGTTCCCGCTGTGCGTGAGTTTTTGTTTTCGCTTCAGCGCACTCTTGCCGACAGCCACGACTCTGTTATGGACGGCAGAGACATCGGAACAGTTGTTTTGCCGGACGCGGATGTTAAGATATTTCTTACCGCATCTGCCGAAAGAAGAGCCGACAGGCGATATAAAGAGCTGTTGGAAAAAGGCGAAAGTGTCGAATACAATACTGTTTTGGACGATATAAAAAAACGTGATTATGCCGACAGCCATCGCGATATTGCGCCGCTTAAGCAGGCGGATGACGCTGTGCTTGCAGATACGAGCGATCTGACACTGGATGAGTCTATCGCACTTATCGAAAAAATTATAACCGAAAGGATAGCCCGGTAAAACGCATGAATAAGTTTTTGCTTGTTTTAAAAATAATTCTTTATCCTATATATCGTCTTGTCTTTTGGTATTCTGTGGACGGACTTGAAAACATCCCGAAGGACAGAGGAGTTATCTTCTGCTCCAATCATATCTCAAATTTCGATCCTGTTTTGTGGATAATCGTTATCCGCAGAAGACTGTGCTTTATGGCAAAAAAAGAGCTGTTTAACAACAAGCTTCTCGGCTGGTTTTTGCGAAAAGTCGATGTGTTCGGTATCGACAGAGGGAAAAGAGATATCGGCGCTATCAAAAAGGCGATCCGCATTGTGAAAAACGGCGATATTTTAGGTCTTTATCCCGAGGGGACCCGCTCGAAGGACGGTATTCCGGGCAAAGCCAAAACGGGAGTGGCATATATTGCACATATGTGCAAATGCGATGTTGTTCCGGCGGCTGTTAAGTGCAATGGAAAATTGCGTCCGTTTAAGCGTATCCGCATGACGGTCGGCGAGCCGATAAGCTACGAAAAGATCAAAAACTCCGCTTCTAAAGATGATCTTCAGAAAACAGCTGATTATATTATGAACAGGGTCGTGGAGCTTTGGGAGACAATATGATCAAGATATCGGTGGCAAAGCACGCCGGATTCTGCTTCGGTGTGGACAGAGCTGTCAAAATGGTTTGCAGTCTTTTGGATGAAGGCAAGAGTGTCAGCACGCTCGGTCAGATAATTCATAATCCTCAGATAGTAGATGATTTTGAAAATCGCGGCGTTTCGGTCGTCAATCGCCCCGAAGATGTCAAATCGGGAGACACACTTGTGATCCGTTCGCACGGAGCGACAAAACAAACAATGGCGCAGATACGAAAAAATGGGATCGCCTGCGAAGATGCAACTTGCCCGTTTGTTTCAAAAATCCATCGCATTGTCGATGAGAACACGGATGAAAACACTACGCTTATTATTGCAGGAGATAAAAGCCATGCGGAAGTCATAGGAATAATGAGCTATGCAAAGGGCGAAGTTATCTGTATCGAGAGTGAAAATGAGCTCGAACTTTTGCTCGAAAACAGAGAGGATCTGGCAGAAAAACCGATCTGTGCGGTTGCTCAGACGACTTTTAATAAGAGATCGTGGGAAAAAATTTATTTTTTATTAAAAAAACACTGTACAAACGCCAAAATATTTGGTACAATATGTGTTGCAACCGATGAAAGACAGAAAGAATCCGAAAAGCTTTCAAAAGAGTGCGATCTCATGATCGTCATCGGCGGAAGGCACAGCTCAAACACAAATAAGCTGTTTGAGATATGCAGCCGAAACACAAAAGCAGTCTTCATCGAAAATGCATCAGAATTGGATCGCGGTATGTTCAACGCGATCCGCACGGTTGGAGTGACCGCAGGCGCTTCTACGCCTGCTGTTATAATTAAGGAGGTTTTAAACACTATGACGGAAATTTTGGAAAACACAGCAATCGAACAGGAAAATACTAAAACGGAGGAAACCGTGAAAGCCATCGATGATAATATGAGCTTTGAAGAGGCACTTGAAGTATCTCTTAACAATATGAATCACGATAAGCAGGTTGTTGGAACAGTTATCGCTGTCGGACCGACAGAGGTTCAGGTGGATATCGGCAGAAAGCAGACCGGTATCGTTCCGGCGTCCGAGCTCTCAAACGACACATCCAAGAGCCCTGAGGAACTTGTTAAGGTCGGCGACCAGCTCAACCTTATCATTATGAAGACTAACGATGTAGAGGGTATCATCACTCTTTCTAAACGCCGTTATGACGCTGCAGCGGGTATGAGAGAGATCCTCGAAGCGAAAGACAGTGACAAGATCCTTACAGGCGAAGTTACCGCAGTGGTAAAGGGCGGTCTCACCGTTATCTCGAACGGTGTGAGAGTGTTTATCCCCGCTTCTCATGCAACTCTTTCGAGAAAAGATTCGCTTGAAGATCTCGTAGGCAAAGAAGTTCAGTTCAAGGTTATCGATGTTCGCCGCGGCAGAAGCGTTATCGGTTCTATCCGCACAGTTCTTCGCGAGCAGCGCGAAGCAGCTCAGGAAAAGATCTGGAGCTCTATCAAAGTCGGCGATAAGTTCACCGGCGTTGTCAAATCACTCACATCCTACGGCGCATTCGTTGATATCGGAGGCGTTGACGGCATGATCCATATCACAGAGCTTTCCTGGAGTAAGATCAAGCATCCGTCCGAGGTTGTAAAAGTCGGTGATACAGTCGAGGTTTATGTCAAGGATATCGACACTGAGAAGAAAAAGATCTCGCTCGGCTTTAAGCGTGCTGAGGACAATCCGTGGGAGCTGCTCAAAGCTAAGTACAACGAGGGTGATGTTGTCAATGTTAAGGTCGTAAGTCTCACAACTTACGGTGCATTCGCAAGTGTGATCCCCGGTATTGACGGCCTTATCCACATTTCGCAGATCGCAGACCGCAGAATTGAGAAGCCGCAGGATGTTCTCAAAGTAGGCGACGAAGTTCAGGCTAAGATCACAAAGATCGATTATGACGCAAAGAGAGTAAGCCTCTCCATCCGCGCTCTCATCGAGAATGAAACAGTTGCCGACAAAGAAGAAGTCGAAGACACTTCCGACGCAGAGGACGGAGCAGTTATGTATTCCACAGACGACGCTGCCCCCGCTGAAGCAGAAGAATAATTCGTTTTCAGTAAAGAGCCGAAAGCATTGACTTTCGGCTCTTTTTTTGATATTATTATATTGTTGATTTTATTAGTGGAGAGATGCGAATGGATTTGATAGCAAGCGTTGACAGAGCGGTTGTGGAGTTTATGTCAGGCACAATGAAATGCGGCTTTTTAGACGCTACAATGCCGTATGCCACACTGCTTGGAGAGGCGGGTATCTTTTGGATTATATGTGCGCTTGTTTTTCTGTTTATACGCCGTTCAAGGAAGATTGGATTTGTTTGCGCCGTGTCCATGTCTATGGACTTCATCCTTTGTAATCTTGTTATAAAAAAACTTGTCGCCAGAGCAAGACCGAATGCTTCGTTTTGGAATTCCGCGCTGATCTTTATGCCGACCGACTATTCGTTCCCGTCCGGTCATACAGCTATATCGTTTGCGGCGGCAGCGGCTATCTTCTCTCAAAATAAAAAGCTCGGTTCAGCAGCTTTTGCACTTGCCGCTTTGGTAGGTTTTTCGAGAGTGTATTTGTGTGTGCACTGGCTTTCCGATGTGATCGCAGGCGCTCTTGTCGGAACAGCGTGTGCCGTTGCCGCATACTTTATTGTGAAAACTATCTGTAAGAATCGCAAAGCTAAAAACTGATTGTTTTGTATTGACTTAGAACAGCTCGCAATATATAATAAATATATCAATTAAGAAGAAGTGGTTTATGATGGAATACCTGCCTAGAACATGGGCTGAAATAGATATTGACCGTTTGCATCACAACTATAAAGTTATCCGCAATGCAATAGGCGATAAGGTGAAATATTATGCGATCGTCAAGGCGGATGCCTATGGTCACGGAGTTAAGTATGTTGTTCCCGAAATGGAGAAATTCGGGGTCGACGGGTTTGCCGTTTCGAATATCGAAGAGGCAATGCAGCTTCGCACCCTCGGCATTAAAAAGGATATTTTGATCCTTGGCTACACTCCGCCTCAGCTTGCAAAAGCGCTTGCTGATAATTCGATAACGCAAGCGTTGTTCAATTCCGAGTACGCTCATTCGCTTTCAAAAGAGGCGGCTCATGCAGGCGTTAAAGTCCGCGTCCATATCAAGATCGATACCGGTATGGGCAGGATCGGTTTTGTCCACAGGAATCGCGGCGACGATACTGCTGTTCGCGAAATTCGTGATGTTTGCTCGCTTCAGGGTATTATTCCCGAGGGTGCTTTTATGCATTTTGCTTCGTCCGATAAGGACGGCGATAAAACCGGTGAGTTCACAAGAGAACAGTATGGGCTTTTCTGCGATATACTTGAAAAGCTTAGAAAAATCGGTATCACTTTCAAAATAAAGCATTGCTGCAATTCCGCTGCAACGCTCGGCGACCCCGATTATCATATGGACGCTGTCCGCCCCGGTATAATTATGTACGGTATGGCACCGTCGCCTGATTTTGAAGGAGTTGCGGATCTTCTGCCTGCAATGAAGCTTAAATCGGTTGTGTCAATGGTAAAAACCATTGAAAAGGGCGACTGCGTAAGCTATGGCAGAACATTCACTGCGGAACACGAAATGAAAGTTGCAACTATCCCTGTCGGCTATGCTGACGGATATCCGAGAAACCTGTCGAATCACGGCTATGTTTTGATCCACGGTCAAAAAGCTCCGATTGTCGGCAGAGTCTGCATGGATCAGATGATCGTTGATGTCAGCGGGATAGATGATGTCCGCAGCGGAACTCAGGTAGTGCTTTTCGGCGAGAAAGGGCTGTCGATCGAAGAATTTTCAGCCCTGTGCGGAACAATAAATTATGAAACA
The DNA here is from genome assembly GCA_934486895.1 of uncultured Eubacteriales bacterium. Classification (GTDB taxonomy): domain Bacteria; phylum Bacillota; class Clostridia; order Oscillospirales; family Acutalibacteraceae; genus RUG14109. Next base: position 56,372 of record CAKSQZ010000002.1, on the reverse strand, counting down.
GTCTGTGTTGTCGGCAAAAGGGTTCCGAGAGTTTATATTAAAGACGGAAAAATAATCGGCCAGTTAAACTATGTTTACAACGGCAAATTATAAAGACGGAGGGAAATCAATGAAGCTTGAGAAATATTATGAGGATGCGCAAACGCTCCATGTAAATTGCTGCGAGCCGAGGTCTTATTACATACCGTTCAAGTCCGAGTCGGCGGCCCTGTCGGGCGACAGAACTCAATCGAAGCGTTTCAAGTTGTTGTCGGGTCTTTGGAGTTTTAAATATTTCGGCAGCGTTTATGATATTCCCGAAGATATTCCGAAAGCTCCTCTTTCTCCTGCCGACAGCACTTTGCCCGTGCCGTCCAACTGGCAGCTTTACGGCTATGATAACGCGCAGTACACAAATTTTCAGTATCCTATTCCTTATGATCCGCCTTATGTTCCGCTCGAAAATCCGTGCGGAGTTTATTCGCGCGAGTTCACTGTGAATGATGATGGATCAAACAGAAAGTATATTGTTTTCGAGGGCGTAGACAGCTGTTTTTATCTCTATATCAACGGCGAATTTGTCGGATACAGTCAGGTATCCCACGCAATGAGTGAGTTTGATGTTACCGATTTTGTTAAAGATGGCGTGAACAGAATCACAGTGATCGTCCTCAAATGGTGCGACGGCACATATCTCGAGGATCAGGATAAATTCCGCCTTTCGGGTATATTCAGAGATGTTTATATGCTGACAAGACCGAACGGACATTTGAAGGACTATACTGTCCGCACAGGTGTTGAAAGAACATACAGAAGCGCATGGATCGATATTTCCGTTTCCGCCCCGACACCTGAGGATGCTGTGATAACGCTTATGGATCCCAAGGGGATGACAGTTGAAACAGTGTCTCCCGAACAAAACGGACAAGCTCATATTGATATCAGCGACCCGTTGCTCTGGTCGGCGGAATTGCCGGATCTCTATACGCTGATCATCAGCTATAACGATGAGATTATCTGCGAAAAAGTCGGTCTTAAAGACCTGAAGATCGAAAACAGCGTCTTGAAGCTCAACGGAAGAGCGATAAAGCTTCGCGGTGTAAATCGCCATGATTCTTATCCCGATACAGGCTATGCCTGCACCGAAAAGCAGATGCTAAGAGATCTTATGCTTATGAAATCAAATAATATAAACGCTATTCGCACCTCTCATTATCCGAATGATCCTCGTTTTATGCAGATGTGCGATCGTTTCGGGTTCTATGTTATCGATGAAGCCGATATGGAATGCCATGGCGTGCCCGAGGCGTTCGGCGGAGATTATAAATATTTTTCAGAGCTTATCGATGATCCGTCTTGGAGTAAAGCGGTGTGCGATCGTGCGAAACTTCTTGTTGAGCGCGATAAAAACCGCCCGTGCGTGATTATGTGGTCACTCGGAAACGAATCCGGATTCGGCTGCTGCATGAGAGATGCTATTAAAGCTATTCGCAAGATTGATAATACAAGACCTATTCACTACGAGGGCGCTTATTATGACGATAGCAGTCTTTTCGATGATACAGGGCTTGATGTCGTCAGCAAAATGTACCCGACAATACAGCTTTGCAAGGACTATCTTGCCGACAGCCGCTGCGACAAACCGCTTGTGCTTTGTGAATACTGTCACTCAATGGGCAACGGTCCGGGTGACCTGAAAGATTATTGGGATGTGATCGAAAGCGACGATAGGTTCGTGGGCGCCTTTGTTTGGGAATGGTGCAACCATTCGTTCTCGCTCGGCAAAACTCCCGACGGCAGAGTTAAATACGGTTACGGTGGTGATTACGGCGACTCCGACCAGAATGACGGCAACTTCTGCGTTGACGGCATGGTCAATCCCGACAGAACGGCCACCCCGGCTTTGGCCGAGGTCAAGCATGTGCTTCAGCCTATCGGAATAAAAGAGATCGATGCTCAGAAAGGTCAATTTGAGATAACAAATAAATTTGATTTCATTTTCCTTTCAAGATTCGATTGCCATTGGGAAATAACTCAAAACGGCAAAGTCGTCGATTCGGGAACACTCGGCTCGCTTGCGCTTCCGCCTCACCGAGTTGAAAGGATAAGGCTCAATTATAAAAGCGATAAATTTTCCGGCATTAGCTTTGTGAGAATTTATTTCACACTCGCTTCCGACACTGCTTATGCAGATGCGGGCCATGAAGTCGCATTCGCTGAATTTCGTATCAATGCGGAAAACGAATTTGATTATATAGATCTTTCAGGCAAAGAAATCAGCTATCGTCAGGACGAAAAGCTGATAAGAGTTATCGGCAGCGGCTTTAAATATACATTCAATAAGCTTCGCGGCTGTTTTGACGAGCTTTCGGTCAACGGCAGTTCTATCATAACCGAGCCTATGAAGTATAATATTATGCGTGCTCCCACCGATAACGATGTAAACATCAAGCGCGACTGGTTCTGTCAGAAATATGATCAGGCGTACACTCGGGTTTATGACTGCTCGATTGAAAAAGCAAACGGTTGTGTTTATATTCTGTGCAGATCGGCTATGTGCTCGCGCGGAAGAAGACCGATCCTGACAATCGACACTAAGTGGACTGTCAGAGCAGACGGTGTTATCGAAAATGTTTCGGCTGTCGATGTCGCTCAGCATGCTCCGAGCCTGCCGAGATTCGGACTTATGCTTGTTATGCCGCAGAATTTCTCAACCGTTGAGTATTTCGGGCTCGGTCCTGGGGAAAGCTATATCGATAAATGCCTTGCATCACACACAGGCCTGTTCAGATCAAGTGTGCGCCGCATGATGTATGACTATATCCGTCCTCAGGAAACAGGCAACCGCCACAACACATATTGGGCGGCAGTCAAATCGTCATCCGGCGTAGGTCTGCATTTCTCATTCACTAACGGCTTTGATTTTCAGGCTCTGCCGTATTCGTGGGACGAGCTTGCGGCAGCAAAGCACTCTTATGAACTTGAATCATCGGAAAAGACAGTCGTCTGCGCCGACTATATGCAGCGCGGAGTGGGCTCTGATTCGTGCGGCCCCGCACTCGATGAAAAGTATGAGATACCGAAGAGATTCACTTATAAGATGACAATATCTCCGATAACCTCGAAGGATGATATGACAAAGAAGTGCTTCGAAAAATTTGCACCTTCAAGCAGTGGGAGAATCTGAGTATGATCAATATAGGCAATGAGTGGGACGAGCTTTTGAAGGACCAGTTTGAAAGCGAATATTATCAGAAACTGCGCGGATTTTTAAAGCTGGAATATTCAACAAGAACTATATATCCGTCGATGTATGATATTTTCAATGCGCTGAAACTTACAGATTATAAAGATGTAAAGGCAGTTATACTCGGTCAGGATCCGTATCACGGAGAGGGACAGGCACATGGACTGTGCTTTTCGGTAAAGCAGGGTATTAAGCCGCCTCCGTCGCTCATAAATATCTACAAAGAACAGCATGAAGACCTAGGCATTGATCAGCCGCTCGGTTGCGGCGATCTCACCAAATGGGCAAAACAAGGTGTGCTGCTTCTTAACACATCGCTCACGGTTCGCGCAGGCATTGCAAATTCGCATCGCGGAATGGGCTGGGAAAAGCTGACCGATCGTATCATTGAACTGCTCAACGATTCCGATAAGCCGATCGTGTTTTTGCTGTGGGGATCGCCTGCAAGAAAAAAAGCGGCGTTTATAACAAATCCCCGTCATTTGGTGCTTCAGGCGGCGCATCCGAGCCCGCTATCGGCATACAACGGCTTTTTCGGTTGCAAACATTTTTCCAAAACCAATGATTTTCTTGTCAGCCACGGCAGAGAACCGATAGACTGGCAGCTATAGGAGGAGCAAAATGCAATATATTTTAGATTTCATTTGGACGCTGTTTTACGGTATTATCGAGGGTATAACCGAGTGGCTGCCTATCAGCAGCACAGGCCATCTTATCATCTTTGAAAGTTTCACAAAGCCTTCTTTCAGCGATGCGTTTCTTGAGATGTTCCGTGTTGTTATCCAGCTCGGCGCGATCCTCGCTGTTGTGGTCATCTTCTGGAAAAAGATCTGGCCGTTCCACACTTCAAAGCACCTCGATACGTATAGTTATAAATCCAAAACATCGCTCACCGAGTTTGCAACAAAGTATTGCTACATGGATAAGATCATTCTTTGGCTCAAGATCCTTGTTGCTTGCCTGCCTGCAATTATAATCGGCCTGCCGTTTGATGATTGGATGGATAAACATCTCTATAATGAGTTCACTGTAGCTACAACGCTTATTATCTACGGTGTGCTGTTTATTATTGTTGAGAATTGGCGAAAAGGCAAAAAGCCCCGCATTAAACATGTTAATGATATCGACTTTAAAACAGCGGCCCTTATAGGCTGTTTTCAGGTGCTGTCGCTGGTTCCCGGAACATCGCGTTCGGGATCCACGATTCTCGGCGCAATAATCCTTTGCTGTTCGAGAACTGCCGCGGCGGAGTTTTCATTCCTGCTCGGTATTCCGGTTATGTTCGGCGCAAGCGGGCTAAAAGCCGTCAAGTTCCTCGCTGAGGGAAATGCTCTCAGCGGATTTGAATGGAGCATTCTGCTTTTCGGCATGATCGTTGCATTTGTCGTTTCCATGTTCACGATCAGCTTCCTTATGAACTTTGTTAAAAAACATAATTTCAAGTGCTTCGGTTACTATCGAATCGCGCTCGGTATCCTGCTTTTAGCTCTCAGCGCATTTATAACCGTTTAAAACTATTCGCTTAAATTTATAAATATTGATTGAAATTCATAAAGCAATGTGTTAAAATAAATTAGATAAGTTTGTAAAGTGCCGTTTAGTCGGCGGAGAGGGTGTGCGTTTTTGAAAAGAGCAGTTGCTGTTTTTCTGATCCTTGCGGTTTGCTTTTCTCTTGCGTCATGCTCGGATACCGAAAGCGGATCGCAGGTTGAATCCGCGACGCAGATAACCGAAACCCAACCTATCGGCACAGGTGTTATAAGGCTTGCATTTTCTGCAAACGATTCGCTTGACCCGTATTCGGCGCAAAGCAAGATCAACCGTCAGCTCACATCGCTCATGTTTGATCCGCTTGTCAAGCTGGACAGCGGACTGAATCCGGTGTTTTGCCTTGCGCAAAGCGTCGAGAGTGAGGAAAATAATAAGCTCTGGCATATATCGCTGAAAGATGCTCGTTTCTCCGACGGCTCATCTGTTTCCGGCTCCGATGTTATAACGTCTTATGAGCTTGCAAAGAAAGCCGCCAATTCGGTATATCCGTCTCAGCTGTCAAATGTCAAATCTATCGATGCGGGCGGCGGCACAGTTTCTTTTCAGCTCAGAAATTCCGATCCGAATTTCATAAATCTGCTTGATTTTCCGATAATAAAGGGTGGCAGCCGCAATCGAAAAAATCAGGATAAAAAAGAGCTTCCGCCTATCGGCTCCGGCAGATATGTCTATGAATATTCAAACGGATCTTACAGCTTAAAGCCTAATGAAAAGTATTACGGTAACCTGCCTAAGAACAGTGTTGAGCTTATAAATGTCCCGGACAACGACGCTTGGAAATATGCTATCCGTTCCGGCGAAGCGGATATCTATTATTCCGGCGATGATGTTCACGATCTTCCGTCCTTCAGCGGAGGTACATCTCAGCCGCGGCACACCGATTTTATTTTCCTCAGTGTGTCCGATAAATCCGAAACTCTCGGCTCAAAGCCTATCCGCAATGCTATCCACACTTATCTTGACCGCAGGCAGATAACCGAATCCTCTTTTTATACCTATGCTTATCCTGCCGTCAGCGTGTATCCCAACACGGTAAAATTTGCGAAGGGCACCGAGCAGGGCTTGTCTCCAAGCGGAAATGTCAATTCATCGACGGACTATCTTGCTCAGGCAGGCTACTCAAATAAAAACGAGCAGGGAATTTACCTTGATAAAAACGGTAAGCCACTCAGCTTAAAGCTGATTTATAATAAGTCGGATAAAACTCATCAGACGACTGCAAGCGCTGTTTCCGATCAAATGAGAAAGCTCGGAATTTCAATCGAACTGTCTGCACTCAGCAGTGATATGTACCGCAAAAAGATAGTTGAAGAGGATTATGATCTGGCTCTTTGCGAGATGAAGCTGAACAAAAATCTTGATCTTTCCCCGGTATTTCAGCTCACAAAGTATTCAGGCATCAAAGCCACCACAACCACAACCACAACTACGACTAAGGTAACAGAGCCTACATCTTCCGACGGTAAACCAACCCGGACAACAACCGCGAAATTCAACGCCGGAATCACAACCAAGCTTTTATCGGCATATAATGAATATTTAACCGGAAGAACAGATATATCCGAGTTTATCAATGAGTTCTATTCATCGCTTCCGGTTATTCCGGTATGCTATCGCACAGGACTTACAGGCTATTCGTCATCTATTTCAAACGCCGCAGAATCTTCTGTGAGCGATGCATATCTTAATCTGGAAAACATTTCATCTAAATAAATCGAAAGGCGGAATATAAAATGATCAGCTATGAAACTAGATTCGGCAGGGTTGAGATCTCCAATGAGTATTTTTCCGAACTCATCGGAAACGCGGTCACATCATGCTACGGTGTTTCTTCAATGGTTGCCACAAAGGGAATTCAGTGGCTCAGATCTAAGCTTTCCAAAAAAGAGTATATTGACACGGGAATAATCGTAAGAGGCAGTATTAATATGATAAATGTTGATTTGTTCATCTGCGTTACTTACGGTTTGAATATCAATGCAATATGCAACAGTATTTCGCACAAGGTCAAATACACTGTCGAACAGGCAACAGGTATCCCTGTTAACAATGTCACGGTGCATGTTGAATCCATGAAGGGCGAATAAGCATTTTTGAAAGGGAGTTTTTAAATTTGATTACAGGAAATTTGCTGCGCAGCGCGGTGATCTCCGGCGCAAACAATATTGCAAATAACAAGCAGCGTGTAGATGAGCTCAATGTATTTCCGGTGCCGGACGGCGATACCGGAACAAATATGACGCTCACCATGTCCAATGCAGCCAAAGAGCTTTCGGTAAAAAAAGATCTTCCGGTCGGCGATACCGCCAAAGTTGTTTCCTCGGCTTTGCTCAGAGGCGCAAGAGGAAATTCGGGCGTTATTCTTTCACTTATTTTCCGCGGCTTTTCCAAGGGACTTAAAGGTCTTGAGGAAGCAGATGCTCAGGACATTGTCAATGCGCTTCAGGCAGGTGTGGCTGCGGCATATAAAGCTGTTATGAAGCCCACGGAGGGCACGATTCTCACAGTCTCAAAAGAAGCTGCAAATTCGGCGGACGAAGCTGTTAAAAACGGTGAAACAGACGCTGTTAAGGTGTTTGAAGCCGCTGTTGAAGGTGCAAAGATCGCGCTTGCAAAAACACCTGAAATGTTGCCTGTTCTCAAAAAAGCAGGCGTTGTAGACGCCGGCGGGCAAGGCCTTGTTGTTATTTTTGAGGGTATGCTCAGCATTTTCAGCGGCAACGGCGAGATAAAGCTTGAAGATGAAAAAGCTCCCGCATCTGCTTCAAAAGCTGTTTCGGCTGCGGCTGAAAACGAAGAAGAGATCAATTTCACATATTGCACAGAATTTATCGTCAAGAGAGATATAAAAAATAAGCGCGACCCGCTTCTTCTTCGCTCTTATCTTGAAACTATCGGCGATTGCGTGGTTGTTGTTGACGATGAATCAATCATTAAGGTCCATGTTCATACCGACAACCCCGGTAATGCGATTCAGGAAGGGTTGAAATTCGGTCAGCTCACAAATCTTAAGATTGAGAATATGCGTGAGCAGCACGAAAACGCTAAGGTAAACGCAGGTATTGAAGAGAAAGTTAATTCGGACGAAAACGGTGAATACACACCTGCCGCACCCGAAAATGAATATGGCTTTGTAGCTGTTGCCGCAGGCGACGGTCTTAACACGCTTTTTACCGATCTCGGCGCAGATAATGTTGTCAGCGGCGGTCAAACAATGAATCCTTCGACAGATGATATATTAAGAGCAGTTGAGCTTACTCCTGCAAAGAATGTCTTTGTTCTGCCGAACAATAAAAACATAATCATGTCCTCTGAGCAGGCAGCGAGACTTGCCACACGCAATGTTATCGTGCTTCAGACAAAGTCTATCCCGATGGGAATCAGCGCTATGCTTGCATTTGATCCTGACACAGGCGTTTCCGAAAATGCCAAGGAAATGCAGGCACAGGCTGATAAAGTCAGCACGGGTCTTATCACTTTTGCCGCAAGAAACTCCGATTTTGACGGCTTTAAGATCAAGGAAGGCGAAGTCCTCGCACTTAAAAACGGCAAACTTTCTTTTGTCGAAAAGGATGTCGAGAAAGCCGCTGTTAAAATGGTCAAGAGCCTTGCAGGCAAGGACAGCCAGTTTGTAACTCTGATCTATGGTGAGGATGTTACAGAGGAAAGCGCCGAAAGCGTTAAAGCCGCTGTTGAAGCAAAACTGCCGAGTGCAGAGGTAACGCTTATTCCAGGCGGCCAACCGGTGTATTACTACATTATTTCGGTGGAATAATGGATATTTATAAAACCGGACTTTCCGCTTTAAGCGGGATCGGCGAAAAGAGAGAAAAACTATTTTCAAAATTGGGCGTCGGCAGTGTCGGCGCCCTTTTGGAGTTTTATCCGCGAGCTTATGAGGATTGGAGCACCTGCTTCAGTGTTTCGTCTGCCCCTGTCGAAACGCGTTGCTGTATCAAAGCAACCGTTGCGACTGCAGTGCATGAACGGCGTATCAGAAAAGGTATGACGATTTTCGACTTTACTGTGACAGATGGTTTTTCAAATCTCAAGGTGGTCATTTTCAATAACAAATTTCTTGCCGCAAAAGTAAGGCAGGATGAGGAGATCCTGCTTTTCGGTAAGGTGACGTTGAATAAAAGCCGCAGAGAAATAATAAACCCTCAGATCGAACCCGCTTTAAGCGATAAGATTCGGCCGATATATCGTCAAACCGAGGGGCTTAACTCAAAAGCGATAGAAAAGGCGGTCGAGAAAGCGATCGCACTCACAGGAGACGAACTTACTGACCCTCTGAGCGATTCTGTAAGAGAAAAATTCGGCTTGTGCCACAGAAGATTTGCGGTTGAGAGGGTTCATTTCCCGAAATCCCAAAATGATATATCGGTTGCACGGGAGCGGCTTATTTTTGAAGAATTGCTTGTTTTTTCGCTCGCCATGTCGAAATTACGCCGCAGGGCACGCTCAAATTCAGCTCCTGTCATACCTAAAGACTACACGGGCGAGTTTATAAAATCACTTCCTTATGAACTGACAAATGCACAGAAAAAAGCAGTTTTTGACGCTGTTTGCGATATGAGCAAAACTCAGCCGATGAATCGGCTTTTGCAGGGCGATGTCGGGTCGGGTAAAACAGCGGTCGCTGCCGCGTTGATGTACAGCTGTGCCAAAAACGGTTTTCAGTGCGCTCTTATGGCACCGACCGAAGTGCTAGCATCGCAGCACTATTCATCGATCTCGTCGCTTATGGCGGGAAGCGGCTTGAAAATAGTTCTGCTTTCGGGCTCGGCGACAAAAAAGCAAAAGCAGACCATCGGCGATATGCTTAAAAACGGAGAGATAGACATTGCCATAGGCACTCATGCGCTTATCCAATCGGGTGTTGAGTTTAAGTCGCTCGGACTTGTCATAACCGATGAACAGCACCGTTTCGGCGTCAAACAGCGTGCGGCACTTGAGCAAAAGGGAACACACCCTCATGTCTATGTCATGTCGGCAACACCTATTCCGAGGACGCTCGCCATGATGATCTACGGAGATCTTGATATATCCGTGCTTGATGAACTTCCTAAGGGAAGACAGCCGATAGAAACCTATTGCGTCAATTCATCATTTAATAAGCGTGTTTATAATTATATCAAAAAGCATTTGAACGAAGGAAGACAGGGGTATATCGTTTGTCCGCTTATAGATGAAGATGATGAAAGCGAGCTTTCGTCGGCAGTGTCGTTTTATAAAAAGCTGTCGGCAGGCGAGTTTTCGGACTATAAAGTCGGGCTTATCACAGGCAGAATGAAAAATGATGAGAAAACCGCCGTTATGTCTGCTTTTCAGCGCGGTGATATTCACCTTCTCATCTCAACGACTGTTATCGAAGTCGGCGTCGATGTTCCGAATGCTGTGATAATGGTCATAGAAAATGCCGAGCGGTTTGGGCTTTCCGCACTTCATCAGCTTCGCGGAAGAGTCGGAAGAGGGAAATATAAATCGACTTGTATTCTCATTTCCGATGCGGATAACGACACATCTAAAAAACGCCTTAAAATCATGTGCGACACGCAGGACGGCTTCAAAATCGCCGATGAAGACCTTAAAATGCGAGGCCCCGGTGACTTTTTCGGTTCTCGTCAGCACGGTCTGCCGGAGTTTAAGATAGCCGATATTTTATCCGATATGAAAGTGCTGAGAGCTGCAAGGGCGGCGGCAGACGATATACTCAAATCAGACCCCGATCTTTCATCGGCTGAAAACAGCGGATTAAACGCTCTTGTTAAAAGAATGTTTCCCGATAATATCGTGTCATAATTTAAAATAAATCTAAAATAGTACTTGAAATAAAGCGCTTTTTTTGATATAATCTAATCATAATGATTTTGGAGGTTCACTATGTTACAGAATTTAATGGCTGCACAGTCTGGCAGTCAGCAATGGTGGGTACTTATCATATATGTCGTCATCATAGGTGCGGCTATGTATTTTATCCTTATCAGACCGCAGAGAAAAAAGCAGAAAGAAGAAAAGAAGCTGCTTGATGCTACTCAGATCGGTGACGAGATCCTCACTATCGGCGGTATCTACGGCAAAATCGTAGCTGTCAAGGAGGAGTCTTATATCATCGAGACCGGTCCCGACAGAGCGAGAATCCGTGTTGCTAAATGGGCAATGCAGCAGAATTTCACAGAACACGCTGTTCCCGAAGAAGCAAAGCCGAAAAAGGAAAAGAAAAGCAAGCCCACAGAGAAATAAGTTCTTTTTTCAAAGTTGCCGGCATACCTTTTTATCAGAACGATAAGGGGTGTGCAATATGAACGAATCGGGAGTTTATGCGAAAAACACTGCGAAAGCTTATGGCTTCGGTGTATTGTCGGCGATTATAACAACAGCGGTGTTTGTGCTGATATTCGCGTTTATCCTTACATGTGTCGATTTGTCGGATAATGCGGCGGCAGTGATGTCGGTCGGAGCACTTGCGATCGGCTGTATTGTCGGCGGTATCGTCACAGCAAAGCTAAACGGTAAAAGCGGGCTTTTGTGCGGCGCTGTCTGCGGATCACTCGTCTTTGTGCTGACTTTTTTGATCTCGCTCATATTTAATTTCAGTTCGTTTTCCGCGATGACCGCGATCAAAGCAGCCGCTTCGGTAGTATGCGGCAGTTTAGGCGGTGTCCTCGGAGTGAATTTTAAAGCAAAAAGAAAAATAATCTGAAAGGAAGATTTTTTATGAAACACATTAAGACTCTTAATAAGACAAATCTCAAAAAGACAGCAGCAAAAGGCGGTTGCAGCGAATGCCAGACTTCCTGCCAGTCAGCATGCAAGACTTCCTGCACAGTTGCTAACCAGAAGTGCGAGAAGTAAGATTTTAATATAACCTTAGAAACAAACAGCGCGGGCGTGTTTCGTCCGCCTGTTTTGCTGTATATTTTAAAAGCTGGGAAGATTAAATGATACATAAATACACACTAAACGGCTACAACATTGTTTTGGATGTTTGCAGCGGCGCTGTTCATGTTTTCGATGATCTTTGCTATGATCTAGTTGATTATACAAACGAAAATATGACGCAGGAGTGCCCTGCCGAAGCGTATAACGAGCTGAGCAAATATTCAAAGCAGGATATTGATGAAGCGTATAGCGAGCTTTACTTGCTTTTTAAAGGCGGCACACTTCATTCTGCCGATGATTATGAGCAGTTTAAGGGCAAGATCGCACCTGCACCTATCAAAGCAATGTGTCTGCATATCGCGCACGACTGTAATTTAAGATGCGATTATTGCTTTGCGGCAAAGGGTGATTTCGGCCATGGCAGAAAGCTTATGCCGCTTGAAATCGGCTTAAAAGCTATTGATTTTCTTCTTGAAAATTCGGGCAACCGCAGAAATCTTGAAGTCGATTTCTTCGGCGGCGAACCGCTTATGAATTTCGATGTTGTGAAGAAGATCGTTGAATACGCTCGTTCAAAAGAAGAAGAATATAATAAAGTATTTCGCTTTACTGTCACAACAAACGGTCTGCTTTTGGACGATGACAAGATTGATTATATAAATCGTGAAATGTCCAATGTCGTCTTATCGCTTGACGGAAGAAAAGAGATCAATGATAAGCTCAGAGTAACGCCGAACGGAAGCGGTAGCTATGATATTATTGTTCCGAAGTATCAGAAGCTCGTTGAAAAGCGCGGCGGCGAACAGTATTATGTCCGCGGTACATTCACAAAAAACAACCTCGATTTCACCGAGGATGTTATGCATATGTATGAGCTTGGCTTTGATCAGATATCTATTGAGCCGGTTGTGTCCGATCCGAATGTGAGCTATTCGCTCGGAGAAGAGGATATTGAAGCTGTTTCAAAAGAGTATCTAAAGCTTGCCAAAAAGATCATTGAGATCAAAAAGTCGGGCAAGTTTATCAATTTCTTTCACTTCATGATCGACCTTGATCAAGGTCCGTGCGCTATTAAGAGACTTCGCGGCTGTTCCTGCGGCAATGAGTATGTTGCTGTCACACCTGAGGGTGATATTTATCCGTGTCACCAGTTCGTCGGTATCGACGGATTTAAAATGGGTACTTTGGATGACGGTAAGATCGATCTTGATATGAAGCGCAGTTTTTCCGGCGCAAATGTTTTCAATAAAAAGCATTGCTCCGATTGCTGGGCAAGATTTTATTGCAGCGGCGGCTGTAACGCCAATTCGCAGCAGTATGCAGGCGGTATCCTTAATCAGCATAAGGTATCGTGCGACCTTGAGAAAAAACGCCTTGAATGCGCTATCATGATCAAAGCCGCCCTTGCCGACGAATAAATGTTTTTTCCTCCCGTTCATCGGGAGATATGTCTCCGTAGCTCAGCCGGATAGAGCGTTCGCCTCCTAAGCGAAAGGCCGTGGGTTCGAATCCCGCCGGGGACGCCAAAATCGACAAGCTTTCTTGAAGCTTGTCGATTTTTATTATTCCTTCACATCTTGCTTTGTTATGCTTTCTATATAACGAAAAGACAGAAGAAATTATACTCTTCTGTCTTTTCGTTATATAGAGAGGAAAACTCAGTTCGCAGATTCAATTTTATTACCGTTAAAGACAACACCCCATGCGGTTTCTGCGGCGGTTTTAGGTTCGGCCTGGATCGCTTCAGCCATGATCTCAACCGTCTGATAAGCGGTACTGCCGTCGCTCAGCGTTGTCCGTGAGAGCATTATTTGATCGCAAAGCTGATCTGTAAAGCCATTCGGCAAAACAGCGGTTCGATAGTAGTATGTGTTGTCCCCGCCTTTGAGCCAAAGCGTTTCATCAACAGTGAAATTAGGCATTTCCGACGGTGTTCCCACGACATCACCGTTCTCATAGACTAAGTACGAGACAAGCTTTAAGCGGATGTAAGCAGGGAAGTTGCCTGTGTTTTGAACCTTAATATCTGTCTTCTTTCTGCCGATATTAATTCCGTCTGTATATTCCGTGCCGTCCAGCTTCTCATGAACAACGCAGGACACCTCGGCAGGGGTAAAAGTGTTGATGGTTTCGGTTTGCCTGAACATATAAGCAAGCACGGTTGTGACAGCCGCTGTAATAAGCAGAGCGGAAATCAAAACAGCAATTTTTGTTTTTCTTTTCAAATGTCACAACCTCCTGTTTTTAATTGATGCGCTGTTGCCGTTCAACCAATTTTGCCTTGTCGAAATCTCGTCAAACACAGCACTTGTGCCGTTTCCGGTGACAGTTACGGTTTGTGTTTTGTCGGAATATCTCCAAGACCAGCCGTTCAACTGTTCGATCGTGTAATCGCGGCATACAAGGTTTTTAACAGTTACACTGCCGTTGCCGCTTATCGTTGCATACACAACAAAATCGGGGTCTTCAATGCTTGTTATCTTGTAGACAAATGTCTGTGTGCCGCCGCTTTCATCGCTGCCTGCATTGTTTCGGGTTATCGTAAGATCGCCGATATACGGTACAAATTTAGCATAGAAAACATTTGTTGCCGGAACAGGGTCAAGATTGAGTGTTATCGGGACGATTTCAGAACCGCTCACAGACGCTTTATCGCTCTCCTGCGCAGGATCGGACACGGCAGGAACAGTGCACTGATCGTCAAGATACCAGCCGTCAAACTTGTAACCGTTAGATGCCGTAGCGTTTGCACCTTTAAACTGTGTTGTGCCGTGAACCGCTTCAGTCGTGTTGTCAATGCTTCCGCCTCCGTAGGACCACACTTTGTATTCAACGGTGAACTTCAGCGATGAATAGTAGAAAATGATATAGTTCTGATCATCATTTGCTCTAATGATTATCGACTGAGATATGTTAGAAGCACAGCTCATTCCCGACACAGGCTTAGCCGATGCTGTGAGAGTTGAGCCAAAGCTTGCTTTGCCTTCATCGATAGGCAAAACAACGCCGTTTGTATGTTCTTTATCACTCTCGTCATATGTAAGCGAGGAAAGATCGGATATATCCGTGCCGTATTTAAGATAGTAGACCTTGTAATTCTGAATATTTCGCTTATAGAATATATAAAGCTCTGTGCCTTCTGCCTTAACCGTTATCTGAAAATGTGGACGGTCGGGATCATCAGTGTTCATTGATATCTTGCCCGTATCGGTTAAATATCCGTCTGACATAACGGTAAATCCGCTGAACTTCTGCGGTTCGATATTGTGCACTGAATCAATTTCGCCGATGCCCTCTGTGTGAGCTCCGCTTTCGGTGAAGTTGATATAGTTCCCGTCGGCATCTTTATCAAAAGTATCACTTTCAGCGTCAATATTCTGCAACATATTATGCACCGCATAGAAAGCGTGCTGAGTGTTTTTAGTGTAGTAAAATGTGATCACATTGTCCGAAGAACCGACATAATCACCGTTTTCGTCTTTCTCAACAGCAAGTATCAATCGTTTGTAAAACGCATCGGGAATATAGTCTTTTATAACCGCAAATCGCTCGGTCATAACAGCCATCGATGTAGTTTTTTCTTCAATGCCTTCTCCCGGCGCCGACGGTATCAACTCATCGGTATCAAGATATCTGTATTCAACACGATACCTTATATCAGTTGCATAAACATAGGTGAATGTGAAAACATTTTTTGAAGGCGACTCTTTGTTTTCTTCATATTCTATCGTTATTGAATGACTGCCGACAGTGGGGAAGTAGCCGTTATTATACCCTTCAGAAAGCTGACTGTACGGCTCTCCGGCTTTCGGCAGGAATGTTCGCGTGTTGCCCTGATAAGCAAAACCGTTTGAATCGCCCGCGATTTGTAAATGATACTTATTGTCGCTTTCAAGATAAACATACTTTCGCTCATCATTACCGTTTGAAACAGTGTAGATCTTGTTGTTCTCAGGGTAGCCGTCAGCGGCATTGTCTAGCAGCTCCAGCCACTCTTGATTTGTTTCAGGGTTGTGCAACGCATAATGAATAATATACGGCTGTGCCTGAAGCGAACCCCAATCGGCAAAGACATTCAAATCCCTCGTCACAGGCATGTCCAGCGGCGTGTACGCTGTCTTGATACCCTTGCTCATAAAAAACCAGCCGCCGAACGAATAGTGATATTCCGATTCGTCAGTCGGATTATCAACACTGCCGAGTATGCTCCCGTGAGGCACCGGATGATATGAGATGAGCCCCGATGTATCGCCTGTTGCTTCATATCTTAGCATATCGTCGTATGTCTTAAACATTCTGACATCATGAGAAACAGGCTCCCATTTAGCATATAACCCGACATCCTGCGCCGACATTTTGTCGCCCGGTGTGTATTCGCTCCCGTCGTAACATCCGGGACTGTAATACCAGCCTGCAAAGGCATAAGCGTTTTGTTCAAGCGTGTCCGGATAAGACGGCACTATTTCGGCATAGCTGTCGAGCGGTGATTCATAAGGAATATTTTCAAAATGCTGCACGCTGTTGTGGTTTTGCATTGCCAAATAATAATTTGACCGTGTGTAAAACAGCCGCGCAGTATATGACTCTCTGCCGTCGGCGATGGTGCCGTTGTTTATCTGGATTTTACCGCCTTGATTTTCAGGCAATCGCTCAAATCCCGGTAAAGGCGGCTGTGTCTGATCATTTATACTTTTGTTGTTATCGGCTGTATAAATTGTATTGACAAGCTTATAATCAACGCCTTGATAGGTCAGAGTCGGTGTGTCTCCTGCCAGTGTAGGTACATAAAGCTCATATATCCATTGGTTCGGAATACTCCAGCTCACATTCGCACCGTTATTAAAAAAGCCTAAAAAGTTTATTGTGTCGGGATCGCCGTATTCATCATAAAACCGCGGATCATATAAGAGCTCATCAGTCAGAGCCGGATAATAGCACTTGATTGTTGAGTTAAAGTTATCCCAGTTATACTTAACATTATATTCGCCGTTCCAGCCTGCAAAATAAGCGTAGTTGCCCCATTGATCGTTGTCTAGGTAATTATTAGCGCCGTTTTTCGTGTGGGAAGCAGGATTCTTAACCTTGACCTTGCCGAATGCATCACTCGGCCACAGTTTCGTCAGATCCTCTCCGTAGCGTGCTGTGAACTCGAAATAGTAATATCGGTCGTATTTTGAGTTGTAGCCCGTTTCGGGAGTAACGCCGTGTGTGTATGTAACACCGTCCGGAGACGAGATATCCGGAAGCCTCTCAACTTTGCCCCATTCAGACCAAACGACATTATCGAGAAGGCTTTCCACATCGTTTAGAATATTTCCGTTTGCGTCTTTGGGCCTCGAATATTGAGATCCGTGATTTCCGACTCCGTCCTGCTGATGACCAAACTTTCTCGTGCTTCCGCCGACTATTGAAAAGTCAGGCTCTGTCATGCCTTTAGTCGGATCAAAGTATTCCTTTGCATAATAAAATCTCAGTGTGTACTCGCGGCGGTTGTAGTAGACATTGACGACCGTTGAACCGTCGCCTTTAACGATCACATCCTGATCCGCATGATCAAACACATACTGTCTGAAGTTTTCGGGCTTGCAGGAGGCAGTATGCTCGTGCGATGTGTTTCCGCAAATATCGGTGTTTGCTGTGAGGTCGCCCGATCCCGACACTTTAGAGCCCGATTCAGCTGTATTGCGAACATTGCCGATATAGCTGTAATCATCGTCATCAGCATCTTGCAGCCAATATACGGTTGTATATGTAGTCTGAACATTTTTCCATATTGCCTTATAAGTTCGGCTCTCGGCAGGTATTGTTTTCGGCAGGGTATCCGCAATACCGTCGCCCTGACCATTAACAATCAGATCCCAACCGGCAAAAACATATCCTGCGCGGGTCGGCTCGTTCACAACAAACGGCGTGGCATACCTCGCATAAATAGGCTCAACACCGTATCCGCCGTCCATATCGAATTTAAGCATATAATAGTTGCGGTCGTAATAGCATTCAAAAACCGTAGAACCGTCCGCCGCAACAGCTTCGGGATAATGATAAAGCTTTGTAAATCCGAGCGTTTTGCTTTGATCGATAGCCGCAAGAGTGTCGTTTGCGATTATCGTTCCTGTTTTTGCTGAGCCTATTTTGTAAAGCCCGATATCCTCGGTGTACTGATCGTCGTGAATATTCTGAAAATAATATCTAGCGGCATAGGGAACATCTATTGCCTTATAGTAAACATTAACAGTGTATTCGCTCTTATCATATGTTTCGGGTACATCGAGCATTATTATCTCGGCGCTGTCTTTGAAATACGATTCATCATGATCGTCTATCTTTGCCGATACATCGTTTTGATTGTAATACGGTGCGTATCCGAGATATGTCGGAGAAACTACCGAGTTGCTGTATGAAGTGTGATATTCGATCTGAGCTTTGTAGCCCGAATAGATTGGAAGTCCCGAAACCGCGTCGAGATAATTGACAGATATCCTAACATATTCCGGTGTGGCGGAATCATCTGAATTATCTTGATTTTCGCTTGCTGCCATAATGGCGGAATTTTTAGCCGAACATACATCAGCGTCATAGGTTACGGTAACGCAGACAGGTTCGCTGTAAACCGTTTCACCGTTTCTTTTTGCTTCGCATCGAATGTATGTATTGCCGGCTTCATTGAGCATTGAGAACAATAGCGCATAAGATACAGAAAGATTTTTATCCGTCTTTTCATAAATGTTCACCCAACTGTCGGTTTTGATATCGTCCTGTACCTGCCACTGATATGAAACATCATTTCCGGCAGGTTTTGCAGAGGCGGTCAAAACCGTCTTTTCACCTTGGGGAAGAGTAAGTTCGGTGAGTCTGTCGTTGCCTTTTTCAATATAAACGCTGAAATCCGGAGTAATACCGTAGGCTATGCTTGCCGTAGCAGCAATGACGGCAATGCAAAGTATAACAGATATGATCTTTTGGTATTTGCGTCGAGACTTTCTGTGCAGCTCTAATTTCATATCTTCACCACCCATGTGTTTGTGTCAGAAATCAGCCGTTTTTTATAACCGCCGACCATGCATTTAATGCTCTGTCTTTTGATGAGTAACCTTCGGGCAAACCCTTTGAAAATCCATTGTACTGGACGGCAAACGCTTTAAATTTCAATGTCAGATCGTTTGGCATATTCATAAGCTGAGATCTGTTTATATCGGGGCTTACCTTGATCAATCCGTCATTTTTTATAATATCGGTATTCATTGGAGTATTCGGGGATAGAACCTTGTAGAACACCGCACCGTTGTCCGTTTCGCACAGATACGACCATTCATTGTTTACGCTCCATATCATACTGTCATTGATATTATCTATCGAATATGTAAAAGTATATCCATCTGTGCTTGTGTTTGATACCTGCCAGTTGTCAGCAATGATCTCTAAGAAAACATAGCAGGCTGTCTCACTGCCTTCAAATGAAACCGCCGCTTTTTTATGCATATCCGCACCGGGAGCGACGACCCATTTTCCGTTTACATAGTAATCTCCGCTTTCGATTATTTTGAGATCTTTTATCATAGCGACCCTTGCGCTGTCGCCGCCGAAAGAAGATGTAACGTATTTTGAAAGAGTAACGCCGAGAAGCATTACTGCCGCAATGATCAAATATAAAAGGCAGGACCAAATTGTAAACCAATGGTGCTTTTTTGATTTATAATGGCGCACAGGCGTTTCCTCCCTTATAAGTTTATTTGGAAAATCGGTTTATGGCCGTTGGCAATGCGCTGATAATAAATATCCCGACAGCAAGTAGTATCAGACCGAAAGCTGATGAAAAAAACTCAGCGGTTTCGCCGAATCTCGGCACAATAAGCACAACCTTGCCCACAATATCTGCCGGTTTCACGGCGACCGGATCGGGAGCATTGTTAGCGTCTCCTTTTGTTATAAAGCCGTCTGCCGTTATATTGGTTATGCGGTGTGTCACCGTTGATGTCTTTCCGTAGTATGTTATAATATCGCCGATTTCATAGCGGTCGCGTTTTCGCGTTATAATAAGGTCATCGGGTTTAATACTGCCCGACATACTGCCTGTTGCAACAATGGCGCATGAAAAACCCAGCACAGTCGGCTGCCGGACCTTGAATATCCGCTGTGCCGCGATCATATAAAGATTGAAGCAGAGAATGAGTGCAAGCAAAACCGTCAGTACGATGCTTATGATACGAAGAATAATTTTCATAACTCTCATTATTTCTGCCCAACCTTTCTCACAAGCAAGTATGCGATAACCGCCGTGCTGAGTGCAAGCAAGATGATACAGCAGTAGACAGAAATATCTATACCTGTGTATGGATTTTGCGGAGAAACCGCTGTCCCGTTGTCATTTACAACTATGTAAAAGCCGGTATTTGTGCTATCGGCGTTTCCTAAAGCCGATTTGTCACCGAGTGTTGTGTCGGAAGTATCACGCGCTTCGGTGTCGTTTTTGTCTTCATATTCCCAGATCCAGCTTATATCGAAGTCCGTGATCTTGCCCGATTCGCAAACTCCTTTAATGGCGCGTATAACATTCGAACGATTTATATCGCTCGGCGTAGGATAGCTCTGAGTGTCGGAAAATCCTGAACCTGCGAGTGCGGTTTTAACCGGCATCATTTCGGTAGATTTTCTGTTGTATAACACCGCTGTGAATTCAATATTTGAGGAAGAGCTGTTTTTCAGCCGTATGATCGATTTCAGTTCTGTGCCCGGGGCTATAACCTTATCGTCATCAGAAGATTTGACATTTTCATAAGCGGTATCAAAAATGCTGAGGAGAGCCGATCCGTTTGAATCGGTCTTTGTGTCTGTATCCCATTCAAGTTTTCCTGATGTGTATGTTATAACATGGTTCGGATTTTCGGAGCGTCCGGCGTAAGTGTAACTCACAACTATCGGCATAAGAAGGATCTGCAGGGCAAATAGAACGACAGCATATATAAATATTTTGCTTGAATGAATGCTTGTCCATCTCATAGTCGCAGACCTCCTTTGTTTATTTGAAAAACAGAAGTACAAATTACGCTCAAAGCCAAACGTCTGTATTTTCCAATGCAGGCGTTTGGCTTTGAGCCCGAGCAGATACAACTAGCCACAATAGATGTATCTGCTCGGGTGTGATTTAGATTGTTTCGAATCAGTCGATCTGAGTAACGGTCGTGCTTACTTCGATCGAAACCTCGGCTGCATTACCGTCTGCAGCCCGTTTGCCGAGATATGTATCTTTAATGTTGTTCGCCGCTTTTTCGCCGGCATTTGCACCTGTTTCAAACGGCCATTCCCAAGAGATTGCAAGTGAATCGTTGCCGGCAGCGGAAAGATCCGTTTTAGGAGCATATTCCTTACTGTACAGCATGATTTCAGTCTCGATCGCCTGCTGAAGAAGAGCAGCACTGTTATATGTAGCTCCTTCGATTGTCACTCTGCCGATCTTGAAATTGAGCGGGCAATAGAATGAGCCGTCCTCCTGTGTCCAGTTGGTGAGCTGCACCTTACCGGTTGCGTTATAGGTAACTCTGACAGCTACCTCGGGCGAGCCGCTGAGAGCCATGCTGATCATATTACCCTTTGTTCCGGGAGCGACAACCTTTCTGTCGTCAGACGAAATGACCGATTTAGCGATAGCTGCAACAGTATCGGGATCTGTGTCATCCGTTGCATATTCTTTAGCAAACATTGTTCCGTTTGCTGTGACCTCAACGCCGAATTTAGCAACTCTTGCGCTGTCGGATCCTTTGCCTGCGGTTACATATTTAGCAAAAGTACCGCTTACAAAGCATGATGTGATGAGTACCAGAGCCAGCAAAATCATTGCTGCTCTCATTGTCCAATTCTTTTTTACTTTCATGAATACACCCTCCTTTTTTAGTGCCTCAGCAGATAAATATAAAAATCATCCGCATGAATTATATCACTGCGTTTGTCAAATGTGGCTTAGACAAACGCAGAAAAAGCCGATTTTTATTCCGGTTTCTCGGCAGAGCGAAGCCGCTCGATTTCCTCTTCAAGTTCTTTTGTTTTTTCACTTTCCGATTTAGCCTTGCGCCGCCTGCGAATAATATCATAAACAATAAACGCACACACGGGGACTCCGATGAAGATTATCATCCCAAGCGGCTTTTGCAAAAACATTGCAAAATCGCCGATACCCGCGATCCGTGCTTTATACTTGCCGATAACGCTCTCGGCAGGAACCGGTAATTCATCTTGAATATTGTTAGCATCGCCCTTTGTGATGAATTGCAGCTTACCGTTTTGATCGTTTTCAATCTTTATTATCCTGTGTGTTATCACAGAACCGTCTGACATATAACTGATAACATCTCCGACTTTAAGCTGATCTGTTTCGGTTTTTGCAACAAATATCATATCGCCTACTTCAATATGATCCTCGGCATTTCCGCTCATAGATCCGGATTGAACCACCATCGGCGCAACGCCGAAAATTGTCGGCGGAGTATTCGGGTCGGTGGCGCCTTTGATGATTATCGTCACATTAAACACCAACATGACTGCAAATACAACGCAAAGGATCACTCCAAAAACAGATAAAACGCCTTTTGCGACACGGCTTTTCATTATATATTTCCCTCCGTTACAGTGTTATTTAAAAGCAAAGCAGAATCAGTTCAAAAGACTTTCGGCTGCTATAAATCCGGATGTCCCACTCTCTTTGCAAGGCGACAGAGACTGTACTAAAATTACAATTACATATTGTGTATATCTTTATATTATCAGCCACAGACAACACAAGTATAACAAAACAGCCGAAAATTATGCAAGAACATAAAATTCGGCTGTTTAAACAATATTTTGAATAAATATGGAAATAAAATTATCTAAAATAAACTATATATTCGACATTTTCAAGAATGCGGCGTTGGCAAATTCTGCCCACGAATACGCCGACATATACTCTCCCCGATAAGAATTTATCGCAGATGTATCCCCTTGCATAAATCTGTATGAATCACAATCGACTTTCTCGGTATCTATCGCAATTCCGAGCCTGTTTTTAATAATTACATCGTCCGCACCGACACCGGCTAAGTTTTTTATCATTCCGTGAATATAAACCTGAATCTGCTTTTGTCTGGAGCGGTCATAAATGCCGTCCTCCCAAAGGATCGCGGCAATTTCTGAATAAGATGCACTTGTTCCTCCGCGGTCAACGAGATAAGCGAGTATCTCCTTTGATTTGCTTCGATTGAATTCAACAAGCTTTCCGTCCTTAAAAACATCGAAATTCTGAAAAGTTCGTATTTTCAGTTTCTTTGTCATATCGTCCTTTATCGGGTTTCGCAGGTTTTGGATCTCTGCTTTAATATTCTCTGCACAAGCAGGTTTTAAAATATATCCGCTCGCTCTCAAATGAATAGCATCCATTGCATACTGCGGGAATCCGCTCACAAAGATGATATTTATTTCCGGGGAAATACTTTTAAGCCGTCTTGCGGCTACCAGGCCGCTCATATCAGGCATCTCGACATCTAAGAAAGCAATGTCGGGAAAAAAACCGTTTTCCACAGCCGATAAAGCATCGGGGGCATATTTGAAGTATTGTGCGTTAACATTCGGAATGGCTTTTTCTATCGCAGCCTTCAGTGTGTTCAGCGACCTTGTTTCATCGTCTACCGCTATTATTTTCATTATGCTCCGCCTCCTTTGGTATGAAAATTGTGACTTTAGTGCCTTTTCCGATCTCACTTTCTACGCTGACGCTTCCGCCGCTCATTTCCTCCACTCTTCTTCTCACTATCGATACTCCGATATGCGGCCGATCGTCGGAAGCAGGCTTTGATGTATCAAAGCCCACACCGTCATCGATTATCTCAATGATATATGCGTCTGTCGCCTCTCTCGTTGCAATGGTGACTGTTCCGCCCTCCTTACGCTTGCAGATACCGTGGCGTATCGCATTTTCGACCATAGGCTGCATAGTCAGTGCAGGAATTTTAAAGTCGGTAGCCTTAAGATCGTATTTAACATTTACCCGTTCTTCAAATCGCTTTTTCTCAAGCGATAAATAATATTTCACATGTTGAAGAGCATATTCAAAGGGAATGGGCTCCTTGTCATACATCGCCTCGATATTTCCTCTGATGAATTTTGAAAGATCGTTTGCCGCCTCTGCTGCCTCGGGTGCTTTTTCGGCGGCAAGATCCTGGATACCACAAAGCGCATTGCACACAAAATGCGGCTGGATCTGGGAAAGAGAGATGTACATACTCGTGTATTTCATTCGAGCCGTATGCTCCTTGAGTCTGTGCATCTGCCTTATATACAGCTCGATAAACACAAGAAACAGCGAAACTGTTGTCGCAAGAAATACAAATGAAATATTCTCAGTAAATATCTGAAGTATCATCGATGAAAACGGAAGCGCAATGTATGACGTAAGTGAAAGTGTGTTGATAACACCGATTTTTTTACTGTTTAAAAAAATTAAAAACGCATCAAACACAAGTATCGCTGCCGGAATTGCCTGGGATAACCAATAATAAGTTCCTCGGAAATAATAGCCGTTTTCCAAAACGAAGAATATATCTCCGAACATGGAAAACACTGCGAGCACGGAGACGCAAATGCAAAGGAAGATAACCGAATTTAAGATTATTGTTTTAGTCTTTTTGCTGTAATTGAGAAATGAAAGAATATAGACATTAAAAAGAACGGTCAGTGTATAGCCGATTATATAAACTAAAAGATTGATAAAGTTCGCCGCTTTTGAATATTTGGTGCTATCCATCATTACCCATGTAAGAAGATCGCATATAAGCCCTGCGGTATTTAGAGCTGCCATCGAGAAGAAAACCGTCTTGCGAACCTTGTTTGGAATTTTAGTAAGAATACAAATTATAAGCAGAATCACACTCATAACTATTCCAAAGGCTTCAAGACTGACATTGATTGTAGACACTGAGCTCCCTCCTTGTCTCTGTTTGACAAAGTATAACACAACAGCGAGTAAAAATCAATTGAAAATGAAAATATTATGTCTATAGTTGCCGAATGTAATATCTCATGTGTGAATTTAAAACGCTGCACAGAAAGAGTGCGGCGTTTTTGCTATAAATTATTCTCAAAAAATTTTCCGCCGATAATAACAGCTTTAATGTTCATTTCATTGTCAAGCACCAACAGATCGGCGTCATACCCGACCTCAATGCGGCCTTTTTTCACCCCGATAAGATCCGCGGGAGTTTGTGAAGCACATTTAACAGCGTCATAAAACAGCACTCCGAAGCTGACAGCTTTTTTAACGCAGTCAAAAAGACAGGTGCTGCTGCCTGCAAGCGTGCCGTCGCCGAGTCTTGCGACATTGTCCTTCATCGTGACATTGAGTCCGCCGCAGTTGTATTCTCCGTCATCGCAGTAAGCGGGTCGGATACTGTCGCTTATAAGCACCAGCCTTTCGGTGCCGAAGGTGCGATACGCCGAGATCACAACAGATCTGTCAACATGAAGTCCGTCGCATATAAGCTGAGCATACGCGTTCTTCTCAATTGCCGCACCGATAGGACCCGGGGCGCGATGTGAAAACGGCGGCATGGCATTGTACATATGGGTAAGACACTTCGCACCGTTGTCGAATGCGTTTAAAGCGGTTTGCTTGTCGCAGTCAGTGTGTCCGAGCGAAACAACGCATTTATCCGAAATTTCGCGGATAAATTCCATACTGTTCGCTTTTTCGGGTGCAATCGTCATCATTTTCACATTTTTGAATTTGTTAAAATGGCGGAGATCCGGCTCTTTTATATTCAGATTGTCCTGCGCGCCTTTTCTGTTTTCTGAGATATAAGGACCTTCAAAATGAAGTCCGAGCACCTGTGCACCGCTTGTTTTTGTATCAGCGTTTGATACTTTCATCAAAGAGTCGTCGTCCATCGTCATAGCGGTCGGCAAGAACGATGTTGTACCGCGCTTTGCAAGTTCTGTCGAAAGGCGGTCAAAGTCAGCGTCCATCGTGTCTATTCCGCAAAGCCCGTGAATGTGTACATCGACCAGTCCGGGTATCACTGTCATTGAATGAAGGTCAATCGCTTTGCCGTCGGCACTGCCTGAGATTTTTCCGTTTTCAATCGGAATGTCGATCATCCTGCCGAAAACATTTGCGTTTTTCAGTATCATGTTATTGCCCCTCAATTCAACGATATTATATCTTTGCAACTCCCGAAAAGTTCGCCATGATCTTTTTTGTTCCGCAACTGTCAAATGCGATTTCAAGCAAGCTGTCGTTGCCCATTTTTCTGACATTCAAAACAGTGCCGTCGCCGAAAACCTTGTGATGCACGCGACCTCCGGCAATGTATTCGGTGCTTTGAGCCGCAGGCTTTTTCGGTGCGCTGCCAGATGAAAATGCTGCAAATTTCGAGTTGAATGAGTTCCTGCCCGACGCTGACGAAAAACCGGATTTACCAAATGATGAACTGCCGAATGAGCTTTGCTGCTTTTTAACATCTGTATATTCGTCCGGCAATTCGCCTAAAAAGCGTGAGGGCATATTTTGGGTCGTCTTGCCGAACATAACCCGACTTTCGGTATTTGTGATAAACAATCGCTTTTTCGCTCTCGTTATGCCTACATAAGCAAGTCTGCGTTCCTCTTCGATTGCGCTTTCTCCGGCAAAAATACTCTGTGTGCCCGGGAAGATGCCGTCCTCCATTCCGATAAGAAAAACATTGTTGAATTCAAGTCCTTTTGCCGAGTGCAGAGTCATCATAACAACACGGTCGTTGTCGTTGTCAAGCCCGTCAATATCGGTTATAAGTGCGACTTGCTCAAGAAAGTCTCCGAGCGTTGCTTCTTCATTTTCCTGTTCGTAGCGGACAATGTTTGATGCGAGCTCGTTTACATTTTCGATCCGATCCTGAGCCTCAATACCCTGAGAGCGGAGCATTGCCATATATCCCGATTTATCAAGTATCAGTTCAAGTATCTCATGAACGCTCACGCTGTCCGCCTGATCGATAATGTTTTGTATCATCCTTGAAAACTCGATCAGGTTTTTTGAACTGCGGGAAAGCGCTGCAAACTCATCCGCACGGGAAATTACCTCAAAAAGAGTCTGCCCCGATGCATAAGCAATCTGTAACGCTTTTTCGATAGTGGCAGTGCCGATACCTCTTTTAGGTTCATTGATAATTCTTTTCAGTCTGAGTTCATCGGATGGATTATTCACAAACGCAAGATACGACATAACATCTTTTATCTCTTTGCGTTCATAGAACCGAAGTCCGCCTATGATCTTGTATTTAACACCGAGCCGCAAAAAAACATTTTCCACTGCGTTCGACTGCGCGTTCATTCGGTAGAGAACAGCGTTATCGGAAAGCGCGGCGCCGTCGCGGGTAAAATCAAGAACCGAGTCGGCTATAAATCTTGCTTCTTCCTGCTCGTTTTGAGCGGTGTAAACCGTTATCTTATCTCCGTCGCCGTTAGAAGTCCAAAGAGTTTTTCCTTTTCTGCCGCGGTTGTTGCTGATGACCGCGTTTGCCGCATTTAAAATATTGCCGGTCGATCGGTAATTTTGCTCAAGTCTTATGACCTTTGCGTTTTTATATTCATTTTCAAAATTCAATATGTTCTCAATGGTCGCTCCTCTAAAGCTGTAGATCGACTGATCGTCATCTCCGACAACGCAAATATTACGGTATTTATCGGCAAGCAGACGGATCATCATATACTGAGCGTGGCTTGTGTCCTGATATTCGTCCACCATTATGTATTTGAACTTGTTTTGATATTTTTCAAGCAGATCGGGATGATTTTCAAATAAGCGGACAGTGTTGAAAATGAGATCATCAAAATCCATAGCGTCGCTTGTCTGCAAGGCATTTGTGTATTCGCGGTATATCTTGCCTATCTGAACCAGTCTCACATCGCTCCCTGCGTCGTCAAGAAATTCATCGCAGTCGATAAGCGAATCTTTCGCACGCGAGATCTCGTTGATAACTGATTTTACAGGCAGGAGATCGCTGTCGATCTCAAGACGTTTCATGCAGTCCTTTATAACACGCTTCTGATCATCGACATCATAGATAGTAAAATGCGAGGAATATCCGAGCGCAGAGCCGTCAAAACGAAGAATTTTAGCGCAGGTCGAGTGGAATGTGGCTGCCCAGATCTGCCCTCCGACAGAGCCGAGTTTTGCACAAATGCGCTCTTTAAGCTCGTTTGCAGCTTTATTGGTGAATGTTATCGCGAGAATATGCCATGGCGCAGGAGTAAGCTTTTTAACACTTTCAAGTTCGGGCATGGAGTCGAGCGTGCCGTTTAAAAACTCATTTGCCTTCTGTTCCTCGTTTTGTGTCAGCGCAGTGTTCTCATTGTAAGCGTTGCCGTATTTGATGATATTCGCGATCCTGTTCACCAAAACGGTCGTTTTGCCGCTGCCTGCTCCGGCGAGCACTAAAACAGGACCGTTAACTGTCGTAACAGCCTCAAATTGACGTTCGTTCATGCGCCCATATTCTTTTTTAATAACTTTCTTTATAACATCATTCATTTCTATACATCTCCGGCGGAAAAACTAAAAATTCACTTGAAATCATCAGCGGCAACTGGTATAATCATAATGCAGATGTGTACCGCCTTATTGCGGTTTTCATCCTGACTTTCGATAACTGAAAATCTGAGGAGCTAACGCTCCTATGTAATCAAAGTCGTGCCGCATATTGACTATTGTATCACAAATGCGGCAAATAGTAAACATGAATATTTTCATAATTTAAGGTGGTTTGAATGAATAAATTCGGTTTGCAGAACTATTCGCTTAATGAGATATGTAAGGATGTCGGCATTATAAAAAGGCTCGAAAAAGCAAAAGAGCTCGGATATACAGGCGTTGAGCTTTGCGGAATCTCCGAAATTTCGGCAAAGGAGCTTCGCGAAGTAGCGGCGTCTCTCGGACTTGATATATATTCTATGCACATCGGTGTCAATGATTTCGACGATCGTATGGATGAATATTTTGAATATATCAATGAACTCGGACTTCAGTTTGCTGTCTTTCCGTATGCTCAGCTAAACACTGCGGACGATGCGGCAAAACTCGGAGAACGGCTCGGCGAGTATGCCGAAAAGGCCGCTATGAACGGACTTCGTTTTTGTTATCATAATCATGCCGACGAGTTTAAAAAAACGGATGATAATGAATATTTTTTCGATATAATAATGCAAAATGCAAGCGATCTGCTTGAAATAGAATTTGATGTCGGCTGGATAAAGCACGCCGGAGCAGATCCCTATGAAATGCTCAGGCGCTATTCGGGAAGAGTGCCGCTTATCCATGTTCGCCAGCTCAATGATGATAATCGGTTTTGCGGACTTGATATAGCGGGCAAGATCGATCTTCCGTCTGTCAAGGCTTTGGCTGACAGATTCGGTGTTGAGGGATATATCGCCGAATTTGCTCCCGAAGATGTAACCGAAAAAGAGATCCGCAAAAGCGCAGATTATTTGCGCGCACTCTGAGCGGAGGACAGTATTTTTTCCGCACTTTTTCCGTGCGGTCGGTTGAATCGGTTTAGGTGATAAAGCTCCTCTTTGTCGCCTGTGAGCGTGTTTTCTTTCTCCCAGCAGCAGAAAACCGCTGAGAAACCGATCCTTTTAAGAACAGGAAGTGCCTGCTTTGATATCGTTCCGAAAGGATATGCAAAGACAGCGGGCATTTTATAGACATTGTCGGCTATCATTATCTGTGCCTTTTTAATATCTGCACTTATAATTTCGGCATATTTTACATCGGATTCGTTTTTCTTTTTCTGTATTCCTTTTCGTTCACCCGAAGAATGAAGATCGTAGGTGTGATTTCCGATCTCAAATGTGTTGTCGTTTGTCATTTCACGCAGTTGCTCAAATGTCAGATGCGCGTAGTTCACGTTGTGGTCGTCCGATTTGGAATAAAGCTCCGAATATTTTGCGATAATATTCACAACAGCTTTCATATTGTGCTTTTTGAGAGCGGGATAAGCATAATCATAAACGCTTTCATAGCCGTCGTCGAATGTTATCATTATCGGATTATCGGGCAGATCGTCGCCGTTTGTGTAGTTTATCAGATCCTGTATGCCGACAGTGGTGTAGCCGCTTTTTTGTATGTAATCAAGATCGCTTTCAAGCTCATCGGGGCTGATCGTATATTTGTTTAGTCTGCCATTTCTTTCGGAGATGTGATGATACATAAGTATCGGCAGCTTGACGCTCTCTGTTTCCAATGCGCTTGCTAAGAACACTGCGGAAAGGCAAAGTACTCCCGCAACAGCTATTATAAGCAGCTTTTTAAGATTGATGATCATTAATGTCCGCTCCTTCCAAAAAAGCACGGCTTTATAAATAATATGTTTAAAATATTCAATAATGAAGAGGTAAGAGATTTTATGTTTGAATTTGTTGATAAAAACTCTGTGGAGTTCGATGCATTTGCCGCATCACATCCGAACGGCAACTTCCTTCAAGCACCTTTCTGGAGTGAGATCAAAAACACATGGGACAATGAGTATATCTTAAGTCGTGATGAAAACGGTAAAGTCAGAGGCACGATGCTTTTGCTTATCAAAAAAGTTCCGAAGCTGCCGTATACATTTCTGTATGCTCCGCGCGGTCCCGTCTGCGACCCGTCTGATTATGATGCTCTTAAAGACATGATAGACGCTGTAAAGCAGGTCGCAAAACAGAGAAAAGGCTATGTTTTCAAATGCGATCCTTCATTTTTGATGTCGGACGAATCTTTTAAGCAAAATGCCGAGAAGCTCGGTCTGCATATAATACCTTCGGGTAAAAACTTCGAGGGTATCCAGCCTAATTTCGTGTTCAGACTTGATATTCAAAATAAAACCTATGATGAGCTTTTCGAGGCTTTTCATTCAAAAACAAGGTATAATATCCGCCTTGCGGGCAGAAAAGGCGTGACTGTTCGCCGCGGCGATAAATCGGATCTTCCGGCATTTCATGAAATAATGAAAGTCACGGGAACAAGAGACCGCTTTTCAATCCGCCCGCTCGAGTATTTTGAGCTTATGTATGATGTTATGGCAGACGAGCATCTGCGCCTTTACTGTGCCGAGCTTGACGGTAAGATGATCGCCGCGACTATTGCTATTTACTACGGGGATAAGGTGTGGTATCTCTATGGTGCGTCGTCAAACGAGCACCGCAATGTTATGCCGAACTATCTTTTACAGGAAGCTATGATCAAATGGGCACTTGAAAAGCAGTGCAGAATATATGATTTCAGAGGCGTTTCCGGAGATATGAGCCCCGAAAATCCGCTTTACGGACTTTACAGATTCAAAAGCGGTTTTTCAGGTGAGCTTGTTCAGTTTGTCGGAGAATGTGAAATGGTATTCAAACCGCTTGTCAAAAAAGCAGCTGATATTGCGGCTAAGATTTTATAAAAAAGGAATGATGATCGTTGCAGACCTGTATGACAGTGTCTATTGCCGACCTTAAATATAACGCGCAAACGGTAAAGGACTATGTAAAAACAGATGTGATCGCCGTTGTAAAGTGTAACGGCTACGGTATGACTATTGAAAATGCCGTGCTAGCTTGGTATGAGAGCGGAGTGCGTTTTTTTGCTGTTGCTGAGCCGCATGAAGCGCTCACGATCAGGCAGCTCGGTTATCATGATGTCGAAATTTTGCTCATGTCGCCTGTGAGCGACAGCACAACACTTGAACAAATGCTTTCAAACGATGTAATATTAACCGTCACTTCTGCCGAAAAAGCTCGATTCTATGTTGAAAACTGCAATGAATACCGCAACATAAAAGCTCATGTCAAGGTGGACACGGGCATGGGCAGATTCGGCGTGAGATATGATGATATCGACGCTTTAGCGGAGATATACAGCGTGGACGGAATTGAATACACAGGAATTTTTTCTCATTTTGCCGTTTCGTTTGAAGGAAAATTCGATAAAACTAAAATTCAGCTTCAGAAGTTTCTTTTTGCGATCGATAGTCTCATCGAAAAGGGAATTGATGTAGGAACGCGGCATATCGCAAATTCCTGCGCCGCTATTCGCTTTCCCGAAACACGACTGGATGCTGTTCGCATAGGCTCTGCACTCGTGGGCAGACTCATGGCAAAAACGCCGCTTGAACTTAAGAAAGTCGGCGTGATCAAAGCGCGTGTTGTTGATATTAAAACTCTGAAAAAAGGCGACACAAGCGGCTATGCAATGATCTCTAAAGTGAAAAAGGACACAAAGTGTGCCGTTGTTGCGATCGGCTTTTGCGACGGTTATGGTATGACGCGCCGTAACGATAATATGAGATTTATCGATCTTATAAGAAACATCTATCATGAACTGCGGGACTATAAAAAAACGATGAAAATGTATCATAACGGCAAAGCGCTTAATGTTGTCGGCAGAATCGGCAATCAGTATACGCTTGTCGATATAACCGACCGTGATGTTCACGAGGGCGATATTGTATCGGCTGATGTTAATGTCCTCATGGTCGATTCATCAATCCAAAGAATAACCGAATAAAGAAGGGTGACAAAGCGTTCGCTTTGTCATCTTGCGCTATATTGAGTGTACTGTTTTTGGTACACCGCATTTTCTATATTAAAAAGGGAAGTGATAATATGAGATTTTTACATACATCCGATCTGCATCTCGGAAAGCGAATTTACGAAACATCTCTTGTTGAGGATCAGATTTATATTCTCAATGAAATAATCGATATAGCCAAATCGCAGAATGTAGACGCTGTGCTGATATCCGGCGATGTTTACGATAAATCGATCCCGCCTGCCGAAGCTGTCACAGCGTTTGATAAATTTGTAACCGCGCTTTCAAAGTCGAACATCAAAGTGTTTATAATCAGCGGAAATCATGATTCGGCGCAGAGACTCGATTTTATGTCGGAACTTTTGAAAAAGGAAAATGTGTTTATTTGCGGTAGCTTTAAGGGCGAACTTGAAAAAATCGAGCTTTCCGATGAAAACGGAAAAATCAATATTTATCTTCTTCCGTTTATAAAGCCTTCATCCGTTCGGCAATATAATGCAGATACGGCAATCGATACCTGTGAGGACGCTGTTTCGTTTGTGCTTGACAACGCCGATATCGATTATTCAAAACGCAATATCATTCTTGCTCATCAGTTTATAACAGGCGCGTGCGAAGACGGTTCGGAGGAAATGTCAGTCGGCGGACTTGATAATATTTCATCCGATGTTTTCAGCCGGTTTGACTATACTGCGCTCGGACATATTCACCGTGCACAAAAAGTCGGCTTTGATAATGTGAGATACAGCGGAACACCGCTTAAATATTCGTTTTCGGAATCTATGCATAATAAAAGCGTCACAATAGTCGACCTGCCGAAAAAAGGCGAAATAACGATAGATCAGATCCCGCTCAATGCTTACAGGGATATGCGGTGCATTAAGGGGACTTATGACGAACTGGTCACTTTTGAGAATTACAGCGGCACAAATACCGATGATTACATCAAAGCGACTCTCACCGATGAAGACGATGTAATGGATGCGCTCGCAAAACTTCGCACGGTTTATCCTAATATTCTGACGCTTGAATATGAAAACACCCGCACCAAAACTGCATATGACATTGAAAACATTGAGGGGGAATCTCAGACGGTCAGCCCTATCGATATGCTTTCAAAGCTGTATAAAATGCAATACGGCACCGAGCTCACAGAGAGCCAGCGATCGGTTGCCGAAAAACTTATTGAAGATGTTTGGGGGTAAACAATGATACCGATTAAAATAGTTATGTCCGCATTCGGACCGTTTGCGGATAAAACAGAGATTGACATGAGAGCGCTTGGCAAAAACGGAGTTTACCTCATAACAGGCGATACGGGAGCGGGAAAAACAACTATATTCGATGCAATATCGTTTGCACTTTACGGGGAGCCGAGCGGAAACAACCGCCGTAACGATATGCTCAGAAGTGACTATGCAAAGCCCGAGACTCCCACATTTGTGACTCTCTTGTTTGAATATAACAAAAAAGAATACGAGATAACAAGAAATCCCGATTATACAAGGCTTAAAAAGAGCGGTAGCGGAACAACAAAAGAAAATAAGTCAGCAGAGCTTAAAATGCCCGACGGCAGCATTATCAGCGGTTGGTCGCAGGTCAATGCTTGCGTTATTGAACTGATCGGAGTTGAGCGAGATCGGTTTAATAAGATCGCAATGATCGCGCAGGGCGATTTTCAAAAGCTTTTGTTTGCAGACACAAAGGAGCGTATGCCGCTTTTTCGCAAGGTTTTCGGGACGCAGAACTACGATCGCCTGCAATTTGAAATAAAGGACAAGTATTTCAGTGTTAAGACTGAGTTTCAAAAGGCGTCGTCAAGAATCGACGATAATATAAATTCGATTGTTTGCGAGGAGAGCAGCGATAAGTTTACGGCTCTCGAAAATATCAAACAAAACGGATACGCAAAATACGAAAATGTCACAGAACTTATAGGCGCTGTTATCTCGGAGGATAAAACAAAGCAGACATTGCTCGACAGCGAGATTGAGGCGAATGACGCTGCAGCAGCAAAGCTCAATTCCAGACTCGGCGCAGCTCGGGCATTGAACAAAGAGATTGAACGCATAGGCAGCACGGAAAAAGCCCTTGTTTTATCGCTTGAGGAATGTAAAGCAGCCGCATCGGAGCTTGAAACCGCTCGACAAAAGTGCGATTCGTTAAAACCGCAGGCTGAGCGAGTCAGCAAAATAAACGCCGCCATGCATGAGTATGACGAGGAGCAGGCGCTGACGACTGCTATCGACGAACTTCAGAATAAATCCGCTCAGTTATCCCGGAACATAAAAGAAAAAGAACAGGCGGCCGAAAAGATAAAAGCGGAGCTCGATGAACAAAAAGTGCTTAAAAGCAGTGAAGCATCAGTCAGAACAGAGAGAATAAGATTTTCGCATGAAAACGAGAAGTTGACCCGCAAAGGCGATATTTTAAAGTCGCTCAACGGTTTGCTTTCCGAGTACAGCACTGTTAAAAACGAAGCGATAAATGCCGCAAAAGATTATGAGACTGTGTCGAACGCCTATAAGAACGCAAGGCTCGAGTATGATAACCAAAGCAAAGCATATCTCGATGAACAGGCGGGTATTCTTGCCGCAACGCTTTCTGATAATGCTCCGTGCCCCGTGTGCGGGTCGATCAATCATCCGTCCCCTGCAAAGCTCAGTGCCGAAGCACCTGATAAAAAGCAAATAGAAAAACTCAAAATTGAGTGTGAAACCACCGAAAAACAGCGCGAAAAAGCAAGCGAGCTTGCAGGAGAGTTAAAGCAAAGAGCAAGCTCTCTCGGCAGCAGAATAACCGAGCAGGCTAAAGAAGTTTTTGATGGCTTTGAGCAGAAAAAACTGCCGAAATTGATCGAAAGCGAAACATCATCCGTCTCGCAGGCAACCATCCAAATCGAAGAAAACATCAAATTGCTTGATGAAAAGATCGAAAAGATCGAAAAAGCGGACAAGGAAATCGAAAAATTAAACGCCTCTTTAAGCACTGCCGAAACTGAGATCAAATCCTGCGAGCAACAGCTCATCTCGGCAAAATCGTCTGTCAGAGAAAAAACGGTGCAATTAGAAGCACTGAGATCTCGGCTTGAATTTTCCAATAAAACCGAGGCAGTAAACGCTGTGACCGCCATTCAAAACGAGATAGATTCTGCCGAAAAGACATTGACCGCCGCCGAAAAGACATATTCCGACTCAACGGAAAAAGCAACAAGGTTAAAAGGCGAGCTTGCCGGACTTAAAACAAAAAAACAGACCGAGAATATCGAAGAACTTGAAAAGACTCTTGCGGATATAACATCCGAAATCGAAAACTCCCGAAGCGCTCGCGACAGCATATTCAGCAGAATAAAAGCCAATGAAAAAGCGCTTTCAAATATCGAGAAAATGATCGGAGAGCTTAAATCGATTAAAGATGAGATGATTTGCATGGAAAGGCTTTACAACACGGCGTCGGGCACTGTCAGCGGAAAAATGAAGCTTTCGCTTGAAGCTTTTGTTCAGGCGTCATATCTCGACAAAATTCTTCGCAAAGCAAACCTCAGGCTGATGAAGATGAGCTCTGGGCGTTATGAGATGATAAGATGCACCGATACCGATAAGCTAAACGCACAAACAGGACTTGAGATAGATGTTATCGACCATTTCACTGGTTGCCGCCGTAAGGTTAAATCGTTGTCGGGCGGCGAAAGCTTTATGGCGTCTTTGTCGCTCGCTCTCGGACTTTCCGATGAAATTCAATCTGCAGCAGGCGGAATTCATCTCGATTGCTTGTTTATAGATGAAGGCTTCGGCTCGCTTGACGAAACGACTCTCTCGCTTGCCATGAATGCGTTTGCAGGCCTTTCAAACGGCAGGCTCATCGGGATAATCTCTCATGTTTCCGAACTTAAAGAGCGAATCGACCGCAAAATCGCTGTCGAAAAGAGTAAAACAGGAAGCAAGGTTCGGGTTATATGTAATTAGCGGCCGAATTTCGACCGCCAAGCAAAGTTATCTCTGCTGCTCGTTCTGCTGGTTCTTCTGCTGATTCCGGCTCTGGTTCTGGCTGTTCTGCTGCTGGTTTTTGTTCTGGTTGTTCTGCTGGTTCTGGTTCTGATTGCGATTTTGATTCTGGTTAGACATAACTTGGATATCTCCTTTGAAAAATTCATGACGTACTATCACATAAGCGACAATCATATTTTTTTCAAACATTCTCAAAATATACACGATCGGGAGGCATAAATGCTGACTTTTATCACCGGCTGTGCCGGAAGCGGAAAAACAAAATATATTTACGACACTGTAAAGCGTCTGTATGACAGCGGGAACAACAATATGGTGCTGTTTGTGCCCGAGCAGTCGTCGCTTGAAACAGAAAAGGATCTGCTCGATATTCTCGGCGACAGCGGACAATACGCAGTTGAACCTCTCAGCTTTGAGCGATTTTGCAATAGGCTCGATACATTGTATAAATATGAGAAAAAGCAGCGTATCAGCGACACCGGCAGGTGCGTTATGATGTCTGCCGCGCTCAGAGAGTGCAAGGACAAGCTCGAGATATTTTCCGGCAGAGCCGATGATTTCGGGTTTGCCAAATTGCTTATCGATCTCTATGAACAGATAAAAACTTTCGGCAGAAGCTCGGAGGAATTGTATTCTGCGTCCGATAAATTTGAGCACATTCTTTCGGCAAAGCTTCACGATATCGGACTTATCTTTGCGCAGTATGAATCGATGCTCGGCGGAGAATATTTTGATCCGAGCGACAGGCTTACAAGAGCAATATCTGCACTGGATGAATATCCGTATTTCAGCGGAAAAACCGTCTTTTTCGATTCATTCAAGGGGTTTACAAGCCAGCAAATGAAGCTTGTTGAAAAGATAATCGCATCGGCAGATGATGTTTATTTCGCGTTTTGCTGTGACGAAGAACGAAACGATGTTTGTTCGCCTTTTACAAATATCAAATCGCTTATAACACAGTTTAAATCCATTGCAAGATCGTATTCAAAATCAATATCGCCGATTGTGCGGCTCGGCGAACCCAAACGGCCGTTTTCGCCCGAAATCGAATTTATCGAAAAAAATCTTTATACAGATGATAAATGCGTATACGATGATGAATGTGAAAATATCCGCATTATTCCGGCGCGCGATATTTATGATGAAGCGGATCTTGTTGCCAAGGAAATTCATCGTCTTATCAGGACTCAAGGCTATCGTTTTCGTGATTTTGCCGTTGTAGCACGCAGTATCGACGATTATCTGCCTGCGCTTGAAGCAGCGTTCGAGCGAAGAAATATTACATATTATGCGGATAAACGCCGTACGGTAGTGTTGTCCGGAGTATTCAGATTTGCGCGCTATGCGCTCAAAGCGGCGAACAGTCTTTCAACAGATGATATAATCGGTCTTCTTAAAACAGGCCTGTGCGGGCTCGAATATGATAAAATAAGTGATCTCGAAAACTACACCGATATATGGCAGATCGACAAAGGCTGGTCGCACGATTGGTCGGGAAATCCGGAGGGCGCCTTTGCTTTTGACGACAGATCGACTGCAAAACTCAGAGCTGTAAACGAGACAAGAAAGGCGATTTCCATTCCGCTATACGCTTTTTCAAAAGTGCTTTCCGATTCCGAAACAGCAGGTGAAAAATGCGCCGCGTTATTTGATTTTGCCGAGAAAATGAACATCGGAAAAAATCTTTATAAGCTGTCGGCTGCAATGGAGCAAAACGGCAATATTGAGCTTGCTGCAGATGAACGCAGATGCTATGATATGTTCATCGGCGTTTTGGATCAGATATATATGTCGGTAGGCGACGCAAAAGTGAACAATGCGGAATTTGAAAGCCTGTTCGACACAGCTGCTTCGGCCTGCGATTTCGGAAGTATTCCGCAAAAGCTTGATGAAGTTATAATCGGTTCGGCAGACAGGATCCGCCCGAAATCTCCGAAAATAACTTTTATCATGGGTACGAATTTCGGCGTTTTTCCGAAAGCACCGGGGCAAAATCCGTTTTTTACAAAGCCTGATCTTGATGCGCTTGAGAGCATTGGCTGCGGTATATCGGGCGACGGAATTTCCGAAAGCGTTGATGAAAGATATTTGGTCTACACATTGCTTTGCAGCGCCTGCGACAAGCTTTACGTGAGCTACAGTGAAAACGATCTCGGCGGTCAGGCGCTTGAAAGTTCGGAGATTGTTAAAATGCTTATAACATTTTTCGGCGAAAAATGCTTTGTCAGTTCGAAAAATCAAATCGAAAACGAATGTGATGCAAGGCGCAGTCTTTACCGAACCGACAGTTCGGATTACTCAGCAGTCATGCAGTTTGTGAATAACGGAGGCTTAATATCCAAATTCATAAAACCGCAGGAAAATGATTGCCGACTTTCTCGATCGACAGCGGAACGCTGTTTCGGCGACAAGATTATGCTTTCCGCTTCCAAAATCGATGTTTATCATCAGTGTCGTTTCAGATATTTGTGCCAGTATGTTTTAAAATTAAAACCGCTAAAAAAAGCGGAAATAGATGTTATGGAACGTGGCACAATCGTTCATTATGTCCTTGAAAAGACAGTTATAAAATATGCCGATGATCCGAAATCCGCTCTCGAACTCAGTGAAGATCGGCTTATTGCAGAGATACATGAGCTTGTAAATGAATGTGTTGAAGGGTATTCAAAGGGCAGACAATTTACCAAAACCGAGATCTACTCTCAAAACAAGCTCGAAAAGATGCTGGCGCTTCTTGTACGGCGTATTTTCACAGAGCTTTCAAACACAAAATTTAAGGTTATGCAAACCGAGCTTGCGATAGGCGATATAGGAGATAAAGAGGATCACGTACCTGCGATAGAAGCCGATATCGGCAACGGCAGACGAATAGTTGTTGTCGGCGTTATCGACCGTGCAGATGTTTTCAAAAGCGAAAAAGGTGATTTTGTCCGCATAATCGACTATAAAACAGGTACAAAAACGCTTGAGCTTTCCGATGTTGTGAACGGCTGCAATATTCAAATGCTTTTGTATATGTCGGCGCTTATTCGGTATATGAGAACAAGCGGCAAATCTGCTTTTCCCGCCGGTGTTTACTATTTGCCGGCAAAGTCGGAATATGTGTCTGCCGAAAAAAATTCCGATTCAAAAACGCAAAAACAGCTTGATGATAAGCTCAGATGCGTGGGAATGACTGCGGACAATGAGGAGGTAATCGACGCGCTTGACGAAACAGAGGATAAGCGGTTTGCCCCAATAAAGTACAAAAAAGGCGTGCCCGATCCGGAAAAATCATTTAACGAGCACCAGTTTGAACTGATTGCCGGCAAGATAGACGAAATTATTAAAAACATGGGCAACGGTCTGTTTTTCAGCGACTTTATAGCTGATCCTGTCTGCCTCGATAAAAACCGAAAAACGGTTTGCGATTATTGCGATTATCGTTCAGTATGCGGCAGACAGCCCGATGAAGCGCTTAAAACCGTCAGACGCAAAAAAAACAGCGAAATTCTTTCAGAACTCGAGAAAGGGGAGTGATCAAGTGGAATTTACGGCAGAACAAAAAAATGCACTTGCCGCGCGGGGCAGAGTGCTTGTTTCTGCGGCTGCAGGAAGCGGCAAAACTGCGGTTCTTGCAGAACGCGCTGTCAGATATATGACCGACAGCTCAGCACCTGTGGACGCCGACCGCCTGCTGATCGTGACCTTCACAAATGCGGCGGCGGCAGAGATGAAAGCCAGAATTTCATCCCTGATGCGCGATCACTTTTCTGAAAATCTCAACCCCGATCTGTATAGGCGTCAGCAGTATCTTTTGAGCATTGCAAAGATCTGCACTATCGACAGCTTTTGTATCTCGCTTGTCCGCGAGAATTTTCATCAGCTCGGCATTGCGCCCGATTTCAAGATAGCGGACACGAGTTTGCTTTCTGCACTTAAAAACGAAGCTCTCAGCAAAACGATTTCAGCTTTATTCGATGAAGGCGGCGACGCGCTTGACATCTTATGCGAAGTGCTCGGAGAGGAATACGCCGAAAAGAACCTGAAAAACGCTATAATGACCGTCTATGAAGAATCGTGCAATCATCCTTTCCCGAATGAGTTTTTGCAGGATCTCATAAAGATGTATGCCGATTTTGATAAAGACCGCTCTTTGTGGCTCGGTATGATCATGAAAGATATAAGCGAGCGTATCAGCCATGCAAGATCGCTTATAAATGAGTCACAGCGTATGCTCACCGTTGATCCGCTTTTGAGCGTTAAATACGGCGGTGTTGTCGAAGAACTGAACGCGGCTGTCGGCTCATTATCCGTTAAGTGCGATAATCGCGATTGGGACGGTGTCTTGAATTTTGCAACCGATTTTTCCTGCGGCAGACTCTCGGCATATAAAGGCGATTTTCAGTTTGAAGCCGAGCAGATCAAAAAGTCGGTAGCGAAGATCAAAAAGATTATCAGCTCGATTTCATCGGATATGCAGATGAATACAGCTGATATATCCGATGATTGCAGTAAGCTGTCGCCCGTTATATCAAAGCTTGTCGAAGCTGTCGATATGTTTTCAAAAGAGTATTCATCGCTTAAAATGCAGAAGAATTGCATCGAATTTATCGACGCTGAGTACATGGCACTGAAGCTTTTGGTGGACGAGGCGGACGGCACACGCCACCCGAGCGACACCGCAATGGAGCTATCGAAATTTTACACCGAAGTTATGGTCGATGAATACCAGGATGTAAATGACCTTCAAAACACGATTTTTGAGCTTTTATCGGATAACGGCAGAAAAATGTTTATGGTCGGCGATGTCAAGCAAAGTATATACCGTTTCAGAAACGCAAATCCCGATATCTTTCTTAAAAACCGCCGTGAACTTCCGCTTTATGAGCCGAATAAGAAAAACGGCAAAGTCATAATGTCGGGCAACTTCCGAAGTGCTCCGGAAATATGCGATTTTGTAAACTCCGTTTTCAGCATACTCATGACAAAGGACACCTGCGGAATGGACTACGGTGCAGAGGACGCTCTTGTTCCGCTCGGCAGTTTTGAA
Source organism: uncultured Eubacteriales bacterium (assembly GCA_934486895.1). Lineage (GTDB taxonomy): Bacteria > Bacillota > Clostridia > Oscillospirales > Acutalibacteraceae > RUG14109. The sequence goes on along the minus strand of CAKSQZ010000002.1, from coordinate 15,126 downwards.
AGCGGTGTTCGTGATCGTGTTGTTTATGAACTGCTGGATTGCTCGGATATAGATTCGTATGACAAGCCGAAAGCGGAAGCCAACGAGATAGTGAGACAGGTGCTGAGTCAGCTTGAAGCTCCTGCCTTTATACCGGACGGCGATAATCTCAGAAAAGCCCGTTTCGGCGATATTGCCGTGCTTTTGAGAAACGGCAATTACGCAGGCGAGATCAGCACCGCACTTACAAAAGCGGGTATTCCGAGCAGTTGCACACTCGGTGGAAATCTTCTTAATTTCCGCGAAGTGACTTTGCTTTTGTCGTTGCTCGAGTGTATCAACAATCCATACCGAGATGTGCCGACAGCGGCTGTGATGATGAGTCCGCTTTATGGCTTCACCGCCGATGAAACAACAAAGCTTCGGACTGACAGCGGTTATTCATCGCTTTATTCGGCAGCAAGCGCTATGGCAGATAAGGATAAAAAATGCTCGGATTTCTGCAGGGATATAGCACGCTATCGTGATCTTGCGAGATGCATGAATATCGGCGATCTGCTCAGGCGTTTTTGTGAGGACAGCGGATATTTAGACCTTGTTTCAACATTCCGTTCAAAGGAGCAGGCGGCATCCAATGTCCTTGCGTTTATAAATATTGCGGATAATTTTGATAACGGTCCGGATTCCGATCTTATCCGTTTTCTGCGTTATGTGCGCCGCGTTTCGGAAAACGACCGTGCATTCGGCGTTAAAACCAAGCAGTCATCGATAAACGCTGTCAAGATAATAACAATGCATTCATCAAAAGGGTTGCAATATCCGGTATGTATTCTTGCGGGACTGTCTCAGAAAATGAACAGATCCGATCAGACAAGCGGGCTTCAGATAGATTCAAAGCTCGGATTCGGTATGAATGTGTGCGACCCGAAAAGACGCATAAGGTACAAAACAGTCGCTCAGCAAGCGATAAAACTATCAAAAAGGCGCTCGCAGATCTCAGAGGAACTGTGCGTGCTTTATGTCGCGATGACAAGAGCGGCTCAGAGACTTATTATGATAAGCTCGGTGGATAAGCTGCCGGATACCGATAATGCGGTCAAAGATGAGATCTATGAAATATCCCATTCCGATTCATTCTCGCAGTTCTTGTTTATCGCTGTATCCGGCAGTAAGGCGCACACCTGCGTTGTTTCGGCAGATGTTTCCGAGCCGGTTTGCAAATCGCAATCCGATATAGATGTTGCCGATGAGAACAGGGTAAAGGAAATATCCGAAATTTTATCTTATAGCTACCCTTATAATGAGGTGAACACGATCAGCGCAAAACTGACAGCATCGGGACTTTCCCACAGCGATGATCAAAAGCGTTTTCTGCTTCGTGCAAAGCCTATGTTCAAGAAAAACGGCAAAATGACCGCGGCGCAGCGAGGCACAGTATGCCATAAGTTTATGGAGTGCTGTGATTTTACGAAGGCGGCGTTCGGAGTTAAGAATGAGATCGCAAGACTTTGTGACATAGGTGTGCTGACAGCCGAGCAGGCTAAGGCTATCTCTCCCGAAAGCATTGAGCCGTTCTTTAAGTCGGACCTCTATAATGATGTGATAAGTTCTGCAGATAAGATATATCGCGAACAGCGGTTTATAACTAAGTTTAAAGCCGCAGAGATCTATCCCGGTACAGTCGGGCTGAGTGACGCCGAGGAGATCGTTGTTCAGGGTGCTGCGGATCTTATTGTCTTAAAAGACGATACATTGTATGTCATTGATTATAAGACCGACAGAGTTGTAAATTCAGATGAGCTTATCAGAAAATATGAACCTCAGATCCGAGTTTACGAAAAAGCCTTTTCAAAGATATTTAAAAAAAGTAAAACAGTCGGTGTGATCTATTCGCTTTACCTCGGCGAAATGATTGATGTCGAAAATATTGATAAGGCGGTTGAAAACGCTTACTTGATATGATATAATGAGCGTATAATAGAGAAAAGAGAGTGACTAAATTGAAGAAGTTTTTGAGGCACCTTGCCATGTCGGCTCTGATCGTTGCGGCATTTTCTTTAACCGCTTTTGCGAGTGATAGTGCAAAACTGACTCTTTCCGATGTCAGAACAGCGATCTCGGCAATTTCGTCAAACATTGTTAATGCAGAAATGATGAAATATGATGTCAATAAAGACGGCACGCTGAACCTAAGCGACATCAGAGCGATTGTTGAGCTGATTTCAAACGGCACGGAAAGCCCGGAGGGAAGCTTCACAATTAAATTTATCCCCTATGAAGAGTACGATGAAGATCATAGTGCGACAATATTGTGCGGGGAGAGCTTCTATACCGCAGACTATATGTACAGCGATGGCTACGGCGACAACTATTACTGGACGCTTTCGAGACTGTCCGACAACTTTGTTTTCTGCGAAAATGATGCAGGCGAAACACAGTGGTTTGACAGTGCTGCTATCGATGATGGCTACCATGTTAAATCCTTTGGTCGGCTTGAGCGTGTTTCGATCGCGGTTAAAAACGGAGAAACACTTGTTTTCAAGGCTCAGAGGACACGCATGAAAACTATTTTGTTCGATTCGTCTGACGGCGAAGGCGAAATGTACACTATCGAGGTTGCACCGGATTATAAGCAAAAGCTTCCGAAAAACATTTATAAAAAGGACGGCTATGATTTCGCAGGTTGGAATGTTTTGTCCGCTGATGATAAATATCTTTTTGAAAACGGCGACAAAACATGTTGGTGTTTAGACGGCGGTCAGCCGAGCGGATATGAAAAGAAACTGTTTTCGGATGAAAGTACCATTGATCTAAGCGGAGATACAACTCCTTATGTCATAATGAAAGCGGTTTGGAAACAGTACTATACGGTGCAGTATGATCCGAACGGCGCAAGCGGAAGCATGGACGATACCAAGGTCTATTACGGTGAGGGAACGCCGCTTCAAAAATTGCAATATACTCGTTCCGGCTATGATTTTATCGGCTGGTATGCAAGCCGAAAATCGGATAACAAGTGGTACTATTACAGTAAAGACGGCGGCGAAGGCTGGTTTGAAAAGGATACTCAGCCGAGCGGATATATGCTTTACCCGTATGCAGACGGCAGTAATGTTGCAAGAAGCAGCCGTGTTGCAGGCGATATTGTAACGCTCCATGCACAGTGGAAACAGTACTACACGGTGCGGTATGATCCGAACGGTGCGAGCGGAAGTATGGATGATACCAAGGTCTATTACGGAGTGGGAACACCGCTTCAAAAATTGCAATATACTCGTTCCGGCTATGATTTTGTCTGCTGGTATGCAAGCCGAAAATCGGATAACAAGTGGTACTATTACAGTAAAGACGGCGGCGAAGGCTGGTTTGAAAAGAATACTCAGCCGAGCGGCTATATGCTTTACCCGTATGCTGACGGCAGTAATGTCGCAAGAAGCAGCCGCGTCGCAGGCGATATTGTAACACTCCATGCAGAGTGGAAGCAGTATTATATTGTAAAGTTCGATCCAAACGGCGGTAGCGGAAGCATGTCGAATGTCAAGGTCTATTACGGCGAAGCAACCGCTCTCACAAAAAACAAATTCCAAAAGGATTATAAGATGCTTTCGGGCTGGTATGCAAACCGAAAGTCGGACAATAAGTGGTATTATTACAGCAGCAACGGTGGCGAGGGTTGGTATAAGCTCGGCAGTCAACCGAGCGGGTATAAGCTCTACCCGTATGCAGACGGCAGCAATGTCGCGAGAAGCAGCTCGGTTGCCGGTGACATTGTCACAATGTATGCGCAGTGGCAGAATGCGTTCCGAAAGGAAGTCTACGGAAAATCGTATCAGGGCAGGGAATTATATGCCTACATTTTCAACGATACCCCGAAAGCCACAAAGACTTTGTTTATGGACTTTGCGGTGCACGGCTTTGAGGACGATTATTATCGTGACGGTCAGGTGCTTGTAAACTGCGCTTTGAAGATAGCAGAGCATTATAAAGCGGACTGCTCCGAACTCAAGAACTATCGGCTTGTGCTTATTCCGTGCGCCAATCCCGATGGTACTTATGCCGGCGTTAACGATAAACGCGCCTGCTCGACCGCATTCGGCAGATGCACGGCAAACCATGTCGATATGAACCGAGATTTTCTCACATTCGGCGCACAGGAAAGCGTTTACCTTCGTGATATGCTGAAGAAATATAAGCCTACTGTTTATGTCAACGGTCACGGCTGGCTCGACACTGTACTCGGAAATAAAGAGGTCGGAAGCATATTTGTGAATACACTCGGGCTGAATTATAATCAGTATGGGGATTACGGCTATGAAAAGGGCTATATCATCGGCTGGGTAGCGCACAACCTCGGCTCGAAGTCGGTGTTGCTTGAATTTGCAAGTCCCGAAAGCGTTAATGCATCAAAGGTCATAACCTGTATAAATAAAATTGCGGCAAGTGTCAAATAATAAAAATCGGTGAAAAAGCAGGCAAAACATATTTAAAATTCGGGCAAAATACTTATTGAAAGTCGCAAAATGATGATGTATAATATATGTGTAAATTTTTTTGCTGGATGTTTTAGTTGAAAGGAAGTCATTTAAAATGGAAAAATTCATTATCGAAACCTCTGCAAGACATGTACATGTCACGACCGAGGATCTCGAAACACTATTCGGCAAAGGCTATAAGCTTACACCTAAAAAAGATCTTTCGCAGCCCGGTCAGTTTGCTTGCGAAGAAAGAGTTACTGTAGTCGGCCCCAAAAAAGAGCTTGCAAGAGTAAGCATCTTAGGTCCGGTCCGCAGTGCAACACAGGTTGAGCTTTCCGCAACAGATTGCCGTTCTGTCGGTATAGACATCGCTGTTCGTGAGTCCGGCTGTATTGACGGTACTCCCGGTTGCAAGCTTGTCGGTCCTGCAGGCGAAGTCGAGCTTAAAGAAGGCGTTATCGTTGCAAAGCGCCATATTCATATGACTCCTGCCGATGCTGAAAAATTCGGTGTTAAGGATAAAGATATTGTAAGCGTTAAGGCTGAGTCAGCGGACAGATCACTTATTTTCGGTGATGTTGTTGTCAGAGTGAGTGACAGCTATGCGCTTGCCATGCATATCGATACCGACGAGAGCAACGCCGCACTCGGTGTTAAAGAGGGATATATCGTAAAGTAAGGTAATGAGAAGGCACTATTTTCAAAGCACCGCATATTCTAATGCAAGATTCACCGTTGATACACCGTCATGGTTTGTTACCTTTTATGATTCGCTGAGCCGCAGAGAAGTTTTTTCGCGAAAAACAGGCGCGATAATCGCTTCGACAGGGAAAAGCAGAGAATATGTCTGCCGGCTTTTTAAAAGGACAACGGGGATAACTATCGGTGTGTATCTCAATGATATTAGAATTGAGCACGCAACGGCTATGCTCACGACTACAAATAATGATATTATTGATATTGCACTTGAAAGCGGATTTGAAAATCTGAGCACTTTTTATCATCTTTTTAAAAAGAAAAAAGGAATATCTCCAAAACAATTCAGAAGAAAATATTCTGAGGTCTTATAATAAGATGAGCCGGCTTAAAAGCCGGCTTTTTATGTAAAAATTGGCTTTTATTTGCCTGAATAAAAATCGCCCTGCAACAGAAAATAGAAACGAACTTAAACAAAAAATATGTAAAGGGAATGGTTATGATAATGAAGGCAACAGGAATAGTCAGAAGAATTGATGACCTCGGAAGAGTTGTTATTCCGAAGGAGATCAGGAGAACAATGCGGATTAGAGAGGGCGACCCGCTTGAAATATACACCGATAACGAAGGCGGAGTTATTTTTAAAAAATATTCTCAAATTGAGGAGCTTTCGATCATAACAACTCAGCTTTGTGAATCGATAACCGAGGAGTGTAAGCTTCCGGTTGTGATCTGCGACAGAGACCATTGCATAGCGTCCGCAGGCATTCCCCGCAAGGAAGTCATCGAGCGCAGAATAACACCGTATGCAGAAGAGCTTGCCGAAAAACGCAAGATCTATTCTTCCGGGCAGTCGGCAGAACCGATCTATCCTCTTGAGGGAGTTGACAGAGCACTTCAGGTGTTTGCTCCAATCATTTCAAACGGAGATATAAACGGCTGTGTTATGCTGCTCGATTCTTCGGAAAATATCACTCACACTGAATCCGAATTAAAGCTGATAAGTACTGCCGCCGTATTCTTGGGCAAGCAAATGGAAGAATAAATTAAATTCACAAAATCCTCTTATTCAAGAGATGAATTAAAGCCTGTTCAATTCAGAACAGGCTTTTTATTGACAAAGAAAATTTTTTATTATAAAATTAAACAAAAAACCGGAGGACAATGTGAACAATAAAGTCAGAGATTTTATAATAAATAATTGGGATAAAACAATTCGGTCTAACACACAGGACAAGGGCGATTTGATAGGACTTCCTAAGCCGTACACCGTTCCGTGTATCGAAGGGTCGTTTCAGGAAATGTATTATTGGGATACATATTTCACAAATGTCGGGCTTATTTTGTCGGGCAGAACAGATCAGGCGATAAACAATGCCGAGAATACGGCTTATATGATAGAGAAGTTCGGAAGAATGCCGAACGGAAGTCGAACATTTTATCTTAATCGTTCTCAGCCTCCGTATTTCTCACAGATGGTGAGGGACATTTTCGATGTCACCGGTGATATAAAATGGCTTTCCGAGATCTATCCGGCTATTGAAAAGGAACACGACTTTTGGACGCAAAGACGCCTTTGCGATAGCGGACTTAACAGATACTACACCGATGAATCTGAACTTGATATAGGCTATGCTTATGGACTTTGCGAGCGCTGCGGTCTCGAAATGCCGAAAGAAAAATCGGCAATCGACAAATACAGCGAGTGTATGTATTCCTTTTGCGAAAGTGGTTGGGACTGTACAAGCCGTTTCGGCGTGAGAGCCGATAAGTTCAACGGAATAGATCTAAATTCTTTGCTTTTCGGTATGGAGCAAAACCTTGCATATTTCGCAAAACTGCTTCAAAACGGCAGGGAAGAGGTCTGGCAAACTGCCGCGCAACATCGCAGGAAGTTAATGAATAAGCTCATGTGGGATGAAAAACTCGGTGCATTTTGCGATTATGATTTTGAAAAGGCTCAAAGAACCGATTTCATTTCCGCGGCAATGTTTTATCCTCTGTTTTTTAAGCTTGCAACACCCGAGCAGGCTAAAAGAACAGTCGAACTTTTGCCGAAACTTGAAGCGCGATACGGCGTAACAGGCAGCGAAAACCGCGAGGGGCTTTCGGATCTTCAGTGGGATTACCCGAACGGTTGGGCTTGCCTTCAGTATATGGTCATTCGTGGACTTTTCAATTACGGATACGATAAAGACGCTGAAAGAATAGCGAAAAAATATGAAGAAGTTGTTGAGCTGAACTTTGATAAAACCGGCAACCTATGGGAGAAGTACAATGTCGTGGACGGCACGGTTTCCGTCTCAAAGGAATACGAAACTCCGACTATGATGGGCTGGAGCGCCGGAGTTTATCTTTATGTTTTGGATTGCGGCAAGTAAAAATTGCAAAGTGAAGTTTATTCCTTTAACGAATTAATGATTTTCTGCGCGTTGTTTGTCATTGCAGAAAGATAGCTCAGTCCGCTGTTTTCCTGCTTCTTGCTGACTGCCTGCAATGAACACAGCGACACTGTTTTAACATCGCTTACTCCGCTGTTTTTAATGACGGTATCCGCGATGGATGACGATCCGTCATCTACAGTAAAAACGGTTTTAATATTGTTTGATTTCATCTTGTTTGCTAAGAATATAACCGTCTCAAAGCTCGCTTCCGTTTCAGCGGAGCAGCCCGGGAATGCTGCGTAGTAGCGTAGATCATAGTCGTCGGCAAAATATCTGAAGGGAAATCTGTCGGCAAAAATGAGCGGCTTTTTGTTTTTAGCGGATAATTTCTCGGAGAGCTGTTTATCGAGACTGTCAAGCTCTGATAAATATTTTTGCAGATTGCTTTCGTAAATATCCTTCCCGTCGGGATCTGCTTTAATTATTCTGTCGCTTATGCCGCGGCAGATAGCTTTTGCGTTTTTCAGTGAAAGCCATATATGTTCGTCATACTCGTCACCGTCGCCGTGATCGTGGCCGTCATGCTCCTCGTGCTGCATACCGTCAACAGTCTCTTCGTTTTTCATAGAAACATAATCCGCCATTTCAAGCAGTGTATCAGTGTTGCCGTGCGCGTTCATAACAGCCTTTTTCGCCCACTCATCGGAAACACCGCCTACGCTTATGACAATGTCGGCCCCGGAGAGCATAACAATGTCCTGCGCTGTCGGCTGATAGCTGTGTATATCCGATCCGTTTTGTGCAAGCCAGCTTAAATTGAATTTGTCTTTTCGCTCTCCGATTATGTTTTTAGCCCAATCATATTGCGAAAACACAGTGCAAACAACGGTTATCCTATCATTAGCAACCATTTGCCCGCAGGAGCAGATCGAGAGTGCTGTTATTGCAGCGAGCAATATTGACGATATTTTTTTCATTTTCTCTCTCCCATATTTCCGATTTAAAAATCTTATAACATTGTATCACAAAACAACAAAATTAACAAGTTGTTTCAAAAGTGCAACTAACCTGAGAGTTATTTTTACAGTTGTGAGATTCGCAGTGATTACATTTACAGTGCAAAATAAAAACGCCCCGAAAGGGGCGTTTATTCATGCGGTAGCTTTGAGCTGAAGGCGAAGCTTGTCTGCGATCATTGCGATGAATTCAGAATTTGTAGGCTTGCCTCTGCCGATATGTATTGTGTAGCCGAAATAGGAGTTGAGCACATCAACATCGCCTCTGTCCCATGCGACTTCAATACCGTGACGAATAGCACGTTCAACTCTTGAAGAGGTAGTCTTAAATCGCTTCGCCACAGTCGGATAAAGCTGTTTTGTAATCGAGTTAATGATCTCAGGGTTGTTTACAGATAAAATTATCGCTTCTCTGAGATAATGATAGCCCTTGATATGCGCAGGAACACCTATCTGATGAATTATATCTGTAACCATAAGTTCAAGGTCAGTTGTGCTTTCGGGCTTTCTTAGCGTCAGCGGAACTTCTTTGCTCTGCCAGCCGGTGACCTGAATTATCCTCTGAGCAAGTGCGTCAGGCTTAAAAGGTTTCAGCATATAATATGCCGCTCCCGCCGCAAGCGTCTGCTGCTCGAGACGCTGATTATCAAAGTTTGATGTTATAAAAATAAGAGGCTGCTTTTCAATGCGAAGCGTTTTAACTCTTTCGAGCACCCCAAGTGCGTCAACATGAGGCATAAATGCGTCCATAACTGCGACATCGGGTTTGTAGCTTTCTATTTTCTCAAGCAGCTTTTGTCCGTCCTTTTGTGTGAATACAACCTCCATACCGTATGAATTAAGCAATTTTGTGCATTCGGCGGAGAAATCTATCGAATTATCCGCAATAAGCACTTTTAACTTCGTTTGTGTCATAAATCATCTATCCTTTCTATTGCAAATTTGATATTTTCCGAGTTATATCGGCTAACTACTTCGCAGACAAACAGACAAAGCCCGCGGTGCTCGTCCGTAGTCCTTTATTTCTGCGTTGTGGTTATATAATACCATAAAATGCCACACGATGCAATAGATTATGAGGTAAATTTTCCCACATAATTTGATTTGAAATTTTGTGCAATATTACGAAGCTTTTTTAGAAATCGTTTCTTGCGACCTATCATACATATTTTCGGCAAAAATCGCATATCCTTTAGCTGTGTCATTAACAAAAACATGGGTCACTGCACCTATCAGCATACCGTTTTGAATAATCGGACTTCCGCTCATTCCCTGAACGATGCCGCCGGTTTTTTCGAGCAGTTCGTTGTCGGTTATCATTATAACCATATTGTGTGTATGCGCTTCGTTATATTTGATTTTTATGATTTTACAGTCGTACAATTTCGGACCTGTATTGTCAATGCTTGTGTAGATCTGAGCGTCTCCCTCTTTTATCTGCTGTTTCAAGGCGATCTTAACTATTTTGCCGCTTTGATTTTTGCTGTCGAGCACACCGTATATACCTGCTTCTGTATTCGCAAGCAGAGAACCGATCCTTCCTCCGTCAAATTCGCCGCACAGCGAACCCGATTTTCCGTTTTGGCTTTTTGAAATACTTCGTATCTTAGCACCTACTATTTCGCCGTTTTGAAGCGGAAGAGTCTCCCCTGTGTCCACATCGCACACTGCGTGTCCGAGTCCTGCGTAAACACCGGTTATGGGATCTGAAAAGGTCATAGTGCCGATACCTGCCGAGCTGTCCCTCACCCACATTCCTGCTTTAAGATCGCCGTCTTTTGACAGAGCGGGTGTGAGCTTTACGGTCTTTTTCTTGTCAGAGCGCCATATAACAATATCAATGCTTTTTCCGCTGCTTTCTTTTATAAGTGCCGAGACATCCTCATTTGATGAAACACTCTTTCCCGCTACGGATATTATATTGTCGCCGAGTTTTATGCCTGCGTCACTCGCAGGGCAAATGCTGCCTTTGCTTGTTTCAACAGCTGAAATTCCTACAACCATAACGCCTTTTGTGAAAATCTTTATTCCGAAAACATTTCCGCCTATGAAAACCTCCCGATCTTCTATCTCGGTGAGAGACACGCTTTTAATAGGTATGATCCCGAGCATATTAAGCGAGACTTTTTCGCTGCCGATATTTCCCGATGCGTCTTTTGCTCCCGATAAGGTCTCCTGCGAAATGCTGAGACCCCCAGAAAGCGAGAGCGACTCGCCTTTTTTTATTTTAAATGAATCAGGTAATTCATTGATATAGTATATCTGAAATGTAAACAAGACTGACAGTGCCAAAGCACAGGCTGCTGTGAATATTTTTATCGATTTTTTCATAAATACCGCCGTACCTCTTTTGATTTTTTATTTGTTCAAAAATATGTTTAGCAGTCGGGCAGTCTAATATTATCGGTATTATTTAATTATTTAATTGATATTTTAAAGCAACATCCGATTTCGTAAAAAAAGAAAAAGCCCCGCGCTGTTGCGCGAAGCCTTTTATATATGGGGTGGATAGTCGGATTCGAACCGACGGTCTCCAGTGCCACAAACTGGCGCTTTAACCAACTAAGCTATACCCACCATCTATAAGTGACAAAACATATTATAATATGATGATCTTTGTTTGTCAAGCAAATTTTAAAAAAATTTAAATTTTGCTTGCATTTAGGAGAACACGGTGTTATAATCTAAGTGTTGAATTGCTGTGAAAAAGAGAGTAGGCTTTTGATCGTCATTCAGAGAGGGCAATGTTTGCTGCGATTTGCCTTGGCAGAAAGATAAAGCTGAAGTTCACTTTGGAGCTTCGCAGGTGAAAGATTTGATTTTTAAATCGGTAGTCTGCGGCGGATCGGCACCGTTATCTGCCGCAAAAGTGTTTGCTTTTTGCAAAAAGTCGGGTGGTACCGCGGAGTTTTGCTTCGTCCTGTTTTAGGGGCGGAGTTTTTTATTTATGTAAACAACCGAAAGGAGAATGTTTTATATGAAGGATCTGTTGAATTCGGTGCGTGATAACGCCGAGAAACTGATAGACCTTGCTAAGGACGAAAGTGCTGTTGAGGAGATAAGAGTCAAGGTGCTCGGCAAAAAAGGCGAGCTCACAAGCATTCTTAAAAAACTCGGAACGCTTTCCGCCGAGGAGAGACCGAAAATGGGTCAGCTTGCAAACGAAATAAGAAGCAAGCTTGAAGCGTCTATCGCAGAAAAGACCGAGCAGCTCAAAAAAGAGCGCATGGAGAAAAAGCTTATCGAGGAGAAGATCGATGTCACAATGCCAGGCAAGCGATTTGACCTCGGCTATCGTCATCCGCTCACAACCGTGCTCGACGAACTGAAGGACATATTTATAGGTATGGGCTTTTCAATTGCGGACGGTCCCGAAATAGAATACGATTATTATAACTTTGAGGCGTTGAATCTGCCGAAAGATCACCCGGCACGCGATACACAGGACACATTCTATATAACCGATAATATTCTGCTTCGTACTCAGACATCGCCTGTTCAGGTTCGTGTTATGGAAAAACAGAAGCCGCCTATTCGCATTATTGCCCCGGGCAGAGTTTACCGTTCCGATGAAGTTGATGCGACTCATTCGCCGCTTTTTCATCAGGTCGAAGGTCTTGTTGTTGATAAAAATGTCACAATGGGCGACCTTAAAGGAACACTTGAGATCTTCGCAAAACGACTTTACGGTGAGAACGCTGTCGTTCGTTTTCGTCCTCACCATTTCCCGTTTACAGAGCCGAGTGCTGAGATGGATATTCAGTGCTTCTCTTGTGGCGGTAAAGGCTGCCGCCTTTGTAAGAACGAAGGCTGGATCGAAATACTCGGCTGCGGCATGGTTCACCCGAAGGTGCTTTCAAACTGCGGAATCGACCCCGAAGAATACAGTGGATTTGCATTCGGCATCGGCCTTGAGCGCATTGCAATGAGAAGATATAATATCGACGATATGCGTTTGCTCTATGAAAACGATATGAACTTCTTTAAGAATATTAAATAAGAAAGGGCGGAGAAAAATGAATTTATCTTTTAATTGGCTTTCAGAATTTGTTGATATGAACGGCATTGCTCCGCATGATTTTGCAGAATCAGTTACAATGACCGGTTCTAAAGTCGAGTGTTACAACGATCCTGCCGCAGAGATAAACAAAGTCGTTGTCGGCAAAATTTTGAGTATTGAGCGTCATCCCGACGCTGATAAGCTCGTTGTTTGCAGCGTCGATGTCGGCGATAACACGCTTCAGATCGTAACCGGTGCGTCTAACTTGACTGTCGGCGATCTTGTTCCTGTCGCGCTTGACGGCTCGACGCTTCCGAACGATATCAAGATCAAGAAGGGCAAGCTCAGAGGCGTTGAAAGCTACGGTATGCTTTGTTCACTCGGTGAACTTAATCTTACCGTTCACGATTTTCCGTATGCTATTGAAAACGGTATTTTTGTTATAAAAGAGGATTGCAAGCCCGGGGATGATATTAAGAAAGTCCTTCATCTTTCGGATACGATCGTTGAGTTTGAGATCACTCCGAACCGCCCCGACTGCCTTTCGGTCATCGGTCTTGCAAGGGAAGTTGCCGCGACCTACGATCGCGAGTTCAAAAAGCACACCCCCGTTGTCAAAGAGTCCGACGGAGATATTAAGGATTATATCGAAGTCGATGTTCAAAATCCGAAGATCTGCACAAGATATATGGCTCGCGTTGTTAAAAATGTTAAGGTCGAGCCGTCACCGCTTTGGATAAGGGAGCGTCTGCGTGCACACGGAGTTCGTCCGATCAATAATATTGTCGATATAACAAACTATGTCATGCTTGAGTACGGTCAGCCGATGCACGCGTTTGATTATCGCTTTGTCAACGGTAAGACCATCGTGCCGAGAATGGCAAAAAAAGATGAAACTATCGTCACGCTTGACGGTGTTGAGCGCAAGCTCACAGAGAAGATGGCTGTCATTGCAAACTGCGAAAAGCCCATGGCTGTCGCAGGCGTAATGGGCGGTGAAAATTCCGGCATAATGGACGATACAACAACAGTTGTTTTCGAGTCAGCCTGCTTCAATGGTCCGAGTGTCCGCAACACTTCACGCGCACTCGCTCTCAGAACAGAGTCGTCAGCTAAATACGAAAAGGGACTTGACGCTCAAAACTGCGCTCCGGCGCTCGAGCGTGCTTGTGAGCTCGTTGAAATGCTCGGGGCGGGCGAAGTAGTCTGTGGCAAGATCGATGTCGATAATTCCGGCTACACTCCGACAAAGCTCACACTCGATGCTGATTGGATAAACCGCTTTATCGGTATTGATGTCTCGGAAGAAGATATGAGAAATATTCTCAGAAAGATCGATTTTGAAGTTAACGGCAATGAGATAATCGTCCCGAGCTTCCGCGGCGACGTTGAGCACAAGGCAGATGTTGCTGAGGAGATCGCAAGATTTTATTCTTATGAAAAAATCCCGACAACACAGATCAGGGGTTCTGCCGCAGCCGCACTCACACCTGAACAGAAAACCGAAAAGACAATATATGAAGCTCTTATTTCAATGGGATACAGCGAGATCCAGACATTCTCGTTTATTTCGCCTAAGTTCTATGATAAGATGCTCATTTCAAAGTCAAGCCAGCTGCGCGATTCTGTTGTTATAAAAAACCCGCTCGGTGAGGACACAAGTATCATGCGAACAACCGCGGTTCCGTCTATGATGGAAGTCCTTGCAACAAACTATGCAAGCCGTAATATGGCTGTTAAGATGTTTGAGCTTGCAAGCGTTTATATCAAAAACGGCGAAGATAAGCTTCCGAACGAACCTAAGAAGATCGTCCTCGGTGCTTATGGCGGAGATTATGATTATTTTGATCTCAAAGGCGCTGTCGAAGAGCTGCTCAGAGTTCTTAATATTAGTGACTATGATATTGCAGCCAAAACAGATGCCGACGGTTTCCACCCGGGAAGATGTGCCGAGCTTTCAATAAACGGCGAGTCGCTCGGAATTATCGGAGAAATCCATCCGGCGGCGGTCAAGAACTACGGTATTTCATCCAAGGTCTATGCTGGTCAGCTCGATTTCGGAGTGCTGTTTAAGAATATGAACACAGATAAGGAGTATCGCGGTATTCCGAGATTTCCTGCTTCCGCCCGCGATCTTGCCATGATCTGCGATGTCGAAACTCCGGTAATAAGTATCGAAAAGGCGATCAAAGGCGCTTGCGGAAAGCTTTGCGAGAGCGTCTCGCTGTTCGATGTCTACACTGGATCTCAGGTCGAAAGCGGCAAAAAGAGCGTTGCTTATAACATTGTTCTTCGTGCGTCCGACAGAACGCTTAAAGATGAAGAAGTTGATAATGTGATTAAAAAGGTTCTAAAAGCGCTTGATAAGATCGGCGTAACGCTCAGAAAATAATAATAAATAAAATGGGTCGCTTTTCAGCGACCCATTTTGTGTTTTTACTGAATAAGAGAAAAAATTTCGCCGATAATAAATAAAGACTGATTTTTTCTCGAAAAAAATAAAAAAAAGAAAAAAAGGGGGTTGACAATGAAGGGGAGGTGTGGTATTATAATCTAGCACTCGCGAAACGGCGGGT
>CAKSQZ010000001.1 GCA_934486895.1 uncultured Eubacteriales bacterium | reverse complement strand
CGCTCTCCAACCGCTTAACAGCGTTTTACGAGCGGAAAAATCTGCATTAAATCCGAAGCTGTGTTCTTGTGCAAGTTACTGCGGGCATAGGCTCACCCCGAGACAACAACTGCAATCCGCCGATGTGGAGTTATGATATTGGGAGGGTTTTGTGTTTACCATACCGACGGCTATGCTATATCTTTTTGCCATCTGCGGCAGCAGGACTGTATTGCCTCCCCTTACACAGGGGAGGCATCTTGCACATAACCGAATGTCGGGCGATAAAGCCTCCCCTCAGCACAAACCAAGTGCGTCCTGCCTACCGTGGCAACGGTTGAGCATAGGCAGGGTCGGAAAGACCGAGGTTTCAAGCTCCTCTGCGATCTCAAGCAGACGGTTGTATTTCGCAGTGCGTTCACCCCTCGAGAGCGAACCTGTCTTGATCTGCCCTGTTCCGAATGCGACTGCAATGTCGGCGATAGTCGTATCTTCAGTTTCGCCCGAACGATGCGAAATTACCGCAGTGTATCCGTTTTTCATCGCAAGATCGATCGCCGCGCGTGTTTCGCTGAGCGTTCCTATTTGATTCGGCTTTATCAAAATAGAGTTTGCCGCGCCGACAGAAATGCCGTGAGCAAGCCGCTTTGTGTTGGTCACAAACAAATCGTCGCCGACGATCTGCACCCTGCCTCCGAGCTTTTTCGTCAGTTTTGCAGTGCCCGAAAAATCGTTTTGTTCGAGCCCGTCCTCAATAGAGATTATCGGAAATTCATTGCAAAGCCGGCACAGATGCTCGATCATGTCGTCCGCCGAAAGCTCAAGCTCCTCACCCTTCAGAATATATTTGTGTTCCTGCTTGTCGTACAATTCGCTCGAAGCCGCGTCAAGCGCCAGGAAAATGTCGGCGCCCGCTTTATATCCCGCTTTTTCGATCGCGCGGACAATATACTGTGCCGCTTCTTTGCTGCCCGAAAGGTCGGGCGCAAAACCGCCTTCATCGCCGACAGCGGTCGAGTAGCCATCCGCAGAAAGCAGGCTTTTCAGGCTGTGAAAAACCTCACTGCCTGCTCTGACAGCCTCTTTGAAAGTCGGCGCACCTGCCGGCATTATCATAAATTCCTGAAAATCCACCGAGTTATCCGCATGGACACCGCCGTTTAAAATGTTCATCATCGGAACGGGCATTGTGTCGGCGAAAGTGCCGCCGAGATAGCGGTAAAGCGGAAGATCGAGCTCATTCGCCGCGGCGTGCGCACACGCAAGTGATACGCCGAGCAGAGCGTTTGCACCGAGCTTTGATTTGTCTGGCGTGCCGTCAAGCTCGAGCATCAGCGAGTCGATACCGCGCTGGTCGCATACATCGAGGGTGCCGCAGAGCTTCGGCGCGATAATGCCCTGCACCGAGCCGTAAGCCTTGAGTACGCCTTTTGAGTTGTAGCGGTCGGGATCGTTGTCGCGAAGTTCGAGCGCTTCGTATTCGCCGGTGGACGCGCCCGACGGCACACAAGCCGAGCCGACAGCGCCGTATTCGGTTTCAACGGTGACTTTGAGAGTCGGGTTGGCGCGGGAGTCGAGGATCTCAAGCGCGCGGATATTTTTGATCATAGACATAAAAAATCACTCCTTTTTAAGTAGTCTTTACCTCATTTGGGGCAATATTCACCGCCGGCATACCGGCTGTGCCGGCGTGCCAACGGGCGAAGCAGGTTTGGTATAATTGCTTATGAAAAAACGGTGCGACAAAGAGATACGGCAATACAAGCGGCACCAAAACAGGCAGCCAGAACCACTTGAGATAAAACTCGCAGACATCACCGATGCAGCCTTTCGTCACGGCAAAGCTATGCCGATACGCTTTCATAACCGAGCGCCCCTGTGCCATAAAGACCGACACTGCAAATGTCCGCTGATATATCAAAATCAGCGCAAACGACATCGCAAGCGCCGCTGCAAGCGCAGCGGAAAACCACACCGGCGGCAGTGTTCGGAGCATGATCGCAGCGGCGATCGGCGCGATCATCAATGCATAGCAAAAAAGCCTGATCGCCGTCACGGCAAGCGCACCGAAATACGCTTCAACGGACGAAAATGCCGAAAACACATTCAAAGCGTCATTCGGCGCATAAATGTATATTTTCAGCGGTGAGATAAGAAGCAGTCTCAGCGGCAAAAAAATCATCAGCGCATACCGAATGTCCATTCGCAGATTCACAACAAACGAAAACGCACCGCAGCACAGTATCAGCACTGCTCTTGCAAAAAATATCAAAAGCTGCCGCCTTAGCAACACGCTAATTTTCATCTTTTGAAAACCACTCCCGAACGCTGATGAATATAAGCATCACCGCAAATATTTTCCCGACAATCTTTCCGCCGAGCAGAGAAAACAGTAAATACCCGACAACCGCGCCGACCGCACCGACAGCCGCCATAAATACCACCGCGCGAAAGCAGACCTGTTTTCGGCGGGCGTAAATTATTGTTGAAAGCAACGCTATCGGCAGAAAAAACAGCAGATTGCAAAGCTGAGCCGACTGCTGGGAATACCCCAAAAACGCCGACAGTATCACAATTAAAATACCGCCTCCGCCGATCCCGAGCGAGCCTGCCGCGCCTGAGAAAAAGCCTGCCGCGGCGTATATCAAAAAGTCAAGCAAACAGCATTCGCACCCCCGCATAAATAAGCATGAGCGAAAAGATCCGCCCGAGCACTTTGCCGCTGATATATTTCATAAGCCATGTGCCTGCCAGCGCGCCAATCAGTCCGAACGGCACAAGAATAAACATTTCCCCACCGACTTTGACCCCGCCTTTTAAATAGACCGCCGCGCTCAGCGCACTCAGCGGCAGTATCAGCGCGACAGAGTTTATGTGCGCCTTTTTTCGGTCGCCGAGCACGCTTTTCAGCACCGGCACTGCGACCGTTCCGCCGCCTGCACCGAGCAGACCGTTGACGATCCCAACAAAAAAACCGCCTGCCGCCGCAATAAAAGATTTCTTATCAGGTTTCATAAAATCACCCGTTTTAGTATGTCCGAAATTCCGATTCGAAATTCCGAATATTGTCTGATTTTCGGAGCCTGAGTTGACTTTTAAAAGCGGATTTAGTATACTTAATGCGGACAATTTCCGCCCGACTTAAGGCGGCGATTTAAATTTTATTATTATACACACTTTTATCGGGAGATTTTAAATGGAAAGGGAATCTTTTAAATCAAGGCTCGGCTTTCTGCTTGTCAGCGCAGGCTGTGCTATCGGTATCGGCAATGTCTGGCGGTTTCCGTATATCGTCGGTCAAAACGGCGGCGGATTTTTTGTGCTTATCTATCTTGTTATGCTCGTTATAATGGGATTGCCTGTACTCACAATGGAGCTCGCAGTCGGCAGAGCAAGCCGTAAAAGTGCGGTACTCGCCTACAAGGCTTTAGAAAAGCCGAAGTCGAAATGGCATATCCACGGTTGGTTTGCCCTGATCGGGTGCTACATTTTAATGATGTACTATACCAATGTTTCGGGCTGGATGCTCAACTATTTTTTCAAGTTCGCATTCGGCACTTTCACCTCGGATATGAACGCCGAGGTGAGCGCAAAGGTGTTTTCGGATATGCTCGCCGACCCTTTGGAAATGGGCATCTGGATGGCGATAACGGTCGTTGCGGGCATATTTGTTTGCAGTATCGGAGTGCGCAAAGGGCTTGAGCGCGTCAGCAAGGTCATGATGAGCGCGCTTTTTGTGCTGATCCTTGTGCTCGCGGTGCACAGCTTCACGCTCTCGGGCGCAAAGGAGGGGCTCAGCTTCTATCTTGTGCCGAATATGGACAATGTAAATTCGGTCGGTATCGGCAATGTTGTCGCTTCGGCTATGAACCAGGCGTTTTTCACACTCAGCCTCGGAATTGCCGCAATGGAGATCTTCGGCAGTTATATGAGCCGTGAACACACTTTGGCGGGCGAGGGTGCCCGTATCTGTGCGCTCGATACATTTGTTGCGGTGTCGGCAGGACTGATCATTTTCCCTGCGTGCTTCAGCTACGGAGTCGAGGTCACATCGGGTCCGAGCCTTATCTTTGTCACATTGCCGAATGTGTTTGTCAATATGTCCGGCGGCAGGCTTTGGGGCAGTTTGTTCTTTTTGTTTATGACATTCGCTTCGTTCTCAACGGTTATCGCCGTTTTTGAAAATATAATGTCGTCATGTATGGATAACTTTAAAATAAGCCGCAGAAAATCGGCGGTTATCAACGGGGTTATCATACTGCTTCTGAGCATTCCGTGCGTGCTCGGATACAATGTGCTCAGCGGTGTAACGCCGATCGGCGCAAGAGATATTCTCGACAGCGAGGATTTCCTTGTCAGCAATATTCTCCTGCCGCTCGGTTCGCTGGTTTATCTTTTGTTCTGCGTCACAAAGTGGGGCTGGGGCTTTAAGAATTATCAGAAGGAAGCCAATACCGGCAAGGGGTTGAAGATCCGTTCGTGGATGAAGTGGTATTTTATTATCGTGCTTCCCGTGCTGATAATAGCGATCTTCGTCATCGGACTCATCAGCTGACCCGCCGTTGCCACGGTGGGCATGCCGCACTTGGTTTGTGCGAAGGGCTGCCTTTATTGCCCGACCGTCGGTTGAGCGTGCATAGCAGCTTTGCTGCCCGTTGCCGCGGAGGTCAGGACGACGGCAAGTTTGTGCGGTAGAGTACAACAAATGCCCGACCATTGCCATGGGGGGCAGGTCGCGGGAAGTTTGTGCGGTGGTGTAGAAAAAATGCCCGACAAGATGTTAGGTCCTTGTCGAGCTTTTTTTAATGTTAAATACTATGATAACCAGCCACGGCAAAGTGGCTCTGCCACCCGGCGTGGTAACGGAGGGGTTAATCGACGATCAGGGATTTACCTGTCATCTCGGCAGGCTGAGCAATGCCCATCACATGGAGCATTGTCGGCGCTATATCGCAAAGTCTGCCGCCCTCGCGGAGAGTACAGTCGTGACCTACAACGATAAACGGCACGGGGAATGTTGTGTGCGCGGTGAACGGCTTGCCGTCCTCGCTCATCTTGTCCGCATTGCCGTGATCCGCCGTGATATACGCAACGCCGCCCATTTTCAAAGTCGCATTAACAACATCGCCGACGCACTCGTCAACGACCTCGACCGCCTTCTCGGCAGCGTCGAAAATGCCGGTATGGCCGACCATATCGCAGTTGGCAAAGTTCAGAATAACAGCGTCGTAATCGCCGCTCTCGATCTTTTCAACAACAGCGTCGCGAACCTTATACGCGCTCATTTCGGGCATAAGATCAAATGTCGCAACATCGGGTGTCGGAATCAGCACTCTGTCCTCGCCCTCAAACTTGACCTCTTCACCGCCGTTGAAGAAGAAGGTGACATGTGCATATTTTGTGGTCTCGGCAATTCTGAGCTGAGTCTTGCCGCTGTGCGCAAGGACTTCGCCCATCGTCTTTGTGAGCGCCTCGGGCTTGAATGCGACCTCGACATTCGGCATTGTAGCGTCATACTCGGTCATGCAGACAAACTTAACAGGCAATGCGCCTCTTTTTCTCTCAAATCCGTCAAACTGCGGATCGACAACAGATCTTGTGATCTCTCTTGCACGGTCGGGACGGAAATTGAAGAACACAAAGCTGTCGCCGTCGGCGACACCGCTGTAATCGCCGATGACTGTCGGGATAACAAACTCATCGGTGAGATTTTTGCCGTCGGAGTCGATCGTGTTGTAAGATTCAAGGACATGAGCGTGAGCGTCATCTGCATGAACGCCCTCGCCGCTGACGATCGCATCGTAAGCGAGCTTGACTCTGCCCCACTGGGTATCTCTGTCCATACCGTAGTATCTGCCGGCAACGGTTGCGATCTTGCCGATCCCAAGCTGTGTGAGCTTGTCGCCGAGCATTTTCACATAGCCCTCGCCCGAAGTCGGGGAGACATCTCTGCCGTCGAGCAGGCAGTGGACATAGACATTTTCAACACCGCTTTTCTTCGCCATGTCAAGCAGAGCGAAAAGATGATGAATATGCGAATGAACGCCGCCGTCCGACAAAAGACCGAGCAGATGAAGAGCATGGTCTTTAGCGTTGGACATAGCGTCGCAAAGGACATCGTTTTTGAAAAAGTCGCCGTCGTCGATCGACTTTGTGATGCGGGTGAGTTCCTGATAAACAACTCTGCCTGCGCCGATGTTGGTATGGCCGACTTCACTGTTGCCCATCTGACCGTCAGGCAGTCCGACATTCATGCCGGAAGCACCGATCTGAGTGTGCGGACATTCTTTGATATATTTATCGAGATTGGGCTTTTTTGCGGCGTAGACCGCGTTGCCCTCGTGGGACGGGTTCAGACCGAAACCGTCCATGATTATAAGAACATTAGGTTTTTTCTTCATAAAATCCTCTCCTTACAACAAAATGTTTCTATCCGCGGCAGCAGAGCTGCTTTGCCGTGGTCGGCTATCATAATGACCGACTTATAATGCTCGACAAGAACCTATCTTCTTGTCGGGCATTTTTTGTATCCCACCGCAGAAACTTTCCGCGGCATATCTGCGGCATTGCCGCCGGCATGGCAACCGTGCCAACGGCAGCGAAGCTGCTATGCCGTGGTCGGCTATCATAATGACCGGCTTATAATGCTCGACAAGAACCTATCTTCTTGTCGGGGCAGCGAAGCTGCTATGCCGTGGGAAACTATTATATTTGCTAACCTTTAATGCTCGACAAGAGTTTAACTTCTTGTCGGGTATTTTTTGTGTCCCACCGCTGCAACTCCCCGCGGCATATCTGCGGCATTGCCGGCAGCAAAGCTGCTTTGCACGCTCGACCGAATGTCGGGTACAAAAGGCAGCCCACCGCACAGACTTATTGCGGCATGGCAACTTCGTTGCTTAGTTTTCGGAAGCTGCGTTTACAATAGCCTGAAAATCGGGAGCCTTGAGCGACGCACCGCCGATAAGGCCGCCGTCAACATCGGGCTGAGCAACAAGCTCTGCCGCGTTCTTAGCGTTCATCGAACCGCCGTACTGAACAGTCAGACCGTTAGCGGCGTCCTCGCCGTAGAGCGACTTGACCGTATCGCGGATAACAGCGCAAACCTCGTTTGCCTGCTCAGCGGTCGCAGTCTTGCCTGTGCCGATAGCCCATACAGGCTCATAAGCGATAATAACATTTTTAAGCTGTTCAGCCGAAACACCGCCGAGCGCGATCTTTGTCTGCATAGCGACAAGCTCCGCTGTGACGCCCTGCTCGCGCTGTTCAAGATACTCGCCGACACAGATAATAGCGGTGAGTCCTGCATTCAAAGCGGCAAGAGTTCTTTTATTTACTGTTACATCGGTCTCGCCGAAATATGTTCTTCTCTCGGAATGACCGATGATAACATATTTAACGCCGAGCTCGCAGAGCATATCTGCGCTGATCTCGCCTGTGAACGCACCCGACTTTTCGAAATGCACATTCTGAGCGCCGATACCGATATTGCTGCCTTTTGCCGCCTCAATAGCTGCCGGCAGATCAACAAACGGAACGCAGAGAACAACATCGCAATCAGCGTCTTTCACAAGCGGCTTCATCTCATTGATAAGCGCGGTCGTTTCCGACGGAGTTTTATTCATCTTCCAGTTACCTGCTATAACTGCTTTTCTGAGTTTTTTATTCATTATGTCCAGATCCTTTCTGTTATCGAAAACCCACGAATGCGCAGACAAAAGCCTACGCATTCGATTCGATTTTTTTAATTATTTATCGTTCATTGCGGCAATGCCGGGAAGCTCCTTACCCTCAAGGAACTCAAGCGATGCGCCGCCGCCTGTGGAAATATGGCTCATCTTGTCGCCGAAGCCGAGTGTGTTGACAGCAGCAGCCGAATCGCCGCCGCCGATGATAGTTGTAGCGTCTGTCTCAGCGAGAGCCTTTGCAACAGCGATAGTGCCCTTTGCAAGTGTCGGGTTCTCGAATACGCCCATCGGTCCGTTCCATACAACTGTTTTAGCGGACTTAACTTCGTCGGCATACATCTTGGCTGTTTTCTCGCCGATGTCGAGGCTCATCATATCCTCGGGGATCTTGTCGGCGTCAACAGTCTTAACATCGATCGGAGCGTCGATCGGATTCGGAAAATCCTTAGCGATAACGCAGTCTACCGGAAGCAGGATCTTAACGCCCTTTTCTTCAGCTTTCTTGAGCATCTCTGCACAGTAATCGATCTTCTCGGTGTCGAGCAGGGAAGTGCCTACCGAATAGCCCTTTGCCTTGAGGAAGGTGTATGCCATGCCGCCGCCGATAATAAGAGTGTCTGCCTTGGAAAGCAGGTTCTCGATAACGGAAAGCTTGTCCGCAACTTTTGCGCCGCCGAGAATAGTTACAAACGGACGAACCGGATTTTCAACAGCGTTGCCGAGATACTTGATCTCTTTCTGAACAAGGTAGCCTACAACAGCGGTGTCTACATAGGAAGCAACGCCGACTGTGGAGCAATGCGCTCTGTGAACTGCGCCGAATGCGTCGTTGACAAAAATATCGGCAAGCGATCCGAGCTCTTTCGAGAACTCTTCGCCGTTTTTGGTTTCTTCAGCGCGGTATCTTGTGTTCTGAAGCAGGACAACATCGCCGTCCTTCATAGCGGCAACTGCCGCTTTTGCGTTCTCGCCGACAACATTATCGTCTGCCGCGAAAACGACCTCTTTACCGAGATGCTCGGAAAGACGCTTTGCAACGGGTGCGAGCGACAGCTCGGGCTTCGGCTCGCCCTTCGGCTTGCCGAGGTGGGAGCAGAGGATGACCTTTGCACCGTCGGCGATCAGCTTTTTGATCGTCGGGAGTGCCGCGACAATGCGGTTTTCGTCGGTGATAACGCCGTTCTTCAGCGGTACATTGAAGTCACAGCGGACGAGAACACGCTTGCCTTTTGCGTTGATGTCGTCAACAGTTTTCTTATTCAGCTTCATGAAAAATCGTCCCTTTCGGAAATAAATTTGCTAAAAAATTAACATACATATATATTGTACACCATTTGTTCGTTTTTTTCAAGTAAAACTTAGCAATACGCAGCGAACTTATTGCACTCCCGCCTGGCACCGACGGCAAGACCGCTGTTTGTCGGGTGATGATCCGCACCGTCGCCGGAACTCTCTGCGACAAACCGGCTGCTGCGCCGGCGTGCCAACGGGTGGCAGAGCCACTTTGCCGTGGGAAGCTATCATATTGACTAACATTTAATGCTCGACAAGAACCTAACTTCCTGTCGGGCAATCTTTTTACCCCATCGCACAAACCTCCCGCGTCCTGCCCACCGTGGCAACGGGCAGCGAAGCTGCTTTGCCGTGGGAAGCTATCATATTGACAAACATTTAATGCTCGACAAGAACCTAACTTCCTGTCGGGCAATTTTTTTACCCCATCGCACAAACCTCCCGCGTCCTGCCCTCCGTGGCAACGGGCAGCGGCAGGAAAAACATTGACAACGGGAATAAACTGTGTTATAATTGAAAAGACCTTATACATAAATATATAAATAAATACAAAAGGTCGGCGGATCATGCATGGCATATCCGAGAAAGGAATGGAGTTTTAATAATTATGGACGACCCGTACCCTGCTGACAGTATGCAGCGCACAATCTTCCGAAAAGGAGGTGGCTCGCTGTGTCGTTAGTGTTCAAGATCGTACTTCTCTTCGTTCTTATTTTTATCAATGCATTCTTTGCGATGAGCGAGACCGCTATCATCACTTTAAACGACGCTAAGATCCGCAAAATGGCGGAGGACGGTCACAAAAAGGCGAGAAAGGTAGTCAAGCTTACCTCCGACTCATCAGGCTTTCTGTCAACGATCCAAGTCGGCGTAACGCTCGCGGGATTCCTTACATCCGCGTCCGCTTCGCAAAACTTTGCGGATCTTTTAAACGATTGGCTTGCAGGACTTTTGAATGTCACCACAGCCACAGGGAAATCTGTTTTATCCGCAGTATGCGTGGTTATAATCACGCTCATCACCTCGTATTTTTCGCTGGTGCTCGGCGAGCTTGTTCCGAAACAGCTTGCGCTCCACAACTGCGAGGGAATTTCATTCAAGGTCGCAGGCTTTTTGCTCGGCTTCAAGCGGGCAATGACTCCGATCGTCTTTATTCTCACAAAATCGACAAATGCGGTAGCAAAGCTGCTGCACATCAATTCGGATGACAAACAGGGAATCGTCACCGAAGAAGATATCAGAATGATGGTAGATGTCGGTGAGGAAAAGGGCGTTATAGAAGAGAGCCAGCGCGAAATGATCAACAACGTTTTCGAGTTCGATGATATAGATGTCGGCGATGTAATGCAGCACCGAACCGAGATCACCGCTATCGGAGCGGACGATCCTCTGCCTGAAGCGGTCAATCTCGCCATGGAGGAGGGATATTCGCGTATCCCCGTTTATGAAGAGGATCTCGATAATATCGTCGGAATAATCTATGTTAAGGATCTGCTGCGCTTTGTCGGCAGACACATGCCCGATAAAGCGACTCCGCGCGATATAATGCGTCCGGCTTATCATGTTCCCGAATCAAAGCGCTGCGGAGAGCTTTTCAAGGAAATGACCGAAAAGCGTATCCAGATGGCGATCGTTGTGGACGAATACGGAGGAACAGCCGGCATTGTGACGCTTGAGGATCTGATCGAATCGATCGTCGGAAATATTCAGGATGAGTATGACGATGAGGAAGATGAGATCACCGTTGTAAATGAAAACACCTACACGATCGACGGCACCTGCGATATCGACGAGGTCGAGGATATGCTCGGCACTCAGCTCCCTGCCGGAGATTACGATACACTCGGCGGAATGATCATGTCGATACTCGGCAGGATCCCGAAGGAGAATGAACATCCCGAGGTCGAGGTTTCGGACTTTAAATTCACAGTGCTCGGCATTGAAGAGCGCAGAATAGGACTTATCCGTGCGGAACGGCTTGTAAAGCCTGACGATGATGACGATGATGAGGACGATAAAAGCTCCGATAAAGATTAACTAATTAAATAAGTCAGTCGCAATCCCCTGACTTAAAACAAAACACGAAAGGTCTTGAGTAAATTGAAGAAAGAAAATGTTTCATTTTTGGTAAAGGGTGCCGTTATCGGCGCCCTTTACGCCGTTTTGACAGTTGCGGTGTCGCCCATTTCCTACGGGCCGCTGCAATTCCGCGTTTCCGAAGCACTGACGATACTTCCGGCACTGACGCCTGCGGCTATCCCCGGCCTGTTTGTCGGCTGTGTTATCGCTAATGCGATCGGCGTCGCATTAGGCATGAACATCGCCGCGGATATAGTGTTCGGCTCTGTCGCAACACTTTGCGCCGCATTTGTGAGCTATGCCGTGAGAAAAGTGACGATCAAGGGCTTCCCCGTATTGTCGTTTTTGCCGCCGATACTGTTCAACGCAGTCGTCATAGGACTTGAGCTGTCGCTGTTCGTGCCGGAAGCGGGCGCGTTTTTGTATTCCGCGGCAACAGTTGGAGTGGGTGAATTCGGTGCAGTCGTTCTGCTCGGCATACCCGTATGGTTCGCCTGCCGCAGAACAAAGGTGTTTGACAGATTCAAGCGCTGATTGACAATAACGCCCGCATGTGGTACAATTTTTAAAAGTAATGTTATAAAGGCGTGGTCAATGTGGCAAAAATACTTATTGTTGTGGATTATCAGCGCGATTTTGTTTGCGGCTCGCTCGGTTTTGCGGGAGCTGAAAAGCTCGATAAACTCATTGCCGACCGAGTGCGGGATTACGGCCGCAATAATGTTTTCTACACGCTCGATACCCATTTCGACGATTATCTTTCCACAAGGGAGGG
Source organism: uncultured Eubacteriales bacterium (assembly GCA_934486895.1). Classification (GTDB taxonomy): domain Bacteria; phylum Bacillota; class Clostridia; order Oscillospirales; family Acutalibacteraceae; genus RUG14109. Next base: position 249,054 of record CAKSQZ010000001.1, on the reverse strand, counting down.
TGCCGCCCTGCCCGTTGCCCATTGCATTAAAGGAACACCCGGCCATTCGCTTTACGGCGAGACAGCTTCGGCGCTCGATGAAGTCGGAGCGGTCGGCTTTGAAAAATCGACATTCGGGCTGAAACTCGGCGACGATATATTGGCGCATCTGCCCGATAATATAGAGGAAATAGAGCTTTGCGGCTTGGTTTCTAATATCTGCGTTTTGAGCAATGCCGTTATATTTTCCACCGCATTTGAAAACGCTCGGATCACAGTCGATGCCCGGCTTACCGCCTGCGGCGACAGTGAGCTTAATGAAAAAGCACTCGATATAATGCAGGGTCTTCAGATAAATGTGATAAACAGGGGGAAAAACAATGCTTGATTTTTACCGTGTGGCGGCGGCTGTGCCGGAACTTCGGGTGGCAGATGTCCGCTTCAATGCAGATAAGATCTGCGAAAAGCTCGATGAAGCGCATGAAAACGGCGCTCAGATAGTTGTGTTTCCTGAGCTTTGCATAACAGGCTACACCTGCGCGGATCTGTTTTTCCAATCAAAGCTCTTAAATGAGATCGTGCCCGCAATAGAGCGTATTGCAAAGCGGTGCAAAGCGCATTCGCTCACAGCCGCTGTCGGCGCGCCTTTGACGATCGGCGGCCAGCTTTATAACTGCGCAGTCGTTATTTGCTGCGGAAGCATTGTCGGAATAGCGGTCAAAACATTTTTGCCGAACTATAATGAGTTTTACGAACGCAGATGGTTTTCATCGTCAAATGACCTTGATAAAAGGGAGATACGGCTCTCGGATCTCGGCTTTTGCGAGGACAGATCGGTGCCTGTCGGCAGGGATCTGGTGTTCAAGCTCGGTGATCTGACATTCGGTATCGAGCTTTGCGAGGATCTTTGGACACCGCTTGCACCGTCCGCATTTCAGGCGCTTTCGGGCGCTCAGCTTATCTTAAATCTTTCAGCGAGCAACGAGACTATCTCTAAACGCGCTTATCGCCGCGAGCTTGTCAGACAGCAGTCCGCAAGGACGGTCTGTGCTTATGTCTATGCGTCCGCAGGAGCGAGCGAATCGACAGGAGACCTCATCTTCTCGGGTCATTCGCTTGTCGCTGAAAACGGCGCTGTGCTTGCAGAGAATAAAGAGCTTATCGATTCGGATTATCTTCTGTGCGCCGATATTGACATCGGCAGGATCATGTCCGACAGAATGAAGCTCAAAAGCTTTAAAGACTGCGCTTGTACCTATGGTGCATATCAGCCCTGCCGCACAGTCGCTGTCGGCGGCGTTGATATCGACGGGTGTGACGGCTCGCTTTACCCTGTCCGCCGCCGCCCGTTTGTTCCGGCGACCGAAAAGCACCGCAGACAGCGGTGTCTGAACATTTTTGAAATGCAGGTAGCGGGTCTTTGCAAGCGCCTTGATGTAACAGGCTGCCGCCCCGTTGTCGGTGTTTCCGGCGGACTTGATTCAACTCTTGCACTGCTCGTTTGCGTCAGAGCGATGCAGAGGCTCGGCAGAGATGTCGGCGATGTCGTCGGTATCACAATGCCTTGCTTCGGCACGACAGGCAGAACCTACCGCAATTCGATCTCGCTTATGGATAAGCTCGGTGTCACAGTCAGGGAGATCAATATCAAAAACGCGTGTATGCAGCATTTTTCTGATATCGGACATGACCCGACCGTGACCGATCTCACCTATGAAAACACTCAGGCGAGAGAGCGCACGCAGGTGCTTATGGACTATGCGGGATCATGCGGCGGACTTGTCGTTGGCACAGGCGATCTTTCGGAGCTCGCGCTCGGCTGGTGCACCTATAACGGCGACCATATGAGTATGTACGCTGTCAATATGAGTATTCCGAAAACGCTTATAAGCTGGATGATCGACAGCTTGGCGGAATACGGTGTTTTCGAGGGCGCGAGCGATATTCTGCGCGATATTCTCGATACTCCGATCAGCCCCGAGCTGCTGCCGCCCGATAAGGCGGGCGAGATCGCTCAGCGTACCGAGGATGTTGTAGGGCCGTATATTCTGCACGACTTTTTCCTCTATTATGTCATGCGTTACGGTTTTTCGCCCGAGAAGATATATCATCTTGCAAAGTCTGCGTTTGACGGCGATTTCGATGACGATACTATAAAGAAGTGGCTCAAATCCTTTTATCGCCGCTTTTTCTCACAGCAGTTCAAACGAAGCTGTATGCCCGACGGTGTTAAAGTCGGCAGCGTTTGTCTGTCCCCGAGGGGCGACTGGAGAATGCCGTCCGATGCGTCGGCAAAGCTGTGGCTTGAAGCCGCCGAAAACCTTTAAATGCCCAGCCGGTATGCCGTACTTAGTTTTGCGGTTGAACAGAAAAAAGCCCGATAAGCAGTTGCTGCTTGTCGGGCTTTTTCGTCCGATGCTGCTTCTGTTATGCACAACAGAGTAAAGAAGCGGGTTGTTTTTAGTAGAAAAAATTTTTAAAAAATTTTCAAAAAACACTTGACAAATGAGTTAAACGGGTGTAATATACATACAAACCTACAGGAAAGATAGGATTAAAACAAAATCGAAAGAGGTAATAGTTATGGCAAAGGTATATACATCGGCAGATCAGCTTATCGGAAAAACTCCGCTTTTGGAGCTTACAAAGCTCGAGCGCAAATACGATCTTAAAGCAAAAGTTGTAGCGAAACTTGAGTATTTCAATCCGGCAGGCTCGGTTAAAGACAGGATCGCAAAGAAAATGATCGACGACGCCGAAGCGGCAGGCAAGCTGAAAGAGGGCTCGGTGATCATAGAGCCGACCTCGGGCAACACAGGTATCGGCCTTGCGGCTATCGCGGCGGCAAGAGGATATAAGATAATCATTGTAATGCCCGAAACGATGAGCATCGAGCGCAGAAAGCTCATGAAAGCTTACGGTGCAGAGCTTGTTCTGACCGACGGCGCAAAGGGCATGAAGGGTGCTATTGCAAAGGCAAACGAGCTGCACGAGCAGACTCCGAACAGCTTTATTCCCGGTCAGTTCGTCAACCCCTCCAATCCGCAGGCACACATTGAAACAACAGGCCCTGAGATCTACGAGGATACCGACGGCGAAGTCGATGTTTTTGTTGCGGGCGTCGGCACAGGCGGCACGGTTTCGGGTGTCGGCAAGTATCTCAAGAGTAAAAAGCCGAGCGTTAAAGTCGTTGCGGTCGAGCCTGAGACATCGCCTGTTCTCTCAAAAGGCGTTGCAGGCGCTCATAAGATCCAGGGTATCGGAGCTGGCTTTGTGCCGGACACTCTCGACACTTCGGTTTACGATGAGGTTATCACTGTCTCGAATGAGGACGCTTTTGAATACGGCAGACAGATCGGTAAAAACGAGGGTGTGCTTGTCGGAATTTCTTCGGGTGCCGCAGTCTATGCCGCGATCGAGCTTGCAAAACGCCCCGAAAACGAGGGCAAGACCATTGTTGTATTGCTCCCCGACACAGGCGACAGATACCTTTCAACTCCCCTTTTTGAGGGCTGATACAGTTTCCCTTTTAAGCGGCTGCCGAGTTTTTCGGCGGTCGCTTTTAAATTATACCGAATTAAGAGGAAAAAGGCTGTACTTTCATTGCGAAATATGCTAAAATGGACGTATAAACTTCTAAAACCACTTGCGAAAGGGTCTTGAAAATGAATGTTGCAGAGCTTCAGAAAGAAATTATAAAGCTGAAACAGGAAAAAGATATTTGTATTCTGGCGCACAGCTATCAGGCGCGCGAAATAACCGAGATCGCCGATTTCACAGGCGATTCGTTTGCGCTTTCGGTCAAGGCGCAGAATGTCCCGAATAAGACGGTGCTTATGTGCGGCGTGAGATTTATGGCGGAAACAGTCAAGCTGCTGTCGCCTGAAAAGACAGTGCTTCTCAGCAATCCGATCGCAGGCTGCCCGATGGCGGAACAGATGGACAAAGAGCTTATCAGCGGAATAAAAGAGCGTTATCCCGATTATACCGTTGTTGCTTATATCAACACAACGACCGATTTAAAGACTGTTTGCGATGTTTGCGTTACATCGTCGTCTGCGGTGAAGATCGTGTCGGCTCTGCCGGATGAAAATATTTTGTTTATTCCCGACTGCAACCTCGGCGATTATGTGAGAAAACAGGTGCCGAACAAGAATTTTAAGCTGCTCAGCGGAGGATGCCCGATCCATGCGAGAGTGTCTGCTCATGATGTTGAAACAGCCAAAAAGCTGCACCCGAACGCCAAGCTGCTCGTTCATCCCGAGTGTGTGCCGGAGGTGGTCGAAAAGGCGGATTTTGTCGGTTCGACTTCGGCTATAATGCAGCAGGCGATGAAGGACGAAGCCGAGGAATTTATTATCGGCACGGAGATCAGCATTGCCGAGCATTTGGCTTATGAGTGCCCGAACAAGAGCTTTTATCCGCTTTCCAAGGATCTTATCTGCCCGAACATGAAGTCTACGACGCTTGTTGATGTTTACAATGCCGTTTCGGGCACGGGCGGCGAGGTCATCGAGCTCGATGAGGACACGATGAAAAAAGCCCGCGTCTGTATCGACAAAATGATAGAACTCGGCTAGCCGCCGGCACGGTTGCTATAACGCAACGGGTTTGTGCGGTATGGCAACCGCTTCGGCGGCAGATTGTATAAAATGAGCCGCTTAATTTAGCGATTTAAAGCAACAGTAAACAAATTTAAAAAAAGTTATTGACAAAATCATATCTTGGTGATAGAATTAAGGCAAATAAAATACAGCCTCAAACCGATGAGCAAGAGTAGTAGCAGCCGAAGGTTGTGTAAAGTGAGCGGCAGACAGTGAGAATGCCGAGGCAAACACGGCGGTGAATGGACTTGTAAGGGCAAACCGAACAGCGGATTCCGCTCAGTAGGGGCGACGGCAGCCTACCGTATAATTGGCAGACGCTTGATGGAGCGTTGACGAGTGCGCGGCAGTTAATTGCCGCGAAACAGGGTGGCACCGCAGAAGTTTTCACAGCTTTTGTCCCTTGATTGCATGGGATAGGGCTGTTTTTTTATTTATCAAAAATTCCCGAAAGGAGATCACAACTTATGAACGAAAACAAAATCCCCTACAAGATCTATCTCGAAGAGAGCGAGATGCCCAAAGCATGGTACAATCTGCGTGCCGACATGAAAAACAAGCCGGCGCCGCTGCTCAATCCCGCAACACACAAGCCGATGACTCTCGACGAGCTCTCGGGCGTTTTCTGCCGCGAACTCGCACAGCAGGAACTGGACGACACCACACCCTACATTGAGATACCGCAGGAGATCCGCGATTTCTATAAGATGTACCGTCCGTCGCCGCTTGTCAGGGCGTATTGCCTTGAGAAAAAGCTCGGCACGCCTGCAAAGATCTATTATAAGTTTGAGGGCAACAACACAAGCGGAAGCCACAAATTAAATTCCGCTATCGCTCAGGCATACTATGCAAAAAATCAGGGTCTTAAAGGTGTCACGACCGAAACAGGCGCAGGGCAGTGGGGCACCGCTCTTTCAATGGCTTGTTCGTATCTTGATCTCGACTGCAAAGTTTATATGGTCAAAGTCTCCTATGAGCAAAAGCCGTTCCGCAGAGAGGTCATGCGTACCTACGGCGCGAATGTGACTCCTTCTCCGTCCGACACGACCGAAGTCGGCAGAAAGATCCTGGCTGAGCATCCCGGCACAACGGGCAGTCTCGGCTGTGCTATTTCGGAGGCTGTTGAGGCTGCCGTCACACACGAGGGTTACAGATATGTTCTCGGCAGTGTGCTCGCGCAGGTTCTGCTTCATCAGTCGGTTATCGGACTTGAGACCAAGACCGCTATGGATAAGTACGGAATCAAGCCCGATGTTATCATCGGCTGTGCGGGCGGCGGTTCTAATCTCGGCGGACTTATCGCTCCGTTTATGGGCGAAAAGCTCAGGGGCGAAGCGGATTATAAGTTTATCGCGGTTGAGCCGGCAAGCTGCCCGAGCCTGACGCGCGGCAAATACGCTTATGATTTCTGCGACACGGGCATGGTTTGCCCGCTTGCTAAAATGTACACTCTCGGCAGCGGATTTATTCCCGCACCGAACCACGCAGGCGGACTCAGATATCACGGCATGAGCTCTGTTTTGTCTCAGCTTTACGATGACGGCCTTATGGACGCTGTCTCGGTCAAGCAGACCGAGGTTTTCGAGGCGGCTGAACAGTTCGCGCGTGTTGAGGGTATTCTCCCTGCGCCCGAGAGCAGTCATGCTATCAAGGCGGCTATCGACGAAGCGCTCAAGTGCAAGGAAACAGGCGAGGAAAAGACTATTCTCTTCGGTCTTACAGGCACAGGCTATTTTGACATGGTCGCATACGAGAAGTTCCACGACGGTAAAATGACCGATTATATCCCGACCGACGCAGAGCTTGAGAAATATTTTGAGAGTCTGCCCAAGGTCGACGCTTAAGTCTGCGCCGGAAAAGCGGCGGAAGTTTATACGGTGATATAAAAAAAATACCCGACAAGAAGCGAACTTCTTGTCGGGTATTTAAGGTTAATTAAGATGACAGCTTGAAGCGGCATAACAACCATGCTAACGGTCGAGCATAAAAAGTCAGATAAGATGACAGCTTCCAACGGCAAAGCAGCTTCGCTGCCCGTTGCCACGGTAGGCGTGCCGCAATTGGTTTGTGCGGGGGGCTGTCTTTATTGCCCGACCGTCGGTCAAGCGTGCAAAGCAGCTCTGCTGCCCGTTGCTACGGTGGGCGTGCCGAAATTAGTTTGTGCGAGGGGCTGTCTTTATTGCCCGACTGTCGGTCAAGCGTGCAAAGCAGCTTCGCTGCTAGAAGGTGAGGAAGGGTTCGGGTTTGCCGGTGTCAAACGGCAGCTTTGTGATACCTGTTTCGGTGTAGATATAAAAACAACTGTCGCCTATCTGCAAACACTTCGCAGGCGACGGCATGACCTCAGCCGGCTTATAACCGTCCTCCGCGATAATGCGGTTTATCTCGGCGAGCATACACTTTCCGCCTTTGTTATACATAATGTATCCCCGGTTGATAACAAAATCGTCCGCCTCGCACAGAGTGTAGACCGACACCTTATCGCCCGACAGCCCGACGGAGTTTACCTTGCCGTTATACAGCGTGTAGAGATACTTACCGTCGATCGAGAACTTTTCTGCAAAAACGCCCTCGAGTGCCTTATCCTCACTGCCGTCAAGCGCACAGCGGCGGACACTTCCGCCGTCGGCAATATAATATATCCTGCCTGCATACACCGCCATCTGCCCTCGGGGCTTAATATCGGTTCTGCGTTTTTCGCCGCTCCACGACAAAAACTTGCAGATATATCCGTCCTCATCGATATAATAAACGCGCTCGCCGACAACATACGGCTGTTTCGCGTATTCAAGCAAAGTTGTCTTATTCTGACCGAACGCCGAGGCGAGCATCAGCTTATCGCCGTCGGTGTAAAAATAGCTGCCCGAATCGGTCTGCAAAAAGCCGACCTTCGAGTCGCAAAAACGCTCGTTGTCACTGCCGTCCGACCGAACGGTGTACGCTCCCGCTTTGCCGGGAATACTGTAATAAATATAATTCCCATCGTCCAAAAGATAGCCGCCGTTCATTAAATTCGCGGTGTAGTTTCCCGCGGTAGTCGCACTGATACGGGCGGGAGAATTATAGATCACAACGCCGAACGCAACTATAACAGCCGCCATGAAAGCAGCGAAAACCGCCGCTAATATTCTGCCTTTTTTAATATCGCTCATTTTATTTTTCCTCGCTTTGCCCGGTGACTGCCCGACCGATACGCTGCCCGAGCAACACCTTTGTCTCACGGTTTTCCGCCGAATTTTTCAATATCTCATCGTCTATCTGCGCCTTGCCTTTTTGCAAGAGCAAAACGACTGTTGAACCGCCGAACTCAAAATATCCCTTTTCATCGCCGCGATGAAAAGACGACACACTGTGATTGACTATTCTGCCGACCATGAGCGCACCGACCTCACAATAGATGGCAAACCCGAAATTGTCGGTCTTTGCAAGCTCCCATTCACGGCTGTTCTCATGATAGAAATTAAACCGCTCAAGCGCGATCGGCTGAACGGTATGAAGTCTCCCCTTTATTTTGCGGCTTTTGATCGGTGAACCGCCGTCGAACCTGCAATAGCGGTGATAATCGTCCACACAAAGGCGAAACACAAGGCATTGCCCGCCCGAAAAAAGCCGCGCGGTATCGTCATCGCAAAGAAGCTCCGACACCGAATAATCCCTGCCTTTGATGAAAAAGCGGGACTTTTCGTTTATCTCATACACCGTGAGCCTTGAGTCGCACGGACTGATAAGCGACTTCGGCGCGAGATCTATATTGCGTGCGCCGTCCGCCAGACGGCGCGTGAAAAAATCATTGTAGCTTTTGAAGCGGCGCTGTTCAAACTGCGACATATCAATGCCGTTTTTGCGGATAAAACCGTTTATCATCGGGCGCGACAGCGGCGACGACATAAACGCGCCGACCGTTTTCGACACCCATCTTTGGGTGAGCAGGCGAAGCACAGCCCTGCCTAAAACCGAGCGGTATAAAAACCGAAGAGCGCCGGAACTGTTATCAGTAGCCATAGCAGACGCGAAGCACTATGTGCAGGATAAACACAATAACGCAGGCAAAAACAATGCCGAGTATCGCCTTGAAAGTCGGCTTTTTGATCTTGATTTTTGTGACGAACAAAACTGCGGTCAGCGTCATGATAACGGCATAGAAAAACTGGAATGTGCCGCCGAAAAGATACTTGAAAAGGCAGGCAACGGGAAAGATTATCGCGCTTGTTGTGACAGGCAGACCTGTGTAGAACTTGAGGCGTTCATCGGTGGTATTGCGGCGCTCGCCCTCGATAACATTGAAATGAGCAAGCCGCGATACCGCGCCGATCATATAGACCGCGAATATCGGAAGATACCAAAGGCTCTCCATTCCGCAGGCAACGCCCACAAAGCACGGAAGCACGCCGAACGCGATAACATCGCACAGCGAATCGAGCTGAATACCGTACTTCTTCTGGTAAGGCGTGCGGTCTTTTTTCGTCGAAGCGATAAGACCGTCAAAAGTATCAAGCAGGCCGCTGAGCATAAGGCAAAGAACAGCCGCGAAAGCGTTGCCGTCGATCGAGCCGCGAATACCGACAATAGCCAGAAATGCGCTCACAAGTGTGGCAACGACCGTATAATTGTAAACTCCGATCAATTTGATCCCTCCAAAGGCTTACCGCTTGAGCAGTGTCAGTCTGATATGGTTGCCGATAGACACTGCCGCGCAGATTATCATGCAGAAATAGAAGTTGAAAAAGCGTGAGAACAGCATACCGTACTGGATCATGTCTTTCGCATAGAAGTTTGAATAGAGCGAGATGAAGATAAGCTCCGAAACTCCAACGCTTCCGGGAAGCGGAAGTGTGCTGACGGTTATAGCCGACACGATTTGTATGCAGAAAATGCTTAAGAACTCGCCGGCGTTTCCGCCGAAACCGAGATAGATGAAATAGGGAATTGCAAAAATGCTCGCTCGCTGCAAAATATTATAAACAAGGCATTTCACCTGTGCGAGCGGGTGCGAGCGGAAGGTCTGAGTGCAGACAGCGTAATCGCTGAGACTGCGATCGAGCTTTTCCATTCTCGCCTCATAGGACTTTACGATGTGCATACGGTTCATCAGCTTGAAAAAGCTGCTGCAGATACTTCTCACGAGCTTCTGCGAGAACATCAGCATAAGGCAGCCGAAAAGCAGAGCCGAGTGAAGCACGATACCGACGATCATCATCGGCACAAAATAAACGGTGCTCACGCCGAACGATTCCTTCGGCGAGAAGAAAATTCCGGGGCAGGCAACAAGCGCAAAGATACCCAGAACGACCATCGCTATGGTGTAGTGCGTGGTGTTCATGATCATCATCGCGGTGCTTTTATAGGGGGCATAACCGTCCTTGTTCATATAGTAAACAACGGCAGGCTGACCGCCCGTCGCCGACGGGGTAAGCCCCGAAAAGTAAAGCTCTGTGCAAGCGTAGACGCTGCTTTTGATCGGACTCAGCTTCAAGCCGAAGGGCTTTGACACCGCCGCCATGGCTCTGCCCTCAAGACCGATATAAAGCAAAAGGCAAACGCCTGCAGGAATAGCGAAAATCGGATTAAAATCATGAAACGCCCTTTTAAAGCCCTGCCAGTTTATTTCCGAGATGTTGCCTCTGATTATCAAAAATGTGAAAACGACCAGTGCGATAAGAATAATAACACCCGTTATCTGACTTTTGGGGTTAAAACTTTTTTTCTTTTCTTTACCCATCTATGTAAACTCCTTAAATAAAAACAAAAAGCGTAGGTTTATAGCCTTTCTCGACAGGCTTTCTGCCGACACGGAGCATATCTTATTACATCATAACACATTTGCGCTCATTTGTCTATATTTTTTTCCCTCACACTGCTCGGAGCCGAAAAATTCAAGTGCAGATATCCTCTGCCGAATCCCTGAGGAGCGTATCGAGCCGATTTAAATTCGGGGTTGCAAAATATCCTGTTATAATGTATAATTCTATGCAGATGTCCCTCGCTTCTGTTGGCAGCGGGGGCTGTTTAAACCGCGGGGCGCCGTCCGCTTCGGGGTAAATAAAAACATTATTTAAAAAGGGGTATAATCTATGGGAGACAAATGGCAAATCCTTATTGCGATGGTCGCTTATATGCTCATCGTTATAGGGATCGGCGTTTTCTTTGCGAAAAAATCGCAGGCAAACTCCGAAAACTACTTTTTAGGCGGACGCTCGCTTAATCCTTGGGTCGCCGCAATGAGCGCCGAGGCGAGCGATATGAGCGGTTGGCTTCTTATGGGTCTGCCGGGCGTGGCTTATTGGTGCGGCATTGCAGACGCCGCATGGACAGCGATCGGTCTTGCAGTCGGAACATATATCAACTGGCTGCTCGTTTCAAAAAGACTGCGCGCATATTCGATCGTATCCGGCGATTCGATAACCGTGCCGGACTTTTTAAGCAACCGTTTTCATGAGAAAAAGAAGATCATTCTCACGATCTCCGCGCTGTTCATTCTTATTTTCTTCACGATCTATGCGGCTTCCTGCTTTGTTACCTGCGGTAAGCTCTTCTCGGGACTTTTCGGATTTTCCTATCATTCAATGATGATCGTGGGTGCGCTGTTCGTTCTGCTCTACACGGCTATCGGCGGATTTCTTGCCGAAAGCGCTTCCGACTTTATGCAGGCTATCGTTATGATAATCGCACTTGTCGGCGTTGTCGGAGTCGGCGTTGTTCATGCAGGCGGCTTCGGCGCTGTTATCGAGAATGCGCAGAGCATTCCCGGCTTCTTCTCGCTCACACAGATGGCGACACCCGTGACCGACGCGGCAGGCGTTCAGCAGGCGGCGGGCAGTGCTCCGCTGTTCGGCTCGGCTACGGACTACGGCTTTTTATCCATCATCTCCACCGCTTCATGGGGTCTCGGCTATTTCGGTGTTCCGCAGGTGCTTTTGAGATTTATGGCTATCCGCAAGGGCTCTGAGCTCAAGCGTTCGCGCCGTATCGCAACCGTTTGGGTGCTGATCTCGCTCGCGGCGGCGGTGTTTATCGGTATTCTCGGAAGATATATTCTGCCCACCGATCCCAGCCTCGCAACACAAAGCGGCGCCGAGAATGTCTTTGCGAATCTTGCAAAGCTGCTGTTCCACCCTGTTGTGGCAGGCATTGTCATGGCGGGTATCCTCGCCGCGACTATCAGCTCGTCTGATTCGTATTTGCTTATCGCAACCTCGGCTGTATCGAAAAATCTTTTTGAGGGCGTTATCAAAAAGGACGCTACCGACAAGCAGGTAATGCGTGTTTCAAGAATAATTCTTGTCGCTATCACTTTGGTCGGCATGGCGATCGCATGGAACGAAAAGAGCATTATCTTTGAAGTTGTTTCGTTTGCATGGTCGGGATTCGGCGCAACATTCGGCCCGATCATTCTGTTCTCGCTGTTCTGGAAGCGAGTCAACCGTCAGGGCGCTGTTGCGGGTATGCTCGCAGGCGGCGTTTCGGTGTTTGTCTGGAAACTGCTCTTAAAGCCGCTCGGCGGAGTCTTCGGGATCTACGAGCTGCTGCCGGCATTCCTTGTTTCCTGCCTGTTTATCGTTGTTGTTTCGCTTTGCACAGCGAAACCCTCCGAGCAGATTGAAGAGGAATTTGAAAAGGCAAAGCACTACACAGGCGTTTAATTCGCTGCAAATCAAAAGCTCCGCTTTTTTAAGCGGAGCTTTTTTGCTTGTTTTTTAAAAATCAAAAGTTCGTTTCAGCCAGTTCACACTCAGCGGCATCCACTGTGCAACATCGTCAAACTCGGCGCCTGTGAGCTTTGTCGCGAGCGAAAGCCCGTGCCAGCCGTTCGGGAAGATATGCAGCTCGCACGGCCTGCCCTTATCTATCATCGCACGGGCGAAATCAAGACTGTCCGTCACGGGGACGGTATTGTCCTCCTGCGTGTGGAACAAAAACGCCGGCGGAGTATGATCGCCGATGTTGCCTGCGCAGTCGAGCCGCTCGGCTCTTTTTTCGGGCGGGATCGAACGTATGATCGGAAAGTCATCGTCATTTGTGTAGATCCACTTTGTCGAGGTGACGGCATAGCCGAGTATCATTGCGTTCGGGCGGTTTTCTTCACCGCTGACACCTGCCGCTTTTTGAATTTCGGGATCGTTCCAGAGCGTACCCAGAGTCGCCGCGACATGGCCGCCTGCGGAAAATCCGCAAACCGCTATCTTATCGCTCAAAACACCGTATTCCTCGGCGTTGTCGCGAATGTGCTTGAGCGCTCTCGAAAGATCGCAGACGCTGTTCGGGAAAACCGAATAGTCGTTCAGCGAGTAGTAAAGCACAAAGGTGTTGAATCCCTGCGCCACATATTTCAGTGCGATCGGATCTGCCTCGCGCGCCGAGCAGATACGGTATCCGCCGCCGGGGCAGACAACAACTGCCGGCCGTTTTTTAAGCTCGGGCAATTCGTCCGACTTTTCATAGAGATATGCGTTCATATAAACATTTTTCTCTTGATCGAAAACGATTTTCTTTAAGATCATTTCAAGCTACTCCTTAATTTCCTTATCTTTATAAAAGCAAACCGAGAGCATTCCCGCCCCTGTATGTACGCCGATTATCGGGCCGATATCGCAGATAACGGGCTTTGCTTTCGGAAACTTCGATCTTATCATATCGCAAAGCGCCTTTGCATCGTCCGGTGCGCTCGCGTGCCCTATCAGAATATCGCGGGAAGTCTCGTCATGCCTGTCGGCATAGTACATAAAAAGCATCTCGATCGACTTTTTGCGGCCTCTGACCTTGCCTGTCAGCTCGAGCGCGCCCTTTTTGTTCATTCCGAGCATCGGCTTTATTTGCAAAGCGCCGCCCAAGACCGCCGCAGTGCGTGAAATTCTGCCGCCTGCTCTGAGCGATTCGAGATCATCGACAGTGAACTGACAATCGATATTGCGGTTATTTTCCGCTATCCATTTAACAAGACGGTCAAGCTCCATGCCCTCGTTGTATCTGCGGCACGCCTCTCTCACAAGAAAGCCCTCGCGGATAGACGCAGAAAGCGTATCGACGACTTCTATCTTTCTGTCGGGGAAGCGTTCTCTGAGCTCCTCTGCGGCAATGCAGGCGGACTGATATGTCCCTGAAAGCGCGGAAGAAAAGCAGAGATACAAAATGTCCTCGCCGCCTGCAAGGATCGGCTTGAACCGATCGACAAATTCGCGCGGCGGTATCTGCGAGGTGGACGCTTTTGCACCCGACCGCAGTTTATCATAAAATTCATCGGCGGTTATATTGCCGCCGGGACCGTAGGAAAACGGCTCGCCGTCGATCGTTACACCCATGCAAAGCACATCGGCACTGCACTGCGACATATCCATATCGGCGGTAGCGTCGGTAATGAGTCTGTAATTCATAAAACTCCCCCCTCTGAAAAGCTATTCTACAACATTTTATTCCCGAATTCAACTGTTTTCGCCGAAGTTGTGATAAAAATCAAAAACAGCCTTTGCAGAGCGCTCGTTCATGCCCGGAACTTTTTTTAGCTCATCGATATCGGCAACGGCTATCTTATTTATATCGCCGAAATGCTTTATCAGTTCGGCGGCTCTTGTTTTGCCGATACCGTCCACCTGGGTAAGGCTCAGAGTGAGCGTGCGCTTTTTGTGCTTCTTGTGATGATAACCTATCGCAAATCTGTGCACCTCGTCCTGTATCGATGAGATCAGCGTGTAGACAGAGCGTGTCGCCTTGATCTGTATCTCGCCGCCCGTGCCGACAAGCGCGCGTGTGCGGTGCTTATCGTCCTTCACCATGCCGAAGATCGGCAGGGGCGACGGGAGCGGCGGTATAGCGTCAAGCACCGCCGAGAGCTGACCCGCGCCGCCGTCGAGCAGGATAAGATCGGGCAGTCTGCCGAAAAATTCGTCGCCGCCGTCTTTATTCTTGCGGTACTCGCCGATACGCCGCGTTATCACCTGCGCCATTGAAGCGTAGTCGTCGTTGCCGATGCCGTTTATCGCAAACTTGCGATACGCCTTTTTGAGCGGCACGCCGTTTTTGAAAACGACCATACCGCCGACAGCGTCTTCTCCCGCGGTGTGGGAAATATCATAAGCCTCGATGTATTCGGGGATCTTTTGAAGAGACAGCATGGTTTTCAGCTCGTCGAGCGCGGAAGTCGTTTTGATATTGCCGCCCTGCTTTTTAACAAGGCGTTCCGCACAGTTTGTGCGGCACATAGAAAGCAGCTTCGCCTTATCGCCGCGCTGAGGAACGCTGATACTGACCTTTCTGCCCGAGAGCGATGATAAATATTCTTCTATCGTCTGAGCGTCCTCGGGGAGCGTCTCGAGCAAAAGATTTTTCGGGCAGTCGCGCCGCATGGAATAATAGCGCGGAATAAACTCGGACAATGTCTGCGGAATGCTCTCGATTTTATCTATAAAGAAATGCTCTCTGTCGGCAAGCAGACCGCCACGATAGCGGAACACCTCGCAGCAGGCGGCTGTGTTGCCGTCCACACAGGCGATGACATCCATATCCTCGCCGTGGGATAACACGACCTTTTGTTTTTCGCCGATCTTCTCGATCGCCGAAATGCGGTCCCGAAGATATGCCGCCTTTTCAAATTCCAGCCGCTCGGAGCATTCCTCCATCTGTTTTTTCAGCTCCGAAACAACGCTGCCCGCACCGTTTTTGATAAGATCCAGGGCGCGCTCGGTCGCATCGAGATACTCCTCCTTGCTCATTCTGCCCGAGCAGGGCGAGCGGCACAGCCCGATGAAATAGTTAAGGCAGGGGCGCTGTTTTTTCATTCCGCTTTTAAAGACCTTTTTGCAAAGCGGCAGACCAAACGCTTTTTTCGCTTCGTCGACCGCGGCGGACACGATATATCCCGAATTATAAGGCCCGATGTTTCTGCCGCCGTCGAGCTGCTGCTTTTCGGCGGTTATCCTCGGATACTCCTCATTTGTCACATGGACATAATGACTTCCCTTATCGTCCTTGAGCAGAATATTGTATTTCGGCTGATTTTGCTTGATAAGCGAGTTTTCGAGCACAAGCGCTTCAAACTCGCTGTCGCAGATGATATATTCAAAATCAAAGGCATGAAGCACCATCTGCCGCACCTTTTCGGTGTGGGCAATGATATTTGTGAAGTATTGCGAAACACGGTTTTTAAGCACCTTTGCCTTGCCGATATAGATAATGCCGCCGTCTTTGCCTTTCATTATATACACTCCGGGCAGCTTCGGCAGCGATAACGCTTTTTTCTGAAGCGCTGCAATTCTTTCGGTGTCAGTCATCAAATACCTCTTTGCATTTATCAATAAATTCTTCTTTGGTCATCAAAACATTCAGCGTATCCAGTAAAAGCGGCGGCGGCATTTTCTCGGGCAGCCCCAGCGACCGGATCAGCTCAGCCCGTCGCTGTGCCGCATTCGGTGTTCCCGAAAGCCCCTGCCCGAACATATCCGCCTTTGTGATACCGCCGCTGCGGATACTTCCCTCAACGCCGAGCGGAACCACACCCGCCCGCTTTAAAGCGGAAAGGATCTTTTCCTTATCGATCCCCTCAACGCCGAGCTTGCCCTCTTTAGAGCCTTGTTTTTTGCGCTTTTCCTTGCCGAAAACATCGGGCACAAAAACATTTATTACCCTGCCGTCCGACGCACATTCACGGATCTTCTGCCGGATCATAAAACCCGCCGAGTCGGGATCTGTCATAATAATTATCCCTCTTGTTTTCGCAAGAGTGTTTATCAGCTTCGCTTTATCCTTATTGTTGAAAATACCGAAGCCGTCGGTCGGAATGATAAGTGCGTCGATAATGCCGCTGAGTTTTATTTTGTCGTATTTTCCTTCAACTATAACAGCCTCGCTGAGCTTTATCACACTTTTGCCCCCTTTATGACCGTTATCAGCCTGAGCGCACATTCTTCTATTGCCGCCCTGCCGTCCTGACCGCTCGATTTCAGCTTCTGATCGGTGCTTTGAAGTATATCAAGACTCTCGCGCCTTGCGCTCGGCGTCATCATTTTGGCAAGCTTTCTCGCGCGCTCAAGCAGAAAAGCCCGTCTTGCGGGGCAGCCGAACCGCTTTGCGCTGTCTGCCACCGACTCGTCGGCTTCCATAGCAGCCCCCTGCCGATAAATATCGATAAATGTGCCGCACACAGCCGAGCAGAGCTGGGCGGGCACCAGCCCCTCAAACAAAAGCCCGTCGATTATCTTCATAGCGTCTGCGGCGCGGCAGCCTATCACAGCGTCGGCAAGGTCGAATATCCTCGCGCTCGGCATACGGCTGCAAACAAGGTCAATGTCCGCCTTTTGAATAATGCCGCGCTCCTTGCAGACATAGCACAGCTTGTCCGCTTCATTTTTGAGTATGCCGAGATCCCTTGAGCACACCTGCGTCATATATTCCGCAACGCTCGAATCGAGCCGCACCCCTCTGCGGCGGCAAAACTCCGAAAGAGCCGTCCTGAGCTGAGCCGGAGTTTCATGTTCGAAATCCATGACCTCGCCTGCCGACTCAATCGCTTTAATGAGCGGCAAAAATCCCTCGGGTCGGCGGCGGTCAACGGCGATACCGCTTTGATAAATAACAAAGCACACCGTGTCGGAAAGCGACTTCACAGCGTTGCACAGCCGCTTTTTATCGGTCGGTGAGAGCGACGGAAACCGCAGATTTGTCACAACAACGCATCTTTTCTCTGCCATCAGCGGATAGCGTATCAGCTCGTCGCAAAGCGTGTCCAGATCGAGCTGCCTGCCGTCCAGGTCGGCATAGTCGAAATCGGGTGACGCGCCTGCAAGACAGGCCGACACAATTCGGTCGAGCTGTTTTTTCTTGAGCAGAGCGTCCTCCCCGATGAGAAGATACGCCTTTTTTAAATCGGTTGCTTTAAGCGATGATCTCTGCGCCATATTGACCTCCTTAAATATCCGCGTTTTTGGTGAGTGTGAATCGGCTTCCCTTAAACCGCACCATACCCTCGCGCTGCATTTTTGAAAGCTCGTTCGACATTGCGCTGCGGTCTACTGCGAGATAGTCGGCGAGCTGCTGACGGTTGAACGGGATCTCAAACGAATCCGACTTCGATGAATGTGCCTGCTCCGAAAGATACGATAAAAGCTTGTTTCGGGTGGTGCGCTTTGAAATATGCTCGATCTTGTTCGAGAGCTTTAAATTGTCCTGAGATACCACATTCAAAAGGTTGCTTATCATCTTTTTATGCCCCGAACAGGCTTTCGGGCAGAGCTTTCCCGCCCTCGGAGCGTTCAGCAGAATAACGGTGCTGTCCTCCGCGGCAACGGCAGAAAACCCCGCCGCCGTCTGTGTGAGCGCATACGATACCGAAAAAAGCTCGTGTGCGCCGACACGGGTCACGATAGTGCGGTTGCCCCAAAAATCCTCGTCGGTTATATGCACGCTTCCACGGCAGACAAGCCCGATATTCTCGGCTTTGTCGCGGCTTTTGAAGATGTATTCTCCGGCTTTATAGTCCTTCTCTCTCACCATGAGGCAGGGGAGCATCGCTTCAAGCTCATCATCGCCGATGCCGCAAAACAGTTCGCTGTCGCTAAGCGTTTTGAAGTATTGCATATAAAAACTCCCCTCAAATCAGGAAAACATTTTTCCTAAAAATTTTTAATTTGTTGTAAAAACAACAGACATTACGGTTTAATCGTACTATAATATGTTTGTAAAGTCAAGTATTTATCGCAATTTAGGTTAAAATACAAAAGAAAAGGAGCGATTTTTATGTATTGCATAAAGCGTCTGAATGAAAATATGTATTATGTCGGTGCGAGCGACCGCAGGCTTGCGCTTTTTGAGAATGTTTATCCGTTGTCAAACGGCGTTTCCTACAACTCGTATCTTTTGACCGATGAGAAAACTGTGCTTTTAGACACGGTGGATAAGTCGGTTTCCGCTCAGTTTTTCGAGAATATCGAAGCCGCTCTTTCGGGCAGACCGCTCGATTACCTGATAGTCAACCACATGGAGCCTGACCACTGCGCGACCATGCAGGAGCTGGTGCTGCGCTACCCCGAGGTCAAGATAATAACAAACCAAAAAGCCGCCGATATGATCCGCCGCTTTTTCACCTTTGATCTCGACAGCCGCCTTATCACCGTCAAGGAGAGCGACACCTTCGACACAGGTTCCCGCACGCTCAGCTTTGTGATGGCGCCGATGGTGCATTGGCCGGAGGTCATGGTGACTTACGATCATCTCACAAAAACGCTTTTCTCGGCGGACGCATTCGGAACATTCGGCGCTCTTTCGGGAAATATCACCGATGAGGAGCTGGATTATCAGCGCGATTTCGGCGATGAAGCGAGAAGATATTATGTCAATATCGTCGGAAAATACGGCGTTCAGGTGCAGGCTCTGCTGAAAAAGGCGCAGTCGCTCGAAATCGAGACGGTCTGCCCTCTGCACGGCCCCGTTATCCGCAGGAATATCGGCTGGTTTGTCGATAAATATCAGCATTGGAGCAGTTATACGCCCGAGGAAAATGCGGTGCTTATAGCGTATGCCTCGGTCTACGGCAACACCGAAAACGCCGCTCAGCTTATCGCCGCTCGGCTTGCCGAAAACGGCGTTCATAATATCAAGACCTATGATGTTTCGGTAACGCATCCGTCATACATTGTAGCCGAGGCGTTCAGGTGCAGTCATATCGTGCTCGCTTCGACAACTTATAACGCAGGCATTTTCGTGAATATGGAAACCCTGCTGCACGATCTAAAGGCGCACAATCTGCAAAACCGAACGGTGGCGATCGTCGAAAACGGTTCGTGGGCGCCGACGTCAGGCTCACTTATGAGAAAGCTGCTCGAGTCCTGCAAGAATATCACCGTGCTCGAGAATACGCTGACATTGCGTTCATCGCTCAAGGAAAGTCAGCTCGATGAGCTCTATAAACTTGCCGACAGCTTATATGACACTATGCCGAAGCCGCGGACGGCAGAGCAGCAGGCGGGAGAAGTCGATGAGCAGGGAGAAGTCGATGAGCAGGCGATGTTCTCGCTGTCCTACGGGCTGTATGTCGTGTCGTCCGCCGACGGCGGTAAACACGGCGGGTGCATTGTGAACACCGTCACTCAGCTCACAGCGTCGCCGATAACCGTCGGCGTGTGCGTCAACAAGCAAAACCACACCGCCGAGCTGATAAGAAAGAGCGGGGTGCTTAATATTTCGGTGCTCACGACCGACGCACCGTTTAAACTGATAAAGCATTTCGGATTTCAAAGCGGGAAAGATGTCGATAAATTCGATGAAAGCAGCGATGATTACGGCCGTTCGGCAAACGGGCTTTTCTATCTCAAGCGCCATGCAAATGCGTTTTTGAGCGCCGTTGTCACAAAGCAGATCGACCTCGGCACACATATTCTGTTTGTCGCCGATATAACCGAAGCGCAGTCGCTCAGCGAGGACGACAGCATGACATATCAGTATTATTTCGATAATGTCAAGCCGAAGCCGCCTATGGCAGACGAGAAAAAGAAAGGCTTTATCTGCAAGATCTGCGGATATGTCTATGAGGGTGATACACTGCCGCCCGACTTTATCTGCCCGCTCTGTAAGCACCCCGCCTCCGATTTTGAACCGCTGAAATAACATTAGAATGCCCTATTATGCCGCAATCGGCTATCATATTGTTTAACTTAAAATGCCCGACATTCGGTATGCTGAATGTCGGGTATTTATTTATTGAATATCCTGCCGTCTGTTCTTTGTTTTATTGACATTCGACAGTATTTATGCTAAAATTTGCTTATGGAATATTTATTACAAATTAACATAAGAGCGGAAATGTACTGACTATCGGACAAATATGAAAATAAAATTTTGAATATAAGGCGATGTATCTTTTAAGGCATAAAAGCAAAAAACTCTGCATATAGCAGAGTTTCGGTTCACACACTGTGAATTCGTCATAGACGATGCTTTCGCTAAAAGCTTATTTGAACTTGTAGTGTAAATTCAGATGGTTCTCAAACTAACGCAACGTCTAAACAAGGTCGAGCGGAGTTTGAGAGTAGTGTAAATTCAGATGGTTCTCAAACATTCAGATGGTTCTCAAACTAGAAAAGACAGTTTGAGAGTAGTGTAAATTCAGATGGTTCTCAAACGCTTTAGTACGCCGTGTGCAATCGCAACGCGTTTGAGAGTAGTGTAAATTCAGATGGTTCTCAAACCGACGAGCAGACCTGGACTGCCTTAACAATGTTTGAGAGTAGTGTAAATTCAGATGGTTCTCAAACACCGCCAGTTCCTCTCTTGCAATGGCAATGGTTTGAGAGTAGTGTAAATTCAGATGGTTCTCAAACCCCTTTAAATCCGCCCTGCAACGCTTTCAGGTTTGAGAGTAGTGTAAATTCAGATGGTTCTCAAACGACTTTGCGGAAATGTTCGAGGAGGATGACGTTTGAGAGTAGTGTAATTTCAGATGGTTCTCAAACCGGGCACTTCAATTTAAAAACAAAAAAGCAGTCACTTAAAGTGACTGCTTTTTTTATGCGTTGATTTTCCCAAAAATCAGAAATCGGGGCTGAAGTCGAACTTCATCGCGAGGGCGCGAAACAGCTTTTGCATAACTGCTGCCGAGACCTCTTTAATATCGAGCTTTTGAATAAACCCGACTATTTTATCCCGCTCGGGTTGCGGAACATTGTATGCCCTGAGCGCCAAAAACAAAAACCGCTCTATTTTCTTATTAAGAGTGAAATACTTATCGCATTTGCGCACCATATACGCCCGCATTATGCCGGCAGTACCGATATTCAGCTCATAAAAATCGCTTTCCGAACAGTCGGGCATATATTTTGCGAAAAGCTCATACACCTTAGTCGAGGTGCGTTGTAATATAAATTCCATCACTTTCGGCTGGGTATACGCCTCGACATAGATCTCCCGAAGATTTTCGTTTTGCTCGGCAATAGCGAGCTGGATCGCTGTCTCGACCGAGTAGACAAGAGCCGTATCGGGGGTTTCGCCGACTATTTCGGCGGCTATCCCGAACTGATTTTCGAACATCGCTTGCGCAAGATCGAGCAAAACTCCGTCTTTAGTGCGGAATATATTTTGAAAAGTGCCTGCGGCGACTTCCGCCTGCTCAAGAATATCGAGCATTTTTGTGTTTTTATAGCCGCGCTCGATAAACATACGAACGCAGGCGGAAAGGATCCTGGTTTTTGGATCCCTGCCGTCATTTTTAACCGCCATTATATATTTCTCCTTAGCTGCGCGGACAGTCTTGACCGTCCTATACAATTAAATGTTGATATTAGGTCTACCGCCTGTCGGGCATTTTAACTTACCCGCCGCACAGACCGAGTGCGGCATGCCCGCCGTGGCAACGGGCAGCAGAGCTGCTTTGCACGCTTGACTCATTGTCGGGCATTATAACTCACCTATCGCAGAAACTTCCCGCGGCATGCCCGCCGTGGCAACGGGCAGCAGAGCTGCTTTGCACGCTTGACTGCCTGTCGGGCAATAAAACTCACCCACCGCGAAAACTTCCCGCGGCATGCCCACCGTGGCAACGGGGCAATGCCGTCGGTCGGATCCCCTAAAACCCCGACCGACCGAGCTTGCCTTCGGCTGTCCTGCCGTTCCCCCTCTGCCTTGCGAAAAAACTCGCTTTATAGTCAACCCGTCTGCCTTATCCGGCTTCCCCTTGCCGCACAAACGGGTAGAACGCATATTAGGTTGCAACCTAAGTTTAACACAACCGCGCCTAAAAAGCAAGGGTAAATCGGGATATTTTCAAAAAGACTCGGGCAGACTTTTAATAAAAAACGGAATAAAAGCAAAACGAACCGCTTAAATCCCCTGCGGTTCGCTTTGCTTAGAGTGTATGAAGAAAATTTAGAAGAAAACATTGTAACAGGCGACACCACTCGCCTTTTCCTTGGTACATCTCCATTATATGCTTTTAAAGCATGATTGTCAACTAATAATTATATACAATAAAAATTTTTATTTTAGTCAGTTTGCACAAAAAGCGGTATTATACTAACGATTTTCGCAAATATCTGCGACTTAACACGGATTTAACAAACAACGGCTTTCGGATTTAACATGGGTTTCATATACTGAGGTCGTACCAAGAAAAAAGGTCTTAAAAAAGTCACATCACAAAAGGAGATAAAACTAATGAAAAACATTAAAAAACTAATCGGCGCGGCTCTTGCCGCAACACTTATCGCCGGTGCGCTCGCATCGTGCGGCGAAACATCGATATCGAGCGGCGACGCTGCTACAACAGCCGCGGCGGAAAACAATGCAAAGATCACCGTTTGCTCGCGTGAGGACGGCTCGGGTACAAGAGGCGCGTTCATCGAGCTTCTCGGAATCGAGGAGAAGGGTGCAGACGGCAAGAAGGTAGACAACACCACCGACGACGCAGAGATCACAAACTCCACCTCGGTTATGATCTCGACAGTCGAGGGCAACAAAAACGCGATCGGCTACATCTCGCTCGGCTCGCTCAAGGACAATGTCAAGGCTCTGAAGGTAGACGGCGTTGAAGCTACCGCAGAGAATGTTAAAAACGGCAGCTACAAGGTATCCCGTCCGTTCAACATCGCAACAAAAGATAACCTCAGCGACCTCGGCAAAGACTTTATCGCATTCATCCTCAGCACAGAAGGTCAGAAAATCGTAACCGACAACGGTTATATCAGCGTCGGCACACCGACAGCATACTCCGGCACAAAGCCTGCCGGCAAGCTCACTATCGCAGGCTCGTCGTCGGTAACTCCGGTAATGGAGAAGCTCAAGGAAGCATACCTCGCTGTCAACACCTCCGCTACCATCGAAGTTCAGCAGTCCGACTCTTCAAACGGCATGAAGTCCGCGATCGAGGGCACCTGCGACATCGGCATGGCATCGCGTGAGCTCAAGGACAGCGAAACATCTAAAGGTCTGACCGCAACAGTTATCGCACAGGACGGCATCGCAGTGATCGTCAACAAGGAAAACAGTGTGGACGCGCTCACAAGCGAGCAGATCAAGAACATCTATGTAGGCAATGCCACAACATGGGCAGACGCTGCAAAATAAGATTTCCGAAATAAAAGAACCGCCGACGCTGATTTCTTGCGTCGGCTATGTCCTTACAAAGGAGAAGTATATGAACAAACTTAAGGAAACGACTGCAAAGATAGTCTTTCTTATCTGCGCGTGTATGAGCATACTCGCAGTTGCGCTGATCTGCCTTTTCCTGTTTGCAAACGGTATCCCCGGAATGATAAAAATAGGGCCGCTCGATTTTCTGCTCGGCACAAAGTGGAAGCCGGGAAGCGGGCTCTACGGTATCTTTCCGATGATCCTCGGCAGTATTTATGTAACCGCAGGCGCGCTCATAGTCGGTGTCCCGATAGGGCTGCTGACCGCCGTGTTTATGGTGCATTTTTGCCCGAAGCGGATTTATAAAATACTCCACCCCGTTGTTGAACTGCTCGCGGGCATTCCGTCTATCGTCTACGGATTTTTCGGTCTGACAGTCATCGTACCGCTTATCAACTCGATTTTCGGCGAGGGCGGCAAAAGTATTCTCACAGCGTCGCTCCTGCTCGGTATCATGATACTGCCGACTATCATCAGCGTGTCGGAATCATCGATCAGAGCGGTGCCCGAAAGCTATTACGAGGGCGCACTCGCGCTCGGCGCAACGCACGAAAGAGCGGTGTTTGCAGTTTCGCTCAAAGCCGCAAAATCCGGCATACTTGCCGCGATAATACTCGGCGTCGGCAGAGCGGTGGGAGAGACAATGGCGGTCATCATGGTCGCGGGCAACCAGGCGCGTCTTGCAGGCGGTGTGCTGGACGGCGTTCGCACAATGACAGCGAACATAGTGCTTGAAATGGGCTATGCCGCCGATCTGCACCGCGAGGCACTTATCTCAACAGCGGTCGTGCTTTTTGTGTTTATCCTGCTTATAAACCTTGCGTTTTCGGCGGTCAAACGCCATGCGAAATAAGGCGGTGCGGTCATGAAAGCTAAAAAAGAAAGTATGCCGAACATAAAGTCAATCAACCGCCTTACATTAAAAGAGCGCTTAAAGCAATACAAACGCTCGCCGTTTTCGGCGGTGCTTTTGGTACTGACATTGCTCGCCGCGGCTGTAACGGTGTTTGTACTGCTGTTTATCATCGCTTATATCCTTATCAGAGGTATCCCGTGCCTGAAGCTCGATATGTTCACCACTCTCGAATTCAACACCGAAAACCTCTCCATGCTCCCTGCGATAATCAACACTGTCACAATGACGCTTTTGTCGCTGCTGGTGGCGCTGCCTATCGGTGTTTTCTCGGCGGTGTATCTTGTTGAATATGCAAAGCGGGGAAGTAAACTCACTTCTGTTATCAGAATAACCACCGAAACGCTTTCGGGCATACCGTCCATAGTCTACGGACTTTTCGGTTATCTATTGTTTGTTATCGCGCTTCACTGGGGCTATTCGCTTATAGCAGGCGTTCTGACACTTGCGATCATGATACTGCCGACTATAATGCGAACCACCGAAGAAGCACTCAAATCGGTGCCCGACAGCTTCCGCGAGGGCAGCTTCGGACTCGGAGCGGGCAGACTGCGCACTGTGACAAAGATCGTTCTTCCGAGCGCAATGCCCGGAATACTCGCAGGCGTTATCCTTGCGATCGGCAGAATTGTCGGCGAGACTGCCGCACTGATCTACACTTCGGGCACAGTGGCGCAGGTGCCGGACGGACTTTTCGGTTCGGGCAGAACGCTCGCCGTTCATATGTACGCGCTGATGAGCGAGGGCCTTTATATGGACGCCGCCAACGCAACAGGCGTTATAATCCTTATAGTCGTTGTCGGTATAAATGCGCTCTCATCGTTCATCGCAAAGAAGTTTACAAAGGGAAAGGGCTGATAAAATGAGTAAGCTTGTAATTGAAGATGTCAATCTCTACTATGGCAAATTTCATGCTCTGCATGATATAAATATGAATATCGAGGCAAACGAGATAACGGCGTTTATCGGCCCGAGCGGCTGCGGTAAATCGACGCTTTTAAAATCGATCAACCGCATGAACGACTTGGTCGAGGGCTGCAGTATCACGGGAAAGTTTTTGCTCGACGGCGTGGATATCTACGGCGGTATCGATGTAAACCTGCTCAGAAAGCGCGTCGGAATGGTGTTCCAGAAGCCTAATCCGTTCCCGATGAGTATCTACGATAATATTGCGTTCGGTCCGCGTACCCACGGGATCAGAGGCCGCCGCGCGCTCGATGAGATAGTTGAGCAGTCGCTTAAAGACGCAGCTATCTGGGACGAGGTTAAGGACAGACTGAACAAAAGCGCGCTCGGACTTTCGGGCGGTCAGCAGCAAAGACTTTGTATTGCGAGAGCGCTCGCTGTCAAGCCGGAGCTGCTTTTGATGGACGAGCCGACAAGCGCGCTCGATCCGATCTCAACTTCTAAGATAGAAGACCTTGCAACCGAGCTCAAAAAAGATTATACTATAATCATGGTAACTCATAATATGCAGCAGGCGGCAAGAATTTCGGATAAGACGGCGTTTTTCCTGCTCGGTGATATGGTCGAGTTTAAT
Source organism: uncultured Eubacteriales bacterium (assembly GCA_934486895.1). Taxonomy (GTDB): domain Bacteria; phylum Bacillota; class Clostridia; order Oscillospirales; family Acutalibacteraceae; genus RUG14109. Next base: position 222,914 of record CAKSQZ010000001.1, on the reverse strand, counting down.
AAGACCGATAAGATCTTTTCATCGCCGTCGGATAAGCGCACCGAAGACTATATCACAGGAAGGTTTGGTTGATGTTATGAGAGAAAGATTTGACGAACAGCTCACCGAACTCGGAAATGAGCTTATTGAAATGGGCGCTTGCTGTGAGGAGGCTATCGCGGCGGCGGAAAAGCTTATCGATAAATACGATGAAAAGCTCGCACAAACAGCAATGGAGCTTGAGATAAAGATCGATTCAATGGAGCGTTCTATCGAAACTCTCTGCACGGATATGCTGATCCGTCAGCAGCCGGTCGCAGGCGATTTCAAGCTTATCAGCGCGGCGATACACATGATCTCGGATATGGAGCGTATCGGCGATATGGCGAGAGACATCTCGGATATTTCTAAGCTGTTTCCGCATGGCGTTATCAAAAGCGTCAATATAAGCGAAATGGCGTCGGCGGCTCGGAAAATGGTAACAGAGAGTGTTGACAGCTTTGTAAGGCGCGACAGCGAGCTTGCCGGAAAAGTCATCGCGTCCGACGACACGGTGGACGAACTTTTCTGCAAGGTGCAGAATGAGGTCATCGACGCTATCACCGCAGACAAGAGCAGCGGAGAAGCGTGTATCGACCTTATAATGATAGCAAAATATTTCGAGCGTATCGGAGATCACGCTTCCAATATTGCGGAGCGTGTTATTCAGGCGGTCGAATAAAAAGGAGATAAAGACTGTGATCTATTTAGTTGAGGACGATCGGAATATCAGAGAGCTTATTATCTACACTCTCAATTCAACCGGCTTTGAAGCAAAGGGCTTCGAGTCGGCAAAAGAGCTCGACCGCGCGCTCAAAACACAGTCTCCGGAGCTGCTGCTGCTCGATATAATGCTGCCCGGTGAGGACGGACTTTCGATCCTGCGGCGGCTCAGGCAGGATCCTGCCTATCAGTCGCTCCCTGTGATAATGCTCACAGCGAAATCAGGCGAATACGATAAAGTCATCGGGCTGGACAGCGGAGCGGACGACTATGTTGCAAAGCCGTTCGGTATGATGGAGCTCGTCTCCCGCATAAAGGCGCTGCTCAGGCGTTCGGGCGGTGTTAAGTCACAGCCTAAAATGTATTGCGGAGGCGGTCTTGAGATAGACCCCGAACGCCACACCGTGCTGCGGTCGGGCGAGAAGATCGAGCTAACATTAAAGGAGATTGAGCTGCTTTGCGCGCTTTTCAAGGCGGGCGGCAGAGTTTTAACAAGGGAACAACTGCTCTCCGATATCTGGGGCTATGATTTCGGCGGCGAAACGCGCACAGTCGATGTCCATGTGAGAACATTGCGGCAAAAGCTCGGGGAGAGCGGAGATGTTATCAAGACGGTGCGCGGCATAGGCTATAAGCTCGACGATGCCGCTCTCGGCGGAAATGAGGAACATAAATGAAAAAGAGAATTTTTCTGAGCATGAGCGTTATCGCTCTGCTTTGCACAATAATATGCAGTGTGCTCGCGAGCGTCATTATCTATTCGGGCTATGAAAGCGAGATGAAACGGCTCGTTGTCAGCGAGGCGAAGGCGGTTGCGTCCGCAGTCGATATGAACGGTGAGGACTATCTCGAGGCGGCGGAAACAAGCGCCGAAAGAGTGACGCTCATCAAGGCGGACGGCAAGGTCTTGTTTGATAATTTTGCCGATGAAAACACAATGGAAAACCACCTCGACCGCGAAGAGGTCAAAGAGGCGATGTCAACAGGCATCGGCGAGGCCGTGCGTTCGTCGGATACATTATCGGAAAAAACATATTATTATGCGCTCAGGCTGAAAAACGGCGATGTTCTCAGAGTTTCGGAAAAGCTCGATACGGTTTGGGGACAGCTTCAGTCGCTTTTGCCGTGGATAATCGCAGTCGCCTTGTTTGCGGTCGTGCTTTCTGTCGCGGCGGCAAAGGGCCTGACAGAATTGCTTATCCGCCCGATAAACGATATGGATCCCGACGATCAATCAACATATCCCGAGTATGACGAACTTTCGCCGCTGATAACAAGGCTCAAAATGCAAAAGGAGCAGATCGCGCTTCAAATGCAGCGGCTTTATGAAAATCAGCGCGAATTTTCCGAGATAACCGATAATATGCAGGAGGGCTTTGTGGTCATCGACCGCAGCTTTGAAATGCTGTCGTATAACAAAAGCGCACTTTCGATCCTCGGAGCGCAGGGCGATGCAAAGGGTAAGAATATCCTGATCTATAACCGAAGCGAGGGACTCCGCAGTGCGGTGTATTCCGCTGTTTCGGGCAAGGCGCAAAAGTGCCGCACACAGATAAACGGCAGGATCTACGATATTATTGCAAACCCTGTTTTTTCCGGCAGTAAAGCCAAAGGTGCGGTTATTGTTATGATGGATGTTACCGATCGTGCTCAGGCGGAACAGATCCGCCGCGAGTTTTCGGCGAATGTGTCGCACGAGCTTAAAACACCGCTGACATCTATTTCGGGCTATGCCGAAATAATGAAAAACGGTCTTGTGAAGCCGGAGGATACCGCCTCTTTCGCCGAGAAGATCTATTCTGAGGCGTCAAGGCTGATAACGCTGATAGAAGATACCATAAAGCTTTCGGGGCTTGATGAGGGCGTTATCAATGCCGAGACCGAAAAGATCGATCTTTATGAGCTGTGCTCGGCGGCAATAAGCCAGCTCGAGAGCGCCGCGGAGAAAAAGAATGTTAAGATGAAACTTTCGGGCGGTCACGCTGTGATAAACGGTGTTATGCGTATCGCAGGGGATCTTGTTTTCAATCTTTGCGATAATGCCGTGAAGTATAATAATTACGGCGGCAGGGTCGATGTGAATGTTTCGCAGAAGGATAATGAAGTGATCCTTACCGTGAGCGATACGGGTATCGGTATTTCAAATGAAGACCGAAGCAGGATCTTCGAGCGGTTCTATCGTGTTGATAAGAGCCGCACCGATAAGAGCGGAACGGGACTCGGACTGTCGATCGTGAAACACGCCGCACAGTATCTCGGCGGCACGGTCACGGTCGAAAGCACCCTCGGCGAGGGCAGTACTTTCACAGTCGTGATACCGGCGGCGCAGCCGCTCTGCCCCGGCGAATAATCCGGCGGTAATGCGGCAGATATGCCGTGGCCGGCTATCATATTGACAAACATTAAATGCCCGACAAGAACCTATCTTCTTGTCGGGCATTAAGGTTGGATAAGATAATAACTTCCCGCGGCAAAGCAGCTTTGCTGCCTATTTTGAATAGAGGGCGCGCAGGGAGTTGAGCACTGCAAGTATCATAACGCCGACATCGGCAAATACCGCAGTCCACATTCCGGCAAGTCCGAACGCCGCGAGCACAATAACGAGCAGCTTTACGCCGAGCGAAAAAATAATGTTCTGATAAACGATCTTCATCGTTCGGCGGCTGATCCGAACGGAGCGCACAATTTTCGACGGCTTATCGTCTGTCAGCACGACATCGGAAGCCTCGATCGCCGCCTGCGATCCCGAAAGCCCCATCGAAATACCTATATCGGCGCGGGCGAGCACAGGCGCGTCATTAATACCGTCGCCGACAAATGCCGTAACATCGTCCGACTGTGCTTTTGCCTGCTCGGTGAGAGCGACCTTGTCGGCAGGCAGCAGACCCGAATGCCATTCGGTGATACCGAGTCTTTCGGCAACGGTTTCAGCAACCTCTTCGCTGTCGCCCGTGAGCATAATAATGCGACGAACGCCGCTTGCTTTAAGAGCGTCGATCGCTTCTTTTGAATCGGGCTTTATTTCATCGAAAATAACGATGTGTCCGGCATACTCACCGCCGTGAGCCACATGGACCTGAGTGCCCTCCTGGTGGCACTTATGCCATTTGATACCGTTCTCGTCCATCAGCTTTCCGTTGCCGACAAGCACTCGTTCACCGTCGATAACCGCACTGATACCCCTGCCCGAAAGCTCCTCAATATCCGAAACCCCGTCACGCGAGGGAACACCTCCGTATGCTTCTGTGATCGAACGCGAGATCGGATGATCGCTGCAGCATTCCGCTTTTGCGGCAAGCTCTAAGAGCCTGAGTTCCGAGATCTTCTCGGGATGCACCGCAACAACTCCGAAGCTGCCGTTTGTGAGCGTTCCCGTTTTATCAAACAGCACCGTTTTGACTTTTGAAAGCCGCTCGATATAGTCCGAGCCTTTTATTAAAACTCCGGCTTTCGAGGCCGCCCCGAGTCCCGCAAAAAAGCTCAGCGGAACCGAGATAACAAGTGCGCACGGACACGAGATAACCAGCAGCGTCAGCGCACGGTGCAGCCAGCCGACAAAATCGCCGGCGAAGATCGGCGGAACGACCGCAAGCAAAACAGCCGCCGCACAGACTGCGGGTGTGTAATATTTCGCAAATCTTGTGATAAACTTTTCGCTTTTTGCCTTTTTTGCTGCCGAATTTTCGACAAGATCGAGTATCCTTGCAACAGTCGAATCGTGGTAATCGCACGAAACTTCAAGGCGGATAACACCGTTTATATTGACCGAACCGCTCATAACAGTGTCGCCCACCGCCGCCTTGACAGGCACAGGCTCGCCTGTCAAGGCGACTGTGTTTATCTGTGTCGAACCGCTGATGACCTTACCGTCGAGCGGCACTCTTTCGCCCGGCTTTATTTCAATAATGTCGCCCTTGTGCACGGTTTCGGGCGTGACTTCATTAACAGTGCCGTCCGCCGCCACGAGATTTGCATGGTCGGGGCGAATGTCCATAAGCGCGGAGATAGACCGGCGTGATTTTCCGACCGCATAACTCTCGAAAAGCTCGCCTATTCGGTAGACGATCATAACGACAGCACCTTCTGCACCGTCGCCCGTCGCCATTGCACCGACTGACGCAATCGCCATCAAAAAGTTTTCATCAAAAACCTGACCGCGGGTGATATTACGAAGAGCCGACCAAAGAACGCACCGGCCCGCCACGATATACGCAGGTAGGAAAATGAGCGTTTCCCAAACTCCCTCCGGCAGACCGTCGATGCGCTCAAAGACATTATCGAGCGGCAAAAACTTTGCGAGCGCAAATAATACCGCGGCGACAATTATCTCAATAAGCGCTTTTTTCTGTTTTCTGCTCACAGCACGATCTCACAATCCGGCTCGATCTTGCGGCAAGCCTTGACCGCCTGTTTCATAACTTTATCGAAAATATCATCGTCTGCTTCAACCGTCATTTTCTGCATCATAAAGCTGACTGTCGCGTCCTTAACACCGTCGATCTCCTTGACGGCGTTTTCCATTTTTGCGGCGCAGTTTGCACAGTCGAGATCGATTAAATCAAAAGTTTTCTTCATAATAAAAGCCTCCTAAAATTATTCGGTTATATGCTCAAGCCCACCGTCTATCATCGAACGGACATGATCATCGTCAAGAGAATAAAACACAGATTTTCCTTTTCGCTCGCTTCTCACGAGTTTGCTTCTTTTAAGCACCTTAAGCTGATGCGAAATAGCGCTCGGCTCCATTGAAAGCAGAGTTGCAATATCGCAAACGCACATCGGCGATTCAAAAAGCGCATAGAGAATTCTGATCCTTGTTATATCGCCGAAGACCTTGAAAAGATCGGCGAGATCGTAAAGCAGTTCATCGTCGGGCAGATGCTCTTTAACGCTCTGCACCGTGGATTCGTGCACATGGAAATACTCGCATTTCGGTTCTTTGCTTACCGGCATTATCGTTTCCTCGTTTCATTTTATCATTTGAACATTTGTTCATTTGTTTATATTATATACCGTAATTTCGATTTGTCAATATATTTTTTAATATATTTTCTGTTTTTGTTGAAAAAAAACACTGTTCGATGTATAATTGTTATGAAAATGCTGCTTTGGAAGCGGCAACATTAAACAGATACAGCGGAAGGACGAAATATTATGAAAAAGTTTACCGGTTTTATGGCAGGAGCAAACCTCGGTCATTGGATATCGCAGTATGGTCAGCATTTTCCTGCTGACCTTAAAGGCAAAGAGAGATACGACGCAGAGACCGAGCATTTCAATACATACATTCAGGAGAGCGATTTTAAGCGCGCCGCAGAGTGGGGGCTCGATCATTTGAGAGTTCCGGTGGACTATGTTTTGTTCGAGAGCGACGATAACCCGGGCGTTTATAATGAAGAGCGTCTTAAATATGTTGATTTCGCGCTTGAGATGTGCAAGAAATACGGTCTGAATATGCTGCTCGACCTTCATCATGCTCCCGGATTCACTTTCGGCGACGGTTGGGATGCCGAGAAAAACTGCCTTTTCACCAACGAAGAGAAGATAAAAAGATATATTGATATTTGGAAGATGTTTGCGAACAGATATAAGGCGGAGGGTGCAAACCTCGCATTCGAGCTGCTCAACGAGCTTGTGGTGAGCGACTGCTCTCTTTGGAACAAGCTCTGGAAGCGCACTGCCGAAGAGATACTGGCGATCTCGCCTGATAGAAGAATTGTCATCGGTTCTAACAACTGGAACGCTATCGAGCATCTTCAATATCTCGATATCGATGAACGCGACAATTTCGTCTACAATTTCCACACTTATGAGCCGTATTTGTTCACTCATCAGCGCGCTGAATGGAACCCGAACACCGCCTGCTACAATCGCTCCATAGTCTACCCGTTCTATCGCAAGGAGCATGAAAAGTGGATAGATAAGTATGTCCCGAAGGAGCTGCACTATTTCACAAGAGAAAAGATGGACAAGGACTTCATGTGGGAGTATTTCCAGTCGGCAATAGATTTCAGAAAAGAGCATGATGTTGCACTTTATTGCGGAGAGTACGGTGTCCGTCAGACGGCGGACGATGCGAGCGCCGAAAGATGGCTCGATGATGTTTCGTCTATTCTCTGCGAGCTCGGCATAGGCAGAGCTGTCTGGAGCCTGCGCGGATTCTCGCGTATCACAGAGCCTGAGGACAACACTGTCGTCAGTGAAAAGATGATAGAATATATCACAAGAAAGTGAGTTTTAAAAAGCAATGATTAAGATTTCCCCGTCGGTATTGACCGCTGATTTCACAAAGCTCGGCGATGCTGTCCGCGAACTCGACCGCGCAGGAACGGATATGCTTCATCTCGATGTTATGGACGGTATCTTTGTGCCGAACATTTCATTCGGAATGCCTGTTGTCCGCTCTATCAGAGCGATAACCGAAACTGTGCTCGATGTTCATCTGATGATAGACCGCCCGCACAGATATATTGAAGATTTTGCAAAGGCGGGTGCTGATATTATCGGCTTTCACACCGAAGCCGGCTCGGATATCGGCGAAACGCTCGATAAGATCCATGCGTTCGGTAAAAAGGCGTGTCTGACAGTCAAGCCGAAAACACCGGTCGAAGATATTTTCCCATATCTTGATCGGTGCGATATGGTGCTTATAATGTCGGTCGAACCGGGTTTCGGCGGCCAGAAGTTTATGCCGGAGAGCCTGCCTAAGATCGCGGCTGTCCGTCGGAAAGCCGATGAGCTCGGGCTTGATATTGATATTGAAGTGGACGGCGGAATAAACTTAGAGACCGCCCCGCAGGCTGTTACGGCGGGTGCGAATGTGCTTGTAGCCGGAAATGTTATCTTTTCGGCTGAGGATAAGGCGCAGCGCCTGAAAGAGCTGCGCGACTGCATAAAATAAAAGAAAGGATATAAAGGATATAATGATATGAAAGTTATTTTTAAAGCCGATGTTAAAGGTTCGGGCAAAAAGGGCGAGCTTAAAAATGTGTCGGACGGATATGCAAGAAATTTTCTTTTGCCGAAGGGGCTTGCCGTTGAAGCTACCCCGCAGGCACTGAACGATTATAACAATAAAAATGAAGCGATCGCTCATCACAAGGCTGTCGAAGTGCAGACCGCCAGGGAAAACGCTGCGGCGCTCAGCGGCAAAATGCTGAAGCTCACCGCAAAGTGCGGCGCAAACGGCAGACTTTTCGGCGCTGTGACATCTAAGGAGATAGCGGCACTGATAAAAGAGCAGTTTAAAATGGATATCGACAAGCGCAAGATAAGCGCACCGGATATCAAAGAGCTAGGCAGCTATGAGATCGAAGTCAAGCTGCACCAGGGTATCAGCGCAAAGATGACCGTTACGGTCTCAGAAGCGTAAGCTGATTTCAGAAAGAGGTTTTTAAAATGTCGGACAACGGAATCATCGGAACAGACTGGCAGCTGCTCCCGTTTTCGCTTGAAGCGGAGCAGTCGGTTCTCGGCGCTATTCTGATCGACCCCGCAAGCATAAGTCTGGTAGCAACAAAGCTCAGACCTGATCATTTTTATCTTCCGCAGCACAAGGAGATCTTCTCCATAATGATGGATCTCGAAATGGCGGAGTCCGGTTCGGTGGACACTGTCGTTGTGCTCGAAAAGCTCAAAAGCAAGGGCGTTTATGATGATGCAGGCGGCAAAAGCTATCTCATCGAGCTGGCGCAGATCGTGCCGAGCGCCTCAAATATTGAAAGCTATTCGGACATAGTTATCGAGAAATACTATGTCCGTTCGCTGATACTCGCGTCCCGCGAGATCATAAACCGCGCTTTTCAGACAGCGTCTAAAAAAGACGGCGACAGCGACGATGAATACAGTGCCGAAAAACTTATGGATTATGCCGAGCAACAGATCTATGAGATCCGCCGCGATCAGGTCGAGGGCGGACTCAGACTTCTCAAGGATGTCATCAACTACGAATTGCTCGACACGCTCGATAAGATCCAGAGTGTTGAATATAAGAGCGATTATGAGGGCATTAAATGCGGCATTTCCCCGATCGACAGTGTTACAACAGGCTTTCATAAAGGCGATCTTATCATTCTCGGCGCAAGACCGGGTATGGGTAAGACGAGTATGGCGCTCAACTTTGCTCAGAATATGGCGGCGGCAGGCAAGGTCGTCTGCTTTTTCTCGCTCGAGATGACAAGAGAGCAGGTCGCAAGCAGACTGCTGAGCAATGTCGCAAGCGTACCGAGTGAAAAAATGCGAACAGGCGATATCTCGCCCGAGGAATGGGAAAGGATCATCCCTGCGAGCGAACAGCTCGGAAAACTGCCTATCTATATCGATGAAACAACCAATATCACCGCTCAGAAGATGAAAGCCCGTCTTATGAGAATGGATAAGGTCGATGTTGTTATTGTGGACTATCTCGGTATCATGAACAGTGCGAAGGATTATCGCGGCAACCGTGTTCAGGAGATCTCCGAGATAACCCGAAATCTCAAGGTCATGGGCAAGGAGCTCAAAGTGCCGATAATCTGCTGCGCCCAGCTCAACCGAGGCACCGAGGTAAAGGGCAAATCCCATGTTCCGGCTTTAAGCGACCTGAGAGATTCCGGCTCTATCGAGCAGGACGCCGATATTGTTATGTTCCTCTATCGCGATGCGTATTACAGCGATGAAAAGGAAAATCCCGAAGAAGTCAATAATAATGAAGCCCATGTTAAAATAGCTAAGAACCGCCACGGCAGACAGGCGGACATCACCCTGCGGTGGGACGGCGAGTTCACCCGCTTCACCGCAGTCTCGAACCTCGATGAACAGTAAGGTCGAAAAAACGCTCAGCCGCTGCGGTATGATAAGTTCGGGCGACTGCGTTTATGCCGCTGTGTCGGGCGGAGCTGACTCTACCGCGCTGCTTTTGATACTATGCGAGCTTAAAGATAAGCTCTCGTTTTCGCTTAAAGCGGTGCATATCAATCACTGCCTCAGAGGTGAGGAGTCAGAACGCGATGAGCGGTTTGTGCGTGCGCTTTGCGAGCGGCTCTCAGTGCCGCTGACTGTGAAAAGAGTCGATGTGAAGGCGTTGTCGCAAAGCCTGAAAACAGGCATTGAAGAAGCCGCAAGAAATGCGAGATACGAGTTTTTTGATACTCTCTGCGGAAAAGTTGCGACAGCCCACACATTGAACGACCGCGCCGAAACATTGCTGCTTAATATAACCCGTGGCTGCGGCATCGGCGGTCTGCGGTCTATTCCGCCGGTCAGGGGCAAATATATCCGTCCGCTGATCGAGTGCGGGCGTGATGAAATCGAGCGGTATTTATCAAAACACGGGCAGGATTATTGCACCGATTCGACCAATCTCGATGAAACGCTTTGTTCAAGAAACCGAGTGCGCCATCGCGTTGTTCCGGAGCTGCTTGCGATAAATCCCGCTTTTTTAAGCAGTGCGGACAGGCTTATCAAAACCGCCGAAAGGCTGTGCGGACACATTGAAAATGAGGTTTGCAGGCTCGATAGCGGCGATATTTCCTCTCTCAGGGCGGCGGACGATGCCGTTTTATACGAATTTGTGAGGAAAAAGAGCAATGAATACGGCGTCGGGCTTGACAGCCTACACATTGAAAAGGCTGTCGAAACTATCAGGCGCGGCGGCAGGACTCAGCTATCCGGCACTTTTTTTCTTAAAGCGACAAAAAACGGTGCTGAATTTTATTTTAATGAAAAAACAGAGCCGTTTTGTCTCGATTTTCGGCTCGGCAGAGTCGAAACACCGTATTTTATCTATGAATTTCGCAAAATTTCGCCTTCAGACATAATGAGTTGCGATAAAATTAACAATTTGTTATTTAATTCTTGCTTTGATTATGATAAAATAAGTGAGCATATTAAATTAAGGCAGCGCTTGCCCGGCGATAAGATCCGGCTTTTCGGCAGAGGCTGCACAAAAGAAGTAAGGCGGCTTTATAATGAGTCCGGCGTGCCGGAGCATTTGCGCGGACGGCTTTGTGTGCTGTCGGCAGGAGACGAGCTGATCTATGCTCAGTCGCTCGGAGTTGCCGAAAAGTATGCGGTCGGCAGCGAAACGAAAAACGCCGTACTTATAACTGTAATAAACAAAGGAGATGATCCTCATTAACGATAAAAATCGTTTGAGAAACATAATTTTATATGTTTCCATTCCGCTTGTACTGATGATAATCATATTCTCGATGTGGGGCAGTTCACTGCCCGGCGAAAAGCAGAAGTATTCCGAATTTCTCGATAAGTTCAGAAATTGCTATATTTCCGATTTTGACCTCAATCTTTCGAGCGGCAGCATCACATATACCTATAATGACAAGTTCAAAAAAGAGCAGAGCGCGCTTATTTCCAAAGAGAAGATCGATGTCTCAAAGCGCCAGTCATACAGTGTTCCCGATTCGTCGCTGTTTTTGAAGGATTTTCAGAACATCAGAGACGAGCTCGAGGAAAAGGTGAAAGCGGGGGAGATCTCGCAGGAGACTGTCGCTATCAGCTATGATATGGAACCCGGCGGCGAAGGCTCGATGATCCTGTCGTTCCTGCCGACTATAATGATGATCGTCATTGCGGTCGTGTTCTTTGTTCTCATCAGCCGCAGAATGGGCGGTATGACAGGGGATAAAACGACCTCGTTCGGCAAAGCGAAATTTAAAAATACCAAAGACGAAAAGCGCAAGACCACTTTCTCCGATGTCGCGGGAGCGGACGAGGAAAAGGAAGAACTGCGCGAGATCGTCGAATTTCTGAAAGATCCGAAGAAGTTTAATGAGCTCGGCGCGCGTATTCCGAAAGGCGTGCTGCTCGTCGGCCCTCCCGGCACAGGTAAGACACTTCTTGCAAGAGCGGTTGCGGGTGAAGCGGGAGTCCCGTTTTTCTCGATCTCCGGATCGGACTTTGTTGAAATGTTTGTCGGTGTCGGCGCATCGAGAGTGCGCGACCTTTTCGAAACTGCAAAGAAAAACTCGCCTGCTATCATCTTCATCGATGAGATAGACGCTGTCGGCAGACAGCGCGGCGCAGGTCTCGGCGGCGGTCACGATGAGCGTGAGCAGACGCTCAACCAGCTGCTTGTAGAGATGGACGGTTTCGGAGCAAACGAAGGTGTTATCATTATCGCGGCGACAAACCGCCCCGATATTCTCGATAAAGCGCTGCTGCGTCCCGGTCGATTCGACCGTCAGGTCACTGTAAACTACCCCGATGTTAAGGGCAGAGAGGAAATTCTCAAAGTCCATTCGCGCGGTAAGCCGCTCGGCCCCGATGTTGATCTCGGTAAGATCGCAAAAGGCACTTCCGGATTCACAGGTGCCGATCTTGAAAACCTTTTGAACGAAGCGGCGCTTCTTGCGGCGCGACAGGGCAAAAAGGCGATCACAATGGAGAATGTCGATGAAGCGACTATCAAGGTAATGATGGGTACCGAGAAGAAGTCCCATGTCGTGACCGACAGGGATAAGTGGATCACATCGTATCACGAGGCGGGGCATGCTATTGTTTCTTATTTCCTGCCGACCCAGGATCCCGTTCATCAGATCTCGATCGTGCCGCGCGGCCTTGCTGCAGGATACACGATGTATATTCCGGATAACGATGATCGCCATGTTTCGCGCACAAAACTGCGTGAGCAGATCTGCTCGCTGCTCGGAGGCAGAGCCGCCGAAGAGCTCACGCAGGACGATGTCTGCACAGGCGCATCCAACGATATTCAGCGTGCAAGCGAGATCGCCAGAGCGATGGTAACAAAGTACGGTTTTTCCGACCGCATCGGACCGCTTGCGCTCGGTAATAATAATGAGGAAGTTTTCCTCGGCCGCGACCTCGGATCTCACCAGAATTACAGTGAGGAGATCGCCGCGATCATCGATGAAGAGGTCAAGAAGATCATCGTCACCGAGTACGATAAGGCGAAAGAATTGCTCAGAGAGCATATGGCTCAGCTCGGTCATATCGCGCAGGTGCTGTTCGCCTCCGAGAAGATCGACGGTGAGGAGTTCCGCAGCTATATGAAGGAAAGTCTTATCAAAGCATAAAATAAAGGGACTGTGAAATCACAGTCCCTTTTGTACTGCTTATAGGACAGTTGAGGGAATAGAATAAGAAAAAACGATGGGGGAGTTTGTATGAGCGATAAAAAGAGGATCGGAAGTCTGATCGGTGTTGTTTTGATTATGATAGTTGTGATAGCAATGATAGCTGTGCCGATCGTGTCTGAGAACATCCGAGAGGCAGAAAAATATGAGAAATTGCAAAATTATCTGCTGGAAGAGGACTTCGGTTCTGCCACGGAAATAATTGACGAACTGCCGAAAGATTATAAGTCGGCGGAGATGCTTTATGATTATTGCAGAGCAAGGATATATTTCAAAAAAGAAATGTACAGCGCCGCTGTGCAACGCTGCAGCTATATCGATATAGCATCACTGGACGTGAACCCCGAAACGAAAGCGCAAATCGAGGAGTTTGTTAAATCTGCAGGCGGCTCGTTTGAAGTCGGAAAGTACACAACAACGACCACGACCGCCACGACGACTGTCACCACAACGGAGAAGGAAACCGAACCGCCGACCTCGACAACAAAGAAAAAATCGGCATACAGCTATCGAGGCAGCGGAAAAAACAGCAAGACAGATAAGTACAACACGGATATGTACAGCGACCCCGAGGATTTTTATTATGACAACTACGACGATTTCTATGAATATGAAGAAGCGGAGGATTATTATAATTCCTATCAGAAAAACAAAAAGAAGAACAGCAAAACGAAAAAAAGCAGGCTGGACAGTTATTACAGCGACTACGACGACTGATCGGGGATAATATCGCAGATATGCCGCCGGTCAAGCGTGTAAACAGGGAAGATCCTTGCTATGCTTAATTCTTCTAAAGATCTTGAAGAAGCGATAGAAAAAGTAGAAATCTTGCTTTATTACAATGCATTGAGAATATAATCGAAGGGTTGACACAGTCGATAATAAGCATTGCCGAGAGCGAGAACAGCTCTGCTTTCAAAAAAGCTAAAAAAAGAACGCCGTCATAAAAAACGGCGCTCAGTCGGAAAAGCAAACGCACAAAAGATCCGACCGAGAATATATTTCCCAAAAAGCCGCACATATATACATAAAAAACATCGCCGTAGTTAAAATGCATAAAATTCTAATACCCGATTGAGCAGTATTTACAAATAAATTTTTGTTGTGCGAATGACCTTGAATTCCGCATTTTTTTATGATAAGATATATGTGCAAAAATATTATTTTTTGGAGGAATTTAAATGAAAAGAAGAACCTCAAAACTTCTTGCTTTTATTCTCTCTGCCTGCTTGCTGATGAGCATGTTCTCAGTAATGGGAGTGCTTTCTTCTTCGGCTGACAGCTACGGCAGCGAGACTCTCTTCAGCTTTTCTGCGGAAAGTGCCGGAGAGGGAAGCGCAATCGGCGGTCTTTCCTTTACGGATGACGGCACACTTACTCTCACAAGCAACGGCGAACCTCAGGATTATTCAAAAGGCGAATACATAAAGCAGGCGTTTTCTATCGGTAATTCCGAATCGGTTATCGCAACCGTTCAGTCTGACCGTGCTAAGAACCGCATTGCAACAAATGTGACACTTTCGACATGTACCTGTATCTTTGAGTTCAGCGATAACCCCGTTAAATCGGTTGAGGTTCAGCTCATGCTCTACGGTAAGGACGCGTCCGGCAACCAGCTTGTCACAAAGACCTCTGCTTATATGAAAGAGGGCGACACAAGAACGGTTATTTTCGACATTCCCGAGAGAATGGTCTCTGCCGATACACTTGTTATCTGCTTTGAGAATAATATCTCCGGCATGGTCGATACCGCTAAGAAAGAATGCGGTCCGAAGGATATTGTCGCTGATTTCACATCACTCAAGCTCTACACTGTTGAAAACGGCGTTGCTTCCTCGACTGCAGCAGCAGGCTGTGTTTACGACTGGTCGGAAACAGACGCTTATGCAATGCTCGGTTCGGGCCCGCTGATCCGTGACGCAGGCGTTCAGTTTAAGCACGATGCGGCATCGTTATATCCGGTCGGCGCTATGAACATCGCAAGCAACGAAAGCTATGCTAAATTCCACCCGCAGGAGTGGCAATGGGAGGATACCGGTATCAAGGTGTATCCGAAACAGGGCGCTTTCAACGGATATGACGGCATGAGCATGTATATTCTTGTTGACAAGGATGAGCAGTTCATTAAATGGGATTATCCGGAATATTCCATAGCACCGTTCTCAATGACCATTCAGTGCAAAGTTCCCGCCCGTGACGAGAGCGGCAACTTCCTCAATGAGGACGACGAGGTTGTCAGCACAATGGAAGAGGCTTATATTGATGTTGCTTACTTCAAGATCAACGAGATCGGCGTTTCCAACGATAAATACACGGCAACTACGGCAAACGCGATCACAGCAGGCACACCGTATAAGCTCGATGTTAATTTCTCATCGCTCGCTCAGACAACACCCTGGCCGCAGCACGACCTTTGGGAGTGGGATTCGCTCGGCGATGACTATCCGGACGGCACAAAGCTCTCCGACTACATCAGCCTTGTTTCGCTCGGCCGTGCGGCAATGGCTAACGATTGCTATGTAAACTACACGGTTTCGGATATCTATGGTATGAACAACGGCGTTTCGACTCTGCCGGCTATCACACCTGTTCCGACAACCACCACAACCACCACAACCACCACAACTACAACCACCACGACAACAACTACAACCACCACAACTACAACTACAAAAGCTCCGACTACTACAACAACGACCAATCCCGATCCGGTTGGCGCTAAAGAAGCTATCCTTTCGTTCAATACAACAGGCAGAAACTATTCAGACTGCTGGGGCATGGCAACGGAGTGGTCCGGCGGAACATCTAACGGCAACGGCGCGAATATGAAGAACGGCCTTGTTTCATCGGCTGACGGAAATCTTCTCGTCTTAACACCTAACGGAACGACAGCTAAGATGATCCAGCAGCAGCTTTGGGGCGATCAGAGTAAGAATGCTCAGAACGCTTACAAGAAGGCTATCGCAGCTCTCGGCAGTGATACGACCGGCAAGAAACTTCAGTTCACTGTTACCAACAGTTCTGCTGCAAATTCACTCAAGTTCGGCTTCAAGCTGACCTGCCCGGGCGGTGTCGGCACGTTCAACTACAACACCAACGATACACAGTTTGTTGTTAAGAAGGGTGAGACCAAGGAGATCACACTTGATCTTCCCGACGGCAAGACATTCCCTGCAACAATGGCCAGCGGCTCAGATACTTATGATGCTGCTCTCAGCTTTGAGTTCAACGCGGTTTCGCTCAACAGCGACGAGTCAGGCTGGACAAAAGGCGATATCAATGCTGTTGTAAGCCCGATCTATCTTGTATCCGGCGAGGCTCCCGAAACCACTACAACTACCACAACAACTGTTAAGCCGCCTGTTCTTTCCGGCGACGCTAACAACGACGGTGTTGTAAATGTTCTCGATCTTATCAGAATCAAGAGATATATTGCAGATAAGTCGGTTGCTATCAATACCGAGAATGCTGATGTCAACGGCGACGGCGCTGTAAACGCGATCGATGTTTACGCACTCCTCGACAGGCTCTGCGATCCTTCTAAATAATCGGTTTTGATCTGAATTTAAACACCTCTTGCAGGTTCTGCAAGAGGTGTTTTACTGTTAGCTGAAATTAAAGCTTACAAAACAAAAAGCGGACTCTGCACAGAGTCCGCTTTGAAAAATGCTTTCGGAAGCACAAAATCAATTGCTTTCATAAACCGAGGGGTCAAGCACGCCGATATACGGCAGATTACGGTAAAGCTCGTTGTAATCAAGACCGTAGCCGATAACAAACTCATCGGGGATCTCGATACCGCGGAAATCTACCGTTACATCGACCTTGCGGCGGTCGGGCTTGTCAAGCAGTGTGCAAAGGCGAACATCGTCCGCACCCTTTGCTTTGAGATACTTCATAATGCAGGAAAGCGTGTTGCCTGAATCCAGAATATCCTCAACGACTAAAAGATCGTAATTCTGAAGATCCTGGCACTTCAGATCGAGCCGCAGATTAACATTGCCGCACGAGACAGTGCTTGAACCGTAGGACGAAGCCTGCATAAAATCGATCATCAGCGGATGCTTGATACGGCGCATGAGATCGGTCATAAAAACAACCGAACCCTTAAGTATTCCGACCATCATCAGCGGCTTTTTCGAGTTTGCATAGTGGCGGTCGATCTCGCCGGCAAGCCGCTCAACCGTCGCCTGAAGCTCCTGCTCCGTTATCAAAACTCTTTGAATATCCTGCCTTTTAGTGTTCTCCATCTTAAATTTTCCTTTCGGTTTTGCTACACTACAATTCTACCATAACAAAGAGTGTAATTTATGAACAAATTGTGAACACAAAGTTTTGCGATTTTGCTTTTCTTTTCTTTAAAACTGTGATAAAATATTTATGCAGATAAAAACAGAGGTGATCCGATTGAACGATTTCGACAGCCTGTTTCGCATCGTCACAGAGCAGGCGATCGAGCTCGGCATACCCGTGCCGTACAATATTTCATCTCATATTGTGCCGAACAGCCGAGCTGTCAAGCGGTTTGGGCTGTGCAGGAAAACAGGCTCGGTGTATGTGATCGAGCTTGCGTCGAGATTGGCTTTCGCGCCGCGCAACGCCTGCATGACAACTATCGCCCACGAACTGCTCCACACCTGCCCGGGCTGTGATAACCACGGAGCTCAGTGGAAGCGATATGCCGCCCTGATGAACTCGGCTTACGGCTATAATATCAGTCGCACATCATCCTGCGAGGCACTCGGGATCGGCGATATATCCAAGGCAAAATACACGCTTGTTTGCAAAAACTGCGGCAGTGAGATCAAAAGAGAGCGAATGTGTCCGCTTGTGAAACATCCGCAGAGATACCGCTGCAAATGCGGAGGCAAGCTGAAACTTTTGAAAAATCAGTCCGATTTGCTTGAAAATCGGGGATAAAGATGTTAAAATCAAAACAGATTAAAAAAAGGAGCTTAAATTTATGGAGAAAAAAGTTGCACAACTCATCAACGATCAGATAAACAAGGAGTTTTATTCGGCATATCTTTACCTTGATTTTGCGAATTTTTATGCCGACGCAGGACTCGACGGTTTTGAGAATTGGTATACGATCCAGGCTCAGGAAGAGCGCGATCATGCAATGCTTTTCTATAAGTATCTGCACAACAACGATGAAAAGGTAACACTTGAAGCGATCGCGAAGCCCGATGCTGAGCTGACCGATAATATGTCGCCGCTCAAAGCAGGGCTCAAGCATGAGCAGTATGTCACAAGCCTCATCAACGATATCTATGCGGCGGCTTTTGAATCAAGGGATTTCCGCACAATGCAGCTGCTTGATTGGTTTGTTAAGGAGCAGGGCGAAGAGGAGAAAAACGCCGCTGATCTTATCACCAAAATGGAGCTTTACGGTTCGGACGCTAAGGGACTTTATATGCTCAACAGCGAGCTCGGAGCCCGCGTTTACACCGCTCCGTCGCTTGTTCTTTAATATTAGGCTTAGTTCGGGATCAAATTATCAAAGCAAAAGCAGGAGTGTTTTTTAATGATATATCAGCGCGAGATCAAAGAGAATAACGAATATGATGTAATTGTTGCAGGCGGCGGCCCGTCAGGCTGCGCCGCGGCGGCTGCGAGTGCAAGAGAGGGCAAGAAAACGCTGATTATAGAGAGCGACGGTTTTTTAGGCGGCATGGCGACCTCGGGACTCGTTCCTGCGTGGTGCCCGTTTTCCGACGGCGAGAAGATCATCTATAAAGGGCTTGCAGAGCGCGTTTTTCGCGCCGCGACAAAGCCTATGGCGCATATTGATGAGAACCGTCAGTTCGATTGGATCCCGATCGACGCTGAGGTCTTAAAGCGGGTCTATGATGAAATGATGCTCGAGTTCGGGGTGGACACAATGTTCCACAGCACCGTTTGCGACACTGTTTGCAACGGCGCAAAGCTCGAAAAAATCATTGTTTCAAACAAGGCTGGGCTCACTGCTTACGGGGCAAAAATGTTCATTGATTGCACGGGAGACGCCGACCTTGCGGTAGGCGCAGGCGCTGAGTATCACTTCGGCGACGGCGGAGAGGTTCAGCCCTCGACAATGTGCTTCACTGTCGCAAATGTCGATCAGTATTACTATCCGCTGATCGGAAATATGTATCCCTCGAATGAAAATTCAAAGGTGTTCGATATGATCGCGGATGAAAAATATCCGCTTATAACCGATAATCATATGTGCCAGTCGCTGATAGGCGACGGTGTTGTTGGCTTCAATGCAGGCCATATTTTCGGGGTAGATAATACCGATCCGATGAGCGTATCATCGGCTGAAATCCAGGGCAGACAGCTTGCATTCCAGCTTCACAGCGCGCTTGCGGAGTATTGCCCGAAGGTCTATGGCAATTCTCACCTTGTGCAGACATCGCCGAGGATCGGTGTGAGAGAGTCACGCAGAATTGTCGGCGAGTATGTCCTCACGATCGACGACTATCTTGCGCGCCGCAGTTTTGACGATGAGATCGGCAGAAACTGCTATTATATCGATATTCACAAGGGCGAGCAGGAGGCTAAATCGATAAACAACCGCGACGCTTTCAACAAAATGGAGAGCGACGCTATCAGATACAAGCGCGGCGAGAGCCACGGTATTCCGTATCGCTGTCTTGTGCCTAAGGGTGTTGATAATGTGCTTGTCGCGGGGCGTTCGATCTCGAGCGACCGCATTGTGCAGGGCAGTGTGAGAGTTATGCCGACCTGCCTTGTGACAGGTGAGGCGGCAGGCGTTGCGGCGGCTGTTTGTTGCGACAGCGGCGCTAAAGCAAAAAATGCCGATGTAGCTCTCATCAGAGAGAAACTCAGCCAAAACGGCTGCATGATCTGAAATAACTACGAAAACTATATTCGGGCGGCAGACAGTCAGGATAAATATCCGCTGTTTGCCGCCGTTTTTGCGCTATGCCGAAAAAACATGTTTTTTTACAATTTTCCTCTTTACAACAGGGCTTAACGGTGATAAAATGAATATGTATGAATATTGGATCGTATCGTTATTTATTTAACATTCGGTATTCAAGTTAGAATCAGGAGGATTACGAAAATGGCAAGAAAAATGAAGACCATGGACGGTAACAGCGCTACCGCGTACGCTTCGTATGCGTTCACTGATGTCGCCGCGATCTACCCCATCACTCCCTCTTCGGTAATGGCAGAGGAAACCGACAAGATGGCTGTTGCAGGCACTAAAAACCTGTTCGGTCAGGAAGTTCGCATTTCCGAAATGCAGTCCGAAGGCGGCGCAGCAGGTGCTGTTCACGGCTCGCTGACAGCCGGTGCGCTCACAACCACCTACACCGCTTCGCAGGGACTTCTTCTTATGATCCCGAATATGTACAAAATGGCAGGCGAACTGCTTCCGAGCGTTATTCATGTATCCGCTCGCTGCGTTGCTTCCCACGCTCTGAACATTTTCGGCGACCACTCCGATGTATATGCCTGCCGTCAGACCGGCTACGCTATGCTTTGCTCCAACAGCCCGCAGGAGGCTATGGATCTCGCAGCAGTAGCTCATCTGTCCACGATCAAAGGCAGAGTTCCGTTTATCCATTTCTTCGACGGTTTCCGTACTTCGCACGAGATCCAGAAGATCGAAGTTTGGGATTATAAAGATCTTGACGATCTGCTCGATAAAGATGCTGTTGCCGCATTCCGCCGCCGTTCGCTCAACCCTGAGCATCCGGCACAGCGCGGTACCGCTCAGAACCCGGATATCTTCTTCCAGGCAAGAGAGGCTTGCAACAAGTACTATGACGAGATCGTAGGCGTTACCGAGGACTATCTGAACAAGGTGAACGCTAAGATCGGCACAGACTACAAGCTCTTCAACTACTACGGCGCACCCGACGCGGAGAAAGTCATCATCGCTATGGGTTCGGTCTGCGAGACTATCGAAGAGACTATCGATTATCTCGCTGCAAAGGGTGAGAAAGTCGGTCTTGTTAAAGTTCATCTTTACAGACCGTTCTCCACAAAGCACCTGCTTGCTGCTATCCCGTCCACAGCTAAATACATCTCTGTTCTCGACAGAACAAAGGAGCCCGGCTCGATCGGCGAACCGCTTTACCTCGATGTTGTTGCTTCCCTGTTCGGTTCGGACAAGAAGGACGCTAAGGTTTACTCCGGCAGATACGGCCTCGGTTCTAAGGATACAACTCCGGGTCAGATCGTTGCTGTTTATGACAATATGGGCGCTTCCGACGCTAAAGAGCGCTTCACTATCGGTATCGACGACGATGTTACAGGCCTGTCGCTCGAAGTTAAGGGCGAGCCCGCAACAGCTCCGGAAGGCACACATGCCTGCAAGTTCTGGGGTCTCGGCTCTGACGGTACTGTCGGCGCTAACAAGAACTCGATCAAAATCATCGGCGATAACACCGATATGTACGCTCAGGGCTACTTCGCTTACGACTCCAAGAAGTCGGGCGGTGTAACTATTTCCCACCTGCGTTTCGGTAAGACTCCGATCAAATCGACATACCTTATCAACCAGGCTGACTTCGTTGCTTGTCACAACCCGTCGTACATGGATAAGTACGATATTGTTGAGGATATCAAACCGAACGGCACATTCCTGCTCAACTGCTCCTGGGATACAGAAGCTCTTTCGAAGCACCTGCCGGCTAAGGTTAAGAATTATATCGCTAAGAACAACATTCAGTTCTACACGATCGACGCTACACACATCGCTATGGAACTTGGTCTGGGCGGCCGTATCAACACGATCCTCCAGTCGGCATTCTTCAAGCTTTCGGGTATCATTCCGGCTGAGACAGCTGTTGACCTGATGAAGGCTGCTGCTAAGAAGTCCTACGGCAAGAAGGGCGACAAGATCGTTCAGATGAACTATGACGCTATCGATCGCGGTATTGTAGGTGCAGTTAAGGTCGATGTTCCGGCTGACTGGGCGACTACAACCGAGGGCGCTGAAACTGCTCACAACAAGCTCGGCGGCAACAGACTGCTCGACTATGTCAACAACATCCTCACCCCGATCAATGCTCAGCGCGGCAACGATCTCCCTGTATCCGCATTTGTTAACGATGCAGACGGTGAAGTTCCGCTCGGCTCTTCGGCATTTGAGAAGCGCGGTATCGCTGTTAATGTTCCGGAATGGAACCCGCAGAACTGCATTCAGTGTAACTTCTGCTCTTATGTCTGCCCGCACGCTTGTATCCGTCCGGTTGCTATGACCGAGGATGAAACAGCCGCTGCTCCGGCTCAGACTAAGACTAAAGATATGACAGGTATGCCCGGCTACAAGTTCGCTATGACCGTTTCCGTGCTCGACTGCACAGGCTGCGGCTCTTGCGCTAATGTATGCCCCGGCTTCAAGGGCGAAAAGGCTCTCACAATGAAGCCGCTTGAAGGTCAGCTCGATCAGCAGGAAGTCTTTGATATGGGCGTCAAGCTCGATGAGAAACCTGAGGTTGCTGCTAAATTCAAGGAAACAACCGTTAAGGGAAGCCAGTTCAAACAGCCGCTGCTCGAGTTCTCCGGCGCTTGCGCAGGCTGCGGTGAGACACCGTATGCTAAGCTCGCGACTCAGCTCTTCGGCGACAGAATGTACATTGCCAACGCAACAGGCTGCTCCTCTATCTGGGGCGGTTCGTCACCGTCTACTCCGTACACCGTCAACAAAGAGGGTCACGGTCCGGCTTGGGCTAACTCCCTGTTTGAGGACAACGCCGAGTTCGGTTACGGTATGGCAATGGCCCAGAAGGCTATGCGTGAGAGACTGCTCACTCACACTAACAACATCATCGAAAAATGCGATTGCGGCGGCGATGTAGTCGAGGCTGCAAAGGCATGGATCGAGACATTCAACGACAGCGGCGCAAACAAGAAGGCTGCTGCTGATTACCTCGCGGCTCTCAAGGCTGCCGATCCGAAGGACGAGCTCAAGGCTGATGTTGAGGCTATTATCGCCGACGGCGATTTCCTCGCTAAGAAGTCACAGTGGATCTTCGGCGGCGACGGTTGGGCTTACGATATCGGTTACGGCGGACTTGATCATGTTCTCGCATCCGGCGAAGACGTTAATGTTCTCGTATTCGATACAGAGGTTTACTCCAACACAGGCGGTCAGGCTTCCAAGGCTACTCCTACCGGTGCTATTGCTCAGTTCGCAGCTTCCGGTAAGGTTGTTAAGAAGAAGGATCTCGCTTCGATCGCAATGAGCTACGGCTATGTATATGTTGCTCAGGTTGCTATGGGTGCTGATTACAACCAGTGCATCAAGGCTCTCGCTGAGGCTGAAGCATATCACGGCCCGTCAATCGTTATCGCTTATGCTCCGTGTATCAACCACGGTATCAAGGGCGGTATGTCGATCGCTCAGACCGAGGAGAAGAACGCTGTTGCGGCAGGCTACTGGAATCTGTTCAGATTCAATCCGGACAGCGAGAAGCCCTTCACTCTCGACAGCAAAGAGCCGACTAAGGACTATCAGGAGTTCATTCTCAACGAAGTTCGTTACAGCTCGCTCAAGCGCGCATTCCCCGAGAAGGCAGAAAACCTCTTTGCTAAGGCAGAGAAGGACGCTAAGGCGAAGTATGAACAGCTCAAGAATCGTCATAAGCTCTACGAGGACTGATCCTCATCCGATCTTAATCGATCCGAACCCCGTCAATTTTGACGGGGTTCGTTTTTTTAAAATATTAGAAAAATTTTCGGCAACAATTTTATTGATACATTTGGTTGAAAAATAGACTGATTTGGTGTACAATAAAGAAAACGGAGGTGAAAATCTTGAAGGTTAGGCTTAATGAAAATACCGAGGTCGTCAAAACGGTAAAGGAAGGACTAAAGCGCACCGGCGGATACTGCCCGTGCCTGCTTGAACGCAGCGAGGATACAAAATGTATGTGCAAGGATTTTCGCGATAAAGTCAGCGATCCGAATTTTGAGGGATATTGCCATTGCAGGCTTTATTATAAAGAAAGGTGAGTGCTATGTCTGAAAAAGTTTTAACTGTTACAGCTGAGAATTATGATTCCGAGGTAAAAAGCTCCGATGTTCCGGTGCTGCTCGATTTTTGGGCGACTTGGTGCGGCCCTTGCAAAATGATGGCGCCGGTCGTCGATGAGATCGCCGATGAAGCTGAGGGCTTTAAAGTCGGCAAAATCAATGTTGACGATGATCTTTCGCTTGCGCAAAGCTTCGGGATTGTCAGTATTCCGACATTTGTTGTCATTAAAAACGGAGAAGTTGCCGCAAAATCGGTCGGTTTGCAGTCAAAAGAAGAGCTGCTCGCGATCATCGGCAAATAAGCCGAAAATCCCTTTACAAAACGACGCTCTTATGCTATAATATTATTTAGTATTTGAGAAAAGATATTTGTAAAGGAGAATTTTGCATGGCTGAAAGCAAGTTTTTGGAATATAAGGGCAGACCGCTCGTGCGTTCGGGCGATGTGGTCTACTATGGCAATATGAACGATGAATTTGCTGTTAGGTTCACAGTGCTGGACGCTGACAAGTCGGGCGATATAAAGCTCTCGAAAGAGATCAAGATTGAGCTTATCAAAACCGCCGAGCGCGATAACGCTGTGAAGTCGAGCGTTAAAAACGGCTTTTTCGAGGCTATGGATCTCGGATATGTCTGGCTTGAGAGAGCCCTTAAAAAATAAGATGATAAGGCTTTGCTTGCAAGATAACAAAGCCTTGATTCAATTTGAAAAACGATTGCGGCGGCACATATTGTGCCGCCGCTTTTTCTGTGATAAGCGGCGAACCGAATATTCCGATCAACTGAGCCGGAAAGACATTGTAACAACGAAATGCGTTTTGTCCGGATAAAAATCAGTGTTCGCATACTTTTATTGCAAGCTGCTTGTAATTTTTGAGGTTGTGTGGTACAATAAACATAGCTTAAAACTCTGGAGGAATCAGCCATGAAGGATACACATAAACTTGCCGTTTTGTCGGATTACTATGAATTTTCAATGGCAAACGGTTTTTTCAATGCAGGCCTTGCCGATCGTATCGCGGTGTTTGATGTATTTTTCCGCCGTGTGCCTGACAACGGCGGCTTTGCCGTCTGTGCGGGACTCGAACAGGCGATAGAATATCTGAGTGAACTGCATTTCGACGATGATGATATAGAATATTTCCGCAAAAAGAGCGGCTTTTCCGAGGGATTTCTGGAATACCTTAAAAACTTCAAGTTTTCCTGCGATGTCTGGGCAGTCCCCGAGGGTACGCCTGTTTTCCCGAAAGAGCCGATAATGACAGTGAGAGGCCCGCTTGTGCAGGCAGTCATCATCGAAACGATGCTTTTGATGTGCATCAATCATCAGTCGCTCATTGCAACAAAGGCAAACCGTATTGTCCGCGCCGCGCAGGGCAGAGCTGTCATGGAGTTCGGTGCCCGCCGCGCTCACAATGCAGACGCGTCGGTCTACGGCGCAAGAGCGGCATATATTGCGGGCTGCAGCGGCACATCGTGCACCTTGTGCGATGAGCTTTATAACATTCCCGCCCTCGGCACAATGGCTCACAGCTGGGTTCAGAGCTTTCCCGATGAATACACCGCTTTCTGCGAATATGCGAAGCTCTATCCGAACAGCTGCACACTGCTTGTTGATACCTACAACACCTTGAAATCAGGTGTTCCGAATGCGATCCGTTGTTTCAACGATATTTTAAAACCGCTCGGCTGCCGCCCCGGTGCTATCCGTATCGACAGCGGCGATATAACCTATCTTTCGAGAAAAGCGCGCAAAATGCTGGACGATGCCGGCTACCCCGACTGTGCGATAGTCGCTTCCAATTCGCTCGATGAATATATTATCCGCGATCTTTTGATCGAGGGCGCGGCTGTCGATTCATTCGGTGTCGGCGAACGGCTTATAACCGCATCAAGCGATCCGGTGTTCGGCGGAGTTTATAAAATGTGCGCTATCGAGGACGAAAACGGCGAGCTTATTCCTAAGGTCAAATTCTCGGATAATGTCGGTAAAATAACACTTCCATGCTTCAAGAGGGTGTGGCGTCTTTTTGATAAAGTGAGCGGCAAAGCGATAGCCGATGTTATCACAATGCACGATGAAAAGATCGATGAATCAAAGCCCTATGAGCTGTTTGACCCCGATCATGTCTGGAAACGCAAGACCGTTACCGACTTTATCGCGCGTTCGCTGAATGTTCCCGTGTTTAAAAAGGGCGAGCTTGTTTATAAGACCCCGAAGGTAGATGAGATCAGGGAATACTGCGATCAGCAGATCGAAACCATTTGGGACGAGGTTCAGCGTTTTGAAAATCCACACACCTATTATGTCGATCTTTCGCAGAAATTATGGGATGAACGCACAAAGATCATTTCGAATATTTCCGGCTATAAAAAGGATTAAGGGGGAACTGTGATGAAAAAAGTTTTATGCCTTATCACCGCTGTTGTTTTAGCGGCGGCGGCAAGTGCCTGCTCAGGCGGCGGCGAAACAAATACCGATGTTCGGTCCACTGCTCCGAGAACGACTGTCGCAACGCTTGATAGCGTATCGTTGCTCGCGTCTGACGGCAGAATGGACTGCACGAAAATAAAGCTCGGCGATATTATCGATCGCATTTATGAGCAGTATCCGACGGCACCGAGCGCTGCCGCATCGCAGGCAGACTCATCAACTCCGACCGCCGAGCCTGCCGACGAGACTTATCTCGAAAAGACTTTCGGCACAAGGCTCACCCGATTTATGTATAAAGATATGCAGTTTTTCACCGTCAACGGTAAGGACAGCGAAGGTGTTGCGATAATGGTCGCTTCCGACACGGCTTACGGCTTTAAATGCAATCTTAATTTCAGATCCGACATCATCGCATCGCTCGGCGAACCTCAGAAAAGCGAAGATGTGCCCGATGATCAGAAGTTCTTTATGATGGGCGGCGAAAAAGCCGAACGCCTTACTTATAATTTCGGCACAAAGCGGCTCGACTTTATCGTGACCGATGACATTCTTTCGATGATCGTCCTCACCGATACGACTATCTACACCGGATTCGGCGGCTGATTATGGAAGTTACAACACTCACGATCGGCCCGATGCCGACGAATTGCTATGTCTGCACAGATGAAAGTTCCGGGCAGTGTGCCGTTATCGATCCGGCTTACGACTGCAAAGCCTTGAAAGACGCTGTTTGCGGCAGGGAAATCGCATATATACTGCTCACTCACGCACATGCGGATCACATAATGGGCATTTCCGCGATAAAGCAGGAAAACACAAAGCTTATCTGCCATAAAAATGAGGCAAATCGGCTGAACAGCTCCTATGAAAGCCTTTATGACTATCTCGGACTTTACGATCAGCCGTTCGAACCGCATCGGGCGGATCGGTTTGTTTATGACCGCGATGTGATCACACTCGGCGGCAGCGAGTTTAAAGTTCTGCACACACCCGGACATACCGACGGCTCGGTCTGCTTTCAGTGCGGCGACATTATATTTTCAGGCGACACATTGTTTTCGATGGGTGTCGGCAGAATGGATTTTCCGAGCGGCTCTTCGGCAATGATGATAAAGTCGGTCAAGCGGCTGTTCGGGCTGAAAGGCGATCTCCTCGTCTACCCGGGACACGGCGAAACAACAACGCTCGACAGGGAGCGTACATATAACCCAATGGCGGAGATAATATGATAGGACTCAGTCTTATAGGAAACAGTTTTAAATACGAAACAGAAAACATTATAATGATATTTTTCCCCGATCAGAAGATCAGGGAAAACGAGCGCGGCGATTTTATGAATATCGCCGCCGATTCATCGGGAGCGGATCTGCGCGTCTCGATAGAATACAATAATAAAATATACTCGGATAAATGTGAAAAAAGCGGCAATGATGAATTGTCGCTTTGCAGAATGATCTTTCTGATTTTGTCGGAGATCACCGGTATCAAGCCGGACTGGGGAATGCTCACAGGCGTCCGCCCGACAAAGCTTTTGAGAACCCTCATCGTAAAGCACGGGCTTTCAAAAGCACTCGATATAATGCGAAATGAAATGCTCGTCTCAAATCATAAGCTGACCTTGGCATACCAGACCATGCGTATACAGGACAGTCTGCTCGATTCGTTCGACCCGATGGGCTATAATTTGTATGTATCGATCCCGTTTTGCAAAAGCCGCTGTTCTTATTGCTCTTTTATCTCGCATGATGTCGCTCATTCCGCAAAGCTGATCCCCGAATATGTTGAGCTGCTCTGCAAGGAGATCGAGCACACCATGGCGCTCGCCAATTCCCTTGGGCTGAAACTGCAAACCGTCTATTTCGGCGGCGGCACACCTACCGCACTCGATGACGGTATGCTCAGTCTTATCGATAAGGCTATCAGGAAAAATGCCGATACATCGAGCCTTCGGGAATACACTGTTGAGGCAGGCCGCCCCGACACTATCACAGCAAAAAAACTGCGCGAGATAAAGTCGATGGGTGCTAACCGCATCAGCATAAATCCGCAGACACTCAGCGATGAAACGCTCAAACGAATAGGCAGAGCGCACACGGTAGGGCAGTTTTACAACAGCTTTTCTATTGCTCGTTCACTCGGTTTTAATAATATCAACACTGATCTTATAGCAGGGCTCACCGGCGAAAATGAGCAGGATTTCGAGCGCACGCTTGATCGCATAATCGATCTTGCACCCGAATGCGTCACCGTTCACACCCTGTCGGTCAAGCGAAGTGCGTCTGCAACGGAAAGCGGAGAAGCGCAGTTTAATGCTCGGCGCTCCGATGTTGACAAAATGATAGAGTATTCGCGTGAAAAAATGTATGATTCGGGCTATTTTCCTTATTATATGTATCGCCAGAGCCGCCAGACGGGCAATCTTGAAAATGTCGGGTGGAGTATGCCGCATTTTGAAGGGCTTTATAATATGCTCATAATGGAGGAATTGCAGACAGTTGTTGCAGTCGGCGCGGGTGCGTCGTCCAAAGCGGTCGGTGCGGGCGATATAAAAAGGGTTTTTAATTATAAGTATCCTTATGAATATATCAGCGGATTTAACGAAATATTGAACCGAAAAGATAAATTTTTCGGCATTATTTCAGAGCAGTTAAACGGCTGAAAATCCGATTTTGTAACCGATTTGTAACCGAATTATACTCATTGAAATTTGACAAAATCTAACAAAACACACCCTACAAACGACTTTCCACAGTGAAAAAAGGCGATAATTTCGCCCTTTTTTCATATTTTCCACATAGTTTTCCACAATACCCTTGATAGTGCGAAAAATACGGAGCGTATTTTTATTAAATGTCAAATTACAATTATGTAAATAAATTTTGCGATATTTTTTCGGCATAATTCAAATAAAACTCTTTTTTCTGACAGCATTTTTCACTGCCGTATTCTAAGAGAAACTGCTGTGCTTTTTCGCTTGATGAAACCTGCGCGCAGTAGCTGTCGTTTGTCTTGAAGAGGGTGAATGAGCCGATCTCGCTTTTCAGCTCTGCAAGCTTTGATAAACAGTCGAGCAGATCGTCGGCACACTCAAACCGGCAGAAAAACGGCTCATTCGATCCTGCCGAGTAAACAACGGTCATTCCGCCGTTTATAAACGGATAAAGTGCGATCTCAAGGTGTTCGGGGGCGGACGGCAGACCGAGTCGGCTTGCATTGCCCGAATAGATCTCGAGAAGATACCGCCGTGTGCTCTCGGACATAACGGAAGCTGTTTTGTAATCAAGGCTTTGCTTTTCAAGCTCCTTGCCGGAGATAACGGCGCAAAGCCGATTTTGTTTTATCACGCTGAGTTTCATAAAAACCGCCTTCCTTTTACTATTATGATAAGGCGATACCGCGCTGTTGTAAATACTCCAAATACTGAATTTTCGGCTGCCTTTTCGAGTGTAAATTAAAAGGAAAAAAATATACCTTTTTCGGAAGATTTTATTTGCTTTTTGTGCGTTTGCGTGGTACAATGAAAAAAGAGATGATTTTTAAGAGGTGTGGGAGATGAATAAAATTGTCAGCAGAGCGGGAGCGGCGATCTGCGCACTGCTTTTTGTTTTCACAGTGTTTGATATTGTGAATGTGTTTTTTGCGGAAATTTATAAAATGAGCGTGTTTGTCTGCCGTCTGCCCTGGTATCTTACATTTGTCGGCGAGAAAACCGTGCCGAACGACATTGTAACAGGTATTTTGTTCATCGTATTCGGAGTTTTGATGCTCGCTCTTATGCTTTTTGCCGCTTTGGTTATGGCTAAGCCGCCGTTCAAATGCATAAAGAAGCTTTATATCCCCGCAGTCGGCGGCGCACTTTTTGTCTTCGGAGCGGACTTTATTTATAATGCTTATCAGATAATCAGCCAGCTCTCAGAGGGCTATAGCCTTAGATATTTCTCGGTGTACCATGCACCGTATGTCTTCTTCGATATCGTTATGCTGACAGTGCTTATCTGGTGCCTGAAAGCGGCAGTCACCGATCCGAAGGAATAACGAGCCATATAATAAAACCGTGCATTTTAAAATGCACGGTTTTTTCTTTTACTTCATATCAACGCTTATCGCATAATCGATAAACTGCTTTGCCGTTCGCGCGCTCCTGCCCGCATGGCGCAGTGCAAAACGCTCGGCTTCGAGTATTAGCCTGTCCTCCGGCACGCTCAGTCCGTGAAGCTTTGCAAGCCCGAGCACTATCTCGGTATACTCCTGCTTATTCGGCTTCATAAAGCTGACAGTAAGACCGAACCGCTCCGAAAGCGAAACTAATTCCTGAATTGTGTCGTTCTCGTGCAGCTCCGAGCCTGACCGCGATTCGATGTCCTCTTTTATAAGGTGGCGGCGGTTGCTTGTTGCATAGATGACGGTGTTTTCCGACAGCGCCGAGACCGAACCCTCAAGAGCCGCTTTAAGTGCGGCAAAATCATCGTCATTCTCGTTGAACGAAAGATCATCGATAAAGATAATAAACTTCAGCGGATTTTTTCCGATCGTCTCAACGACTGCGGGAATATCCCGAAGCTGGCTCTTTTTAAGTTCAATAAGCCGCAGCCCCTTATCCTGAAACTCGTTGGCGATCGCTTTCACCGTTGACGACTTGCCTGTGCCGGCGTCGCCGTAGAGCAGAAGGTTGAGCGCATGCCGACCCTCAAGCAAAGCGACTGTGTTGTCAACAACGGTCTGCCGCTGTTTGCGATACCCGATAAGGCGCGAGAGCGTTATCTCGTCGGGGTGGCGCACGGGAATAAGCGCGCCCTCGTTCAGTGTGAAGATATTGTGTCCGGCAAAAATGCCGTAGCCGTGAGTGCCGATATGATCGATCCTGTCGGCATAGAGCGCGGGGAAGTCAAGCTCACTCGATGAATATTCGGGCAAAAAACCGTCGTATCCGAGAAACTCGGCAATATCGCTCGGAGTTACAAGCGAAAGCTGCTGCAAAATTTTAAGCTCATTGTCGATGCTGTTTTGCATATTCTCCGAAACAGGCAGACCGAGCGCCATACGGCGGACAAAAATATTTTCGTCCTGCGAGACGGCGTCGAACAAGTATTTCGCAAGATCCTCGTTTTTCTCAAAAAGGCGGTTTACCGCAGTCGAATAACTGTCGAGCCTGTGCCTTAGATCGCTTTCCTCAAACAATCGGGAAAACGCGCTCACGACCGGATCGCTTTTCAGCCCGCTGAAGATCGTCAAAGTCGAAATACCGTCCGCAATTTTCAAAAGATCCTTCTTCATAAACTCATATCCTTTAATTGATATATTAAAGTATATAATAATCTTGATCGTTTGTCAAATAAATATGTGTAAAGTAAAAAAATCGATAAATAATGATAACACGCCCTTGAAATTTTGAAAAAACAGTGGTATATTTAATAATGGAGAAAATTTTGATTTTTTATCGGAGTGATGATGAATGAGGAAAACAAAAATAATCTGCACACTCGGTCCTGCGACGGACGATGAGAATGTCCTGCGCGAAATGATGCTCGCCGGCATGAATGTCGCGAGAGTGAATTTCTCACACCAGACGCACGACGAACAGCTCAAGCGAATTGAGACAGTCAAGAAATTGAGAAGAGAGCTCAATCTTCCGATCGCTTTGCTGGCAGACACAAAAGGCCCCGAGATCCGTATCGGCACATTCAAAACGCCGAAGGTAACACTCAATGAGGGTCAGAACTTCACACTCACAACCAAGGATATTGTGGGCGACGAAACAAAGGTCAAAGTCAGCTTTGAGGGACTGCCGCACGATGTCAGCAAAGGAACGCATATTTTGATAGACGACGGTCTTATCGATATGACTGTTGACACAGTCACCGCAACAGAGATCGTCTGCACCGTTGTAAACGGCGGCGAGATCTCGGCAAGAAAGGGCGTTAATGTTCCGGGAGTCAGCATTTCAATGCCGTATATCAGCGCGTCCGATCGCTCGGATATTCGTTTTGCGGTTGAAAACGATTTTGATTTTATAGCCGCTTCATTTGTCCGCAATGAGGACGATATCAAGCAGATCAAAGCCGAACTTCAGCGTCACAGCTGCCGCGATATGCGTATTATCGCGAAGATCGAAAACCGCGAGGGCGTCGAAAATGCCGACGCTATCTTAAAAGAGTCGGACGGCCTTATGGTTGCGCGAGGCGATATGGGCGTCGAAGTTCCGCTGGAAGAGATCCCGATCATTCAAAAACAGCTTATCAGAAAGGCGTATCTTGCAGGCAAACAGGTCATCACAGCGACTCAGATGCTCGATTCCATGATGAAAAATCCCCGCCCGACCAGAGCGGAGACTACCGATGTCGCAAACGCTATCTATGACGGCACCTCGGCTATTATGCTCTCAGGCGAGACCGCCGCAGGCAAGCATCCGATCGAAGCTGTTAAAACAATGGCTAAGATCGCAGAAGTCACCGAGCAGGACATCGATTATAAGGAGCAGTTCAGAAAGACTGTCCACACCGACCTTTGCAATGTGACCGACGCTATCTCTCATGCGACCTGCGCCGCCGCGCACGACCTTGATGCCACCGCTATCGTGACGGTAACAAAGTCGGGCACAACAGCGAGAATGATCTCGAAGTACCGTCCGCAGATCGATATTCTCGGTTGCTCGCCCAGCAAAAAAACAGTTCGCCAGATGAATATGTCGTGGGGTATCACACCGCTCCTCGTTGAAGAAAAGACAAGCAGCGATGAATTGTTCTCCCATGCTATCAGCGCTGCGCACAA
The DNA here is from genome assembly GCA_934486895.1 of uncultured Eubacteriales bacterium. GTDB lineage: Bacteria > Bacillota > Clostridia > Oscillospirales > Acutalibacteraceae > RUG14109. Next base: position 189,881 of record CAKSQZ010000001.1, on the reverse strand, counting down.
TGCGGGCAGATTAAAGGACGGCGATCTTGCGGTCATCACTGCGGGAGTGCCGATCGGAAAGTCCGGCACAACTAACATGATAAGAATTCATGTTGTCGGAGAACCTATCTGACTTGATAAAAGTCCGCTTTCACACGAAAGCGGACTTAATTTTATATTATATATTCATATATTTAAATATATAAATTAAATTTTATACCTTTGGCTTTGTGAGCTGTTTTAATATCCGCCGTGCATTTTTTGCACCCTCCTGATCCAGCGAATAAAACACCGCTCTGCCTATCTTTCTTTCGCGGACGATCCCGCAGCCGCAAAGCTGTTTCATATGGTGGGAAAATGTTGGCTGTGCGATGCCGAGAGCGTTTATCAATGAAGACGCGCTGTGTTCGCCGCCTGTGAGCCGAAAAAGTATTTCCGCGCGCCGTTCGTCTCCCAGCGCTTTAAAAATTAAAGCCGATTGCTTTGTAATATCGTCCATATCACACCTCAATAATCGATATATTTATATATATCGATTATAACATGGCAAAAACCGCTTGTCAATAAAAAAACCGCCGTTTAATCGGCGGTTTTTTGCTACTGAATATATGCTTCAAGGCGGTAGATCGGCAAGCCTTTTGAAACAAAGTTTTTTTCATACTCAGTCATTATATTGCCCTCAAAATCGCTTGAGTGAAGATCAAGGCTGATGTTTTTAAGCGTCCATCCCGCCTTTGAAAGCTGCTCAATCGAAAACTCAAAAAAGTGCTGATGATCGGTTTTTTGATGGATCTCTCCGTCGGGCATAAGCAAGCCGCGGTAGATATTCAAAAACTGCGGCGCAGTCAATCGGCGGTTTGCGTATCTCCCTTTAGGATAGGGGCAGGAAAAGTTGAGATAGATACGGGATACGCTGTTTTCGGGTAGATGACGATCGAGATATTCGGCTCCCGTGCAGATAAACCGCAAATTCGGGATCTTCTCTGCGGCGGCGTTCTGACAGGCGGTAAGCAGCACATTCTTGCATTTTTCGATAGCGAGAATATTATATTCGGGGTGCCGCTTTGCAAGCTCGATCGCAAATGCGCCCTTGCCGCAGCCTATCTCAAGCTCAATCGGAGCCGATCTCCCGAAAAGCTCGTGAAGATCGATCGGAGCCGACTCCGCTTTTCGTGTGTCCATCTCCAGCTCGCGGATCTCTGTGTAGTAGATACCCGTGTTTTCAAGCCTTTCTTCAAGGTGCTTTTTTCTCCTCATTCTCATGCGCTGTGTGCGCTCCTTTCAGCGGTTTTACCTTTTCATAAAAGACATTCTACCACGGGAGCGTGAAAATCTCAAGTCTAATCTTGACTTTGAATATCATGCGAATGTATAATTTATATGTATTACGCAATTTCCGAAGGGCAATTGCGGCGGGAGTGTACCCCGGCTTACACAGTGCGGAGATGAAGAAAATGATAGGTATAGGCACAATAGTCAACACCGCGGCGGTCTTGGTCGGCGGAGTTATCGGAATGATATTTAAAAAAGGTATCGGTGACAGTATGCAGGCGGCGCTCAAAAAAGCGGTCGGCATAGCTGTTATCCTGGTCGGACTCGGCGGAGTTTTCAGCGAAATGCTCACACTCAAAGACGGCAGGCTCACCGCAGACGGCAGCGTTATGATGATAATTTCGCTTGTTGTCGGAACGGTCATAGGCGAGCTTTTGAGAATAGAGGACAGACTCTCTACTCTCGGTGACCGCCTTAAAAAGCTGGTTCGCGCCGGCGGAAACGACCGCTTCACGGAAGGCTTTGTTACCAACACTCTTGTGATCTGCGTCGGCGCAATGGCGATAGTCGGCTCGTTCAGCGACGGACTTCACGCAGACCCCTCCACATTGTTTGTCAAGGCAATATTGGACGGCGTTATAGCCGTTGTCTTTGCATCGACAATGGGAGTCGGCGTGCTGTTTGCGGCGATACCGCTGTTTTTGTATCAGGGCGCTCTCACTCTGCTCGCAGGCGCGCTTTCGGGGGTTATGACCGACAGCATGATAAGCTCGCTTTCTTATGTCGGCTCGGCGCTTATTGTTTCAGTCGGACTTAATTTGACGCTCGACTGCAGGATAAAGACAGGCAATATGCTCCCCTCGCTTTTGGTGCCGGTGATATGGACGGTTGTTAAGGGGCTTTTTGAATAACTGTAATAAATAATTTACAAAATAAATATTGCAACCGAGAGGCATTGTTGATATAATATTAGTATGACATAAAAGTCGGAGAAAAGGAGGGCGAATGATGCAGGCGGTTTGGACTTTTTTCAGCGATCTGTGGAATAATATTACGGTGCTTGTCACATCGGGCAACCCGATCCTTAATATTATCGATATTCTTATCGTCGCCCTCATTATATACAAAGCTATCCAGTTTTTAAGAGAAACAAGAGCAGAACAGCTTATGAAAGGCATCGCCGTGTTTATCATCGCGTTCGGTGTCGCAAAGCTGCTAAATCTGAAGGCGCTCATTTGGCTGCTCGATACTGTGTATGTCAATGCGATAATCGTGCTTGTGGTGTTGTTCCAGCCTGAGCTTCGCAGTATTCTTGAATATCTCGGCAGAGGCAGCCTAAAGCGTTTCGGTAAGCTGATGAGCCGAACATTGCCGGAGAACGACTTTGAAAAGTCGATAGATGCGGTCTGCACCGCCTGCCAGTCGATGCAGAACGATAAGATCGGCGCGCTGATAGTCATTGAACGCGAGACAATGCTCGGTGAGATCGCCGCGACAGGAACGATCATCGAGGCAGAACCGTCGAAAGAGCTTATCTGCAATGTGTTCTTCCCGAAATCTCCGTTGCATGACGGTGCTATGATAATCCGCAAAAACAAGATATATGCTGTCGGCTGTATTCTGCCGCTCACGCGTAATCAGGATATTGATTCGGGTCTCGGCACCCGACACAGAGCAGGTATCGGTGTTTCCGAAATATCCGACGCGATAGTTGTTATCGTTTCGGAGGAAACGGGCGTTATCTCGGTAGTCATGGGTGGTAAGATCAAGCGCAACTATAACGCTTCATCGCTTAAAACTCTGCTCAAAAAACGCCTCGGCTCAGATCCTGAAGCAGAAACAGATACATTGCACAGTCCTTTCTCAAAGGTATTCTCCAAGCGAAAGGAGGACGGGGATAAATGAGCGAAGAAAAGAAAAAAGAAAAGGCGGAGCGAGCCCCGTTTTCGTGGGACCGCCTGGTTAAAAGCAATAAGTTCATCTTTGTTTTGTCGCTGCTCATGGCGATCATTATCTGGGTGCTTGTCAGTCCGGACCGCACGATGACCATAAGCGTGCCTCTCAATATCTCAACAGAGAACACCGCTGTCGGTCAGCTCGGTCTTGAGGTCGTTGAGGGGCAGGGCCAGAAGATAGATGTCGAGGTCGAGGGCAAATGGTATGTTATCAGCGACCTCACCGAAAGCGATATCCGTCTGAGCGTTCCGTTCACAAATATCACTTCCGCCGGCGAACAGGAGCTGAGAGTAACAGCGTCTTTTGTAAGCTCGGTCAGCTCGGATATCCGAATCGTCAGAGTTGTCCCCGAAACCGTCAAAGTCACATTTGACACGGTTCAGGAACTGCCGTTCACAATAACGCCGAAGGTAAACGGTGTCAGTGCGGCAGACGGGCTTGTCGCCGGACTGCCTGTTTTAAATGAGGACACGGTTTATATCAAGGCTTCAAAAACAGTGCTTAATTCAATAGGTTCGGTAGTTGCCGAGGTCGATGTCGATAAAACTCTTTCTAAATCCGCATCGTATACGGTGCAGCTCAAGGTGCTCGATGAAAGCGGAAAAGAGATCGATAAATCCAAGCTCACAATGGGCATTTCCGAAGTCACGGTGACACAGCCGATCAACAAATCGAAGCAGCTCGCGGTAACGGCGTCCTTCAAAAATCAACCGTCATACTATTCGAGCAACCCGATCTCTTATTCGGTATCGCCGTCAACCATAAATGTCGTGGGAGATGCCGAGCTGATCGACGGTATCGATTCCATAACACTCGATCCGATAGATTTCAGCTCGCTCAGCCCGTCGTCCAACAGCTTCAAGTACGGTGTTTCGCTGCCGAACGGTATCACCGCGGTGGACGATGTTAAGGAAGTCACCGTCAAGGTGGACACTTCAGGTATTGCTACAAAGTCAGTATCGATAACGGATTTTCGGGCACTGAATGTTCCTGAGGGCAAAAAGGTCAGCGCAACTATCAAATCGAAAGATGTAACTGTTGCGGGAGCTCAGGCGGCTGTTTCGGCATTGTCTGCGGCGGATGTTTATTTGCAGTATGATCTGTCCTCGCTCACAAGTGCAAGCGGCGAGCATGTTGTCGCGGCAACGCTCGGTTCATCGAAATATAATAATATCTGGGGTGTCGGAAAAATTCAGATCCAGATAAAGATAGAGTAGGAAAAAGGGCTTCCGATATATCGGAAGCCTTTTAAAACGAAAGGAGAAAGCAGTGTTTATTTTTGATACCCACGCTCATTATGACGATGAGCGTTTTCTGCCGCAGCTCGACAAGCTGGTTTCGGATATGCAGTCAAACGGCGTTTGCGGCATTATCACCTGCGGCACCGACTATGAAAGCTCCGCTTTTTCGTTGGAGCTTGCTTCAAGGTATGATATAATGTATGCCGCTGTCGGCATTTATCCGCACGATATAGTTAAAGTCGGCGAGTTTGATAAAGAGCGTCTTTGCCGCCTGCTGTCTGATAAAAAGGCGGTCGCCGTCGGTGAGATCGGACTTGATTATTATTACGACGATACCCCGAAGCAGACCCAGCTTGAATGGATAGAAAAGCTGCTGCAGCTTTCCAAAGAAGTCGGCAAACCGATAAGCTTTCATGACCGCGACGCACACGACGATATGCTCAGGCTGATGAAAAAATATCGCCCGACCGGCGTTATCCATTGCTTTTCGGGCAGCGCCGAAATGGCAAAGGAAATAGTGCGGCTCGGCATGTATATCGGTGTCGGCGGAGTTTTGACCTTCAAAAATGCCAAGAAGCTTGTGAATGTATGCAGGGAGATCCCGCTTCAGAAAATCGTCCTTGAAACAGATGCGCCCTATATGGCTCCCGAGCCTGTGAGGGGAATGCTCAACCGTTCGGATTATATCCATTATATCGCCGAGAAACTCGCCGAAGTAAAGGGTGAGAGTGTCGAGACCGTCTGCGAGGTCACGACCGAAAACGCAAAGCGCGTGTTCGGCATCTGAAAGACTTTAGCCTAAAAAAATTAAGTTTTCGCACAAATTTTTTTAAAAAATCGCTTGACAATGCTTTAATACAGTGCTATAATGACAAAAAATAAATAGAACAAAGGTGTTCACTGATATTGTCTGTCGGCAGAGATCCTGTCGTCAGGATTTATCAGTGAACACCTTTTTTATTGCACTGAAAACTAAAACGGAGGTAGATAATATGTTAAGAGAGGGAGAAGTCAGGATCCCGTCCGGCTGTGCGATATCCGGTATTTTCAATAAGTCGGGCAAGCGTTTTTCGGGCGAGGATATAATCACCTCGATCGAGGTAATGCATGACCGTTCAAACGGTCTCGGCGGCGGCTTCGCGGCATACGGCATTTATCCCGAATACAAGGATTACTATGCTTTTCATGTGTTTTACGACAACACAGCCTGCAAAAAAGAGTGTGAAGATTTCTTAGAGGAGCATTTCGATATTATCAACCTGTCGAAGATCCCGACGCGTAAAGTCCCCGAGATCACCGACGAACCGCTTATCTGGCGGTACTTCGTCAGCCCGATCCACACAAAGCTCGCCGAAAGCCAGCTTGATGAGGACGAGTTTGTGGTCAAATGCGTGTTTCGGGTCAATACCGGCATCACCGGCGCCTACATATTCTCAAGCGGCAAGAACATGGGTGTTTTCAAGGCTGTCGGCTTCCCTGAAGATGTCGGCAGATTTTATCGCCTGGACGAATACAGCGGCTATTGCTTCACCGCTCACGGCAGATATCCGACAAACACCCCCGGCTGGTGGGGCGGCGCTCATCCGTTCGCTCTGCTCGACTGTTCGGTAGTCCACAACGGCGAGATCTCGTCTTACGACGCCAACCGCAGAGGTATCGAGATGTACGGTTATAAGTGCTCGCTTCAAACGGATACCGAGGTCATAGCATATATCTATGATTACCTTGTCCGCAAGATCGGGCTTTCAAATGAGGAATTTGCCCATGTGGTGGCGGCACCGTTCTGGCAGACGATCGAGCGTATGCCGAAAGAGGAGGCCGAGCGCAGAACATATCTTCGCAATGTGTTTGCGTCTCAGCTCATAACAGGCCCGTTCTCGATCCTTGTCGGCTTCACAGGCGGCATGATGGCGCTCAACGACCGCTTGAAACTTCGTTCGATGGTATGCGGCGAAAAAGGCGACACCGTGTATATGGCAAGCGAGGAATGTGCGATCAGAGTTATCTGCCCCGAGCTTGATAAGGTATGGTCGCCGAAGGGCGGAGAACCCGTCATTGTAACACTTAACGGAGGTGCAGAATAATGGGACTCGATTTTGTTTACCCCGAATTTGAGGTAATCAGAAATAAAGACAGATGCATAGGCTGCCGCGTTTGCGAACGCCAATGCGCAAATGAAGTACACAGCTATTCACAGCAGGCAGGCTGCATGATCTCAGACGAAACAAAGTGCGTCAACTGCCACCGCTGTGTGACGCTCTGCCCGACAAGAGCGCTTAAAATAGTCAAGACCGACCACACCTTCCGTCCTAACGCAAACTGGTCGGCAAAGTCGATAAACGAGGTCTATAAACAGGCTGAAAGCGGCGGCGTGCTGCTTTCGAGCATGGGCAACCCCGAGCCGTATCCGATTTATTTCGATAAGATACTGCTCAATGCTTCCCAGGTCACAAATCCGTCTATCGATCCGCTCAGAGAACCTATGGAAACAAGAGTTTTCCTCGGAGCAAAACCGAAAAAGATCGAAAGAGATAAAAAGGGCAATATAGTGCCTAAAAAAATACCGCACCTTGAGCTTTCAATGCCTGTTATGTTCTCGGCCATGAGCTACGGCTCTATCAGCTACAACGCCCACGAATCGCTCGCACGCGCTTCAAAGGAGCTCGGCATTTTCTATAACACGGGCGAGGGCGGCTTGCACGAGGACTTTTATCAGTACGGCGGCAACACCATAGTCCAGGTAGCGTCAGGCCGTTTCGGCGTACATTCAGGCTATCTCGACGCTGCTGCGGCTATCGAGATCAAAATGGGTCAGGGCGCAAAGCCCGGTATCGGCGGACATCTGCCCGGCACAAAGATCGTCGGCGATGTCTCCCGCACAAGAATGATCCCCGAGGGTTCGGATGCTATCTCCCCCGCACCGCACCACGATATTTATTCGATCGAGGATCTGCGCCAGCTCGTCTATTCGCTTAAAGAGGCAACAAACTATGAAAAGCCGGTCATCGTCAAGATCGCGGCAGTTCATAATGTTTCCGCCATTGCGAGCGGTATCGCGCGTTCGGGCGCAGACATCATCGCTATCGACGGTTATCGCGGAGGCACAGGCGCCGCTCCCACAAGGATCAGAGATAATGTCGGTATCCCGATCGAGCTTGCGCTGGCTTCTGTCGATCAGCGGCTCAGAGATGAGGGTATCCGCGATAATGTTTCTATCGTTGTCGGCGGCAGTATCCGCAGCTCGGCAGATGTGTTCAAGGCTATCGCTCTCGGCGCAGACTGCTGCTACATCGGCACAGCGGCGCTTTTGGCGCTCGGCTGCCACCTTTGCAGAAGCTGCCACAGCGGCAAGTGCAACTGGGGTATCGCAACACAGCGCCCCGAGCTTGTCAAACGCCTTAATCCCGATGTCGGCGCTAAAAGACTTGTCAATCTGCTTGAAGCGTGGAACCACGAGATCAAGGAAATGATGGGCGGCATGGGTATAAACTCTATCGAGAGCTTAAAGGGCAACCGACTCATGCTCAGAGGAGTCGGACTCACCGAAAAAGAGCTTGAAATACTCGGCATAAAACACGCCGGAGAATAAGGAGGAGCGCCTGAAATGAAAAGAGTATATGTCAATGAAAAATGGTGTCTCGGCTGTCATTTGTGCGAATACAACTGCGCTTATGCAAATATCGGCGGCGACACAATGGCGCTCGCGCTCAAAGGCAAAACTATCGAGCCGAATGTCCGCGTTGAAGAGGGCGGCGATGTAAACTTCGCTGTTTCATGCCGCCACTGCGATGAGCCGCTTTGCGTTAAGGGCTGTATAACAGGCGCGCTGTCAAAGGGTTCCGACGGCGTTATAACGGTCGACGGCGATAAATGTATCCATTGCTACACCTGCGTTGTAAGCTGTCCCTACGGCTGTATCGTTCCGACAAAAGCCGGTGTTATTCAGAAATGCGAGCTTTGCACCAAAACGCACGACGGTATTCCGAAATGCGTGCAGGGCTGTCCGAATAACGCAATAGTTTTTGAAGAAAGGTAGGCTCTGCTATGAAATATGTGATAATAGGCAACTCCGCCGCCGCAGTCGGCTGTATTGAGGGTATCAGAAGCGTTGATAAAGAGGGAAGTATCACCGTTATCAGCGATGAAAAGCACCACACCTATTCCCGTCCGCTTATTTCGTATCTTCTGCTCGGCAAAACCACAGAGCAGAAAATGAAGTATCGCGACAGCGGCTTTTATAAGAAAAACGGCGTTAACGCCATGCTCGGCGAAAAGGCTTTGAAAATAGACCCGAAAGCTAAAACCGTCACCACCGATAAGGGCAATGTAATAGAATATGATAAGCTGCTCTGCGCCACGGGATCATCGCCGATGATACCGCCGATGGCAGGGCTCGAAACCGTCAAAAAGCAGTTTACATTCATGACGCTCGATTCCGCAAAAGCGCTCAAAAAAGCGGTTGATAAAAGATCCAAGGTGCTGATCGTCGGCGCAGGTCTTATCGGACTGAAATGCGCCGAGGGTATCAGCGAATCGGTCGGCAGTATAACCGTTGTCGATCTCGCTCCCCGTATCCTTTCGAGTATTCTCGATGAAAAGGGCGCTCATCTCGTTCAGTCGCACCTTGAAAAGCACGGACTTAAATTTTATCTCGGCGACTGCGTTTCGCAGTTTGAAGAAAACACCGCAACGCTTAAAAGCGGCGCAAAGCTTGATTTTGACACGCTTGTTCTCGCTGTCGGTGTTCGTCCGAATGTATCGCTTGTCAGCGAAGCGGGAGGCAAGGTCGAGAGAGGTATCATCATCGATAAAAAGATGAAGACCACGCTCGACGATGTCTATGCCGCAGGCGACTGCACTGTGTCGCACGATATATCGAGCGGCACCGACAGAATTTTAGCGCTCCTGCCGAATGCATATATGCAGGGCGAGACGGCAGGTATCAACATGGCAGGCGGCAAGCATTCGTTCGATAAGGCACTGCCTTTGAATGCGATCGGCTTTTTCGGTCTGCACATGGTAACGGCAGGCAGCTATATCGGAGAGCCGGTTGTGAAAGAGAAGGACGGCAGCTATAAAGCGCTGTTTTGCGATAAAGACCGCTTAAAGGGCTTTATCATGATAGGCGATATCGATAAAGCCGGTATTTACACCTCGCTTATCCGCGAGAAAACTCCGCTTCACACGATTGATACCGATCTGATCTTCGATCATCCGTCGCTCATGGCATTCGGCAAGCAAAAGCGCGCCGAAATGCTCGCGGGCGCAAAAAAGACCAAATAAGCCTTGAAAGGAAGATATAAATGACGATAGACGCAAAAATGACTATGCATTTCCAAACGCTCAATAATCTTGTGCGCGAAGACGGAAAAAAGACAGTCATTAAAAATTGCTGCGGTCAGAGATATATCGCGGCAGGGCTTTCCGGCAGACACATCACAGTCAACGGAACTCCGGGCAATGCGCTCGGTGCATATAACAACGGCTGCACGATAGTTGTAAACGGCAACGCGCAGGACGCTGTCGGCGACACGATGAACAGCGGCACGATAGTCGTAAACGGCAATGTGGGCGATGCTCCGGGCTACGCTATGCGAGGCGGCAGGATCTTTGTCCGCGGCAGCGCAGGCTACCGCGCGGGTATCCACATGAAGCAGTATAAAGATAAAAAGCCGGTCATGATAATCGGCGAGCAGGTGGGCAGTTTTCTCGGCGAGTATCTTGCGGGCGGACTTATCGCGGTGCTCAACCTTTCGGGCAAAGAGCCGATCGTCGGCAACTTCACCGGAACGGGTATGCACGGCGGCAAGATCTTTCTGAGGACCGATAAATGCCCTAAAAATCTGCCGGCACAGGTGAGCGCGGAAGTCGCCGATGAAAAGGATCTCAATGAGCTTTTCTCCGAGCTTAAAGACTACTGCAAAACATTTTCACTTGACATCGATGCCCTGATGAACGATAATTATTATGTGTTGAAACCCAATGCAAAAAATCCTTATAAAAAAATGTACACACAAAATTAAGGAGCAATAGTTATGGCAACGCTAAAATTCACCAAAATGCACGGCTGCGGCAATGATTATATCTATTTCGACTGTATGAGCGGAGAGCTGAACGATCCGAATGAGCTTTCAAAAAAGCTGTCCGACCGCCACTTCGGAGTCGGCGGCGACGGTATCGTTATGATCTGCGAGTCGGACGCTGCGGACGCTAAAATGAGAATGTTCAATGCCGACGGCTCGGAGGGTAAAATGTGCGGCAACGCTATCCGCTGCACCGCTAAGTATCTTTACGACCGCAGTATATGCAAGAAAACGCTTATGACGATCGAAACGCTTTCGGGCATGAAGATAATCGATTTGAAAGTTGAAAACGGCAAGGCAGTCGCCGCAACAGTCAATATGGGTGCGGCGGTTTTAAAGCCTGCCGATATCCCCTGCCTTTTGGAGGGCGAAAAGGCGATAGCCGTTCCCACCAAGATCGATTGCTATGAATATAAGCTCACCTGCGTTTCGATGGGAAATCCGCATTGCGTTGTGTTTATCGATGAGGATCCCGATCTTATCGACCTTAAAAAGATCGGCCCGATGTTTGAGAAAAACGAGCTGTTCCCCGAGGGAGTCAACACCGAATTTGTCGAGGTGCTCGGTGATAACACACTTAAAATGCGTGTTTGGGAAAGAGGCAGCGGCGAGACTCTCGCCTGCGGCACAGGCGCTTGTGCGGCGGCTGTTGCGGCTGTTGAAAACGGCATCTATAATAAGGGCGAGGATATTAAGGTTCGCCTCACAGGTGGCTCTCTTATCATCAATTACACCGACGACAGAGTTTTGATGACAGGCCCCGCAGTTGAAGTTTTCTCCGGCGAAATGGAGATCTGATCGAAAATAAAACAGCCGTGTTGTAAAATCTATGTTACAACACGGCTGTTTGCTTTTTCTTGACAAGCAAATGCACGCGGAGTATAATCAAAGTGGCAGTAAATACGGCTTTAGGGGTAATGAAAATGGATAATATTATCGAGATCGATAAGCTGTGCAAATCATTCGGTGATGTCAAAGCGGTCAGAGAGCTTTCCTTTCATGTTAAAAAGGGCGAGCTTTTCGCTTTTCTCGGAGTGAACGGCGCAGGCAAATCGACAACTATTTCAATAATGTGCGGTCAGCTTAAAAAGGACAGCGGCGAAGTCGTTATCTGCGGCGAAAATGTCGAACATTCGCTTGACAAAATAACACGCAAGCTCGGCGTTGTTTTTCAAAACTCCGTGCTTGATAAAGTGCTCAGTGTTAAGGATAACCTTATGTCGCGAGCCGCGCTCTACGGCATAACGGGCAGCCGCTTTAAAAACAGACTTTCCGAGCTTTCAAAACTGCTCGACTTCGGCGACATCATAAACCGCCCCGTCGGCAAGCTATCGGGCGGTCAGCGCCGCAGGATCGATATTGCGAGAGCGCTGATACATGAGCCTGAGATACTGATCCTCGACGAGCCGACAACAGGACTCGACCCTCAGACAAGAAGGCTTTTGTGGGATGTTATCCGAAAGCTCAGAAAAGATAAGGATATGACAGTGTTTCTCACAACTCACTATATGGAGGAAGCGGCAGACGCAGACTATGTTGTGATACTCGACAGCGGCAAGATCGCCGCGGACGGCACACCGCATGATCTTAAAACCGCTTACACAGGCGATTTCATCACGCTCTACGGAATCACCGATGAAAAGGCCGAATCGCTCGGCGCTCCCTATGAGAAGCTGAAGAATGCTTATCGCATAAAGGTTCAAAACACCGCAGAGGCGACAAAGCTTATCGTAGCTCACCCCGATGTGTTCACCGATTATGAAATAACCAAAGGCACGGTGGACGATGTTTTCCTTGAGGTGACAGGTAAAAAACTCACGGGAGGCGATGAAATATGACCGGACTTTACAGTTTTGTGCGCCGCAATAATAAGCTGTTTTTCAAGGATAAAGCGATGTTTTTCACCTCGCTTATCACACCGATTTTGCTACTGGTGCTTTATTCCACATTTCTTGCAAATGTCTATCGCGACAGCTTTTTGATGTCGATGCCCGAAGGGTTCAGCATTCCCGATAAGCTGATCGACGGCACCGTCGGAGGCGAGATTTTTTCATCGCTGCTCGCGGTGAGCTGTGTCACAGTGTCTTTCTGCTGTAATATGCTCATGGTATCCGATAAAGTATCGGGCGCGCGCAGAGATCTGACAGTGTCTCCCGTCAAGGGCTCGACTCTCGCGCTCGGCTACTATCTTTCGACACTGCTTTCAACTTTGATAGTCTGCCTTGTCGCGGCAGCGGCTTGCTTTATCTATGTCGCCGCAACAGGCTGGTATCTTTCGGTCGGCGATGTCTTCATGATCCTGCTCGATATTTTCCTGCTTGTTATGTTCGGCACTGCGCTCTCGAGCATTGTCAATTTCTTTCTCATATCACAAGGGCAGATCTCCGCTGTCGGCACAGTTGTCAGCGCAGGCTACGGCTTTATCTGCGGCGCATATATGCCTATCTCGCAGTTCGGCGAGGGACTTCAGAAGGTCATCATGTGTCTGCCGGGAACCTACGGCACAAGCCTTCTGCGCAATCATTGTCTGAGAGGAGTTTTCGATGAGATGTCGTCACTCGGATTCCCGAACGAGATCGTAAACGGTGTCCGCGATTCGGTCGATTGCAATCTCTACTTTTTCGGCAGTAAAGTGCCGCTGTTTGCAATGTATCTCATTCTCATCGGCACAATAATCGTGCTTTGCGGAATATATATCCTGTTAAACACGCTTTTAAAAAGAAAATAGCAAGGCAAAACCGCGGAGCACATCACTGCTCCGCGGTTTTTCGTTGTACAGAAAATAGTACAGATTAAAATTTATAATTAGGTTACAATTTAAGGGGCAAAATTGCTTGTAAAAGACAAGGGTTTGTGGTATAATCAATCTGTATAGTTATGATCAGGCGATCATTTTTTTACGATAAGTAAAGGAAGGTTTAATATATGTCCACAGATTTAGGCATTGATCTCGGCTCGCGGCGCACTGTCATTTATTCGGGCAAGACCGCCGTGCTTGACGAGCACACCGCCATATCCTACGAAACCCATACAGGCAGGCTTATCGCCGCCGGAACAGATGCGTATATGATGACAGGCAGAACGCCTCATTCGATAACGGCAGTCACCCCGATCAAAAACGGCAGAATAGCCGAATACGATCTTGCGGAAAGTATGCTCACCGCATTTGTCAAAAGCGTTGCAAAAGGCAGCATGATGAAGTCGAGGATCATAGCGGCGGTGCCGAGCGATCTTGACGATATGCCGAAACGCTCGTTTTATAACATCTGCTATGCGGCGGGTGCGAGAGATGTCTGCCTTATCGAAGCTCCCGTTGCGGCGGCGATCGGCATCGAAGCCGATTTCACAACACCGCGCGGTACGTTTATAGTCGATATAGGCTCGGGCACAACAGATATTGCGGCGCTCTCCCTCGGCGGGCTTGTTAAATGCGAGTCTGTACCCACCGCGGGCGACAGCTTTTCGGCCGCTATCGAGCGCTACATAAAAAGAGAGCATAATGTTCTGATCGGGCCTCACACCGTCGAGCGTATCAAGCGCCAGATCGGCTGTGTCGTTCCGCGTCCGCTCGAGCTTACACTCACATCAAAGGGCAGGCATCAGTTCTCCGGAATGCCGCAGACATTTGAGATAAACACCAATGAAATGATAACTGCAATGTATGATACGGCGGCGGTAATTTGCCAGGCGATAACAAGAGTGCTTGAGAAAACTCCGCCAGATATTGCGGGCGATGTCTCGGATCACGGTATAATTCTCATCGGCAGCGGCAGTCGGCTTTACGGCCTTGATAAGTTCATCACATCGTACACAGGTCTTAAAGTCCGCACGGTGGACAACCCGAAAAAGTGCGTTGCAAGAGGCACTTCAATGGCGTTCAAACGCTTCCGCAGACTCAAGGAGGGCGGCTATAAATTCAAGTCGCTTGAGGAAGTCTCGCAGTAATATTAAGAAAGGAACGGTACGGCGGTCAGCCGGTATCGCAGGCTTTAAAATGATTAAAAAATCAGCACTTCTTGCATTGTGTATGTGTGCGCTGCTCGGCTTTTCCGGCTGCGACGGTATTTTCGGTGCACCGGGCGATCTTATCAGCCCTCCGAAGCTGGAGGGATCGCTTTCGGGATTGGATGAAGCGCTCCAAACAGCGATCGGCGAAAAATACGAATTTGCCTATCCCGAATCAGGCGACTATCTTTCTTCCTGCATAACAAAAGATCTCGACGGCGATGGCAAAGACGAAGCACTGATCTTCTATATTCCTAAAAACGACGGCGTTGTTCACATGAACCTGTTTGTTAGAAAGGAAGGCGGCTGGCATTCGGTTAGCGATATAAACACGCTCAGCTTCAGTGTTGAGAGAGTTTTGTTCGAAAATCTGTGCGGCGACGGCAAGCTCGAAATAGTAGTCAGCACAAGACTTTATACATCGTCTGCAAGCGCGGCAAAGCAGGTGCTTGTCTATTCGTATGAGGACGGTGCGCTCGCAAACAGGTTTCAGGAGGAGTGCGGCGATTTTGCGGTCTGCTCTATGCTTGACGACGAGTATCGCCAGATCGTAATTTTTAAGATAGACACTGCACAAAATTATGCCTTGGATTCGGGAACAAGCAAGGCACCCGCCGCAGCATCCAACACCGCAAGACTCTGCTCGCTCAATATTACAGCAGGGCAGAGCACCACTGTTTACAGCATAGGCGAGGCTCAGCTCGACCCCGGAGTTTCGTCGATCGCGGCTGTCACTGCCGGCAAGGTCGGTGAGATGAACGCCCTGTATATCGACACTGCACTCGGCAACGGCTCTATGGCGACATCACTTCTGATCTATGACAGTAAACAAAAGAGACTTTTAAATCCGCTTTTCGATACCGCTTCCGGCAATAACAGCGTAACGCTGAGGACAAGCGCTGTTTTAAGCCGCGATATCGATTCCGACGGTGTTGTGGAGATCCCTGTGAGCCACCGCATGGCAGACGGAAACGCCTCTGCCGAGGATATGCCCGTTTCCTGGATGGCTTATGAAAACGGCAAGCTCACCGTTAAGACCGAGGGCTATTATAATTCGGTTTACAAATACTATTTCAGTGCGCCGGAAAAGTGGCTCAGCATGATCTCAGTCGATACTGAGGACGACGGACTCACAAGAGTATACACCGTTTATCCTACCGATAAAGCAAACGCAGGTGCAAAGCTGTGCACCGTTACCGTGCGCCAAAAACAGCAGAGCGACAGCTCATCGAAGCAGGCGGCGGGTGCGACATACTCTTCAAAGAAATATGATTTTTATGTAAAGCTGTCCGACACGATGCCGAAGGACTATGCGCAGGGTATACAAACGGTGACAGATTCATTCACCGTACTTGAATAAACAGCATCACCGAAAGGAACTGGTATAATGAAAAAAATTCTTGTGGTTGAGGACGAAGCGGCTATACGGGAGTTTGTCGTTATCAACCTCAAACGCGCAGGCTATGAAACTATCGAAGCAGACTGCGGCGAAAAAGCGCTGGAGCTTTTTGCCGGTAATCCCGATATTCATGTTATTCTGCTCGACATCATGATGCCCGGGATCGATGGATTCACCGTCTGCAAGAATGTCAGAGAAAAAAATCCGCAGGTCGGTATTATAATGCTTTCTGCAAAATCGCAGGAGATGGACAAGGTGTCGGCACTCATGACGGGAGCGGACGATTATATGACAAAGCCGTTCAGCCCGTCCGAATTGCTCGCAAGAGTCGATTCGCTCAACCGCCGTGTTGAAATGCTCAAAGGCGGCACAGGTGCGGTCGTAACCGATAAATTGGATCTCGGCGAATTTTCGCTGGATCTTCGCCGCCGTATTCTCAAGAAAAACGGTCAGGAGATCGAGCTGACCCCTGTTGAATTTCAGATAATAGAATATCTTTTCTCGAACCCCGAAAAGGCGCTCGACCGCACCGACATTTTAAAAAGAGTGTGGGGAGAATCGTATATCGGCGAGGAAAAGATAGTCGATGTCAATGTGAGAAGACTTCGCATGAAAGTCGAGGATGATCCGTCTGTCCCGCGCCATCTGCTGACAGTCTGGGGCTGCGGCTATAAATGGTCGGTAAAATAAACGAAACGGAGATAAATAATGCCTAAAAAGCCGAAAAGCCTGAAATGGCGCTG
The DNA here is from genome assembly GCA_934486895.1 of uncultured Eubacteriales bacterium. Classification (GTDB taxonomy): domain Bacteria; phylum Bacillota; class Clostridia; order Oscillospirales; family Acutalibacteraceae; genus RUG14109. The sequence goes on along the minus strand of CAKSQZ010000001.1, from coordinate 173,203 downwards.
GTTTGTCGATGTATTCGGCGTTATCGTGGCAGTCGTTGTGCTGGTTCTCACTGTTTGTTCGGTCATGATAAGCAGCTCGTATTACACCGCAGTAAGAACCGACTTAAACTCCCGTATCCGCATGGCGACAGGCATACTCGGAGACTATGCCTCGTCCAGCGAGGCGGAGTTTGACAAAGCCGCGCAAAACTTTATAAATAACTATACCGACCGTAAAACAGCGGAGGTGCAGGTCATAAATTCGTCGGGCAGAATAATCGCTTCGTCGCTCGGCGTTATCCAGGATTATTCTCTGCCGGGCGGTTTCAGCCGCACCGGGACTTATGGCGATGTCTATGAATCTGTCGGCAAGATCGGCGATGAAAAGATCATGCTTATGACCGCGGATATGTACGATGAATCGGGCGCGGTGTTCGGCTCGGTGAGATTTGCCGTGTCGCTCGATCGGATCGACAATCAACTGCTCAGAAATGTTATTGTGATATTGTCCGCAGGGCTTGTTGTTATCGGGCTTGTTATGCTCACAGGTCTTTTCTTCATCCGCTCGATAATCTCGCCTGTCAAAAAAGTCACCCATGCGGCGCAGACTATTGCCGCAGGCAAGTTTGACGAGCGAATAGATGCCGAAAAGCAAAGCGGCGAGATAAAAGCGCTTTGCGATTCGATAAACTTTATGGCGCAGGAGCTCGCTGCCGCCGACAGTGTTAAAAACGAGTTTATTTCATCGGTATCGCACGAACTGCGAACACCGCTCACAGCCATAAAGGGCTGGGGAGAAACGATCCGCGACAGCGGAGTTTCCGACCCGCTGATACTCGATAAGGGTATCAACATAATAATAAACGAATCCGAGAGAATGACAGGGCTTGTTGAAGACCTGCTTGATTTCTCAAGGCTCGAATCGGGCAGACTCAAAATAAACCCGACCGAGATCGACATTTCCGAGCCGCTCACAGAGGCGGTCGGAATGTATGAGGAGGCGGCTTCAAAGCTCGGTGTTGTTATAAACTTCACCCTGCCTAGCGATCTGCCGAAGGTGCTTGCCGATAAAAACCGCTTAAAGCAGGTTTTCATCAATGTTATCGACAATGCGGTGAAATACTCGACAAACGGCGGAACAGTCACAGTTGAGTGCAGTCTGCACGATGTTTTCGTCCGCGTGACGGTCAGAGATATGGGCTGCGGCATCGCAAAAGAAGACCTGCCGCGAGTTAAAGAAAAGTTTTATAAAGCGAATAAAACGGTCAGAGGCTCGGGTATCGGGCTTGCAGTCGCCGATGAGATCATTCGTCAGCACAACGGATTTCTGGAGATCGATTCTGTCGAGGGCTACGGTACGACAGTTATGATAGAGCTTCCGTTTATTCCGGAGGAGGGACCTTCCGGAGAATAAATAAAAAAGGATCGGTACTGAAAAGATGTCAGATAAAAACGAATATAAAAGAACGTCGATAGGCGGTCAGGCCGTTATCGAGGGCGTTATGATGCGCGGCCCGCATAAGACAGTGCTTGCGGTGCGGCATTTGACGAGCGGCAAGATCATAACGGAAGATGTCGCGGGATTCAATAAAAAGCCGCCGAAGATACTGCGTGTTCCGATAATCAGAGGAGTTTACAACTTCATTTTATCAATGGTAGTCGGCTATAAAACTCTTATGCGTTCGGCAGACCTTTCGGGAATGACCGAGCTCGAGGAAGAGGAAAAGCAGGAGAAAAAGCACAGTCACGACAGCGATAATTCCGCCAAAAAATCAGAGCCTAAAAAGCTCAGCGGCGTTCTAATGAGTATTGTAATGGGTATCTCTGCGGTGCTCGGTATCGCGCTCGCGGTGGTGCTGTTCATGTGGCTCCCGACATGGCTGTTCAACCTTATGTCGGACGGCATAAAATCCGCTGTCGGCTGGGAAATGGCTAATTGGCGTCCGCTGATCGAGGGCATTATGAAGCTTATTATATTTTTGAGCTATCTCGCGATAGTCTCGCAGATGAAGGATATAAAAAGAGTGTTCAAATACCACGGTGCAGAGCATAAAACCATCTTCTGCTACGAACACGGTCTCGAGCTCACAGTCGAGAATGTCCGCCGCCAGATCCGCTTTCATCCGAGATGCGGAACATCGTTCATGTTTTTGATGATAATCGTCGGCATTCTAATCTCGACAGTTATTGTCCTTGTGTTTCCCCATGTCGCGGATTATACATATGTCTGGGTCCCTGTTAAGATACTGCTTGTTCCGCTTTTCTGCGGCATAGGATATGAGCTTATCAAGTTCTGCGGCAGACACGATAATTTGCTCACCCGAATTATCGCCGCTCCCGGCCTGTGGGTCCAGCGGCTCACAACAAAGGAGCCGGACGATGATATGATCGAAGTCGCAATAGCTTCGATGAAGCCGGTCATTCCCGAAAACAGCGAGGACGATCGCTGGTGACATTAAGGGAGCTTATCCGAAAGACAAGGTCTGAGCTTTCAGGAGAAAATGCGGACTTTGAAGCTCGGCAGATGGTCTTTTCCGCTTGTAAAACAGACGCTACCCGCTTGTTGCTTTGCGACAGGCAGGCGACCGACAGCGAGCAGGCGGTCATAGATGAGTTTGTGAAAAGAAGAAACGCAGGCGAGCCGCTTTATTATATTCTGGGAAAAGCCGAGTTTTATTCGATCCCGCTTAAAGTATCGAGCGATACTCTGATCCCGCGGCAGGACAGCGAGCTGATAGTCGATCTCGCGCTCGGCTATGCAAAGGAAAACCCGGTGAAAAAGGCGTGCGACCTTTGCTCGGGCAGCGGCGCTATCGGAATAGCTTTCAGCGAAAATTCCGGCGTTCATACCGATTGCGTCGAGCTGTACGACGGCGCATTTAGTATTCTCAGCGAGAATGTAAAGCGTTTTAAAAACGCTTTCGCCGTGCAGGCGGACGCTTTGAAATTCGATCTTTCGGGCTACGAGCTTATCACCTGCAACCCGCCTTATATCGCACAGTCAGAGCGGCAAACGCTCTCAAAAGAGGTCATGAACGAGCCCGAAACAGCGCTTTTCGCACCCGAGGGCGGACTGATGTTTTACCGTGTTATTTCGGATAATCTGAAAAGCGGGGCACATATCATTTATGAGATAGGCTTTTCTCAGGCAAAAAGCGTTTGCGAAATACTTTCAAAAAGCGGCTTTCGCGATATTAAAACGCATAAGGACTTAAACGGGCTTGACCGCGCGGTCGAAGCGACAAAAATTTAAATTTTCGTAAAATATGCTTTAAAAAATTCAAATTCGATATATAATCAATATAGAAGGACGGTATTTAAACATGGCTGACAATAAAGCAACAGAAAAGAAAAAGGCGCTCGAAACAGCGCTTTCAAACATTGAAAAGCAGTTCGGCAAGGGCGCTGTTATGCGTCTCGGCGAGAATGCCGCAATGAATGTTGAGGCTATCTCAACAGGCTCTCTTTCGCTCGATCTCGCGCTCGGTATAGGCGGCGTCCCGAAGGGCAGGATCATTGAGATCTACGGCCCCGAATCTTCGGGTAAAACGACTATTGCGCTTCATGTTGTGGCGGAGTCGCAGAAAAACGGCGGAACAGCCGCGTTCATTGATGTTGAGCATGCACTCGATCCGGAGTATTCCGCGGCGCTCGGCGTTGATATCGATTCATTGCTCGTTTCCCAGCCCGACACAGGCGAGCAGGCTCTCGAGATCTGCGAAGCGCTTGTGCGTTCAAACGCTGTCGATGTAGTTGTTGTGGACTCTGTCGCCGCGCTCGTTCCGAGAGCCGAGATAGAGGGCATGATGGGCGATTCTCATGTCGGTCAGCACGCGCGTCTTATGTCGCAGGCGCTCAGAAAGCTCACAGCCTGCATTTCAAGATCAAACTGCGCAGTTATCTTCATCAACCAGCTTCGTGAAAAGATCGGCGTTGTCTACGGCAACCCCGAGGTCACAACAGGCGGCAGGGCATTGAAGTTCTATGCGAGCGTTAGAATCGATATCCGCCGCATTGAAACACTCAAGGTTCAGGGCGAAATGGTCGGCTCGCACACAAGAGCGAAGATCGTCAAAAACAAGGTTGCACCGCCGTTTAAAGAGGCAGAGTTCGATATTATGTACGGTGAAGGTATCTCCCACGAGGGCGAGCTTATCGATCTCGGCGTTAAAGCGGAGATAATCAAAAAGAGCGGCGCCTGGTTCTCTTACAATGATCAGAAGATCGGTCAGGGCAGAGATAACGCAAAGATCTTTCTTGTGAACAACCCCGATATCGCAAAAGAGATCGAGCGGAAGATCATTGAAAATAAGGATAAGATCATCACAACACGCAAATTAAAGCCGGCCCTCGCAGTCGCACCGGCAAAGGTAGAGACTGCCGCCCCGACCGAGACGGAAAAGCCTAAGATCCCGAAGATCGATATCGACATCGCCGTTGAGGACTGATGACGATACTTGAAATAAGGCGCGCAAAAAAGCACTGCTTTACGATAGTGACCGATGAATGTGAGTTTTTGCTCGACTGCGACACTGTCGCCGAACACTGCCTTAAAAAAGGCGTTCGGCTCAGCGAGGAGCAGGCAGAGGGCTTAAAGCTCCATTCCGATTGCGTGCGCGCATTGTCAAAAGGCTCGTGGCTGTTGTCGCAGCGCGACTACACTGTTAAAGGCCTTAAGGATAAATTAAAGCCGGATTTCAGCGAGTATGCGGTTTTGTATGCCGTGGGGTCGCTTGAAGAGGTCGGTGCGCTCGATGATCGGAGGTATGCCGAAAATGCGGCAAGGTATCTTGCGGAGTATAAGTCGCTGTCGAGAAAGTCGATAGCGAGGGAGCTCATCTTAAAAGGTGTCGGCGCGGATATTGCTTATCAGGCGGCGCAGGAACTTGAATACGATCAGATCTCAGCCGCGGCAAGGCTGATAGGATCTAAATATAAAAACTTTTCAGAAGACGAAAAAATCAAGCGCCGAATGGTTTCGGCACTGCTTCGGCGGGGCTTTAGCTACTCGCAGATAAACGAAGCGGCAGAACGGATCAACGGAGGAACGAATGGCATATAAAGTTGGAATGGTATCGCTCGGCTGCCCGAAAAATCAGGTGGACGCCGAGATCATGCTGGCAGACCTTAAAAACGACGGATTTGAGATAACCAACGACGAATCCAAAGCAGACGCGATAATCGTCAATACCTGCGGCTTTATTGAGGATGCGAAACGCGAGGCGATAGACAATATTTTAGAAGTCGCACAGCTTAAAAAAACAGGCAGGCTGAAGGCGCTTATCGTTTCGGGCTGTCTTGCTCAGCGCTATAAGGACGATATGAAAAAAGAAATGCCCGAGATCGACGCTATTGTCACACTCGGCAAAAACGGCGACATCTGCCGTATCGTGAGGGACGCTGTCAGAAGTAACGAAACCAGGGTGTATGACGCTCCGCTTTTTTGTCTGCCTCTCGGAGGCGAGCGCCTGCTGACAACGCCGAAGTATATGGCATATTTAAAAATTGCGGAGGGGTGCGATAATCGCTGCACATATTGCGCTATCCCGATGATCAGAGGACAGTATCGCTCAAGGGCGCTTGAAGATATTATCGATGAAGCGAAGGCTCTTGCAAAGCGCGGCGTTAAGGAGATCACTGTTGTCGCACAGGATACCACCCGCTACGGCGAGGATATCTACGGCGAGGGCAGGTTGCCTCAGCTTTTGAATGAGTTGTGCGCGATCGACGGTATCGAGTGGATCAGAGTGCTCTATACCTATCCCGAGCGGATAACGGACGAACTTCTGGACACGGTTGCAAATCAGCCTAAAGTGCTTAATTATCTCGATATTCCGATACAGCACGCGTCCGACAGCGTTTTAGCGCGAATGAACCGCCGCTCGAATAATGCACAGCTTTACGCTCTTATAAAAAAAATCAGAGAAAAAGTGCCGAATATAACGCTCAGAACGACAATGATAGTCGGCTTCCCCGGAGAGAGTGACGAGGATTTCACAACCCTTTGCGAGTTTGTAAAAGCCGCCCGATTCGACAGACTCGGCTGTTTCACATATTCTCCCGAAGAGGGAACGCCTGCGGCTGAATTTCCCGATCAGATCCCCGAGGATATAAAGCAGCGCAGATACGAAGTCGTGATGGCGGAGCAGTCGGTCATAAGCGAGGAACTCACAGCGCAAAAGATCGGCACTGTCGCACAGGTGCTGGTCGAGGGGTATGACCGCCTTAATAAATGCTACTACGGCAGATCGAAATCGGACGCTCCAGATATCGACGGCAAGGTGTTTTTCCAAAGTGCGTTTTCGCCGTCTGCCGGCGACATTGTTTCGGTTAAGATAACCGACAGTGTTGAATACGATCCAATAGGCGAACAGATCAAAGAATAAATCCCTTTTTGAAAGGACCGGATATTTATGAACACTCCGAATAAGCTCACGCTGATAAGAGTTATCATCGCGCCTGCAGTGCTGATAGTTATGCTTATCGATTTCGATTATAATATGGCGGTGTCGCTCGGACTTTTCGTGCTTGCGTCGCTGACAGATATGCTCGACGGCCTGCTCGCCAGAAAAAACAACCAGGTGACGACTTTCGGCAAATTTCTTGATCCGATAGCGGATAAACTGCTAGTTTTCGCCGCTTTGCTCGGTCTTATCGGTCGGGAAAACTGCGTTTTCGGAATAGTTTTCATCATTTTCATCGCCGTTGCAAGGGAACTGCTTGTCGCATCGGCTAGAATGCTCGCCGCGTCCGACGGCAATGTTATAGCCGCGGATATCTGGGGCAAAATGAAAACAGTCGCTCAAATGGCGGCAATAATAGCGGTGCTTGTGTTCGAGCAGATAAAAGTCTGCTTTGAGATCGGGCAGACAATCGAGAGCGCATTTTATATTATCGGCTCGGTCCTTATGTGGATCAGCGCATTGCTCACAGTCATTTCGGGTACAAATTATCTGCTTGCCTGCAAAAAATATGTTATGCAGAGTAAATGACGGTGGACAATTTAACAAAAGTGTGATACAATCTATATTATAAAGTAAAAAGCGTTAAACGGGAGAAGTAGACCGCGCGTGACCGAACAGAGAGCGCCGTCGCAGGCTGGAAGCGGCGTCGGGTAAGGCGGTTGAATGCACCCGTTTGCTTGCGGCAGGAAAGTTATCGAGTATTGCCGTGCGGCTGGCACCGTTATTCGCCGAATGAGCAACAAACAGGAGTGGAACCGCGATTTTTCGCCTCCGTCGGGATTTTTCCGGCGGAGTTTTTGATTTTTAAGGGGAAAGGTGAGAAGGATTGTTTGATAATATAAAGGAGGATATAAGAGCTGTTAAAATGCGTGATCCCGCCGCGAGATCAACGCTTGAGATATTGCTTTTGTATCCGGGAGTAAAAGCGGTCAGAATGCACCGCAAAGCAAACTTTTTTCAGCGGCATAATATGAAATTCATTGCCCGCTGGATCTCTCAGCGGTGCGTGCGCAAGACAGGTATCGAGATCCATCCCGGCGCTACTATCGGGAAAAGGCTGTTTATCGACCACGGCGTGGGCGTCGTTATCGGAGAGACTGCGGAGATAGGCGACGATGTAACGATCTATCAGGGAGTCACTCTCGGCGGCACCGGCAAGGACACAGGCAAGCGCCACCCGACTATCGGCAACGGCGTTATGATAGGCTCGGGCGCAAAAGTTCTCGGCCCGTTTAAAGTCGGTGATAATGCTAAAATTGCGGCAGGCGCAGTTGTACTTGAGGAAGTTCCGCCCAATTGCACAGCGGTGGGCGTGCCTGCAAGCGTTGTCCGCATGAACGGCGAGCGGGTCTGCGATTCGCTCGATCAGATCCATGTTCCAGATCCGGTATCGCAGAGGATCTGCCAGCTTGAATGCAGACTGAGAAAGCTGGAAAAACAGCAAACGGAGGAAAAACACAATGCTGATCTATAATTCGCTGACAAGAAAAAAAGAGGAGTTTAAGCCACACAGCGGCAATAAAGTCAATATGTACACCTGCGGCCCGACAGTGTATCACTTCGCGCATATCGGAAATCTTCGCACATATATCATGGAAGATGTGCTGGAGAAATATCTGCGCTTTGCGGGGTACGATGTAAACCGTGTTATGAATATAACCGATGTAGGCCACTTATCGAGCGACGCCGATACGGGCGAGGATAAAATGCTCAAGGGCGCAAAAAGAGAGCACAAATCGGTGATGGAAATAGCGAAATTCTATACCGACGCTTTCTTTTCCGATTGCGAAAAGCTCAATATCAAACGCCCCGATGTCGTCGAGCCTGCAACCTCATGTATCCCTGAGTTTATAAAAATGGTTCAGGGACTGCTCGATAAAGGTTATGCCTATATCGCAGGCGGAAATGTATATTTCGATACTTCAAAGCTCGAGCAGTATTATGTCTTTAATAATTTTGATGCGGACGATCTTGCGATCGGTGTACGCGACAGTGTTGACGAAGATGTGCATAAACGCAATAAGACCGATTTTGTTCTTTGGTTCACAAAATCCAAATTCGATGATCAGGAGCTTAAATGGGAAAGCCCGTGGGGTATCGGTTATCCCGGCTGGCATATCGAATGTTCCGCTATCAGCTTAAAGCACAGCGGCGAATATCTCGACATCCATTGCGGCGGTATCGATAACCAGTTCCCCCACCACACAAACGAAATAGCTCAGTCGGAAGCGTATATCGGTCACCACTGGTGCAACTATTGGTTCCATGTTCTGCACTTAAATACACAGGGCGGAAAAATGAGCAAATCAAAGGGCGAATTTCTCACAGTTTCTTTGCTCGAAGAAAAGGGCTATGATCCGCTTGCATATCGTTTTTTCTGCCTACAATCGCATTATCGCAAGGCGCAGGAGTTCTCGTTTGAAGGGCTTGAAAATGCCGAAGTCGCATATAAAAAGCTGCGCTCGCGCATTTCATCGCTTGATAAGTCGGGCGATGTCGATGAAGCCGCGGCTCAGCCGTTTATCGATAGGTTCAACGACGCGCTCGGCAACGACCTCAACACATCTCTCGGCATCACCGCGGTTTACGATGTTTTGAAAGCTGACATTCCGGACGCTGAGAAACGCTATATTATCGAAAAGTACGACAGCGTTTTATCGCTCGGACTGCTCGACGGCGAGGATACAACGGCGCCGCACGAGGACGAAGAGAGAATCGAAGAGCTCATATCGATGCGTGCAGAGGCTAAAAAACAGCGCGATTTCCAAAAGGCGGACAGTATCCGCGACGAACTGACCGCAATGGGCATTGTGATAAAAGACACAAGAGAAGGCACGGTTTGGTCAAGAGCATAAGAAATTTTTAAAATGAAAGGAGGCGAGCGGAAATGGGCAAGCGTGGAGAACGCAAAAAACAAAAGCAAAAGCGCAGGCAGAGAGAGCTTGCGAGAGAGATCGCGCAGCACCGCCTTGAAAAGCTCAGAAAAGCAGAGTATGAAAAGGCAATAGAGCGCGGAGAAACACCCCCGAAACCGGAAAGAACAAAGAAGGAAAAACGCCGCTCGGCTTTACTTTACATCATCATTCTGATATTGCTTATCCTCGGACTCGCGATCATGTTTTATCCCTCGATCAGCGATATCATAACAAAGAACAGCCAGATCTCCGTCATCAATAAATACGATGACAAAATTCTCACAATGACCGATAAGGATCTGCAAAAGCAGTGGGAACAGGCGGTCGAATATAACAAGCAGGCGGATAAGCAGAACTATGAGAACATCCTCACTTTAGAGGGCGATATCATGGCTTATGTAGAGATTCCGAAGATCAGCGTCAAACTGCCTGTTTATCATACAACGAGCACCCGTTCGCTACAGCTCGGTCTCGGACATATCGAGGGTTCGTCTCTCCCTGTCGGCGGTATAAACACCCACTGCCTTATAACAGGGCACACGGGCATCGCACAGTCTGAAATGTTTGATAATCTTATCGATGTTCAAAAAGACGATGAGTTTTATATCCATGTCCTTAATAAAAGGCTCGCTTATAAAGTTGTGGATGTGTTTATTATCGAACCGGAGGATACTTCCCGCCTCACGATCGAGCGCGGCAAGGATCTTTGCTCTCTGATAACCTGCTATCCTTACGGTATAAATTCGCACAGGCTTGTTGTAAGAGGCGAACATTTTAAAGTTGATGATAAAACAAAGCAGGAAATAAAGAAGGTCGAGGTGCCGGACAGCACTCAGAGAACAGTTGTCATTCCCGGCGGTCAGAAAGAAAGCGTCAGCGAGGTTTCAAACCAAGGCGTGTTCCTCGGACCTTGGGGAATACTTCTGCCGTCACTGCTGCTGATAATCATAACCTGCATTCTGATAATCATTCGTAAAATGCGAAAGAAAAAGCAAAAGGAGAAGGAAGATGAACCGCCAAACCGACAGGACAACAGCGAAACCGAAGAAGAGCAAACTTAAAATTGCGCTCACGGTCATCGCTTCTTTGATGCTGCTCGCGGGAATAGGCGTGCTGATGTTCCCTTATGCCAATGATTTCTTCAATGATCTTAAAACAGCGGCGGATATCGATCATTTCGAGGAGACGCGCTGCGATGAGACGGTCGTTGATCCTCATAAGACCTATCTGCCTGAGCTTTACGAGGCTTTCAGGCAGTACAACGAAAACCTTTATAAAACAGGCCAAAGCGACCTGAAAGACCCGTTTTCCTATGAAAAATCGGATTTCGATCTCTCGAAATACGGTATTGAAAATAATATGGTCGGATATTTGAAGATCCCGAAAATGGACCTTCAAATATCCATCAGACTCGGCGCTTCGAGAAATAATATGAATTACGGCGCCGTCCACCTATCCAAAACATCTATGCCTATCGGCGGCAATAATACAAACTGCGTTATTGCCGCACACCGCGGATGGGACGGCAAGAAAATGTTTCGGTATATCGACAAGCTCGAAGCGGGAGACGATGTTTATCTAACAAACTCATGGGAAACTCTGCACTATAAAGTGAGCGAAATAACAAAAATTCTGCCGAACGATATAAAAAAGGTGCTGATTCAAAAAAACCGCGATATGCTGACCTTGTTCACCTGCACGCCGTATCGCATAAATTCGCACCGCTATGTCGTTTATTGCGACAGAGTCGTATGAAGGAAGGAATTTAAATGCCCATTTTGAAAGGTCAAAAATTTGTCGGCCGACCGAAGGACGGCAGCAGGCTCGAAAAAGAGAAAGCTGTATATGATCTGCTCGATCGGCTTTGTGTGCATTATGAGGGCGTCGATCACGAACCGCTCGTTTCGGCGCAGTGCGGCGAGTGCGATGAAATAGCCGAGGCTCTCGGAGTCCATATCTGCAAAAACCTGTTTTTGTGCAACCGCAAAAAGACCGAGTTTTATATGCTCACGCTCCCCGGTGAAAAGCACTTTGTAACAGCCGATTTTTCAAAGCGCATCGGTGTTTCAAGGCTTTCTTTTGCGCCTGCAGATAAAATGGAGGAGCTGCTGAACTTAACTCCGGGTTCGGTCAGCGTGCTCGGTATGATGAACGATAAAGATCATAAGGTGCATCTTTTCTTTGATGAGGAGCTGACGCATGAGGAGTTTTTCGGCTGCCACCCGTGTATAAACACAAGCAGCTTAAAGCTCAGAACCGATGATGTCCTGAATGTTATTATGCCGGCTCTCGGCGTGGATTACGGCATTGTGAGGGTTTAGAATGAAAATACTTTTTGTTTGTACAGGCAACACCTGCCGCAGTCCGATGGCGGCGGCACTGGCGAGTGATTTTTTCAAAAAAAATTCGATCGGGCATTTGTGCGACAGCGCAGGCCTTTTGGCACAGGAAGGACAGCCCGCAAGCGAAAACGCGATAAAGGCTATGGCTGAGCGCGGTATCGATATATCCAGCCATCGCTCAAAGCTTTTAACGTTTGAAATGGCACAGAACGCCGATCTGATAATTCCGATGACCGCGGCGCACAAGACGGCATTGCAGTCGGCGGGGATAGCCCCCGATAAAATTCTCATGATAGGCGAAGTGCCCGATCCCTACGGCGGAGACCTCGACCGATACCGTGCCTGCGCTGACAGCCTTGCCAATCTGATAGAAAAGCAATGGAAACAGTAGTTTTATCAAAGGCATCCGCCGCTGTTATAGCCGAGATCGAAAAAGAATGTTTTGCCCACCCGTGGAGCGAGCAGAGCATCATAAGCTCGATAAATGCGGGGCATGTTTTCTTCGGCGTTATCTTCGGCGACACGCTTTGCGGATATATCGGCGTCAATCGAGTGGCGGGACAGGCATATATCGATAATATTGCCGTGCGGCGGGAATACCGCCGGCAGGGCATTGCAAAGGCGCTTATCAAAGCTGTTATCGACGAATGTAAAAACGATGATTTTATAACGCTTGAAGTGCGTGCTTCAAACAAAGCGGCGATTTCGCTTTATCGCCTGTTCGGCTTCAAAGAGCAGGGGAAAAGGCGCGGTTTCTACACCGCACCCACAGAGGACGCGCTTATTATGACGCTTTACAACAGGGAGGAAAAATGAACATTCTTGCAATAGAAAGCTCGTGCGACGATACGGCGGTCGCCGTTGTCAATGAGCGCTCGATAATATCGAGCGTTATCGCCTCTCAGGTGGACGAGCATACGCTCTACGGCGGAGTCGTGCCGGAGATAGCGTCGCGCAGACATATTGAAAACATCGGTGCGCTCTATGAAAAAGCGCTTTCTGACGCTGAGATGACCATTCGCGATATAGACGCTGTTGCAGTGACCTATGCACCGGGACTGATCGGCTCTCTGCTTTGCGGAGTCGGCTTTGCAAAGGGCGTTGCCTACACAGCGGGGCTGCCGCTTATTCCCGTTCATCATCTGCGCTCGCATATTGCAGCGAACTATGTCGGCACGGATCTGAAGCCGCCGTTTTTGGCACTTGTTATATCCGGCGGTCACAGCCATATCGTGCTTGTGAAAGACTATACCGATTTTGAAATAATCGCAAGAACGAGGGACGATGCGGCAGGCGAATGCTTCGATAAGACCGCAAGGGCAATGGGCTTGCCGTATCCAGGCGGTGTTCACATGGATAAGACGGCAATGGGCAGCGGCGATGAATATAAACTGCCGAAACCGAAAATCGAGAAAAATGATCTTGATTTCAGCTTTTCGGGACTCAAGACCGCGGTTTTAAACACTATCAACAACCTCTCGCAAAAAGGCGAAAAGGTAGATGTGCCTAAAATGTGCGCCTGCGTTCGCAAAACGGTCTGCGATATTCTTTTGAGCCACACAATGCTTGCCATTCAAAAAACAGGGTGTAAAACGCTCGCACTCGCAGGCGGAGTTTCGGCGAACAGCGAGATCCGATCGAGATTTGAAGCCGAGTGCCGGCAAAACGGGATCAGGTTTTATTGCCCCCCGCTTTCTCTTTGCGGAGATAATGCGGCAATGGTCGGCGTTCAGGGCTACTATGAATATCTCGCCGGAACACGCGGCGGACTCGATCTGAACGCAAGAGCAACGCTCGATATACAAACTTTGAAATGAGGTGCGGTATGAAATATATTGACGAAAAATGCGAGGTGCTTGAAAACAAGCTTATCGCTCCCGATATTTTTGATCTCACCGTGCGATCGGAGTTTATTGCCGAAAAGGCAGGGTGCGGTCAGTTCGCAAACATTTTGTGTGACGGTAAGATGCTTCGCAGGCCGATCTCGATTTGCGACAGCGGCAACGGTGTTGTAAGATTTGTTTATCAGGTCAAGGGCGGCGGCACAAAGTGGCTGTCCGAGCGAAGCGCAGGCGATACTCTCGAGGTTTTCGGCCCGCTCGGCAACGGCTTTTCAATGCCGGACGGTGTAAAGAAACTGACACTTATCGGCGGAGGCATCGGAATTCCGCCGATGTTCAAAACGCTGAAAACCGCCGCAGAGAAGGGTATCAAAACAAAGGTCATTCTCGGCGCGAGAACAAAAGACCTTGTTATTTTGGAAGATGAATTTAAAAAATATGCCGATGAAGTCGCAGTCTGCACCGATGACGGTTCGTATGGCAAAAAAGGCTTTGTGACCGACATTTTAGCCGATACCGACACCGATTGTGTTATGGCGTGCGGCCCTGTCGTTATGCTTTCCGCCGTTCATCGCGCCTGCAAAAAAAGAGGCGTTTTGTGCTATGTTTCGCTTGAGGAACGCATGGGCTGCGGAGTCGGCGCGTGTGTCTGCTGTGTGTGCAAGGTCAAAACCCGCGATTTTGAGGGCTATAAGCAGGTCTGCAAAGCGGGCCCTGTTTTTGATAGCCGCGATATAGATTGGTATTCGCCGAGAATTATCAAAAAGTCGGAATTTGACGGCGTTCGCAATGTCAGAGAGCAGGTCTTTTGCAGTGAACAGGGTTATGCTCATCAAGTCGAGTTTGATAAATTCGATGAATTTTCCGACAATGTTTTGCACATAGCCGCATTTGACTGCGGCAGAGCGATAGCCTGCGGACGGGTTGTAAATGAGGGCGGCGGCAAATTCAAGATCGGAAGAATAGCGGTTTTGCCGCAGTACAGAGGCCTGTCGGTCGGCAAAGATATTGTGTCGGCTCTGATCGATGAAGCAAAACGCTCGGGCGCTGAGAAGATAGTTGTGGACGCTCAGGTGACAGCTGTGGAGTTTTATGAAAAGCTCGGTTTTAAAATAATCGGCGAGCCTCACCCGGACGGTCATATAATGCACCGCTTGATGGAGCTGTAAATAAAAAATAATCCCTGCAAACCTTTATAGGCTTGCAGGGATCTTTTGTTTTGCGGATTATTTAACGCTCTTGAAAGCCTGATCGAGATCGGCGATAATATCGTCGATATGCTCGGTGCCGATCGAAAGTCTGATTGTGTTCGGCTTGATACCCTGCTCGAGCAGCTCCTGCTCGTTGAGCTGAGAATGGGTCGTCGATGCCGGATGAATAACAAGCGACTTGACATCAGCGACATTCGCAAGCAGCGAGAATATCTCAAGATGATCGATAAATTCCTGAGCTTCCTTGGCGCCGCCCTTGATATCAAATGTGAAGATCGAAGCGCCGCCGTTCGGGAAATACTTTTTATAAAGGGCATTATACTTATTGTCGGGGAGCGACGGATGATTAACGCTCTCGACCTGCGGATGATGAGCGAGGTAGTCAACGACCTTCAGCGCATTTTCAACATGGCGCTCAACTCTCAGCGAGAGAGTCTCAAGACCCTGCAGGAACAGGAATGCATGAAGCGGAGCGAGCGTTGCGCCGGTGTCTCTGAGCAGGATCGCACGGATCTTTGTCACAAATGCGGCAGGGCCGACAGCCTTTGTGAAGCTGATACCGTGATAGCTCGGGTTCGGCTCGGTGATAGTCTTGAACTTGCCCGAAGCCTCCCAATCGAATTTACCGCTGTCAACGATAACACCGCCGATAGCAGTGCCGTGGCCGCCGATAAACTTTGTCGCCGAATGTACAACAATATCTGCACCGTATTCGATAGGACGAACAAGATAAGGAGTTGCAAATGTCGAATCGACAACAAGCGGGATCTTATGCGCATGAGCGATCTTTGCGACTTCCTCTATATCGATAAGAGTTGCATTCGGATTGCCGATGGTCTCAATAAACAAAGCCTTGGTGTTTTCGTCGATAGCGTTTTCAAAAGCACCTTCTTCATCCGCATCAACAAACTTTGTGGTGATACCGTACTGCGGCAGAGTATGCTCTAAGAGGTTGTAGGTGCCGCCGTAGATAGTCTGTGCCGACACAATGTTGTCGCCGGCAGACGCGAGATTCAGAATAGTATAGGTGATTGCCGCCGCGCCCGATGCAACACCGAGTGCCGCAACGCCGCCCTCAAGAGCCGCAACACGCTGCTCAAAAGCGTCAACAGTGGAGTTTGTGAGTCTGCCGTAGATATTTCCGGCGTCAGCCAGTCCGAAACGGGCAGCGGCATGAGCCGAGTTTTTAAAGACATAAGAAGTTGTCTGATAGATCGGAACCGCTCTCGCGTCCGATGCGGGATCGGGAGATTCCTGACCTGCGTGCAGCTGAATAGTTTCAAATTTGTATTTATCGTAATTATAACTCATGGTTATCTTCCTTTCATTTTAAAAAAATAATATATAATTCACACTCTAAAAAATAAATACCGATTAAAAATCTATCCGCCGACACATTCGTCCGTTGCGAAAATTATGCCGAAGAAGTGATAATACCAAATTCATTATGCCGACTCCTTTCAGTTAAAACAGCGTTACACCGTTGTTTTCGGGTTTTGGTTCAACCTATGCGGTTGGTATGTTTATATATTACACGCTAAATCCTATTTTGTCAATAGGTTTTTCAAATTTTTTTGAAAAAATTTTTTTGCCATAAAAAATCGGGTTTTTGGGGTTGACAAACCGGCAGTTTAATGATATACTTTAAAGCGTTAAAGCGAAACACGAAAGGAAGATGCAAAATGTCGCTTAGAAAAGGCGATCTGATGACAGTCCGTGACGACATCAAGGTTCTTGATGCGACCGTGCGTGACGGCGGACTGTGCAACAACTTTGAATTTACCGATGAATTTGTCCGCGCGCTTTACGAAACAAATGTGCGCTGCGGCGTTGATTATATGGAGTTCGGATATAAAGCGTCGAAACGGCTTTTCGATAAATCGAAGTTCGGCAAGTGGAAGTTTTGCGATGAGGAGGATATCCGTAAGATCGTCGGCGATAACGACAGCGACCTGAAGATCGCGGTTATGGCCGATGTCGGCAGATGCGATTACAAAACGGATTTTGTTCCGAAAAGCGAAAGCGTTATAGATATGGTGCGCGTCGCCTGCTATATCAACCAAATTCCCGCGGCAGTCGAGATGATCGAGTATTTTCATTCGCTCGGCTATGAAACATCGTGCAATATCATGGCGATCAGCCAGGCGACCGAGGCTCAGATCGATTCGGCGCTCGATATGATCGGAAAAAGCTCCACGGATGTTGTTTACCTTGTTGATTCCTACGGCAGCTTTTATCCCGAATCGTCGGCGGTGCTAGCGAAAAAATATGTCGAGTTTGCGGAAAAGTGCGGCAAGAAAATAGGATTTCATGCTCATAATAATCAAAATCTCGCCTTTGCGAACACTATCGAAACATTGTCCTACGGCGTCAGCTTCCTCGACGCCACCGCGAACGGCATGGGCAGAGGAGCAGGCAACTGCGCTATGGAATTGCTGCTCGGTTTCCTTAAAAACCCGAAATACAGCCTTTTCGCGCTTCTCACCTTTATCGAGGAATATATGCTTCCGCTGAAGCAAAGCGGAGTTAAATGGGGATTTGATATTCAATATATGATAACGGGGTTGATGAACTGCCACCCCAGAGAAGCAATAGCCTTCACAGAACAGGGCAGGACGGACTATTGCGAATTTTATAAAAATATCCTTGATATTTAAAGCCCGAAAAATTAAAAAGGGGAACGGTCTGACCGTTCCCCTTTTTCTTATCTCAGTTCAGCCCGAAGCTGACCGAAAGCGCTTCATTAACATTCATCATCGAATTCTGATCCAGTGCGCCCATCTTTTCTTTGAGCCGCTTTTTATCAAGGGTTCTCACCTGCTCAAGCAGCACGATCGAATCCTTTGCAAGCCCGCAGCCTGCTGCGTTTATGCGGATATGCGTCGGCAATGAGTTTTTCGCCTGCTGCGAGGTTATCGCCGCCGCTATCACGGTCGGACTGTATTTATTGCCGACATCGTTTTGCACAATAAGCACCGGCCGCACACCGCCCTGTTCGGAGCCAACCACCGGACTGAGATCTGCGTAGAAAATATCTCCTCTTTTGATTGTCATAAGATTTTTGCCTCCGTGTTGCGTCTTTTTCTGTTGATATATTTGCCCGTTTTCAACAGCTTTAAACATTCCGAGGTGAAAAAATCTCCACCGATATTATTTTACGCAGTTATACTTTTATCGGTTAATCTCAGTTTTAAATCCGCCGCCTTCGATATCGCGCAATTCGACATCGATTATCCTGCCGCATATATCAGCGTCCGCACTTGCTCTCACAAGCGTGTAGTCGGGTGTGTAGCCCTCGATAAGCCCGTCCCTCTGGACACTCTCGAATAAAACAGGCATCGTCTTTCCGACACGGCTTTTTAAAAATTCGCGCTGAGTTTCGTCCGCCGCGGCAAGCATCGTTTTTGTGCGGCACCGCTTTGTGTGTTCGTCGATATGATCGGTGTAGTTGTCCGCCGCAGTGCCTTTTCTGCGGGAATAGGGAAAAACATTCACCTTGGAAAACCCGATCTCCCTCACAAATGCGACCGACTCTTCAAAATCCTGCTCGGTTTCTCCCGCAAATCCGACCATAATATCGGTGGTAACGGCGCAGTTTTCAAAGGCCTGTCTCAGCTTTTTCACAACATGACGGTAGTCATCCGTCGTGTAGCGGCGGTTCATCTTCTTAAGCGTTTTATCACAGCCTGCCTGAAGCGATAAATGAAACTGCGGACAAAGCTCTTTTGTGTCTTTAAGCCTTGAGATAAGCTCGTCGGTCATCATATCCGGCTCAAGCGAGCCGAGCCTGACACGCTCTATCCCTTCGACATCGCCGCTTACCCGAACAGCGTCCGCAAGGTCGTATCCGTCGTCCGTATGATAAGCGGTGAGATTTATGCCTATCAGCACAACTTCCCTGTGCCCTTGCTTTGCGAGCGATTCGACCTCGCTTCTGATGTTGTCAAGCGGCTTTGATCTCATTCTGCCGCGTGAAAACGGAATAATGCAATAGGTGCAGAATCTGTCGCACCCGTCCTGAATTTTCAAAAAAGCCTTTGTTCGGCTCTCAAATCCCGAAATAGTGCTCGCGAGTGCCTGCTTGTCGTGGTGTTTTATATCGACGATCCGTTTGCGGTCGATAAAAAACCGATCGAGCAGATCGGGCAGCTCGTTGTTGCAGGCGTTTCCGATAACTATATCGGCGCATTCAAGCTCGTCTGCCACATTCGGAAAAGCCTGCGGCACACAGCCTGTGAGAACGATAACGGCGTCAGGCAGCAGTCTGCGGTATTTACGCACAGTCTGCCTTGTTTTGCGGTCGCTCTCCGATGTCACAGTGCAGGAATTTATGATAAAAACATCGGGGCAATCGTCTGCCTCGACTATTTCATATCCGCGCTTTTGCAGGCTTTCTCTCATAAGCTGCGTCTCATACTGATTGACCTTGCAGCCGAGAGTGTAAAATCCGGCTCTCATTTTATGTTCCTTTCTGTTTTAAAGCTTTCTGCTCTTTTTATAAGATACTCTTTGGTGTTTCTGTTCGGAAAACGGCGGACTTCTTCTATAAGACTGTCGAGCACAAAAGAGATCTCTCTGCCGGAAAATCCCATTTTTTTAAGATCGTTTCCGTTTATCGGCAGATCGTCCACCGAGCAGGCACCCTTTGACAGTTTTAAGATGATCCCTTTCTTCGGTTCTTTCTCATTGTAAACGCATATCGCTTCATACATCAGCTCGCCGTCCCTCTCGCCGAGATCGCAAATGATCTTTCTGAGTGAGCAGTTGTCGGTGCCGCTGAGTTTATTCCGCTCAAAATATTCGCAGAACCGCCTGCACTCAGTCGAAGTTTTGAGCTTTCGGCAGCTTTGCGAGGCGTCCGCGCCGCAGAGCGATAAAAACAGTGCGAGCCTCGGCTTTATATCCCGGCTGAGCTTTGCCGTTTTGAAAATACCGCTGCAGCGGTCAATGCCGAACGGGCTGAGTCCGCCGCATTCTATCAGCGGCAAAAGCTTTTGCGGCGAATCCGACAAAAGCGTTTTACACAGCTCGGCAAAAATTCTTTCCGCACTGATGAATTTAAGTTCGCCGCAAAGATTTACCGCGGCGTTTTGCGTGTTTTCTTCGATCTCGAATCCAAGCTGAGCGGCAAACCGAAACGCGCGCATTATCCGAAGCGCATCCTCCGAAAATCGTTCTTTCGGGTCTCCGACTGCTTTTATCACCCGTTTTTTCAGATCGTCTCTGCCTGAAAACGGATCGATAATTTTGCCGTCTATGTCCATCGCCATGGCGTTCACCGTGAAATCACGGCGGCAAAGGTCGGTTTTTATATCGTCTGTCGGCATGACCTTGTCGGGCCGGCGAAAGTCGGAGTAGCCGCTTTCCGTCCTCATTCGGGTTATCTCAATAGGCTCGCCGTTCATAATAACCGTCACGGTGCCGTGTTTCAGTCCTGTTTTAATAACTTTATCAAAAAGCGCGCATATCTTATCAGGGGGCGCATTTGATGTTATGTCATAGTCATGCGGAGTTGTGCCGAGCAGCATATCTCTGACACACCCGCCCACCAGATAAGCGGTTATCCCATTATTTTTCAGAGTTTCAAGACAGTTTATAATTTGTTCCGGTAGCAATAAACGCACCTCCTTGATTGCACTGAATGACCTCGCCGTTTAAAAAGGCGGGGTACATCTTTGCTAATTATATCATAAAATAAACCGAAATTCAAAATAACTGTTTATTTTTTTGATAAAATAATGTATAATAAAATTTGCGGAATATCATCCGCATCGAATAACGGAGGTAATGGCTTTGAAAGACGCTTTTAAATCAGATGAGCTCATAAGAAACGCAAAGCTTATCCATATGATAGGAATAGGAGGTTCGGGAATGAACCCCATAGCAGAGATACTTCATAATAAAGGATATAAAATAACAGGCTCGGATAACAACGAAACCGATTCTTTAAAAAGAGTCCGTTCGCTCGGTATTCCGATAACAATGGGGCATTTCCCCGAAAATGTTCACGGGAGCGACCTTGTTATCTATTCCGCTGCAATAATGAAAGATAACCCCGAACTTGTGGAAGCCGAGCGGCTCGGTATCCCGACGCTTGAGCGTTCGTATGCGCTCGGCGCGCTGACCCGCCGTTTTGATAATGTTATCGGCATTTGCGGCACCCACGGTAAGACCACTGTCACCGCTATGACAACGCAGATCTTGATCGGCGCAGGCAAAGATCCGTCCGCAGTCATCGGCGGCAAGCTCCCGCTCACCGGATCCTACGGTATCAGCGGCAGGTCTGAGACAATGGTCGTCGAATCCTGCGAGTATGTCGATACTTTCCTGAAGCTCTCGCCCGACACCGCCGTTATACTTAATATCGACCGCGATCATATGGAATATTTCAAAACGCTCGACAGATTAAAGCAGTCGTTCCATACATTCGCAAGCCGCGCCCGTAAGGTCATTGTAAACGGCGACGATGAAAACACGCTCGACGCCGTTTCGGGTATCGATGTTATTAAATACGGTCTGTCGGAAAACTGCGATTACCGCGCAGAAAATGTGAAATACGGCACTAAGACCGCCGGTTCGTTTGATTTTTGCCGCAACGGCGAGCGGCTCTGCACGGTTGAAGTCAGCGTTCCGGGAAAGCATAATATCTCGAATGCGTGTGCGGCGGCGGCAGTCGCTTACGAAAACGGCGTTTCTCCCGAGGATATTGTGAAGAATATCAAGGAGTTCAGAGGCGCGGGCAGGCGCTTTGAAGTGCTCGGCGAATATGACGGTATCACCGTGGCGGACGATTATGCGCATCACCCGAAAGAGCTGGAAGTCACGCTGAATGCGGCTATGAACATGGGGTATGACCGTGTTATCGCGGTGTTCCAGCCGTTCACCTATTCGAGAACAGTCATGCTGTTTGATGATTTTGTGAGAGTGCTCAAGATCCCCGACCATGTTGTTTTGAGCGAGATCATGGGCTCGAGAGAGAAAAACACTTACGGTATCCATGCAAAGCAGCTCAGCGATAAGATCGAGGGCAGCGTTCAGTTTGATACATTCGATGAGATAACAGATTATCTCGAGAAAACCGCGAAGTCGGGCGATCTTGTTATAACGCTCGGCTGCGGCGATATATATAAAGTTGCGAAAAAGTTCTGCGAGCGGCTCAAAAATCGCTGAACTAACGCAGATTTAGCGATATGCTGATTTAAATTTAATCTAATCGATTGACAATCAATACCGACTTTGTTATACTGAAAGTGCGAGTATTGAAGGTAAGAAAGGAGATTTTTTATGAGATCCAAACTTGAATTGCACGATGTTGATCTTCAGGATTTTCTTAAAACGATAGACAACTGCGAGGGCGATGTCTTTCTTGAGACAGACGAGGGCGATTGCCTCAACTTAAAGTCGAAGCTTTGCCAGCTTGTCGGTCTTACAAATCTGATAAAAGGCGGCATGATCGCCGAGGCTTATATCAGATGTGAAAATCCGGCAGACGAAACCAAGCTTTTCAGATTCAACCTTTATAAAGAGGTCCCCGAAAAGCAAGACTGAAAGTTTTAGCACAAAGCCGCGCTTTTTCATTAAGTGCGGCTTGTTGTGTTTTTAAAAGAACGCCGTGAAAGGAAGTATTTTTAAAATGGATATGCCGTTTTCACCGAATGAATCGAAAAGCCTCGAAAGGCAGACCGATTTCGGAACATTCAACAGATACCCGATAAAAACCCATGTTATAATGGACACCGATGTTCTCACCGATGTTCTTGATAAATATGTGAAGGATTATGTCGAGCCGGACGATTATGTGTTCATGAGCGAAAAGATCGTCGCTATAACTCAGGGCAGAGCATTTCCTGTCGATCAGATCAAAGCAGGCTGGTGGGCGAGAACTCTCTCGAAATTCGTCTATAAAACGCCCTACGGTATCGGTCTCGGTATGCCTTGCACAATGCAGCTTGCGATCGATGAGCTCGGTCTGCCGAGGATCCTTTTTGCGTCTTTCTGCTCGGCTGTAACAAAGCTGTTCGGCGTAAGAGGCGTGTTCTATCGCATTCTCGGTGAAAAGGCAAGAGCTATCGACGGTCCGTGCGACTGCACTATTCCGCCGTATAACCACTATGCAAAGCTCGCTCCCGCAAACCCGGATAAGGTCGCGAAGGAGCTGTCGGAACACCTCGGCTGTAAGTTCGTCGTTATCGACGCTAACGATCTCGGCGTTGAAGTACTCGGCAGATCGGATAAGAGTATTCCGATCGATTTCTGCAAGCAGGTATTTAAGGATAATCCGCTCGATCAGTCGGATCAGCAGACGCCTGTGTGCATTGTCAGAAAAATCGAAAAGGGAGAATAAAATGAGCGGAATAGAAACAAAATGCCTGCATGAGGGATACACTCCCGAAAACGGCGGCGCAAGCGCTCTGCCGATCTATCAGAGCACAACATTCAGATACAACAGCGTTGATACGCTCGGCGATCTTTTCGATCTTAAAATACCGGGCCATTTCTACACAAGGCTTTCCAATCCGACAGTTGAAGCCCCCGAAATAAAGCTTGCGGCTTTAGAGGGCGGTGTCGGCGCGATGATAACATCGTCCGGTCAGTCGGCAAGCCTTATTTCTGTCATCAATATCGCATCTGCGGGCGATCATATCATATCCAGCGCAGCTATCTACGGCGGCACCTACAACCTTTTCAATGTCACTTTGAGAAAGCTCGGCATTGAAACGACCTTTGTTGATCCCGAGATCGGTATTGACGAGCTTAAAAGCCTTATCCGCCCGAACACAAAGCTCATTTTCGGCGAAACGCTCACAAATCCGTCGCTCGATGTCCTCGATATCGAGAAGTTCGCGTCCGCCGCTCACAGCGCGAATATTCCGCTTATTGTGGATAATACATTCCCGACGCCTGTCCTCTGCCGTCCGTTTGAGTTCGGCGCAGATATCGTTGTCCATTCAACAAGCAAGTTTTTGGACGGACATGCTGTTGTTCTCGGCGGTGCAATAGTCGACAGCGGCAACTTCGATTGGACATCCTCCGATAAGTTTGAGTGTCTGACAAAGCCCGATGATTCGTATCACGGCGTTGTCTACACCGAAAGCTTCGGCAAGGCGGCGTATATCACCAAGGCGCGCACTCAGATGATGCGCGATCTCGGCGCAATGATGAGCCCGCTTTCCGCATTCATTCTCAATATGAACATGGAAACTCTGCCTGTCCGCATGGAGCGCCACTGCAAAAACGCTCTGGCTGTTGCGAAATATCTTGAAAAACACCCGAAGATCGCATGGGTGAACTATCCGGGACTCGAGAGCAATAAGTATCACGAGCGCGCAAAGAAATATATGCCGAACGGCTGCTCGGCGGTCATTTCCTATGGTGTTAAAGGCGGCAAGACAGCTGCTAAGAAGTTCATGGAAGGTCTGAAGCTTGCGTCTTTGGAGATCCATGTAGCAGATATCAGAACCTGCTGTCTGCATCCCGCTTCAACAACTCACCGCCAGCTCACCGACGAACAGCTCGCTGAGTGCGGCGTATCGCCCGACCTTATCCGTATGTCTGTCGGTCTTGAAACGGTCGACGATATTATAACTGACATCGAGCAGGCGCTTGATGGCATAGAATAAAAAAGAAACGGCGGTTTACCGCCGTTGTCTTTTACTCGGAGTGAAATTATGATAACTTCCCGTGCGCAGGAGATCGAGCGCAGTATTATAAAAAAATATCGCAAACCTATCTGGAACCGATTTGTCGAGGGCATACAGGCGTACCGCCTTATTGAAGAGGGCGACCGTATTGCGGTCTGCATTTCGGGCGGCAAGGATTCGATGCTGCTTGCGGCTTGCATTAAGCATTTGCAAAAGTATTCCGAGACGAATTTCGGCGTGGAATATATTGTTATGGATCCCGGCTACAACGAGCGTAATCTCAATAAGATAATCGAGAACGCAAGGACTCTCGATATTCCGATAAAGGTTTTCAAATCGCCTATTTTCGAGGTCGTCGACAAGCACGGCGGAGCGTCGCCCTGCTATCTTTGCGCCAGAATGAGACGGGGATATCTGTACAGCAAAGCGCAGGAGCTCGGCTGCAATAAGATCGCGCTCGGCCATCATTTCAACGATGTTGTGGAAACGGTGCTGATGAGTATGCTCTATGCTGCGGAGATCCGCACAATGATGCCGAAGCTACACAGCACTAATTTTAAAGGCATGGAGCTTATCCGCCCGCTTTACATGGTCAGAGAGGACGATATTATCGCCTGGGCGCGATATAACAGCCTTGAGTTTATCCGCTGCGCCTGCAAGTTCACCGAGAATGTGAGCGAAAGCCGTCAGGAATCAAAGCGGCAGGAGATGAAAGAGCTTGTCAGAGAGCTTAAAAAGGTCAATAAAAATGCCGATGCAAATATTTTTCGCAGTATACATAATGTCAATTTGTCCACAATAATCGGTTATCGCCGCGGAGAGCACGGCGATATAGTCTCTTTTCTGGACGATTATTGATAAAAACCGAAAGGCGGTCTTTAAAATGATCCTTAAATATCTCGAGGCGGGGCAGATCGTCGGAACTCACGGTATCGCAGGCGAAATGCGGGTTCAGCCGTGGTGCGATTCTCCCGAATTTCTCACAAAGTTTAAAAGCTTTTATTTTGATAATGAAGGCAGGGATAAAACCGATGTTTTATCGTGCCGCGCGCATAAAAATGTCGCTCTTTTAAAGCTTTGCGGGATCGACAGTATCGAAAAAGCCGAAAAGCTCAGAGGCAAAGTTATCTTTATGAAGCGTGAGGATGCGAATGTAAAGAAAGGCGAATGGTTTATTCAGGAGCTTTGCGGCTGTGAGGTGTTCGACGCCGACACGAAAGAGCCGCTCGGCACGCTCACAGATGTCTCGAAAACCGGTGCAAACGATGTCTGGCATATCAAAAACGAAAAAGGAGAATACCTTGTTCCGGCGATAAAGTCGGTCGTGGTCAGCGTCGATGTCGAAGCCGGCAGGATCGAGCTGCGTCCGATAAAGGGGATTTTTGACGAATGAGATTTGATATAATGACCATTTTTCCCGAAATGTGCGAAAGCTATATCGGGGAAAGCGTTATCGGCAGAGCAATAGCCGCGAATAAGTTTGAGGTGCATTGCCACAATATCAGGGACTACACCGAGAATAAGCACAACCGAACAGACGATTCGCCTTACGGCGGCGGCATGGGCATGGTAATGACCGCCCAGCCGATCGACAGTTGCTTTAAAGCGGTGTGCGAACAGGCAGGCGTGCGTCCGCACCTTATCTATATGTCGCCCGAGGGCGCAGTGCTCACTCAGCAGAAGGCGCGTGAGCTTGCACAAATGCCGAATATTGCGATACTTTGCGGACATTATGAGGGTGTTGATCAGCGTGTGATAGACGAGCTTGTAGATGAGGAGATCTCGATCGGCGACTATGTTCTCACAGGCGGTGAATTGCCGGCGCTTGTGCTGCTCGATTCGGTCGCCCGTATGCTCGACGGTGTTTTGTCAAGCAGCGAGTGCTACGAAGAAGAGAGCCATTACAGCGGTCTTCTTGAGTATCCGCAGTACACCCGTCCGCCGGTGTGGAACGGCAGGCAGGTGCCCGAGGTGTTGTTGTCGGGCGATCATAAGAAGATCGAGCAGTGGCGGCGCGAAAAAAGCATTGAAAACACCCTGAAAAAACGCCCCGATATGCTTGCAACCGCTCCGCTTTCCGAACAGGAAAGGCAGCGGATAGCGGATATTCAAAACAGCTTGCAGTAAATTGTGTTTATTTTCAACAAAAGGCGGCTTTTTATTGCCCCCTAATTTGATGAGAAGATAGAAGTTTGACATTCTCAACAAAAAAACATAAATTTTTTGTTGACTGTGCAATAAATTATGATATAATATATAATATCTCATAGAGATATGAAGAGATATGAAGAGAATTTGTAGGTTTTAGGAAGGATGGATATGTATGTGTATTAAAGATGTTGTTGTACAGAATCAGGTCGGTCTTCACGCTCGCCCTGCAACATTTTTCATTCAGAAAGCAAATGAGTTTAAGTCATCTATTTGGATCGAGAAAGAAGAGCGCAGAGTCAATGCAAAGAGCCTTCTCGGCGTTTTGTCCCTTGGTATTCTCGGCGGAACCTCTATCAAGATAATTGCTGACGGCTCCGATGAAAACGAAGCTGTTGACGCTCTTGTTAAGCTTGTTCTTTCGGGTTTCGCAGAGTAATTATTAAGTCGTTTCAGACAAAAAAGGATAAAAGCAGGCTCTTTTCAGAGCTTGCTTTTTAAATATGTTTGGTTGAAATTTCGTGCTGTGCTTAGGTGATGTCTGAGCTTTTCATGCGGAATAACAAAGAAAAAACAGAATATGCGGGTATGGTGGAATGGCAGTTTTCAACCGAGCGCTGCCGGTGGCAGAAGAAGCGAAGGTTGAAAAAACGAGATGTCAAAATCGTCCGAGTGAACAGCGAGGAGAAGGATTTTGCAACAGCGAGGCGTGCGTAGCGCGGCTGCCCGCCCACATTACACGAGCTTTGCGTGTGTTTTTATCAATGCAAAATTTAATATGCGGGTATGGTGGAATGGCAGTTTTCAACCGAGCGCTGCCGGTGGCAGATCAAGCGACGGTTGAAAAAACGAGATGTCAAAATCGTCCGAGTGAACAGCGAGGACAAAGATTTTGCAACAGCGAGGCGTGCGTAGCGTGGCTGCCCGCCCACATTACACGAGCTTTGCGTGTGTTTTTATCAAAGCAAAATTTAATATGCGGGTATGGTGGAATGGCAGACACGCTAGTCTTAGGAACTAGTGCCTTCGGCGTGCAGGTTCAAGTCCTGTTACCCGCACCACAATAAAAAGCCGCTTTTGCGGCTTTTTTGTTTTGCTTTGACTCAGCCGAAGATATATAAATTATTCTGAATAAAATTTCATTAAATTCAAAATGGGGTTGAACATAGGCGGCCGGATGTGCTATAATCTATATAAATAGAGATGATTTGCCGCTTTTGCGGCTTTATAAAAACGAGGTAAAACACCTAATGAATGAAAACTGCGGAACAAATGAATACGGATTGCTCGAAACTATTCGTTCCCCGCGTGATCTTGACCGTTTGAGCAACAGCGAGCTGAATGAGCTTTGTGCCGAGCTTCGCGGCAAAATGATCGAAACCGTGTCGAAAAACGGCGGTCATCTTGCTTCAAATCTCGGCGTTGTCGAGCTGACGGTCGCCTTGCATAAAAGCTTTGATTGCCCGAATGATAAGCTGATTTTCGATGTCGGACATCAATGTTATGCCCATAAGCTGCTCACAGGGCGGTATGACCGTTTTGACACCTTGCGCGAAAAAGGCGGAATAACCGGCTTTTTAAACCCCGACGAAAGCGAGTATGACGCTTTTCTGACCGGCCATTCAAGCACCGCCGTTTCGGCGGGCTGCGGCTTTGCTCAGGCAAAAAGCGTTAAAGGGGAGGACGGCTATGTCGTCTGCGTCGTGGGAGACGGTGCACTCACCGGCGGACTTGCCTATGAGGGGCTTAACAATGCAGGCAAAACAAACGGTAATTTAATAGTCGTGCTCAACGATAATAAAATGTCGATCTCAAAAAATGTCGGCGGAATAGCGCGTCATCTTGCGGTGGTGCGCTCTTTGCCGCGCTATCATAAATTCAAAAGCGGCACAGGCAAATTCCTTCAGAGGATCCCGTTCATCGGCGGAGGACTTTATAAAGCCGCCGAGCGTGTTAAGACCTTCTTCAAGCGCATGATCTACAGTAAGACGGTGTTTGAAGATATGGGATTTACCTATCTCGGCCCGATCGACGGACACGATCTCAAGCTGCTCGATTCGGTGCTCAATGCCGCAAAACAGCAGCGCAGACCGGCACTTGTCCATGTCTGCACCGTCAAGGGCAAAGGCTATGAATATGCCGAGCGTTCGCCGAAGCTGTTCCACGGCGTTTCATCGTTCGATATAGAAACAGGCGAGCGCATCTGCTCGGGAACAGATTATTCCGCATTTTTCGGTCAGTCGCTTTGCAAAATGGCGGCGGCAGACCGCCGCATCTGTGCTGTGACTGCCGCCATGCGTGACAGCACGGGGCTTGCACCCTTTGAGCAGTCGTTTAAAAACCGCTTTTTCGATGTCGGTATCGCCGAGCAGCACGCCGTTACATTTTGTGCAGGGCTTGCCGCTTCGGGACTTGTCCCCGTATTCGCAGTGTACTCCTCGTTTTTACAGCGGGCTTACGATCAGATAATTCACGACGCGGCGGCACAAAAGCTACGGGTCGTTCTCGCGATCGACAGAGCAGGCATTGTCGGGGAGGACGGTATAACGCATCAGGGCGTTTTCGATGTCGCCTTTTTAAACACAGTGCCGGGTGCAACTGTTTATGCGCCGATAACATTTTCGGAGCTGGATTCGTTTTTGCATGAAGCGGTCTACGGCGATTGTTCGGTCGCGGCGGTGAGGTATCCGCGCGGCAGAGAACCGAAGCTGCCCGAATGCTATCGCGATAATGTCGGTTCGGACTATGCGGTCTACGGCGAGGGTGACACTGTGCTTGTGTCCTACGGCAGAACGGCGGTAAACGCGCTTTTTGCGGCCGAAAAGCTCAAAGAAAACGGTGTTTCGGTCAAAACCGTGATACTTTATAAATTAAAGCCGATCGATGAGAGAGCGGCTCGGGAATGCAGGTCGGCGTCTGCGATATATTTCTTTGAAGAGGGCGTGTGCGAGGGCGGCTGCGGCGAGCAGTTCGCTTTCATGTGCAGGTCACACGGATTTAAGGGCGATTATAATATAACCGCGATAGACGAACGGTTTATTCCTCAGCAAAAGGTGAGCGAGGCGTTGAATGAGCTGAAACTTGATACAGAGGGGATATACAACACCGTTTTTGAGGAGAGTCGAAATGGGCAAAAGGCTTGATGTTTATTTGTTTGAAAACGGGCTCGCACAGTCGAGAGAACGCGCAAGAGCGATAATAATGGCAGGCGATGTTTATATCGACGGCCAGAAAGCCGACAAAGCCGGCACTCCCGTGGCGGACGGTATGAAAGTCGAAGTCCGCGGCGAGCGGCTTAAATATGTAAGTCGGGGCGGTTTGAAGCTCGAAAAGGCAATGAGTTCTTTTGATATAACGCTCGACGGAATGATCTGCGCGGATATCGGCGCGTCAACGGGCGGATTTACCGATTGTATGCTGCAAAACGGTGCCGAAAAGGTCTATGCAGTCGATGTCGGCTACGGTCAGCTCGCATGGAAGCTCAGAACCGATCCGAGAGTCGTGGATCTCGAGCGCACCAATTTCAGATACGTCACAACAGAGCAGATAAGCGACCCGCTCGATTTCGCGTCGGTCGATGTGTCGTTTATCTCGCTGAAAAAAATATTGCCTGTTTTGAAAAGGCTTATGAAGCCGCAGGCGAGGTGTGTCTGCCTTATAAAGCCGCAGTTTGAAGCCGGCAGAGAAAATGTAGGGAAAAAAGGCGTTGTGAGAGATAAAACGGTGCATATCGATGTTGTGAAAGGCATTGTCGAATTTGCGCTGTCTGAGGGCTTTTCGGTGGACGGGCTTGATTATTCTCCCGTCAAAGGGCCGCAGGGCAATATCGAATATCTTATTCTGCTTAAAAATGACGGCGAGTCGGCGATGAACACCGATGTTCAGCCGGAGGAGCTTGTCGAACAATCGCACAATGCGCTTGATTGAGGTGGTTTTAATATGAAAACCGTTGTTTTTTTAAATCCCGAGGGCGTTCGGGAAGATATTATTGCCGAGCTTTTAAAGACGCTTGATAATCTTGGCATACAGCACAGTGAAACAGCCGCAGGAGAACCTACCCCCGAAAGCGATCGGCTGATCGGAGCTGCCGATGTCGTGCTTGCGCTCGGTGGTGACGGAACTATACTCCACACCGCCAAGCAAGCCGCCATGTTCGGCAAAAAGATCCTCGGCATAAATTGCGGCCATCTCGGCTACACTGCCGACCTCGAGGCAAACGAAATGCACCTGCTTTCGGCACTGAAAAGCGGCAGCTACGAAGTCGAACACAGGCTTATGCTTAAAGCCGATGTCGAGACCCATGCAGGCACAAATGAGTTTTTCTGCGTGAATGATGCGGTTGTGTCAAAGGGCGCGCGCTCGAGAATGATAGGTATCCATGCCGATATTTCCGGAGTTGAAATGAATTATCGGTCGGACGGGCTTATTGTAGCTACCCCGACAGGCTCGACAGCGTATTCGCTTTCGGCAGGCGGTCCCGTTATCGAGCCGACACTTGAAAGCATTATAATAACTCCGATCTGCGCCCATTCGCTTTTCGATCTGCCGCTTGTTGTAACACCAGATACGGTTATCGAAATGTGGGTTGAGGATCAGCCTGGCAGAGAAGCGTTTTTAACGGTGGACGGCGAAACGGCGGTGCCGATAACAAACGGATGCCGTGTTAAAATATCGCGAGCCGAAATAACAGCGGATATAATCCGAATAAAGAAAGACGGCTTTTTGAAAACACTCAAAGAAAAGATAAAGTAAAGAAGGTTTTTATAATGAAGAAAAATCGCCACGGAAGAATATTGTCTTTAATTCGAGAAAATGTAGTCACAACGCAGGATCAGCTGCTCGAGCTGCTCTGCGAGGAGGGTTATGACGTAACTCAGGCCACCGTCTCAAGAGATATAAAGGAGCTGCGTCTCGTCAAGGCGACCGATTCAAACGGCAACTATCGTTATAAAGCTCTCGGCGGCGACAGTGTTCCGCCGAAATTTGAGGGGATTTTCTCCGGTGCGGTGATCTCTGTCGTTTCCGCCGTTAACGATGTCGTTGTGAAATGCTATTCCGGAACGGCAAATGCCGCTTGCGCCGCTATTGATAATATCGGCTATCCGGAGATTATCGGAACTTTGGCGGGCGACGATACTATTTTCATCATAACCAAAAGTGAGCAGGATGCGAGGTCGCTTGCAGAGAAGCTCGGAGAGCTGAAATACTGATATATAAATTTTAAAAACATTCGGGAGGTGATCTTGTGCTTTCAGATCTGCATATTGAAAATATTGCTGTTATCGAGCGTGCCGATGTCGAGTTTGATAACGGGCTGTGCGTGCTCACAGGCGAAACCGGCGCGGGTAAATCGATAGTGATCGACTCGATAAACGCCGTGCTCGGCGAGCGCACCGCAAAGGATCTGATCAGAGCAGGGGAGAGCACCGCAAAGGTCACCGCAAGGTTCACAGACCTGTCGGCGGAATGCAGGAAGGCTTTAAGCTGTCTGGATATTTCCGATGAGGACGGCGATATTATCATAACAAGGATCATAACGCCGAAAAAAAGCAGCGCTCGGATCAATGATGTCCCTGTCACTGCGGCGGCTTTAAAGTCGCTCGCGCCTTATCTTGTCAATATCCACGGCCAGCATGATTCCCAGCAGCTTCTGGATCCCGACCGCCATTATATCTATGTTGATCTTGTTGCAAAAAACTCCGATATTCTGAGCGAATATAAAGCGGCGTTTTCAAAAATGCAGAAAACAAGAAAGCGCATTATGTCTCTTGCGAACGATGAAGAACGGCGGCAGAGACGGTGCGATGTTTTAAAATACGCCGTAGCCGAGCTTGAAAAAGCGGAGATTCGGGAAAACGAGATAGCCGAACTTAAAAGCGAGCGGGATAAAATGCTCAAAAACCGCGAAGCCGGAGCCGATCTTTCGGCGGCGTTTTCCGCACTCGACAGCGAGAGCGGTCTGCTCACTGCGGCGGACGCTGTTATCGAGCGGCTGATAAATTCGGCAAAGCAAAGCGATAGCGCGGCAGCGGCGGCTGATACTATGTCTAATGCGAGAGATCTGCTTTCCAAAGCAACCGAGCAGATAAAAGCGGCGGCAGCCGACTGCGAGTTTGACGAACAGCGTCTATCGGAGATCTCAGAGCGGCTCGATGTTTATTACGGATTTATCGGGAAATACGGAAAAGACGAGCGCGAAATGCTCGATTATCTCGAAAACGCAAAGCGCGAGCTTGAGAGTCTTAATGCCGATGAAAGGGATTCCGAAATTTTGTCGGACGAGCTTATCAAAGAAGTGGAAGAAGTCAAAAGGCTCGGCGCAAAACTCACAAAATCGAGAGAAAAAGCGGCTGCGGAGCTTGATAAACAAGTTGAGCGTCAGCTGAACTTTTTAAATATGAACGGTGTTAAATTCAAAGCGGAGATAAAATCGGCGCCGTATTCATCAATCGGTGCCGATAAGATCGAATTTCTTATTCAGACCAATGCAGGCGAGAATATGAAACCGCTTTCAAAGATAGCGTCGGGCGGCGAAATGTCGAGGATCATGCTCGCTATAAAATGCGTGCTGAGCGACTCCGATCCTGTCGGAACAATGATCTTCGATGAAATAGATCAGGGTATCAGCGGCGAAGCGGCTCTGAAAGTAGGCGACCGTCTTAAAAGCATCGGCAAGCACCGTCAGGTAGTCTGCGTTACACATCTGGCGCAGATAGCCTGCATGGCAGGCTGTCATCTGTTGATCAAAAAGTCGCTTTCCGGAGGCAGAACATTCACATCTATCACAAAGCTCGATGACAGCGGCAGGCTCGGAGAACTTGCGAGGATCATCGGCGGCGGTGTGAGTGACGCTGCATTGAACGCGGCAAAGGAACTTATAGAACGAAATTTGTGAAATCGGAGTGTGTGAAAATGGATTACGGAAAAGTTGCAGTCGAAAAGCATAAGCAGTGGAAAGGCAAGATCGAAGTTATCTGCCGCGCCCCGATCGAAACAAGGGACGATCTTTCGATAGCTTATACTCCCGGTGTTGCACAGCCTTGCCTTGAGATCGAAAAAAATCCGTCGGCGGTTTATGAAATGACAAGAAAGGGCAACCTTGTCGCTGTCGTTACCGACGGCACGGCTGTCCTCGGACTCGGAGATATAGGCCCGCTCGCGAGCCTGCCTGTTATGGAGGGCAAATGTGCGCTGTTTAAGGCTTTCGGCGATGTGGACGCTGTTCCGATCTGTGTGAACTCCAAAAGCGTTGATGAGATCGTCGATTCAATAAGCCTTATCTCGGATTCGTTCGGCGGAATAAATCTTGAGGATATCTCGGCTCCGCGCTGTTTCGAAATCGAGCGCAGACTCAAAGAGCGCTGCAATATCCCCGTTTTTCATGACGATCAGCACGGCACCGCGATAGTCGTTGCGGCGGCTTTGATCTCGGCGCTTAAAGTCGTATCGAAATCGGCACAAAGCGTCGAAGTCGTTATCAACGGCGCAGGCTCGGCAGGTATAGCGATCGCAAAACAGCTTATGTCTATCGGAGTGTGTAATATCACAATGTGCGATAAATTCGGCATTATCTGCGAGGGTATGAGCGGGCTTAACCCCGCACAGGCGGAAATGGCGAAGATAACAAACTTAAGCCGAAAACGCGGCACTCTTGCGGACGCTATGAAAGGCGCCGATGTATTTGTCGGAGTGTCCGCTCCGAATATCGTGAGCCCTGAGATGGTAAGTTCAATGGCAAAGGGCGCGATCGTATTCCCGATGGCAAATCCCGTTCCCGAGATCATGCCGGCAGACGCCGAAGCAGCAGGCGCGGCAGTCGTCGGAACAGGTCGATCGGATTATAAAAATCAGATAAACAATGTGCTGGCGTTCCCCGGCATTTTCAGAGGCGCGCTCGACGCGAGAGCAACCGATATAAACGAGCCGATGAAAGCGGCGGCGGCATTTGCAATATCCGATTATGTGGCTGATAAGCTGTCGGCGGATTATATCATGCCATCGGTACTCGATAAGGGCGTTGTTCAGTCGGTCGCAAAAGCGGTGTATAATGCGGCGGTCGAATCGGGCGTTGCAAGGGTTTGAATCGGAGGACAATGAAATGTTAGTTGAGAGTTTGGCGGTTATCGCCGTTGTGTTTGCGCTGGCATTCACATTTTTAAGAGCAGGCAAAAAGGATTATGCAACAGGTATGCTCCCGCTTTTGATATTGCCGGCAGTTAATATCTTTTTGTCGTATATCGCAAAGTTTTTTTCGGATATTCTGAATGTTCAATACAATACCGTGGCTATCTGCGTGCTGGTGCTCGCGCTTATCGCAAGCTGTATAATGATAGGTCTTTGCGGCGGCAATATTTCGAGAAAGTCGCACAGAACAGTCTATTTCATAATCTGCGGTATCTTCGCTCTGGTGCTCAGTATGTTCTTCATATTGAATATTCTGTGATGAAAACGGTAGCTTCAAATGATAAACAGGATCATTAAGGACATTTCCGATTATATTTTCGTGTCCGACGAGGTTCAGCCCGCCGACGCGATATTTCTTCCCGGCGGTTCTCACCCGACACAGCCCGAATATGCGGCGCAACTTTATTGCAAAGGATATGCAAAATGGGTGATCCCATCGGGCGGTGTCAGCGTTAAATACGATAAATGGCGCGGTGTCCGTGCAAAAGCCGAGATTTACAATAAGGATTATCAAACCGACTGCGAATTTTTCACCGATGTTCTGATGAAAAACGGTGTTCCGCCCGATGCGATCATCGGAGAAAACAAGTCCGGTCATACCCGTGATAACGCCTTCTTTTCCCGTGATACGGTGGCTGAAAAGGGAATAGAGATAAAGTCGGCTATCATTGTCTGCAAGGCTTTTCATGCCCGCCGTTGCCTGATGCTTTATCAAATGGCTTTTCCGAATGTAAAGATGATCGTTTGCCCTGTTCATTGCTTCGGTATCACAAAGGAAAATTGGTATAGATCAGAGCAGGGGATCAACCGTGTCCTCGGCGAGCTTTCCCGATGCGGAAATCAGTTCGTACCCGACATAAAGGCGTATATCGATCAGTTTGATTTATAAAAAATGCACGCCTCGTTGATTTCGGTTTTTGACGGTCAGTTAAAAACCATAATCATATACAAGGTATTGTGATATAATTATAGCTACTGTGAATATTATTTCGGAGGTACTGTTATGAACATAGTGAGCGTAAAGGATTTCGGCGCTGTGCCTAATACAGCGGAACTTCAAACAAAAGCTTTTCAAAAAGCGATTGATTTTTGTTATTTAAACGGCGGCGGTGAAGTAACCGTTCCCGAGGGAGAATATATTTGCGGCGATATCAGGCTCAGAAGCGGAATCACGTTTCACCTGCTTGAAAATGCTAAGATTCTCGGCAGCTTAAATCCCAAAGATTATTTAAATATTTTCAGCGATGAGCTTGAGCCGTTGCCTCAACATGAGAAAACAATGTGCCCTTGGCTACCCGTTCATGAAAGAACTGTCGAGCAGGGCAAACAGTATCTATATACTGCGGGATCATATTGGAATTACGGGTTGATACGCGCTGTCAACGCACATAATATTTCGATCATAGGCGAAAAAGGCTCGGAACTTGACGGAAGAAACTGTTATGATGTTGAGGGCGAAGAGGAATTCAGAGGCCCGCATTGCATAGATATGCACTATTGCAACAATTTGACCTTCAGAGGATATACGATCCGACGCAGTGCAAACTGGGCTCATGCGA
The DNA here is from genome assembly GCA_934486895.1 of uncultured Eubacteriales bacterium. Lineage (GTDB taxonomy): Bacteria > Bacillota > Clostridia > Oscillospirales > Acutalibacteraceae > RUG14109. The sequence continues at coordinate 136,919 of CAKSQZ010000001.1, read as the reverse complement.
TTTTCTCTTGTAATAATCTTTTGTTTGACAGCCTGACCGTTCTCGGAGGACATGACGGAATTCATGTCAGAAAATGCGATGAAGTTGAGATTAAAAATTGCACGCTGAAGACAGGCGATGACAGTGTTGCGGGGTTTGATAACTGCAATGTTTATGTGCATGATTGTGTTTTCAGCTCAGCCTGCAGTGCTTTTAGATTCGGCGGTCAAAACATACTTGTGGAAAAATCTCTTTTTATCGGTCCCTGCGAATACTCATTCCGATATTCTCTCACAGTTGAGGAAAAGCGGAATAATGCAGATGATTCACCGAATGCGCGCAAAAATATGCTCAGTATGTTTACATACTTTATCGATGACTCGACAGAGATTCGCCGCAAACCGAAAAACATCGTGTTCAGGGATTGTGTTGTGAAAAACGCCGACAGATTCCTGCATCTTAATCTGTCGGGAAACGAGCCGTGGCAAAAAGGTATGCCTGCCGAAGATATTCGTTTTGAGAATATCAAAGCGGAGGGAATCGGTTCGGGAAGTATTTGCTACGGGGATTCGAGCGTTGATTTTGAAATAATATTCAAAAATATCGAGTTTTCGTATAGGGACGGCTATGAAAATCAACCGTTCATAAAAGCCGGAAATTTCGGCAAGCTGATTTTTGACAATGTTAAGGTGAAAAATTTCAAAGGCGATGCTTTCATAGAATCATATACAACTCCCGGAGAGGTTTCGGCAAACAAACTCGACGGAGTCGAAAGCGATAAGCTCCTTGTTGCGACAGATAAAAAATTTGTTTGCAATGCGATCTGATAAGACTTTAATAAATCAGAATCTAATAAAACCCGCAGGAAAAGTCTATGGCAGACTTTTTCCTGCGGGTTTTTCTTTGTGTTCGCTGTCAGTCGCGGCAGGCGGAATCAACGATTTTCTGCGCCGTCTGCTCGACTGAATGGACATTATCGCAGTCGATAATGATATCGGCATACTTTTCATAAAGGGCGCACCGCTCATTATACATATCTTCAAGAGTGTAGCCGTCTTTCAAAAGAATACCTCTTGTTTGGAGATTGCGTATCCGCTTTTTCATGCACTCGAGCGAGATCTTGAGATATATGACAGAGCCTATACTTTTCAGATGTTTCATCGATCTTTCCGAATAAACAACACTGCCGCCCGTCGCAATAACGCAGTTTTGCTCATCGACCGAGCAGACCCACTTCTCTTCGCATCCGGCAAAATAATCGGCACCTTTTTTGTTTATTATTTCCTGAAGCCGCATTCCTTCGCCATGCTGAATAACAAGGTCGGTATCAATGAATTTCTTACAGCAAAGCTTTGCCGCAAGCACTCCGCAGGTGCTTTTTCCGCAGCCGGGCATACCTATAAGCACAATGTTTTTCATATCACACACTTCTTTTTTGTCGGGATATATCAAGTATATCATTTTTTTAAGCCTTTTGCAATATCTCCGGCGCGTTTTGATAAAATCATCAGCACAAAAAGGCTCGGCAGCATCATAAGCCCGTTTAAAATGTCGGCGAGCTCGAATATCTGAAGCTCGGGCAGACAAGCACCGAATGCCGTTATTGTGCAGAATAAAACACAGTAGATCGCCGAAAATCGCCCTGACCCAAACAGATATTCGCTCGCCCGTCTGCCGTAGAAGCTCCATCCGACGCTCGAGCCGATCGCAAACAAAAGCGATGCGATCGCAACAAATGCCGTGCCGCACCTGCCGAAAACGCCCGAAAACGCCGCCTGAGTGAAGTTGACCGGCGACACTCCGCAAAGTCTGTGGGAATCGGTGCAGATAATAGCGAGCGCAGTTATCGGGCACATTATGACAGTGTCGGTCAGCACCTCAATAATGCCGAGACACCCCTGTTTCAGCGGGTCGGCGGCAGTCTCGCTGTGAACGATCGGTGCGCTGCCCATGCCGGCTTCATTTGTGAAAACACCGCGGCTGACACCGTATCTCAACGCACTCGATACCGTAAAACCGCCGACACCGCCGAGAACACTTTTAAAATCAAAAGCGTCCGATAAAATTTCAAAAACAGCGTCAAAAATCGAGTTGTCGGCGGAAATTATAACAGCAACACAGCCTCCCGTGAACAGCAGCGTGAGTATCGGTATCACCGCCGCTTCGATCCTTGAGAGCATCACGGCGGAAATGCTGAGAAGTATCAGGCAAATAAGCCCTATGATCGCGCCGGTCTGCCATTTCGGCACTCCGAATGCGCTTTCCATTGCCGCCGCCGCGCTGCCGGATTGCGAAACTCCGCCTGTGCCTACCGAGCACATGACCGTCAGCACCGCAAAAACCGTCCCGAGCGGACGGATCTTCGGAAGCGCATTTTCGATAATGTAAAAAAGTCCGCCGCGAAAACCGTTGTCGGTCTCGCTGCGGTATTCAACAGCAAGCGCGACCTCGGAAAATTTAAGCGTCATGCACAAAAATGCGCTCACAGTCATCCAAAACACGGCTCCGCAGCCGCCGAGTGCTATCGCCGTTCCGACTCCCGCGATATTTCCGATCCCCATTGTGCCCGAAAGAGCGGTGCACATCGCGCCGAACGGCGAGATACCGTTATTTCCGCTTTTTGAAAAAGCGATTTTAAAGATTTTATTAAATTTAAAAAATTTCAGTCCGCCGCAGCGGCAAAGCAAGACCGCGCCGACAAAGATCGTCAGCGGCAATAAAATAAATCCCCATAAACATTCGTTCACCGATCCAAGCACAATAATCACCCTCATACAATACTATCAAAATCCGCAGAAGTTTATGAATAACACAGCCGACAGCGTAAATAATAGCTAACGGCGGAAAATGCCGCCGTAAATCTGAAAGGACGGAATGAGTTATGGAACACAATTGTCATGCAAATCATTGCATCGAGTGCGATGTAGTTTCGTGCAAAAATCATTGCACCGGCGAAAACTACTGCTCACTTGATCAGATCAAGGTCGGCACACACGAGTGCAACCCAACAATGGATCAGTGCACCGACTGCCTTTCGTTTGAAATGAAGTAAATTTCAAACACTGCCGAATGTCTTCGGGCGTTCGGCTCTACATATCATAAAGGAGCATTTTTATGGATTTTCGCACCGACCTTGCCATTGAAATAAAAGAAGCCATTCCCGGAGAAAAAGACGGTGTCCTGTGCGAACAGCTAAGCATCGGAAGCGTCAGCGTCACAAGAATGACGGTTGCAAACGAGCAGGGCGAAAAAACTCTTCGCCGCCCGAAAGGCAGATATATAACCGTTGAAGCGCCGCCTTTTGTTTCGGATTATGAGATAAACGACGACTGTCGCGTGGCAGTGTCTACCGAGTTGCGTTCAATGCTGCCGGAAAACGGTGCGGTGCTTGTATGCGGAGTCGGCAACACCGAAATAACCCCGGATTCATACGGTCCGAGAGCGGGTGCAGAGGTATTGTCGACACGGCATATCGGCGGCGAGCTCGAACCGCTCGGCAAACTGCGATCGGTTGCTGTTATCTGTCCGGGAGTGCTCGGGCAGACCGGCATGGAGACCGGCGAGATCATCAGAGGCGTTGCCGATAAAATCAATCCGTCCGCCGTTATTGTTATCGATGCGCTTGCCGCCCGTTCGCTCGACAGACTCGGCAGGACCGTCCAGCTTTCCGACACAGGGCTGATCCCCGGCAGCGGTGTCGGCAACGCAAGGGAAGAGCTGAGCGAAAAAACGCTCGGCATCCCCGTTATATCGCTCGGTGTTCCGACCGTTGTGGACGCCTGCACGATGGTCAGCGATTTCGGCGGTTCATGTAAAAACTCAAAAGCCGAAAACATGATGGTGACTCCGAAAGAGATCGACCTTATAATCTCTCATGCCGCAAGGCTCACCGCTCATTCGATAAACTGTGCGCTTCAAACCGATATAAGCCCCGAAGATTTGCTCATGCTCATAGGTTGAAATATTTGTATCACAGCGAAAATTTATCACAAAAATCGTATAAAAACGACTTGCTTTTTGAATATTACTGTGTTATTATAAATGTGTGTAAACGGCAATGAGCCGTAATATTTTTTTGGAGGACACAGAAATGAAAAAAGCACTATCATTATTTGTCGCTTTGGCACTTGTTATGTCAGCTTTCTGGCTTTGCACAACAGTGTCCGCAAGCGGCGACGTAGACGTAACCATTTTCTCTCCTGAATTTGGCGGTCGTAAAAACTTCAGTACTGACGGTACTTGGGGTCAGGTAGTCAACCTTAAGATCGGTGACGCTGCACCTAAGACCTACAATGCCAACGGTGCGGTAACAAGCGCTGCAGGCGTTCCCGAGCTCGAAAGCCAGGGCGCTATCATCACATCCGATGCTGGCACTCTCCGTTTTACTACATACGGTAACGGCGCATCGATGATCGGTGTTTCGTTCTGGGGCGACGGCTCTAAGAACAATCAGGCTCTCTGGGCAGAGGCTTATGAGCAGATCGTTGCACAGCACGGCAGTGCAAAGGTAGACGGTCTTTCCCTTCAGTACACTGTTACAAACAACGGCGACGGTGTTGCTCATCTTTCGGCAGAAATCCAGATCCCCGGTGTTAAAGCAAACAGCGGTGCTCCCGTCGTAACTGTCAAAAACGGCAGCACAGAGAGACGCTGCGGTAGCAATGAGTTCATCTGGCCGGGCGAGACTGTAACATTTGAGTATAAGCTCGAAGCTCTTGTTGAAGATAAAGACGGCAGCATGGTTGAGGATGAATTCCTCGCCGAAGATGCTGACCGCGGTGATGCTGGTACAGCCGTTTCCTCTTCCATCAACATTGTAAATGACAGCTCTTATGACACTGCCGGCAACAGCCTTGATGTTACGGTATCTCCGTTAAAGATCGTAAACACAACAGCTAACGCTATCACAGTTAACGATCCGGCCGAATACATCGACAAACCGCAGGTTGACACTGTTAAGCCCTGGAGACCTTACAGACAGTCCGGCGAACAGCCCACAACCACAACCACAACAGCTCCGGTTGAAACAACTACAACCACAACTACAACCACAACCACAGTTAATCCCGAGGATCCGTATGTTTCCACAGGTGTATATCTGCCGGCAAACATTGCTACTTGGAACGGCGGCGCGCCCGAAGAAGTTGAAGGCGAAGGCGGCGGCACAAAGGTTGAAGGCGAAGGCACCCTCACAGAAACATGGACAAAGGATTCTTGGCAGTACCAGGCTTACACATGGGATAAGGCAAATAAGGATAATGTTGCAAGCGACGCTGTCGGTATCCGCTTTAAGCTTAAAATAAACTCTGTCGGCAATGCAGATGTTCCGCTCAGAGTTAAGTTCGTATTCCAGGAATATTGGCCGACAAAGTGGTCTACCTGCATTAAGCCGATCACAGCGGCAGTAGGTGAAGAGGCTGAGTATGTAATGCTTCTCAGCGAGTTCACAAGCGATATTGACGCAGCTCAGTTCAAAGAGATGGATCATCAGCAGCTCCGTGTTGAGGCGCTTGACGGTGCAACAACACTCGGCGGCATTTCGTTCACATTCTCGGATATCGAAGCTATCCGTTCGAACGCTCCGACAACAACCACAACCACAACAGCTCCGGTTGAAACCACCACAACCACAACTACAACTACAACTACAGTTAACCCCGAGGATCCGTATGTTTCCACAGGTGTATATCTGCCGGCAACAGCAACGGTTTGGAACGGCGGCTCGCCTGAAGAAGTTGAAGGCGAAGGCGGCGGAATAAAGGTTGAGGGCAACGGCACTCTTACAGAAACATGGACAAAGGATGCATGGCAGTACCAGGCTTACACATGGAGCCAGCAAAACGTAAATGCCATCACAGATGACACTGTCGGTCTCCGCTTCAAGCTGAAAGTTAACTCCGTCGGAAATGCAGATGTTCCGCTGTCGGTTAAGTTCGTATTGACCGATTATTCAAATTGGCCCGTATGCGTTAAGCCGATCACAGCTGCAGTCGGTGAGGAAGCTGAATATGTAATGCTTCTCAGCGAATTCGGCAGTAGTGGTATCACCGTTTCTCAGTTAAAGGCAATGAACCACCAGCAGTTCCGTGTTATGGCTACAGACGGTGCAACAGCACTCGGCGGCATTTCGTTCACATTCTCGGATATCGAAGCTATCCGTTCGAACGCTCCGACAACAACCACAACTACAACTACTACAACTACGGTTGTTCCCGAGGGCAAACCCGGTGATGTAAACTGCGATGGCGAAATCAACCTCGCAGACGTTCGTACCCTTGTTGCAGCTATCGCAGCGGGTACAACAAACGACATGACAGAGCAGGCTAAGAAGAATTCTGATGTCAATGCAGACACCAAGATCGACCTTGCAGATGTTCGTCTCCTCGTTTCGGCTATTGCCGGCGGCGACTTTTCGATACTGAAGTAATCGATCGCTAAATCAAAAAAAAAACAGCAGGTTTTTAAAACCTGCTGTTTTTTTATTATCGTTTGCTATGAAAAAAGCTTCGACCTTTTTAAGATCTTCATTATCGCCGCCGATACAAGCCCCACGCCTGCACCGCAGATGACCGACAGGATCATCAAAAGCGGAAGATAAGCGAAAACGCTTGTTGTCTGAAGCAGTATCGCCGCCGCGGCGCACTGCCCGATATTGTGAAGTGTCGCGCCGATAACACTGACGCCGAAGATGCTGAGTTTATCGCTTTTCTTTGCAAGCCACATTGCCGTTGCCGCGAGTATTCCGCCGGAGAGCGACAGGATCAGCGGCACAACTCCCGAAAACGCCGCCGCCGATATGACCGAGCGCACCGTAAGTACTGCGAAAGCGGCTTTTGTGCCGAACAGATATAGCACGCAGAGAATTGCGATATTTGAAAATCCGAGCTTGAATCCCGATATCGGAATAAGCGGCGGAAACAGTGTTTCCGCATAGGAGAATATGACCGCCGCCGCTGTGAAAGCCGCTAAAAATGCGGTCGTTCGGGCCTTGTTCATTATCCGCCCTCCCCGATCCTGATAACCAGCTTCGAGGGCAGGCAAACAACCGTCTCGCCGTTGTTTTTGATCATTCCCGTGCCGACGCAGATGTGATCTTTGCAGTCGGCGCTGACAACGCCTATGCATCCGTCCTTTATAACGATTTTATTATTGTATTCCGTGTCGCACGGCACATCGCCGTCGTGTGCCGTGTCGAGATCTATTCGGCTAACAACAGTGCCACCTACCGAGATCTCGGCGATTCGCCGACTGCCGCCGCCGAACATAATAATCGCCGCCACAGCGGCAACCGCTGTCGGCAGCAGAAAAGCCAAAGCGTCCCACCGTTTCAGTCGCATAGTTTGTATTCTCCGTTCGTAAGCTTAAATTTGTTTTTCAGCCCGTCTGTTAAAACGACTTCGTTTTTATCGGTCACAAAAACTGCCTCAAATTCACCGTTTTTATTGTAAAACTCAAGCGATTTCGAGAGCCCCATTGAATAAAGCGCAGTCGAATAAGCGTCCGCCTCAGCACCGCTTTTGCTGACGATCGTCACCGATAAAAGTCCGCTGTCGGCAGGCTTGCCGTCCTTGCCGAAAATGTGGCAGTAACGCTTGCCGTTTTGCTCGAAGTACCGCTGGTATCCGCCCGATGTGACAGCAAAGCAGTCCGCAAGACAGATAATATTGCCGACAATGCTTTTTTGCGGATCGTTTGGGTCGGCAATGCCGACCGAGTAGCCCTCGCCGCCTTTATCGCCGATAAGCGCGATATTACCGCCTAGCGAAAAAGCTGCGGATTCTGCCCCGTTTTCTTTAGCCGCCAGGACTGCCTCATCGGAAATAATACCCTTGGCGATCGCGCCGAAATCAAGCGTTACACCGCCCGAAAGCGTTATCCTGTCGCCAATGACCTTGATGTTTTCGGTGCCGCTGTTTTGAAGCGCGGTTTTCAGTTCATCTTCACTCGGCACGCGGTTCTCACCGCCGATATCCCAGGCGGATATAACCTGCCCGAGCGAGATATCAAAATAGCCGTCAGTCTTTTTATAAAGTTCGAGCGAGGTTTTAACAGCTTTCGCAAGAGTTTTATCTTCTGTTGTCCGTCCGCGGTTTAATTTCGATACCGCCGAGCTGTCAAGATACCGATCATAAATGCCGCCCGCATTTTCGATAACCTGCCGAGCCGCCGCCATGCCACGCTCGCTGTCGCATTTAAGCTCGATATATGTATCCATCGCAAAAAAATACTGCGGCTCTGGATCACCGCTGCACGAAGCGGCAACCGCCGCCATCGCAACAGCGGCGACTGCCGCAGTCAGTTTTTTTATCACACTCATTTTTTCGCTGTGGTCTGCGCCGCAGTTGTTGCGGCAGTCGTTGTCTGAGCAATCGTCTGAAGCCGCTCGCTCACTGTCGGAAAGAGGTCCTCGCACAGCATAAATTCTGTGTTTTCATTCGCTTCCTGAATTTTCAAAACAAGATTTTCGAGCTGCTGAAATGTTGAAGTTGTAATATCACCCGCCTTTATCTTAATGCAGTAGAAAGGCGAATCGCTGTCAGGCAGCTTATAATCTTTAAAATTATAAATGCTATCGACTTTTATAACATTGATCCCGTTATTCTCAGCGCCGATAATATTCTTTCCGCCGAGTGCCGAGGAAGCGGCAGCTGCCGACTTTTCATCGAGTGATGCGTTCAGAACACTCAGCCCTGCCGCCGAAATAAACGCTTTCGAGCGTTCATAATAAGTCTCAAGATATTCATTTTTCATCTTTGCGGGATTGACCGACATATATCCGAGACTGTCCGCCGATATTGAGGTTGCAGTGCGTCTGCCTGCCGCATACCACGATGCGATAGGCGGGGCAAGCTCACAAAGCGCGGGACTTAGCTCGACTGTCACAGGTGCGCTGCCTCTGCGGCTGTTTTTGAAAATATAGCTGAGATTGTCCCCCAGCGCGACATTATCGCCGCAGATCTCAATGCTGACATACTTTTCTATCTCATCAGAATAGCGCGAAGTGCCGTTTGCCGAGCCCGATGAAACATCGGAATTTGAGAAAGACGAAAAACAGGTCGCATTTGAAAAACCGCTTATTTTAAGCACACCGAAACCGTTTTCGGAGGCAATGTCGATAAAGCTGCTATCCTCGCAGAAAAGCACCGCAGGTTTTTCAAATTCGCCGCTGAGCAGAGTTTTCACACGGTTTATATCGGTTTGATTCTTAGCGTTTGCAAAAATGACGGGCGCGCCGAGTGCATAAAGATAATCGACAAACTTGCAGTCGGGGCTGACAACAGCGGCGTACATCTGCTTTGCTTTTTCAGCCTGCTGTTCGCCGTCGGCCTTAGCGGCGGCAGTTGTCGCCTGCGTTGACGATGCCTCGGTCACTGTCAACTCGGATTTCGCAAACTTCGCATATTTCTCGGCTTTGTCCCTCGGAACTGCGATCGAATCCTGTAATGATGCCTGATAGACAGCGGCAGCCGCGGCATATTTGTCGGTGTCGTCGTAGACAAATATATTCTTAATATGATCGGCAAACTTATCGCAAAGCGAATCTGCCGCGAGATTCTTGACAATAATACCGTATTCGTCCTTTAATCTGTTGAGCCAGAAAGCGTCGTTTGAGTTTTCGGATAAATAGATCTGAGCACTGTCATTTCTCGAGACAAGACCCTGAACGCACCTTGCGACAAGCTTCTCGTGCTCAGGCAGGGAAGAAATATCAACATTGTAAAGCACAGCACCCATCCGAGGTTTGTAGAAAGCGGTGCCGAACGACATCTTACCTATATCCGCAGGTTTCTCGACCTCAACGGGTGTTTCCACGGGAACAGTTGTCGGCGCGGTCGTAGTCGCGCTTCCGGATGAACTGCTGTTGTTGCAGGAGCTCATCGACACCGCCACAGCGGCACAGGTTATCAATGCAAAAAGCTTTTGAAACTTCATTTTAAGTTTTCCGATCCTTTCAAATCGTTTTACCGCAGCATAATTTAATTCAGAGCAGAGCCAACTTCTTGCTTTTGGGAGTGTATCTCCAAACAGATCGCAAACAGAGAGAAGGAGAGACGGCTGCTTATACTTTGATTATATTTTATAACACAACTGTCTATTTTACAAGGTTTATTTCATAATTTCAATATATTTTCCTCCGATTCCGCTTTTTTTATTTATAAATATACTCATTGTAAAGATTTTTTTGGCGCAAAAACTTGACATCGGGGCAGATTTATAAGATAATATATCTTATAATGTATTCGGAAAGGATTGATAATAAATGGGTATGACGATAGCCGAAAAGATTATAAAGGCGCACCTTGTTTCCGGTGAGATGGTCAAGGGCGAGGATATCGGTCTTAAAATAGATCAGACACTCACTCAGGATGCGACCGGAACAATGGCGTATCTCGAGTTTGAGGCGATGGGAGTTCCCCGCGTCAAAACAGAACGCAGCGTCGCATATATTGATCACAACACACTTCAGACCGGCTTTGAAAACGCCGACGATCACCGTTTCATCGGTTCGGTCGCTAAAAAGCACGGTATTTGGTTTTCGCGTCCCGGCAACGGAATCTGCCATCAGGTGCATCTTGAGCGTTTCGGTATTCCCGGAAAAACGCTCATCGGTTCCGACAGCCACACCCCGACCTGCGGCGGTATCGGTATGCTTGCGTTCGGTGCAGGCGGACTCGATGTTGCTGTTGCAATGGGCGGCGGCGCATATCATATCACAATGCCTAAAATGGTTCGCATCAACCTCAGCGGCAAGCTTCGTCCGTATGTTTCCGCTAAGGATGTCATCTTAGAAGTTTTGCGCATTATGTCCGTTAAGGGCGGTGTCGGCAAGATCATTGAGTATGGCGGAGAAGGCGTCAAAACGCTCACGGTTCCCGAGCGTGCCACTATCACAAACATGGGTGCCGAGCTTGGCGCTTCGACTTCTGTTTTCCCGGCAGACGAGATCACAAAGGAGTTCATGCGCGCTCAGAACAGAGAAAAGGATTTCAGGGAAGTCTATGCGGATGACGATGCGGTTTACGATGAAGTTATCAACATCGATCTTTCATCGCTTTGCCCTGCCGCCGCAATGCCTCATATGCCCGATAATGTTAAGAAAGTATCGCAGATCGGCCGGATCAAGGTAGATCAGGTCCTCATCGGTTCCTGCACCAATTCATCGCTTCGCGATATGCTCAGAGTTGCCGCTATTTTAAAGGGCAAAACCGTTCATCCCGATGTCAGCGTCGGAATTGCACCGGGCTCCAAGCAGGTGTTTAATATGCTCGCTCAGTGCGGCGCGCTCAGCGACCTTATTGCTGCAGGCGTGCGCGTTCTCGAATGTGCCTGCGGCCCGTGTATCGGTATGGGTCAGTCGCCTAATTCAAAGGGTGTTTCCCTGCGTACATTCAACCGTAACTTCGAGGGCAGATCGGGCACGGCAGACGGCCAGATCTATCTTGTATCGCCCGAAACAGCGGCGGCAAGCGCGCTCACAGGCGTGTTGACCGATCCGACAACTCTCGGCGGCTATGAAGAGATCAAAATGCCGGATAAATTCCTTATCAACGATAATATGATCGTTGCTCCCGCACCTGTCGAGGAGATGGATAAAGTCGAGATCCTGCGCGGTCCGAACATCAAGCCGTTCCCTGTAACGACTCCCCTGCCGGACGATATTGAGGCTCCCGCAGTTCTCAAAGTAGGCGACAATATCACGACTGACCATATCATGCCCGCAGGCGCTAAGATCCTGCCGTTCCGCTCGAATATTCCGCATCTTTCGCAGTTCTGCTTTAAGCAGTGCGATGAGCATTTTGCGGAGAACTGCAAGGCGGCGGGCAAGTCGATAATCGTCGGCGGCACAAACTACGGTCAGGGTTCTTCGAGAGAGCACGCGGCTCTTGTTCCGCTGTATCTCGGCGTTCGGGCGGTCGTAACAAAGTCGTTTGCAAGGATCCATGTCGCAAACCTTATCAATGCAGGTATCATTCCGCTCACGTTTAAAAATGAGAGCGATTATGACATTATCGAGAAAGACGATATTTTGAAGCTCGACGGTATTCGTGCCGCGATCGAGAGCGGAAAGACCGAGTTTGTACTTAAAGACGAAACCAAGGGCAGGGATATTCCCGTATCGCTCGATTTCTCGCAGCGTCAGCGCGATATGCTGTGTGCGGGCGGCCTGCTCAACTACACAAAGCTTCAAAGCGATAAGTAATTTCACCACATAGACGAAAGGCGGTTTTTTAAAATGACAGACATATCAAGTGCTGTTAAACAGTTTGAAAAAGTAATGCGCGAGCAGCTTGAAAGAGTTGAGCGTATGAAGCAGAATTCCGAAGCGCCCGACTATGCAAAGCTCGATAAGATCATTATCGGCGTTTGCGGCGGCGACGGTATCGGTCCTGTTATCACAAAGGAATCGGCAAGAGTGCTTGAGTTCCTTCTGAAAGACGAAGTTGAATCCGGCAAGATCGAGATCAGATATATCGACGGTCTTACGATAGAGCGCAGAGTTGAATGCAACAAAGCCATTCCGGACGATGTTCTCGCAGAGCTTAAAAAGTGCCATGTTATCCTCAAAGGCCCGACAACAACTCCCCGCAAGGGCGATCCGTGGCCGAATGTTGAGAGCGCAAATGTCGCAATGCGCAAGGAACTCGACCTTTTCGCAAATGTCCGCCCCGTTAAAGTTCCCGAGCAGGGCATCGATTGGACATTCTTCCGTGAAAACACCGAAGGCGCATACACCCTCGGATCTGACGGCTGCAATGTGACCGACGATCTCGCTGTCGATTTCACTGTCACAACAACTCAGGGCACAGAGCGTATTGCCAGAATGGCTTATGAGTATGCAAGAAAGAACCATAAGGGCAAGGTTTCGATAATCACAAAGGCTAATGTCGTTAAGACTACCGACGGTAAGTTCCTTGAACTTTGCCAGAACATCGGCAAGGAATACCCCGAGATCGAAACAGACGATTGGTATATCGACATCACCACCGCAAAGCTGGTTGACGAAAAGCGCCGCCGTGACTTTAAGGTGTTTGTCCTCCCGAATCTCTACGGCGATATCATCACAGATGAAGCGGCAGAGTTTCAGGGCGGCGTCGGCACAGCAGGCAGCGCAAACCTCGGCACAAGATACGCTATGTTTGAAGCTATCCACGGATCGGGACTCCGCATGATCGAAGAGGGCAGAGAAAACTATGCCGATCCTTGCTCGATGCTCAGAGCAACAGTTCTTATGCTTTCGCATATCGGCTATCAGCGTCAGGCAGACCTGCTTGAGCGCGCGCTTGATTTCTGCACACTCGAGGAGAAAAAACTTGTTGTAACGGGCAGAAACACAGGCTGCACCTGCAGTGAGCTCGGCGACTATATTATGCAGACTGTCGAGAAGTTTGCGTCAGAGCAGTGATAAGATCTGCTTTGAATGTGCGGAGGTGGCAGAATGGCGAGATATGAAGTTTCAATGTCGGTAATACGGCGGCTTCCGAGATATTATCGCTTTTTGGCATCGCTGAGAGCTCGCAGCGTTGTTAGAATATCCTCGCGTGAGCTTGCCGAGAAAATGGGGCTCACAGCCTCGCAGATCCGTCAGGATCTCAACTGCTTCGGCGGCTTCGGTCAGCAGGGCTACGGCTACAATGTCGAACAGCTCTACGGCGAGATCGGCGAGATCTTAGGGCTCGGTCAGCGCAAGAAACTGATAGTTATCGGAGCAGGCAACCTCGGCAGAGCGATCATAACGCATATGCCGTTTGAACAGCGCGGATTCACACTAATCGGTGTGTTTGACGGTAAGGAAGCACTTGCGGGGCAGATGATAAGAGGTCTGCCGATCCGCCATATATCGGGACTGGATGAGTTTTGCAGCGAAAACCGACCGGATGCGGCAGTTATGTGCGTTCCGCAGGACGCCGCTCCTGCCGTCACCGATCAGCTTGTCAGGCTCGGTGTTAAAGGGTTTTGGAATTTCAGCCATTATGATATCAGTCGAAAATATCCCGATGTCACGGTTGAAAGCGTACATTTAAACGACAGTCTGATGACATTCAGCTATCGGCTGAAAAACAAGCAGTAACAAAAAATCGCACCAAATAGGTGCGATTTTCTTTTTTGATCAGCGTTTTTTCGTCCCTCGGGACGACAGCTTTTCATATCAGATGATCATTCCGCCGTCGGCGTTTATGACCTGACCTGTGATGAACCTTGCATCGTTCGACAAAAGAAACGCCGCAACACTCGCAACGTCATTCGGCTCGCCGAGCCTGCAAAGCGGAGTTTCATCGCAAAGGTCGTCGAGTGTCTCCGATGAAAGCGAACCGAGCATATCTGTGCGGATAACGCCGGGGGCAATGCAGTTGACACGAATGCCCGAAGGCCCCAACTCTTTAGCCGCCGCTTTTGTAAACCCGATAACAGCTGCCTTTGAAGCAGAATACACCGCCTCGCACGATCCGCCGACAATACCCCACATAGACGAAATATTGACAACAGCACCCGATTTTCGGCTCACCATTTCCGGCAGCACCGCCCTTGTCATATTAAAAACGCCTTTCATATTGACATTCATAACACGGTCGAACTCATCGTCATCGGTGTCGGTTATCATTTTATAAAGTGCGATACCGCCGTTGTTCACAAGCGCATTGATGCCACCGAAATCATTATGAATTTTTGCAACGGCATCGCCCGCCGCTTTCGGGTCTGAAACATCAAAACAGTAATGTTCGCTGTATCTGCCGAGCGAGCGGATCTCTTCGCAAACATCGTCTGCTGCGCCGAGCTGCTCGTGACAGCAGACCGCAATATCATATCCGTCATGAGCGAGCCGCATGGCGATAGCTTTGCCTATCCCGCGCGACGCACCCGTCACAATAACCGTTCTGCTCATTTTTTAAGAAATGTCGGCATAAGCTCAATGCTGTTGCCGAAATAAACTCCGGTTTTTCTCGCTTCTTCCTCGCTGAAAACGCTGACGCCCTCGTGCTTTTGCGCACTGTCGTAGATCATAAACGGCACGGGATCGGAAGTGTGCGTTTTGATAGCGAGCGGAGTCGGGTGGTCGGGCATAATGAGTATCTTATAGCGGTCGTATTCGCCGAGTGCACTCAGCACCGGACCTAAAACCTTCTCATCGATAAGCTCGATCGCCTTGACCTTGTTTTCAACTTCACCGCGGTGTCCGCATTCGTCAGGAGCTTCAATGTGGATATAAACAAGGTCTGCACCGTTTTTCAAAAGCTCGATCGAGGCATTTGCCTTAGCGTCGAAATCAGTGTCGATATATCCCGTAACACCGTCAAGCTCGGCGACTTTCATGCCCGAAAGCCTGCCGATACCTCTTATAAGATCGACAGCCGAAACAACAGCACCGTGAATACCGAATTTATCATAGAACATTTCAAGGTTCGGGCGCTTGCCCTCTCCCCAGAACCATGCGGAATTGGCAGGGCGAAGGCCCTTTGACTTGCGCTTTTGATTAACAGGGTGGTTTTCAAGCACACTGACGCTCTCGCGCATAATATCGATAAACGGCTGAGCCGCAGGCGCTTTTGAAAGATATTCGCCGATAACTCTGCCCGAAATATCGTGGGGCGGAGTGAAATCAAGCCCGAGAGGAGCGTTGTCCGCAACTAAGCAGTGGCGGTATTGAACGCCGGTGTAGAATTTAATGCCGTCGCTTCCGAAATGTTCATCGAGCGCTTTTATAAGCTCGTCCGCTTCAGCGGTCGAAATATCGCCGCCGCAGTAATCGACCATAGTGCGATCTTCGTATCTGTCTGCGTCCGACAATGTTACAAGGTTGCAGCGCATTGCGATCTGATCATCGCGCAGTTCAATACCGAGATTAGCGGCTTCGAGCGGAGATCTGCCCGAATAGCAGGTGCGTGCGTCATATCCCATAACAGAGAGATTAGCGACATCCGAACCGGGCTTCAGGCCGTCCGCAACGGTCTTGCAGCAACCGACAAGAGAATCCGCCGCAAGCCTATCCATATTCGGCTTGTACGCCGCCTGCATAGGCGTTTTTCCGCCGAGTTTTTCAACAGGAGTGTCCGCCATACCGTCGCAAAGCAGAACGACATATTTCATAAAAGAAAACTTCCTTTCGTTTTGTATCAAACATTAAAGTATGCGACGCCCGATTCAAAGATCTTTTGATCCTTGTTGCCGGGAACATTGACATAGCAGTCTTTATTTCTGCGCTCGGAGTGACCCATCTTGCCGAAAACTCTGCCGTCCGGCGAGGTGATACCTTCGATCGCGAGCATAGAACCGTTCGGATTGAACGGCATATCCGCCGCAGGTGCGCCGTTTATATCGACATACTGAGTTGCGATCTGACCGTTTGCCGAAAGTACCGCAAGCGTTTTCTGGTCGGCAACAAATCTGCCCTCGCCGTGCGATACCGCGACCGTGTGGACATCGCCGACTTCGCACTGTGCGAGCCACGGCGATTTAACCGATGTAACACGGGTGTAGACCATCTGCGAGATATGTCTGCCGATTGTGTTGAATGTGAGAGTCGGATCGTTTTCGCGCTGATCTCTGATCTCGCCGTAGGGCACAAGACCGAGCTTGATAAGTGCCTGGAAGCCGTTGCAGATACCGAGCATAAGACCGTCGCGCGAGTAAAGCAGCTCCATAACAGCGTCCTTTATCTTCGGGTTGCGGAAGGTCGTTGCAATAAACTTGCCCGATCCGTCCGGTTCATCGCCGCCTGAAAATCCGCCGGGGAGCATAACTATCTGCGAGCGGCGAATATGCTTTTCCATTTCTTCTATAGTCTCTTCGATATCCGAAGGAGTAAGGTTTCTCACAACAAGAATATCGCTTTCGGCTCCCGCTCTTTCAAAGGCGCGTGCCGTGTCGTATTCGCAGTTTGTGCCGGGGAACACGGGGATAAACACCCTCGGCTTTGCCGTGCCTATCTTCGGTGCTCCGCTGAACTTCTTATCATAAAGCGGGACATCAGCCATCGGTGCTTTGATATTCGATCTTGTCGGGAAAACTCCCTCAAGCTTCGATTCATAAGCCTCGAGCGCATGGGCGATCTCGATCTCATCGTTTTTAAAGCGGAATACTTCTCTGTCGGTTGTCTTACCTATAACAACAGTGTCCATTCCCGCAAATGCGGAGGGGTTCTCGGTCTCGACTATTATCGACGCGGTTATCGGCGAGAACAGCGTCTGCTTATCGAGCAGTTCAAAATCAACGCCGATTCGGTTTCCGAAGCTCATCTTCGCAACCGCCGCGGCAATACCTCCCTCTTTGACTACCGATGCCGAAAGCACCTTGCCCTCCTGCGAGAGGAAGTGGAACTGGCGATACATAACCCTCGCCCTGTCAAAGTCGGGCATTCTCGTTTTATTGATAACAGGCATCGGAATGAGCAGGATAGTGGTGCCCGCTCTTTTAAGCGATGCGGAAATGGTGTTGGATGCTTTCGACATAGCCAGCGCAAATGAAACAAGCGTCGGCGGAACATCGAGATCGTCAAACGAGCCGGACATCGAATCCTTTCCGCCGATAGCGGCAACTCCCATACCGATCTGCGCGGCGAATGCACCGAGCAGAGCCGCCGCAGGCTTGCCCCAGCGGGCAGGAACATAGTTGAGCCGCTCGAAATATTCCTGGAAAGTCAGGCGGACATTCATCGGGTTTGCGCCGACAGCCGCGATCTTTGATAAGCTTTCCATAACAGCGAACGCCGAACCGTGGAACGGGCTTTCCTCGGTGACCTTCGGCGTATAGCCGTAGCTCATAACTGTGACATCATCGGTGTCGCCTTTTAAAACGGGGATCTTCGCGATCATCGCTTCTTCGGGGGTCATCTGATATTTTCCGCCGAACGGCATAAGCACGCTTGATGCGCCGATACTCGAGTCGAACCGCTCCGAAAGTCCCTTTTGCGATGCAACTTCAAGCCTTGAGAGGTTCTTCACAAAAGCGGTGGGAATATCATCGTCCGCTAGGCAGTCTGGCACGGTGTTGCGGTAATCGGTGTTTTTGGAAACGCCGCTGATATAAACCGCCGCCTGACCCGTAACGCCGTTTGTATCGAGGAATGAGCGATGCAGATTAACAATGCACTTGCCTCTCCAGAACATTTTAAGCACCGGTTCTTCGGTGACCACCGCAACCGGAGTCGCTTCAAGATTTTCAATTTCAGCTGCTTTTATAAATTTTTCAACATCGTTTTTATCGAGAACAACAGCCATTCTCTCCTGCGATTCCGAGATCGCAAGCTCTGTGCCGTCAAGACCGTCATACTTTTTCGGCACTTTATCGAGATCGATTATAAGGCCGTCGGCCAGCTCGCCTATCGCAACGCAAACACCGCCTGCACCGAAGTCGTTGCAGCGCTTGATAAGAGTGGAAACCGCAGGATCGCGGAAGAGCCGCTGCAATTTACGCTCTGTCGGCGGATTACCTTTCTGGACTTCGGCTCCGCAGGTCTCGATAGAATGAGTGTCATGCGCTTTGGAAGAGCCTGTCGCTCCGCCGCAGCCGTCGCGTCCCGTTCTGCCGCCGAGCAATACGATAACATCGCCGTCCTCGGGGGTCGCTCTGACAACATTCGACTTCGGGGAAGCACCCACAACGGCACCGATCTCAAGGCGTTTTGCAACATAGCCTTCGTGATAAAGCTCGCTTACCTGACCTGTCGCAAGACCGATCTGGTTGCCGTATGAAGAATAACCGTGAGCAGCTCCCGTTGTGATCTTTCTCTGCGGAAGCTTGCCCTTGAGCGTCTGCGAAAACGGAACAGTCGGGTCGCCGCTGCCTGTCACGCGCATCGCCTGATAAACATAGGCTCTGCCCGAAAGCGGATCGCGGATAGCACCGCCGAGGCAGGTAGCCGCTCCGCCGAACGGTTCGATCTCCGTCGGGTGATTGTGAGTTTCGTTTTTAAACTGAACGAGCCATTGCTCGACAACACCGCCGATCTCGACAGGCACCTGTATCGAGCAGGCGTTTATTTCTTCGGATTCGTCAAGATCGGGGAGCAAGCCTCGCTTCTTGAGGATCTTCATTCCGATAGTCGCAATATCCATAAGCGTTACCGGCTTATCTCTGTCGGCATATAATTCCTGTCTTGCGGCGTAATATTCATCGAGCGCCATTTTGATCGGAGCGTTCAGCTCGGTATCAGCGATCTCAATGCTTTTAAGCACAGTGGAAAAGGTGGTGTGCCGGCAATGATCCGACCAGTATGTATCTATAACTTTGAGCTCGGTGAGGAAAGGATCTCTCTCGCATTTTCTGAAATAATCGCGGCAAAAACGCAGATCGTCCGTCGTCATGGCAAAGCCCATTCTCTTATGCAGATCAAAGACTTCAATATCACTCAGATCGATAAACTTTATCTGCTCAATATCCGCAGGCTCATCCGCTTTTATGTCGAGATTGAGCGGACGCCTGTCGGACGCTTCCCGCGATTCCACAGGGTTTATAATGTAGTTTTTGATCTTATTCATTTCCGAAGCGGAAATATTACCTTTGAGCGCTATGATCTTCGCTGTGACGATCTTCGGGCGTTCCTTGCCGTTTTGAAGCTGAACGCACTGTGCCGCAGAGTCTGCGCGCTGATCATACTGACCCGGCAGATATTCTGTCGCAAAGTGGTGCCACTGGGCGGTCAGCGGCAGGAAATCGGTAAAAGTATTATCCACATTCGGCTCGGAAAAAACAGTGACCTTGGCGCGCTGAAAATCATCTTCGGAAAGCCCGTCAATATCGTATCTGTTAAAAAGGCGAAGCTCGGCGTTTTCATCGATACCGAGACTGAAAATGAGATCCGAGAGCAGCCCTCTGGCTTCAACATCAAACCCTTTTTTCTTTTCGACATATAATCTTCTGACCAATTTTACCAACTTCCTTTCATACACTGTGCAAAATTTTAAAAACACTATCTATTTTATCATATTTCGCGCCTAAATGGAATACTAAACATCAAATTTTTATTGCAATTTTTACGCCGGGTTGCTATAATCATATTGCAGATGTGCCCCGCCTTGTGAGAACGGGGTATATCTCACTGAAAGTCAGGGAGGCCGATGCCTTTCTTCTCAGGCAGATCAAAGCTCTGCTTTGATGTAAAATCATATTGCCAATTTATTATGTTCGGAAGTGAGCCATTGCATTTTATCATATTTGACCTTGAATGGAACTGTATTCCTGTGAAAGACGGCGAACAACAGACCCATTTAAACGAAATAATCGAGATCGGCGCCGTCAGGCTTGATGAATCGCTTGCCGAAACGGCGAGATTTTCGGAATTTGTCCGCCCTAGCGTTAAAACAAAACTTAATAAATATGTCAAAAACCTCACTCATATAAAAGAAAGCGATCTTGAATCGGCAGGCGGCTTTGAAGAAGTCTTTTCAAAATTCGAGCACTTTTGTGAGGGAGACAATGCCGTTTTTATGACATGGTCGAACACCGATCTTCATGTGCTTGCGGAAAACCTTAAAAAGCACAGGGATGAAGATGGAGTCGGTTTTATCAAAAAATACGCCGATCTTCAGCGGTATGTAATGCAGTTTTTGAAGGATTCCGGCAGTAATCAGATTTCGCTTGCAAATGCGGCGGCGGCACTGGGTGTACCGGAGGGCGGACTTTCGCTTCACCGTGCCTGCGATGACAGCCGCCTTTGCGGCGAACTTTTCAGAAAGACTTATGTAAAGCAGCGCTTTGACCCGTTTGTGCATACACTTGATAAGACATTCTGCGAGCGGCTGATGTATCATGCGCATTATGTCAGCGACCAAAACGATCCCGCATTTGATAAAAACGATCTGTTTGTTAATTGTCCGAGCTGCAAAAAGCCGCTTTTTAAAACAGGCAAACTGCACTTTTACAACAACACGTTCACTCAGAAGTATATCTGCAAAAGTTGCGGCAAACGATATAAACTGTTTTTGAAGATAAAGAAGACTTACGACGGTACGGTTAAAAATATAAAACTTCGTGAGAGTGTGAAGAAAGGTGACAAAAATGGGAGCAAAAGCTGAAAAAACAAATGTTATGCGGCTGCTCGATCAGAAAAAACTAAGCTACCGCGAGTACAGCTACGACGGCGCCGACGGCACTTTATCGGGTGCGCAGATAGCGCAGATGCTCGGTCAGAACTCCGAAAAAGTGTTTAAAACGCTGGTCACTGTCGGTAAGTCAGGTAAAAATTATGTTTTTATGGTGCCTGTCGAAGAAGAGCTCGACCTTAAAAAAGCGGCTAAAGCGGCAGGCGAGAAGTCGATAGCGATGATCCGCTCCAAAGAGCTTCTTCCGCTCACAGGATATATCCACGGCGGCTGCTCGCCGATCGGCATGAAAAAGCCGTTTTTAACCTTTGCGCACAAAACAATGGAGCAGCTGGACACCGTGTTTTTCAGCGGCGGCAGGATCGGCTTTCAGGTTGAGATGACGCCTGCCGATCTGCAAAAAGCGGTCAGGATAGGCTATGCCGACATTATCGTGTCGGATGCGGCGGGCGAACTATGAAGATAGGCAGCCTCGAATTTAATGAATACGCTGCACTCGCACCGATGGCAGGCGTTGCCGACAGGGCAATGCGTGAGATCTGCATGGGATTCGGTGCTTCATATTGTGTCGGCGAACTGACAAGCTCAAAAGGTGTCGCAATGCAGGATAAAAAATCGGATAAGCTGCTTTATGTTTCCAATGCGGAGCGTCCGATGGGTGTTCAGCTTTTCGGCTGCGAGCCCGATACAATGGCGGATGCGGCTGTGAGAGCACTGAAGTTTAAGCCCGATTTTATCGATATAAACATGGGCTGTCCTGCGCCGAAGGTCGCTAAAAACGGTTCGGGCAGCGCGCTGATGAAAGACCCCGTGCTTGCAGAAAGCATTGTCAGAGCGGTAAGGGGGGCGGTGGATATTCCGCTCACCGTTAAAATGCGATCCGGGTGGGACGACAGCAGTAAAAACGCCGTGGAGCTCGCACTCAGGTGTGAGGCGGCAGGAGCGGACGCTGTTACTGTCCACGGCAGAACAAGGGAGCAGATGTACCGTCCGCCGGCAGACCTTGATATTATCCGCGATGTAAAAAGAGCGGTGTCGATCCCCGTTATCGGCAACGGCGATATTTTCGATGCGAACGACGCCGCGAAAATGTTTGAGCACACCGGGTGTGACTATGTTATGGTCGGCAGGGGAGCGTGCGGCGCGCCGTGGATCTTCATGCAGATAAACGCCTATCTTTCCGAAACAAGAGTTGTGCACACTCCGCCTGTTTCCCAGCGAATGCTGACGCTTATCAAGCAGGTCGGTCTGATGGTGAAGTATAAAGGTGAATATGTCGGGATGCGCGAGGCAAGACGCCATGCCGCCTATTATATGAAAGGGCTCAATAATGCGGCTGAATACCGCAGGAAATGCTCGGAGCTTACAACAATGGAACAGCTCCACGAGCTTTGTTTTAATGTGTGCCGCGAAAACGAGTGAAAAAATTTTTATTTTTTTAAAAAATACTTGCATTTTAAACTCTTTTGTGATATTATAATCTTTGCGTAAATCAGATTAAAGGAACGATCTCTTTTATAAATCCAACCCTTGTTCCGATTTAAAACACCGTTATAGAAAGGAAGATTGAAATGAAACAGGGTATTCATCCGGAATACGATACCGCAGTTGTAAAGTGTGCTTGCGGCAATGTATTTGAAACGAGATCCACTAAAAAAGAGCTGAAAGTTGATATCTGCTCAAAGTGCCATCCGTTCTTCACCGGCAAACAGAAGCTGGTTGACACAGGCGGACGAGTTGATCGCTTCAACAGAAGATTTCAGGCTTCCGCCAATAAGTGATCCGGTCTTTAAATGCCGTAGCCGTTTATTCGGTTACGGCTTTTTGCCTTTATCGGAATAAAAAAGGAGAGGTGTTTTTGGACAGTTATCAAACGATATTAAAAGCGGCAGACGCTCAGTTCATCGAGCGCCGATCCCGCTTTATAGGCTATGCCAAGCCCGTTTCCACCGAGGCGGATGCGATCGATTTTGTAAACAGCATCAGAAAAAAGCACCCGGACGCTACGCACAATGTCTATGCTTATGTTCTGCGAGAGGAGAACAAAGCCCGCTATTCGGACGACGGCGAACCCCAGGGTACGGCGGGTATGCCGGTTCTTGAAGTGATCCGCCGCAGCGGACTCACCGATTGCGCCGTTGTCGCAACAAGGTATTTCGGCGGTGTGCTACTCGGCGCAGGCGGCCTTGTCAGAGCCTACACCCACACCGCGAAGATAGCGGTCGCCGCGGCGACGCCTGTTAAAATGAGCAGATGCTATGAATGTTCCTGCCGATGCGACTATTCGGCGTATTCTTCGGTGCAGGCGATACTTTCTGCAAACAGCGCGTTTATAACAAATACAGAATACACCGATGAAGTCAGGGTGTTTTTTAATATTGAATCAACTCTTTTCGAGCGTTTGAAGCTCGATATGACCGAAAAAACAGCCGGAAGAGTGGATGTTTCGATCGGCGGCGAAAAATTTTTGCCGCATGAGATAGAAATTTAAAAAAATAAAGGTATTTTGATTTTTTCGGCGAATTATATAATTGAAAACAGTTTTTGCGAGGTGGTATCATGTCGTCAAAGCAGCTTTATTTAGATATGGAAAAGGCATATTTGTCGGATCGCGCGTGCTTTTCGGATAGATCCGCAGGCAGACAAAGAGCGGAAACACCGTGTGAATTCCGCACAGAGTTTCAGCGCGACCGCGACAGAATAATCCATTGCTCGGCATTCCGCAGGCTAAAGCACAAAACTCAGGTTTTCATAGCGCCCGAAGGCGATCATTACCGCACACGCCTCACACATACGCTTGAAGTCGCGCAGATAGCGAGAACAGTCGCCCGCGCGCTCCGCTTGAACGAGGATCTGACAGAGGCGATCGCGCTCGGCCACGATCTCGGACACACGCCGTTCGGTCATGCCGGCGAGCGTGCGCTCAACGAATGTGTGGACGGCGGTTTTCATCATTATGAACAAAGCCTGAGAGTTGTCGATAAGCTTGAAAAAGGCGGCAGAGGACTTAACCTCACCTATGAGGTGAGGGACGGTATTTTGTGCCACACCACAGGTAAGGAAGCGGACACGCTTGAGGGCAGAATAGTCAAGATCGCCGATAAGATCGCATATATGAATCACGATGTGGACGATGCGATAAAAGGAAGGATCTTAAGCGAAAGTGATATTCCGCAGGCGGTCAGAGAGGGGCTCGGCAGATCGAAATCCCAAAGAATAGGCACACTTGTGCGTGCTTTGATCGAAGGTTCGGAAAGCGACATCGAATTTAAGCCCGAATATCAGCGGCTTTTTGATGATTTTCATGTTTTTATGTTCAACAGCCTTTACACCAACCCCACCGCAAAGGGCGAGGAAACAAAGGCGCAGGATCTTATCAAAACGCTTTATACTTATTTTTGCACCGATCCAGATAAGCTCCCCGAGGAATACCTCGAGATATATGAAAAAGAGGGCGCTCAGAGAGCCGCGTGCGACTATGTTGCCGGTATGACGGACAGATATGCGGTGCATATCTTCAAGGAGCTGTTTTTGCCGAAGTCGTGGGGCGTTTTGAGCTGACAGATCAGATTATTTTACGACGAAGGAGAGTGATAAGATGAGCAGATTTCCCGAAGAGTTTTTGAGCGAGCTTCGTCAGCGCAACAGGATAGAGGATGTTGTCGGGCAGTATGTCAATTTAAAGCGGGCCGGCAGCACAATGAAAGGCTTGTGCCCGTTTCACAGCGAGAAAACGCCGTCTTTCACTGTCTATCCGTCAACAAATTCGTATTATTGCTTCGGCTGTTCTTCAGGCGGCGATGTTATAACATTCATAAGAAACGCCGAAAATCTTGATTACAGCGAGTCGGTCAAGCTGCTTGCCGACAGGGCGGGCATGACGCTTCCGGAAACGGGATATGACGATTCCGCCGAAAAGCTGAGGCGCACAGTTTATGCAATAAACCGCGAGAGCGCAAAGTTCTTTGCTGAGTTTTTAAGGAAAGACCCGAAAAAAACCGGGCTCAGATATTTTAAAGAGCGAGGGCTTTCGGATAAGACAATAGTTCGCTTCGGGCTCGGCTACGCTCCCGACAGCTGGACGGCTCTTTGCGATCATCTCCATTCAAAAGGTTTTCGCGATGAAGAAATGATAATCGCGAATGTCGCAGTGAGAGGAAAAAACGGCAAAGCTTATGATCGGTTTCGTAAAAAATTTATATTTCCGATAATCGATCTCCGCGGCAATGTCATCGCATTCGGCGGAAGAAAGCATCCCGAAGATCCGGGCGGAAAATATCTCAACACGAACGACACGCCGGTTTATAAAAAGAGCCGCAACCTTTTCGGAATGAATTTTGCGAAAAACTCCAAATCGGAGAGGTTTATCCTCTGCGAGGGATATATGGACGCTATCGCGATCCACCAGGCAGGCTTTGACTTTGCGGTCGCAGCGTGCGGCACATCGTTCACCGAGGAGCAGGCACATCTGCTGTCACGGTATTGCAGCGAGGTCATCGTCACTATGGACGCCGACGAAGCAGGCCGCCGCGCGACGGACAGGGCGGCGCAGATACTGCGCAAGACCGGAGTCCGCATAAAGGTCCTCAGTGTGCCGGACGGCAAAGACCCCGATGAATTTATCAAGGCGCACGGTGCGGATAAATTTCATATTCTGCTCGACAATGCAAAGACTTATGTCGATTTCATGCTCGAGCGGGAGAGCCGTAAATTTGACCTTTCGCAGGAGGCGGACAGGCTCGAATATCTCAAGGCGGCGTGCGGCATTTTGTCGAACACGGGGGACGAGCTTGCGATAGATATTTACGCAGGCAGGCTCGCGGAGCAGTGCAAGGCCGATAAGCGGACAATAATCGGACTGATAAAGAGGCAGTCGCAGGAAAGATCAAGGTACGCCGAGCAAAAGCGGCTTCGCGATGTCACAGTGCCGAAACGGCTATCCACACAGGACGATGTGGAGGAAAGACAGCATCGCAGAGCGGCTGCCGCGGAACGAAGTATATTGACGGTGCTCATGCACGACAGCTTTTTGTTCGATGAGATAAAGGGTGATCTGTCGGCGGACGATTTTGTGACCTCGTTTAACCGCAGGGTGTTCGTGTCGCTCACAAAAATGCTGTCGGTTGGCGAGTCGTTTGATATAACAATGATGTCGGCGGACTTCTCTCCCGAAGAAATGGGCAAAATAGCCGCAATGTGTTCGGGCTCATCGGTTTATAAAAACCCTCGTGAAGAGCTCAATGATTGTATAAAGGTCTTAAAACAGGAAAAAAGCGGATCAGGCAAAATAAATGTCGATACTCTCGACAATGCCGATTTTGCTTCTATCATAGAAAAACTCGGAAAAAATAAAAAATAAGATGTTTATCGGGCAAAACCCGCAAGGAGGAAATATGAAGAAAATAGAAAAGCAGATCAACGAATCTATCGACAATATGGAGCATGCAAGCGAGGATATCGAAAATAACGACGATGAGATCGTAACCGAGCTTCCGAATGATTTTGATGAAAGCATTGCCGAAGTTCCGCTGCTTGAAGTCGATGAATTTTCCGAAGAGCCTGAGCTTGAAGAGCTTGAGGAGATCTCGCAGGAAGAGATAGATAATGCACTGGTCGTCGATAATATCACGATAAACGACCCTGTTAAGATGTATCTTAAAGAGATCGGCAGAGTTCCGCTGCTCAGCTCCGATGAGGAGATCGAGCTTGCGAAGAAGATTTTGGAGGGCGATACTAAGGCGCGTCAGCGTCTCACCGAGGCAAACCTGCGCCTTGTTGTCAGCATTGCAAAAAGATATGTCGGCAGAGGTATGCATTTTCTCGACCTTATCCAGGAGGGCAATGTCGGCCTTATAAAAGCGGTCGAAAAGTTCGACTACACAAAAGGCTTTAAGTTCTCGACCTATGCGACATGGTGGATCCGTCAGGCAATAACCCGAGCGATCGCCGATCAGGCACGCACGATCCGCGTTCCCGTTCATATGGTAGAAACCATCAATAAGCTCAAGAAAGTTCAGAGCCAACTTCTGCATGAAAACGGCAGAGAACCGACCGAGGATCAGATCGCAAAAGAAATGGGTCTGAGCGTTTCGAGGGTCAGAGAGATAATCCGGGTAGCGCAGGAGCCTGTTTCGATGGAAACTCCGATCGGTCCCGAGGAGGACAGCCGCCTTATGGACTTTATCCGCGATGAAGACGCATTAGCACCGGATGAAGCGGCGCTCAAAACCATAACAAACGAGGATATCGATAAAGTGCTCAAAACACTTTCTCCGAGAGAGGAAGATGTTATCCGCCTGAGATTCGGACTGTATGACGGCAGATGCCACACTCTCGAGGAGGTAGGCGACAGATTTGAAGTGACCCGTGAGCGTATTCGTCAGATCGAAGCCAAAGCGCTCAGAAAACTGCGCCACCCCGTCAGAAGCAACAAGTTCAGAGAGAGCAAATAATATGAAAATAAATCTTGAAACCGATTATGCAGTGAGGATAGTCCAGTGCCTTGCCGATTCGGGCTGTCGGCTCGACGCGGGCAGTATCTCCGAAAAAACAGGCGTCACTCAGCGGTTTGCACTGAAGATACTTCGCAAACTTGCCGCCGAGGGGCTTGTGAGGTCGTTTAAAGGCGTCGGCGGCGGCTATGAGCTCGCTTTGCCGCCCGATGAGATAACGCTCCTCAGAGTTATAGAGACTATTGAGGGGCCGCTTGTTATCAGCCGCTGCCAGCAAAGCGACTATAAGTGCGACCATCCGAGCGATTGCACCTGCTATTTCCACCGTCTTTATAATGAGGTCGCGGCGGATATTCAGAAAAAGTTCGGTTCTGTAACATTTGCAGGTTCTCACGAAATGTATAATTCAAAAAAACAAACAAACAAGCTCCCTGAATAGGGAGCTTCTTTTCGCTTGAAAAACTTTCGGAAAAGTGGTATTATCGAGAAAAGAGGCGATAATTATGGATAAAACAGAGCAACTTCAAGAGATAATAAACAGTTCAAAAAACATTGTTTTCTTTGGCGGAGCAGGTGTTTCTACCGAGTCCGGCATACCGGATTTCCGCTCGCAGGACGGACTCTATAATCAAAAATATTCCGTACCGCCGGAAACGATACTGAGCCACACATATTTTGTGCACCACACCGATGAGTTTTTCCGATTTTACAGAGATAAAATGCTTTGCCTGACAGCAAAGCCGAACGCTGCACACCTAAAGCTCTGCGAGCTCGAAGGATCGGGCAGGCTCAGTGCTGTTGTGACCCAGAATATCGACGGACTGCACACTGCCGCAGGCTCGAAAACCGTGTATGAACTGCACGGAAGTATCCACCGCAATTTCTGTGTGCGCTGCGGTAAATTTTACACCGCACAGGACATTCTGAAAAGCAGCGGCGTGCCGACCTGCGAGTGCGGCGGAGTTATCAAGCCCGATGTTGTGCTTTATGAAGAGCAGCTTCCGAGCGCGACTGTAAACGCGGCTGTCCGCGCTATTTCGCAGGCAGACACCATGATAGTCGCAGGCACCTCGCTTTCGGTATATCCGGCGGCAGGCATGGTCGATTACTTCGGCGGTAAGCATCTTGTGCTTATAAACCGTGATACAACCCCGCTTGATAACCGCGCGGATCTTGTGATCCGCGGCAAGGTGGGCGAAACTCTCGGACAGATCAAAGTACGGTAAATGAAATTCACCGAAATTTCATAATTTTTCATCGTTATTATGGTACAATTAAAGAAAACAACACAAGGGAGTGGCATAGATGGCGTTTGTTGAGTTTAAAGATGTGTATAAAACATATATTGCCGGAGAGGTGGAAATAAATGCGCTTCACGGTGCATCATTCGAGATAGAAAAGGGCGAGCTTTGCGTTATAGTCGGAGCATCCGGCGCCGGCAAAACAACTCTTCTCAATATCCTCGGCGGAATGGACACACTCACAAAGGGCAGCGTTCTGATCGACGGTGAGGATATATCAAGCTATAACAAACGCAGACTCACAACATATCGCCGCTTTGATATAGGTTTTGTTTTTCAGTTTTACAATCTCGTTCAAAACCTCACAGCACTCGAAAATGTCGAGCTGAGCAGTCAGATCTGCGAAAATCCGCTCGATCCGAAGCAAACGCTTTGCGATGTCGGGCTGTCAGAGCGAATGAACAACTTTCCCGCAGGGCTTTCGGGCGGCGAGCAACAGCGTGTCGCAATAGCGAGAGCACTCTGCAAAAACCCGAAACTGCTGCTTTGCGACGAACCGACAGGCGCACTCGATTATGTTACGGGCAAGCAGATATTAAAATTGCTGTCCGACACCGGCAGGAAAACCGGAATGACTGTTGTTATCATTACCCACAACACCGCACTCACCGCTATGGCCGACCGTGTTATCCATGTTAAAAGCGGCACTGTAACAGGCGTCGAACTTAACAACGATCCGACTCCGATCGAGCAGATCGAGTGGTAGGAGGGGCAGATGAACAAAACTCTTTTAAAGACCGCACTTCGCGAGATAAGGCACAGCTTCGGCAGATTTGTGTCGATAACCTGCATTATCGCGCTCGGCGTCGGCTTTTATTCGGGACTGAATGTCATGCTCGAGGATATGACAGACACAGCAGATAACTATTATCATCAGCATTGCTTTTATGATTATAAGCTGATGAACACGCTCGGGTTTGATGATGAAAGCGTAGCGTCTGCAAAAGCCGACCGGAATGTTTTATCGGCTGAGGGAGCTTTCTCGTGCGACGCAGTTTTTAAAAACGGCGATAACGAATCGGTTTTGAAGGTCTGCTCGCAGGGCAAGAGCATCAACACTTTAAGCCTTAAAGCCGGCAGACTCGCTGAAAATGAAAACGAATGTGTGGCAGACGCCGGATATAACGGCGAAGATGCAATAGGAAAAACCCTTGTCATTGCGGACACCAATGATAAGGACACGCTCGACTCATTCAGCGTGCGGCAGTTTAAGATCGTCGGAATTGCGGATTCTCCCGTTTATTTGAACTACGAGCGAGGCACATCGAAGCTCGGCAACGGCACTGTTTCCGCTTTTATCTACACTGATGATAAAGCATTCACATCGGAGTATTACACCGAGATATATCTAAAACTAAATAACAAAAGCCGCATTTATTCCGATGAATATGATGATTATATCGCTAAAACAAAACCGCAGACAAAAAAGCTCTCTGAAAAGCTTGCAAATGATCGCTATAAGAGCGTTAAACTGACTGCGAACGATAAATACAACGAGAACTACAAGGAATATGAGGATAATTTAAAGAAGTATAAAGACGAGAAAAAGTCTGCCGAAGATGAAATAAAAAAGGCGCAGAAAAAGCTTTCGGATTCCGAGTCTCAGCTGCAGACAAGCAAAAGCGATTATGAGAGCGGTCTTAAAGAATACGAGAACGGCAAAAAGCAGTATGACGATGCGTATTCTCAGTATTCTTCGGGATTATCGGCTCTCGACGACGGTATCTCCCAAACGAAAGCGGGCATTTCGCTGATAAATACAAGCATCGGAGGACTATCTATCCTGCCCGATCCGGACGGCTCGATAGCCGTGCAGATCGAGGAGCTTAAATCGCAGATAGCATCACTCGAGCAAAAGCAAAAGGAGCTTGAAGCGCAAAAATCGGAACTCACACAAAAGGAGCCGGAGCTTAAAAAGACCGAGAAAACTCTCCGCGAAACAAAGCAAAAGTTAGACTCTGCAAAAGCAAAGCTTGATGATGGACGGGCTCAGCTTGAAAGCGGCAAAAAAGAGCTTGAGTCCAAAAAGGCGGAGGCTGAAAGCAAGTTTGCCGATGCACAGAAAAAACTCGATGACGCTAAAACAAAGCTTGATAAAGCGAAAAAGGATATAGATGATCTTAAAGTCCCGCAAAGCTACACGCTCGGCAGAGATACAAATGTCGGTTATGTCAGTTTTGAGAGTGATTCTGCTATTGTAGACGGAATCGCCGCGGTTTTTCCGGTGTTTTTCTTCCTTGTTGCGGCGCTTATGTGCATGACAACAATGAAAAGAATGGTCGAGGAACAGCGCACCGATATTGGAACAATGAAAGCGCTCGGCTATTCAAAATATGCTATTCTTTCAAAATATATCATTTATGCTGCCGCCGCAGGAATTATCGGCGCAACGATAGGCTTTTTCGGCTTCTCGGTGCTGTTTCCGAAAGTTATATGGTTCGCCTACGGCGTTATCTACAATTTTGCGCCGATCGTGCTGAACTTCGATTGGCTCACGGGCGGAATACTGCTTGTGATCTCGCTTTTATGCACAGTCGGAACAACGGTGCTTTCGAGTATCGGCACATTAAACGAATCCGCAGCGCAGATAATGCGCCCGAAAACGCCGAAAAGCGGCAAGCGGCTTTTGTTTGAAAACACAGCGGTTTTCAAACGGCTCGGCTTCCTCAGAAAAGTGTCGATACGCAACATGGTGCGCTACCGTCAGCGGTTTATAATGATGGTGCTCGGCGTCGCAGGGTGCACGGCTCTGCTCGTCACAGGGCTCGGCGTTCGCGATTCTATTCAGAAGATAGGGGAGTATCAGTTCGGCAATGTTCAGACCTTCGACTATTCGGTGACGCTTTCAAAAGCCGTCACGCCCGAGCGAAAAAAAGCGATCGAGAGCATCGACGGTATCGGTGATATAACATTTCTTCATTCGTTGACCTATGATATAAAGACCGACAACGGTTTTCATTCGGCAATAGTAGTGGCACCTGATGACGATTCGGTAACACGGTTTGTGAACCTTATCAACGATGGCCGTGCCGTTGTGTATCCATCGGACGGGCAGGCGGTCATAAGCCGCAAGTTTGCCGATAAGTTCGGACTCAAAAAGGGAAGCACTGTCACCGTGTGCGACAGCGACGGCAAACAGTGTCCGCTGACGGTGTCGGATATTTGTGAGAACTATGTCGATACCTATGTCTACACGACATATCAAAGCCTGAGCAGCGGCTTTAAATATGCTCCCGAAATCAAAACCGCTTATGCCGATAAAACAGATAATGCCGATGTCCATGCGGTTTCCGCAAGACTGCTCGGCGATGATGATGTTATCAATGTCACTGTCAATTCCGATATTCGCGACCGTGTGGCAAAAATGCTCAGCAGTATGGATTATATAGTTTTGCTGATAATCGCGTGTGCCGGCGCACTGGCATTTGTCGTTATCTATAACCTCACAAATATAAATATAACCGAGCGGATAAGAGAGATCGCCACTATAAAGGTGCTCGGCTTCTACAAAACCGAGACAGCCGGCTATGTTTTCAGCGAAAACTATGCGCTCACAGCTATCGGCGCTTTGCTCGGACTGCTGCTCGGAAAGCTGCTGCATGCATTTGTGATGTCGCAGATCGATATAGACAAGGTCGCTTTCAATGTGCGTATCGCATGGGGAAGCTATATTCTCTCGATCGTGCTGACATTTGTTTTCGCAGTGATCGTTATGCTGTTTATGATAAGGAAGATCGATCGTATAGATATGGCGCAGTCGCTAAAATCAATAGAATAAGAAAACAGAGCTTTTTAAAGCTCTGTTTTTTTTTTAATTTGATCATTATTCTTCTGTTTCTTCCGGCTGATCCGATCCGCAGAATTTGCATTTCTTTGCGTGATAAGGGATCTCCGATAAACACATCGGACATTCCTTGTTCTGCGGCTCTGATTCCTCTTCGCCGCTTTCCTGCGGCTTTTTAAAGAAACTGACATCGTGCAGACGATTGAGCAGCTTCACCATGCAGAAAATAACGAGCGCCATTATAAGAAAGTTTAAAACAGCGGTTATAAACGAGCCGTAGGCAAACACCGGCAGACCGAGCGTGTCGCGCACATATCCAAGGGAAGAAAGCTGCGACTGATCCGCGCCGGCAGGTATCTGTGAGAGCGGAATAAACAGATTTGAAAAATCGATTCCGCCGCATATCTTTCCGAGCAGGGGATTGATCAAATCCTTAACAAGCGAGTTGATGATGCCTTGAAAAGCCGCACCGATAATAACGCCGACAGCAAGATCAATAACATTTCCGCGCATTATAAACTCTTTAAATTCACCGATAAACCCTTTTTTCTTTTTGTCCGTCATTTTAAACTCTCCTTTGTTTTAGCCCTGGGGCATAACATAAAACAGTATACAAACAAACTGCAATATACTTCCGAGCAGCACAAACAGATGAAAGATCGAGTGCATCCATTTATGCTTCTTGCCTATACCGTAAAGCACCGAGCCGACCGTGTAGGAAACGCCGCCCGCAAGCAGCCAGATAAACGCGGGAAGCGGCATTATCTCAAGCACAGGCTTTATCATAAACACAATGAGCCAGCCCATGATGATATAGCAGATCATCGAAAACACCTGATACTTTTTAAGATCGATCGCGGTGAGCGTCACTCCCACCGCGCAGCAGGCCCAGACAATTCCGAACATCACCCAAGCCAAAACAGGGTTTTCCTCCCTTATCCTGCCGCCGATAGCGATAGGCGTGTATGTTCCGGCTATCAAAAAATAGATCGTGCAATGATCGATAACTCTGAATACCTTTTTCGCAAGATTTGGCTTCAATCCGTGATACACGCTCGACATTGTATAAAGCGCGATCATAGTTGCGCCGTAGATCGCGCCCGATACAACGCCCCAGCCGTTCGAGTTGAGTGCCGCAACGACAACGCACAGCACAAGTGCAATAATGCCGAATGCGCCGCCGACAATATGCGAAACCATATTAAAGATCTCTTCGCCTTTTGTGTAAACGGGAAGCTGCCTGTCACGAAGCTTGACCTTTTTAGCCATTATTTTTTTGCTCCTCCTTTGCCGAATGCGCCGCCCGATGAAAGGATGTTTGTCTCGAATGAAAATGCGAGATTATCTCTTGTGCGTGCGCGTTTGAATCCGAGCTCGATCATCTTTGTGAGCTGATCGCGGTATTTAAGGCCCTGAGGCTCCCAAAGATAAAATGAAAGCGAGCCGGGAATGGTGTTTATCTCGTTAACATAAACTTTTTCATCTGCGGTGTCGTACAGGTAATCTATCCTGACAACTCCGTTGCAGCCGAGCGCTGTGAAGGTTTCCTTGGAATACTTCTCTACCTGAGCCTTTATCTCATCGGAAATATCAGCTGGAATACGGCGTTTGAGAGAAGCCATACCGCTCTCGCCCGAATTATTACCGCCCTTGGACTTAGACTTATTTTTATATTTATCGTCATACGAAAGGATATCGCCGCTCATAAGCGGTTCTTCGATAACCGAAGTCTCGCAATCGTCACAGTCGCCGAGCACCGAGCAATTAAGCTCGCGCAGATGCTCGACCGCGTGCTCAACAAGTATCTTGCCCGCGAAACGCATCGCGTATTCAACACCGTCACGCAGCTCCTGCTCGTCCTTTACCTTTCGGATACCGACCGAAGAGCCGAGGTTTGCGGGCTTGACGATCATCGGGAACTCGATATTCTCGGTGATCTTTTTCATAAGCGCTTCGTTTTCATTGACCCACTGCTTTGAGAAAAAGCTGACGCAGGGCAGTGTGGGAATACCCTTTTGAAGCAGCACACATTTGAAAAGCTCTTTATCCATACCGACAGCCGCCGAAACTACATCGCAGGTGACATAAGGCACACCGAGCAGTTCAAACCAGCCGACGATCGAGCCGTCCTCGCAGTTTGTGCCGTGGACTATCGGGAAAGCAATATCGATGCTGCAAAGCGGCTTCTTGAAAAGTCCGCCTTTGAGCTCGATCATTGCAAACTTATCGTCGCGTTTCACAAAGGTGACTTCCTTTGACTTTTTGAGCAAAGCGGGAATATTCTTGAATTCGTTGATATCCTTCATCACTTCGCTGCTATACATCTCGCCGTCATGCGTTATGTAGATCGGAGTCACATCGTATTTTTCCTTATCAATACTCATCATCGCCTGCACGGCGGAAATAACCGCGACTTCATGCTCGACAGAGCGGCCTCCGAAAAATACACCCACATTTGTCTTCATAGTTTCATACCCCTTTTAAGTTATTTTGCATAGTTATCCGGCAGGTCGTTTTCAAAAATGACCGCCGTGTTGCTGTCGCAGACTGTTCTGAGCCATTCTGCGGCGTCGTTAAATGTCTTAAACACCTTGATCCTATCGTCGTCCGCACCGGCTTCCTTTGCGCCCTCAACAAGCGGGATCGACCGCTCCTTGCCGACAAACGCAAGAATGTCGGCGCACTCAGCCGCCTTTTTGCCGAGTGCTTTATTACATTCGTATTCACGCTCGCCCAGCTCGACCAGCCCCGGTGTCACAACAATGCGCTTCATCGGAGCAAACGATTCGATGACTTCCATGGCTCTCATGCAGCCGTCGGGATTTGCATTGTAAGCGTCGTCTATCAGAACAGCGCCGCCGAAGAACGGCTTCATCTCAAGGCGGTGAGCGATAGGTGTGAGCATACGCACCGCATAAGCAATGTCCTTATCCGAAAGCCCGAGATCGACAGCCATAAGCACCGCCGCGCAGATATTCTGCACATTGTGAGTGCCGAGCAGTCGGGAAGAAAGCGATATTCTCCTGCCGTCCGCCAAAGCGTCGAATTTAAGGCCGTTTCTGTCACAGCTCATGTTTTCGACAAAAAGCCTGCCGCTTTTATCATAAGCGCCGTAGCCCTGCGAATCATACTCGCCGGCTTTTCTTTTTATCATCTCATTATCGAGATTAAGATATACTTTGCCGCCGTTCTTTTTAACCTCGTCCGCAAGCTCAAACTTGGTAGACACAACATTTTCGATCGAGCCGAATGTGTTGAGATGCTGAGGACCGATCGAAGTTATAATACCGTCCTTCGGGTGGACAAGATCGCATATCTCCTTAATATCGCCGACCTTTTTAGCACCCATTTCAACAATGAATATCTCACTGTCGGGCTTCAGGTTCTCCCTGATCGTTCTGACAACACCCATTGGCGTGTTGAAACCGCCGGGGGTTATCGTCACATTGTATTTCTCCGATAAGATCCTGCCCAAAATATGCTTGGTGCTCGTCTTACCGTAGCTTCCCGTGATGCCGATTATCCTCATCGGGGAATGATTTTTCAGTATTTTAAGTGCGCTTTTGGTATAACCGTATTTCAAAAGATGTTCTATCGGCGCGTTTGCAAGGTTCACAGCCATTGCCCAAAACGGGATAAACGCTGTGATCAGAGCCGATAGAAAAATACCGAACGGCGCAAACCCGTCGATATAACACAGCGCATAGATCACTGCAATTAACAGAATGTGTGTGAAATACATTCGCTTGACTCTGCCCGTGTAAACGAGCTTTTTCTTAACTCCGGTTATCACATAAACAGCGTGCAGCGCACGGACTGCTCCTGTGAGCGCTATGCAGACAGCCGCAGCTATCGGCGCGACCAACCACAAAGCCGCGAGCGCGAACGCGATGATCGACGAAACAATGCTCGACTGCTTGAGCCTGCCTTTCAGATAGTCGAAAAATCGACTGTTGAAATAAGAGCTCTGCTGCAGAATATGAAACTGCGGAGTTATTGTAAACACAGTCGGAATAAGTGCAAACGCGACTGCAAGAGATAAGACAAATAAATTCACAAAAATGTTTCCTTTCGGTTATAAAAAGTTTCTCAAAATAGCATCCACCCTGTCGGGCTGTTCGATAAAGCAAAAATGAGTGCAGCCCTCCAGCACGCAAAGCCCGCAGTTTTCAATGTTTGCTTCGATTATCTTTGCGTGGCTGAGCGGCGTTTCGGTGTCGCATTCACCCCAAATAAGCAGGGTCTGCGCTTTTATATTGCATAGTATATCTCTCAGATCAATATTGATAAGATTAACCATCGTCTGCCGCAAAACGGGCGGTGCATTGCGATAGTCCGCCGAGCCGAAATGCCGTCTTGCGCGTTCTAGCGCTTCCTCGCTGTAATTTCTCACAATAGGAAGAGTCAGCGCGCGCTTTATCGTTTTGAATGTGAATGTTCTGAATTTCTGCTTTCTTGTCCGCTCGGAACGAATACCCGCCGAACCGAAAAGAACTATCTTTTCGGGCGATACCATACCCTCGGCACACATTTTAAGCGTTATTCTGCCGCCGTTTGAATGTCCGACCATAATTGGGTCTTTAAGCCCCAGTTTATCGATAAACGCCTTCACAAAACCGCAATAGTCATCGAGTGTGAACGGCTCTTTGAGCATTGCGGAGCGGCCGAATCCGGGCAGGTCGACACGAATACAGCGAAACCGTTCTTTAAGCGGTATCACCATTCTTGCGAAGGCGTCGGTCGATGAACCCCAACCGTGCAAAAACAGTATCGGCTCGCCTGCGCCCTCATCGATATAAAAAGTGTCGTATCCGTTTATGTCTGTGTTCAAATTACAGCCTCCGTTTTACTTATCGAGCGTCGTGAAATTGCCGCTTGCAATAGCGCCGACGATCTTGCGAATGTCGGCAAGGTTGAATTCGCCGTCGTAGGTGACATCGCCGTTTTTAAATGCCTGCTCTGAAAGATTTCCGACCGAGCCGCTTGCAACCGCCGCGACAGCCGCTCTGACATCGGCAAGATTAACGACATTATCAAGATTGACATCTCCCGGCATACCTGTCGGTTTCGCAGTGGTCGTTGTAGTGGTTTTCGGAGCGGTGGTGGTAGTTGTAGTGACCATTGTGGAACTGCCGATAACTCTAACGGAGAGCAAGCCGTTATAGTTGTACTCATCCACATATTTTCTGACTACCGCTTCGGAATAACCGCCCGAATTTATTTCAAACACCTCAAAATCAGTCTCAAAAAACGCCTGATTTCCGATATAGCTTACACTGTCGGGTATAAATATCGTGTTGACAGGGTATGTCTCGCAGCCGTAGAAAGCTTCATCACCGATAGTTTCAAGGCCGTCGGGCAGCTTTATTCCCGCAACATATAAGTATTCAAAACCGCCGGACGCAATGGCTTTAGTGCCGCTTTTTATGCTCAGCACCTTGTCGCTTGGCGGTGTGCCCTTGTAGGAATAAGCCACATTGCCGATATAAACAATGCCGTCAGGCTGGGAGTTGTACCATGCAGTGTTATCAAAAACATGCGAGCCCATATTTCTCAGACTGTTTTGCGATGCAAAGTTGATGTTTCTGAGCGATGTGCAGTCCCTGAAAGCGTAATAGCCGATATAATCCACGTTAGCGGGAATATCGATCGTTGTAAGAGAGGAGCAGCCCACGAAAGCTTCGTACTCAATAGTCTTGAGCGACTGCGGCAGGCTCACGCTGTTGAGATTTATAAAATTTTTAAAAGCAGAACTCGAAATGCCG
Organism: uncultured Eubacteriales bacterium; assembly: GCA_934486895.1. Taxonomy (GTDB): domain Bacteria; phylum Bacillota; class Clostridia; order Oscillospirales; family Acutalibacteraceae; genus RUG14109. The sequence continues at coordinate 98,600 of CAKSQZ010000001.1, read as the reverse complement.
AGAGTGCCTTCTTTTATCGACACGGAAGTTACATCCGCAGAAGTAATATTCTGATATTCGTTCACATAATACATGCACATAACTTTTCCGGCATAAATACAGCCCTGATTGCCGGAAACAGCAGTGATTTTATTGTTCAAAAACGCTGTTCCGTAAAAAGCATCTTCGTAAATATGCGTAACACTGTCGGGAATGTTTATGGTTTCGAGATTTCTGCAGCTGTTGAAAGCTGATTTGCTTATAGTAGTGCAGCCGCTCGGAATATCTATTGACCTGAGTTCAACGCAGGCAAGAAAAGCCGATTCCGGAATAACCTTAAGAGTGCTCGGCAATGTCACGCTCGTAAGACCATAGCAGCTCTCAAAAGCGTTGTATCCGAGCTTTGTCAAGCCCTCGGGCAAAACAATGCTCTGAAGCTTTTCGCAGAGGTAAAAACAGCTGTATCCGATGGATTTAAGCTTTTTCGGCAGATCTATCGAAGTGATCTTACTGCACCCTCTGAAAACACCCTCTGCAAGCGACACAAGGTTTGCGGAAAGCTTTATCTCCGTCATTTCGCTGCAGCCCGAAAAAGCGTTGTAGTTTATAGCTCTAACCGAATCGGCAATAGTGACTTTTTTCACGGTAGAGTTATTAAATGCCGCAACGCCGATATATTCGATGCCGCTTGGCACTGTGATCGAATCAAATCCGCCGCCTGAAAACGCTCCGTCTGCAATAGCTGTTATCTTAACGCCGTTCACAGTGTTCGGAATAACAAGATCTTTATATTTGGTCGTATCGACGCCGTCCTTAAATCCCGAAACAGCATTGGCGGTTATTGATTTTCCGTTTTCATCTGTCCATGTGATCTGCTCAACATTAAAGTCCGCCGAATCGGCAACAGCGGTGTTTGGAATGACAGCCGCCGCAAAGAGCAGAGACATACATAACAAAGCCGATATAAATTTTTTCATCTTGTTCACCTCAGTTTAAATATTTCCCGTTTTAAAATTTACTTATCGAGTGTCGTGAAATTGCCGCTTGCAATAGCGCCGACGATCTTGCGAATGTCGGCAAGGTTGAATTCGCCGTCGTAGGTGACATCGCCGTTTTTAAATGCCTGCTCTGAAAGATTTCCGACCGAGCCGCTTGCAACCGCCGCGACAGCCGCTCTGACATCGGCAAGATTAACGACATTATCAAGATTGACATCTCCCGGCATACCTGCCGGTTTTGCGGTGGTCGTTGTAGTGGTTTTCGCAGTGGTCGTGGTGGTTGTAGTCACCATTGTGGAACTGCCGATGATCTCGATCGTTCCGCTGTTGGTTTTGAGATACTCTCTCACAGCGCCCTCGGAATAACCGCCGGATCTGACCTTGAAGTTCTGTATATAGGAATTGCAGAAAGCCTGATTTCCGACATAGCTCACCCCGTCGGGAATGATGATAGATATCTGATTTTCGGGCTTGAAGTTATAAAAAGCGCAGTCGCCTATAAATTCAAGGCTGTCGGGCAGGGAAAGTGCATAAGGATAAAGTTCGCTGAAGCCCCATTCGGCAATGCTTTTTGTGCCGTTTTTGATCGTGAGCGTGTAGTTTTGCTCGGGCATTTCTCCCTTGTATGTATATGCGATGTTGCCAAAGTAAACAACGCCGTCCGGCTGATTTGAAAACCATTTTGTGCCTGCCAGAGAATTAGCTCCGAGATTTCTGAGCGCATTGCCGCTTTGAAGTGTGATATTTGAAAGTCCGGAGCACATATAAAACGCTCTCGACGCAAGGGTTTTAAGACCTTTCGGCAGGGTGATGTTTGTGAGCGAGGTGCACTCATTAAATGCGTCATACTCGATAACCTTCAGCGATTCGGGAAGCGACACATTTTTGAGCGCGGAAAATCCTTTAAACACGCCGCTTGCAATAGCAACGGTGTCTTCTTTTATCGAGACAGATTCAAGCTCATAAGAATTAACGTTCTTTAAGCTGTCGGTGTAGTACCAGCAAAGAATTTTTCCGATGTAAATTCCGCCCTGGGTAATTCCGTTCTGCTCCATTTCTTTTATCTGTTTGTCGATGATTCCGCTGTCCAGAAAAGCGTCCTCCCAAATGTGCAAAACGCTGTCGGGCAGATCGACATTTACAAGATCATTGCAGAACTTAAACGCTCTTGCGCCGATAGTTGTGTAGCTGCTCGGAATATAAACGTTTGTCAAACGGTTGCAGTTTGCAAAAGTCGCAGTCGGCACGAATGTCAGACCCGTGCCGAGAGCCGCCGTTTTCATATCGGTGCAGTTCATAAAAGCACAGTCGCCCATTTCGGTAACGCTGTCTGGCACCGAAATGCTCTCAAGCGCAGTGCACATATTAAAAGCTTCCTCGCCGAGATAGGCAAGCCCGTCGGGCAGTGTAATGTTTTTGAGGCTTGAGCAATAAGCGAATGCGCGCGATTCAAGCAGCTTCAGGTGCGGAGAAAGAGTCACATCAACAAGCTCGTTGTTCGAGTAGAACGCATAGCGGTCAATATGTGTAACTGTGTTTCCGAGGTTGATCCTTTTAGCGGTAGTGCCGTAAAAAGCGTCAACACCGATATACTCGATGCCGTCGGAAATCGTGATCGAGTCGAACTCTCCGTTTTGAAAAGCGCTCGATGCCACAGCGGTGATCTTAACGCCGTCCACCATCGACGGAATAACAAGATCTTTGTATTTTGAAGCGTCCACTCCGTCTTTAAAGCCGGTGATACTGTTATCGGTGATGTAATTATCATTTTCGTCCGTTCTTGCGCTGTCGATCACTTCCCATTTGAAGATCGAAGCGTCAGCCGCGAGGGCTGTGTTCGGAATTATAGCAGCAGCAAAAAGCAAAGCTGCAGCGAGCATGACAGATAATACTTTTTTCATTGTGTTTTCCTCCCATTGCATCTATATATCAGCCGTAAGGCTAAGATCCGTTTATTTTTTCTTTGCGAGCAGCTTCATTCTCTGCTCTTTGGAAAGTACCATTTTGCGAAGTCTTATCGATTCCGGCGTTACTTCAACAAGCTCGTCGTCCTTAATGAATTCAAGCGACTTTTCAAGGCTTAAAATCGTCGGCGGAATGAGACGCAGTGCGTCGTCCGAGCCTGCGGCACGCATATTTGTAGCCTGCTTTTTCTTGCAGACATTGCAGACGATATCCTCATTCTTCGGATTTTCTCCGACTATCTGACCTTCATAAACTTCAACGCCCGGACCGACAAACAGCTTGCCTCTGTCCTGTGTGTTGAAAAGGCCGTAGCCGGTGGTCGTTCCCGTTTCGTATGCCACGATGGAGCCTGTGCTTCTCTGTTCGATATCGCCCTTATAAGGCTCGTAAGCCGCGAAAATATGGTTCATGATACCGTTGCCGTTTGTATCCGACAAAAATTCGGAGCGGTAGCTCATAAGACCTCTTGCGGGAATACGGAACTCAAGATGAGTCATACCTGTCTCTCTGGTTCCCATATTAACAAGCTCCGCCTTGCGGTTGCCGAGCTTTTCCATAACAGCGCCGACATAGCTTTCGGGCACTTCGATCATCAAAAGCTCGATAGGCTCAAGCAGAGTGCCGTTTTCATCTTTTTTATAAATAACTCTCGGCTGGGAAACCTGGAATTCATAGCCCTGGCGGCGCATTGTTTCGATGAGGATCGAAAGATGAAGCTCGCCTCTGCCCGAAACCTCAAATGTATCCGCCGAATCAGTCTCCGAAACGCGCATTGAAACATTTGTCTCAACTTCTTTGAACAAACGGTCTCTCAGGTTTCTCGATGTGACGAATTTTCCCTCTCTGCCTGCGAAAGGCGAGTTGTTTACCATGAAGTTCATCGAGACTGTCGGCTCGTCTATCTTAACGAATTTGAGCGGCTCGATACATTCGGGATCACAAGCGGTCTCGCCGATGTTAATATCGCTGATACCCGAAACGCAGATGATATCGCCTGCGATAGCCGATTCCGTTTCAACACGGTGCAGACCCTCATAGGTGTAAAGTCTCGAGATCTTAACACGGCTTTCAGTGCTGTCCTGCCTGCAAAGAACTGCCTGCTGACCCGATTTAACGATACCGCGCTCAACTCTGCCGATACCGATCCTGCCGACATAATCGTCGTAATCGATATTCGAGAAAAGGATCTGCATTTTGCCGTTCGGATCGTTCTTCGGCGCGGGCGCTTCCTTTATTATCATCTCAAGCAGAGGACGCAGATCGCCCGAACGGGCGTCCTTATCAAACGATGCATAGCCCTCTCTGCCCGAAGCGTAGATAACAGGGAATTCAAGCTGATCATCGTCTGCCCCAAGCTCGATAAACAGATCGAGCACCTCGTCGATGACTTCATCGGGTCTCGCGCCGGGACGGTCGATCTTGTTTACAACAACGATCGGCTTTTTGCCGAGACCGAGCGCCTTTTTAAGAACAAATCTTGTCTGCGGCATACAGCCCTCAAAAGCGTCGACCAGCAGCAGAACGCTGTCAACCATCAAAAGAATACGCTCGACCTCGCCTCCGAAATCGGCATGGCCTGGAGTGTCGACAATGTTTATCTTATAATCCTTGTAATGTATCGAAGTGTTTTTGGCAAGAATAGTGATACCTCTCTCTCGCTCAAGATCGTTCGAGTCCATAACACGCTCTGCGACCTGTTCGTTTTCTCTGAATGTTCCGCTTTGCTTTAACATCTCGTCAACAAGCGTTGTCTTGCCGTGGTCAACGTGAGCGATGATCGCGATATTTCTCAGTTTTTCGGTTTGATTCATGGTTTTGCCTACCGTCCTTTTTATTTCACATAAATGTCTATACTAATTATATCAAATTTCTGAATAATTACAAGTGGGCAGATAAACTTTTTCGCTCTGAAATCGGGCAAATGAACCCCCGAAAGCCGATTTCACTTGACAAAGCCTCCGATTTTGGGGTATAGTTATAGTATATGTGCATTTTTTAAGATGAAGGAGTAAATGATGGCAAAAAAGAGCGTTGAATACGGAAACGACAGTATCGAGCAGATAAAAGGCGCCGACCGTGTCCGCAAAAAGCCTGCGGTCATTTTCGGGTCGGACGGACTTGAGGGCTGCGAACACTCGGTTTTCGAGATAATCTCCAACTCGATCGATGAAGCCAGAGAGGGCTACGGTAAAAAGGTCGTCGTCACAAGATATGAGGACAGATCGATAGAGGTGCAGGACTTCGGCAGAGGCGCGCCTGTCGATTTCAACAACCGCGAACAGCGATACAACTGGGAGCTTCTTTACTGCGAGATGTATGCAGGCGGTAAATATAACAACGATTCCGACGAGAGCTATGAATTTTCGCTCGGAACAAACGGTCTCGGACTTTGCTCTACCCAGTATTCCTCCGAATATATGGATGTCGAGATAAAGCGCGACGGATATAAATACAATTTGCATTTTGAAAAGGGCGAGAATGTCGGCGGACTCAAAAAGGAGCCGTATTCCGGCAGAGATACCGGAACGCGCACCCGCTGGAAGCCCGACTTGGATGTTTTCACCGATATAAACATTCCGCTTTCGTATTATGAGGATATTCTGCGCAGGCAGGCTATTGTAAACGACGGCGTTCTGTTTGTGCTCAGAGATCAGCACGGCAGTAAGTTTGAAACGCAGGAGTTTATTTATAAAAACGGTATCGTGGATTATCTCCAGGAATATGTCGGCGAAGAGGGGCTTTGTCCGCTTCAGTTCTGGCAGACCGAGCGTGAGGGAAGAGACCGCGACGATAAGCCGAAATATAAGGTCAAGATAAATGCGGCGCTGTGCTTTTCAAACACCGCAAGAATAAAGGAATACTATCATAATTCAAGCTGGCTTGAATACGGCGGCGCTCCCGAAAAAGCGGTCAGATCCGCCTTTGTTTCGGAATTTGATTCCTATATGAAGCAGCACGGCAAGTATCAGAAAAACGAAAGCCGTGTCTCTTTTGCGGATATTGAGGAGTGCTTAGCGCTTGTTGTTTCGTCGTTTTCCAATCAGACTTCCTATGAAAATCAGACCAAAAAGGCGATAAACAATAAGTTTATCCAGGAAGCGATGACCGACTTTTTCCGCCGTCAGCTCGAGATATACTTCATCGAAAACAAGGCTCAGGCGGAAAAGATAATCGATCAGGTGCTAATAAACAAACGCTCGCGCGAAAAAAGCGAAAAAGAGCGCCTTAATATCAAAAAAACGCTTTCGCAGTCCAATGATATGAGCGCAAGAGTCAAGAAGTTTGTCGATTGCCGTTCAAAAGATGTCAGCGAGCGTGAGATCTATATCGTTGAGGGTGATTCGGCTTTGGGTGCCTGCAAGCAGGCGCGAAACGCCGATTTTCAGGCGGTTATCCCCGTTCGCGGCAAGATATTGAACTGCCTCAAGGCGGAATACGGCAAGATCTTCAAAAGCGAGATCATAACCGACCTGATAAAGGTTCTCGGCTGCGGAGTCGAGGTCCAGCAAAAGGGCAAAAAGGATCTCACAAATTTCGATCTTTCCGCACTCAGATGGAATAAGATCATTATTTGTACCGATGCGGATGTCGATGGTTTTCAGATTCGCACACTGATCCTCACAATGATCTATCGCTTAATGCCGACGCTTATTGAAAAGGGCTATGTCTATATCGCGGAGACTCCGCTTTATGAGATCGAGACCGCGAAGCGCACTTACTACGCTTACGACGATAAGGAAAAGTCGGAAATACTTGAGATGATAGGTGATGTGAAATATAATCTCCAGCGGTCAAAAGGTCTCGGCGAGAACCAGCCCGAAATGATGAGCCTTACAACAATGAATCCGAAAACACGCAGGCTTGTCAAGGTCCAGCCGGAGCTTGCCGACGCGACTGCATTTATGTTCGATACACTGCTCGGCGACGATATCGACGGCAGAAAGAAATTCATTGCCGAGAAGAGCAGCGAGTATATCGACTTCACCGATCTGAGCTGATAAAAAGGAGGGACAAAAATGGCACCGAGAAAGAAAAAGCAGGAGAGCGAACAGCCTGAGATAGAAAACAATGCGTATATCGCAGGCGCAGGCACGGTCATCGACCAGCCGATAACCTACACTCTCGAATCCAACTATATGCCGTATGTTATGAGCGTTATGCTGTCGAGAGCGATCCCCGAGATCGACGGCTTCAAGCCGTCCCACCGCAAACTGCTCTACACAATGTATAATATGGGACTTTTAAACGGCAAGCTGATAAAGTCCGCAAATATCGCAGGTCAGACAATGGTGCTCAACCCGCACGGCGACGCCGCTATCTATGACACGATGGTTCGTTTGTCCGAGGGCTATGAAGCGCTGCTGCACCCGTTTGTGCAGTCGAAGGGTAACTTCGGTAAAGCGTATTCGCGCGATATGCAGTGCGCCGCTTCGAGATACACCGAGGCAAAATTAGCGCCGATAGCCGCCGAGCTTTTCGCGGACATTGATAAAGACGCTGTCGATTTTGTGGATAACTATGACGCCACCAAAAAAGAGCCGACACTTCTGCCGGTCACATTCCCGACAGTGCTTGTCAACCTGAATATCGGTATCGCGGTCGGCATGGCGAGCAAGATCTGCTCGTTTAACTTAAAGGAAGTCTGCGAAACAACTATTGCGAGGATCAAGGATCCGTCGGCGGTCATAGCCGATACGCTTATCGCACCGGACTTTGCAGGCGGCGGTTTTTTGGTGTATGACAGACAGGAGCTCGAGCAGATCTATGAAACAGGCAGAGGCTCGTTCAAAGTCAGAGCAAAATATGCCTATGATAAGTCAAACGGCTGTATCGACATCACCGAGATACCGCCCACAACTTCCGCCGAGGAGATCGTTGAGAAGATAATCGATCTTGTCAAGCAAAAGAAGATCACCGAGATAAACGATATTCGCGACGAAACCGGACTTAATAAAAAGACAAATGTTACAACGCTCAAGATAACGATCGATCTGAAACGCGGAACAGATCCGGAAAAGCTAATGCAAAAGCTTTTCAGAATGACACCGCTTCAGGATTCGTTCGCCTGCAACTTCAATATCCTTGTCGGCAGCACACCTAAGGTAATGGGTGTCGGCGAGATACTCGAGGAATGGACAGCATGGCGCACCGAGTGCGTCCGCAGGAGAGTTTATTATCGCCTGCAAAAGATGAAAAACAAACTGCACCTTTTGAAAGGACTTCAAAAGATCCTGCTCGATATTGACAAGGCTATAAAAATAGTCAGAGAAACCGAGGAGGAATCCGATGTCGTTCCGAACCTGATGATAGGCTTTTCGATCGATGAAACTCAGGCGGAATCGGTCGCAGAGATAAAGCTGCGCCATTTAAACCGCGAGTATATCCTGAACCGCACCCGTGAGATCGAGTCGCTTGAAGAGCAGATCGCCGATCTTGAGGACACGCTGAACAATAAGCGCAGAGTGCAGGGAATTATCATCGATGAACTCAAAAATGTTATAAAGAAGTATTCAAAGGAGCGCAAAACTCAGCTTGTTTATGCCTGCGAGGAAGCGGAAGAAACCGTTATTGAGGAGATACCTGATTATCCTGTCAACTACTTCTTCACAAAAGAGGGCTATTTCAAGAAGATAACTCCGCAGTCGCTCAGAATGAGCAGCGATCAGAAGCTCAAAGAGGGCGATGAACTCACCGAATCCTTTGTCGGCAAAAACAGCGATCATCTGCTGTTCTTCACCGATCAGTGCCGTGTTTACAAATCAAGAGGCGCCGAGTTTGACGATCAGAAAGCAAGCGTGCTCGGAACATTCGCAGCCTCCGCCCTCGGCTATGAGGACGGTGAAAATTCGGCGTATCTCGCTGTGACGGACGATTATTCCGGCTATATGATCTTTGTTTTTGAAAACGGCAAGATTGCCAAAGTCGAGATGAGCGCTTATTCCACAAAGACCAACCGCAAAAAGCTGCTCTCGGCGTATTCGGATAAATCTCCGCTTGCCGCCGCGTTTTATATCCGCGAGGACTGCGAGCTGCTTATAACTGCGTCCAACGGCAGACGGCTGTGTGTAAACACCGCGCTTATTGCCGCAAAATCCACCAAGAACACACAGGGGGTCAACGCGATGACGCAGAAGAAAGGCCACAGAGTGAAATCGGTCGAGATCGCCGATACAACACTGCCTTACATCTCGCGCTACCGTACCCGTTCGCTGCCGTCACCCGGCAAGCTTCCCGCGCAGGACGAACTCGGAAAACAAATTACGCTTATGTAATCAAAAAGCTCTCAGCATTCACTGAGAGCTTTTTAACAGCAAAACAAAACCGCCGACGGCATTAGCCCGTCGGCGGTTTTAAACTTATTTAGCGTAGTCTACTGCGCGGCTTTCACGGATAACATTGACTTTGATCTGACCCGGATATTCAAGCTCGCTTTCGATCTTCTGAGCAACATCTCTTGCGAGGAGAACCATCTCATCGTCCGAAATGGAATCGGGCTTAACGATGATTCGGATCTCTCGGCCTGCCTGAATGGCAAATGAGCTGTCAACTCCCTTGAACGATTTTGCGATCTCCTCGAGCTTTTCGAGACGCTTGATATAGTTCTCGATATTCTCTCTGCGGGCACCCGGACGGGCCGCCGAAATAGCATCTGCCGCCTGAACAAGGCAGGCAATGACTGTCTTGGCTTCAACATCGCCGTGGTGTGCGTGGATCGCATGAACGACCGCTTCGCTTTCTTTATACTTCTTCGCAACTTCAACACCGAGCTGAATATGGCTTCCGTCCAGCTCGTGATCGAGTGCTTTGCCGATATCGTGCAGCAGTCCTGCCCGCTTTGCAAGCTGAACATTCTCGCCGAGTTCGGCAGCCATAAGTCCCGCAATGTGCGCGACTTCAAGCGAATGATTAAGCACATTCTGACCGTAGCTTGTACGGTAGTGCAGTTTACCGAGCAGTTTAACAAGCTCGAAGTTGATACCTCTGACGCCTGCGTCAAGCACAGCTCTTTCACCCTCCGCTTTGATAACTGCGTCAACCTCGCGGCGGGCTTTTTCATACATTTCCTCGATCTTCGACGGATGAATACGGCCGTCTGCAATGAGCTTTTCGAGTGTTATACGGGCGATCTCTCGCTTGACCGGCTCGAAGCAGGAAATAGTGATAGCTTCGGGAGTATCGTCGATAATAAGGTCAACACCGGTGATTTTTTCGAGAGCGGTGATATTTCTGCCCTCTCTGCCGATGATACGGCCTTTCATTTCGTCATTCGGGAGTGCAACAACAGATATGGTGCTCTCACTCGAATGATCAGCAGCACAGCGCTGAATGGCCGATGCGATGATCTCGCGTGCCTTGGTCTCCTGTTCCTCCTTGATCTGCTGCTCATAGTTCATAACGAGCATTGCCTTATCGTGAACAAGATCCTCTTCAAGCTCATGCAAAAGCTGAGCTTTAGCCTGCTCAACAGTGAGTCCCGAGATCTTTTTGAGCATATCGCGCTGAGCGACTTTCAGATCTTCGATCTCAGCCATGTGCTGATCGGCTTCCTTGAGCTTCTGCTGAAGCTTTTCTTCCTTCTTTTCGTAGTTTTCAAGTTTCCTGTCAAGCGATTCTTCCTTCTGTGCCAAACGGCGTTCCTGCCTCTGCACTTCGGATCTGCGCTCTTTGTTTTCCTTTTCGGACTCGGCCCTAAGTCTGTGGATCTCGTCCTTAGCTTCCAATATTGCTTCTTTTTTCTTGGCTTCGGCGTTCTTGAGAGCGTCGCTCAGAATACGGTTGGCTTCGTCCTCAGCCGAGCCGATAACGGTTTCCGCTTGCCTTTTACGGTGAGACACGCCGAGAAAAAATGCGATAATTCCGCATATAAGTCCGGCTGCAACGGCGGAAACGACGGCAATTAGTGTTGGTGACATCGTTTTGTCCTCCTTATGTTAACCGCATTTTAGCAGGCTGCGTGTAGCCTGAAGCAAGTTTCATCATATTCAGTTTTAAATATATAGACATACAAAATCGCGTTCAACGACGCGAAATAATATACTAACCTGCAATATGATAACTTGCATTAACATTATAATACCATTTAAAACCCCTCTTTGTCAAGAATAAATTGCATAAGTCGAAAAAAACGGCGTTTTCTAAAAATCTTTGCAACTTTCGGCTAAAGTTTCAATACGGAAATTTCGTCAAAAATAGAGTAAAAACGGCTGAAGTTTAAAAAATATTTTATTTATTATTCATAAATATATTGAAATTTCGGTTTTGGATGTGTTATAATAAAACCACAGAAAAGAATTTTTCTGTTAAGTTCCGCGGTAAAGGAGAAAAAGTTATGAAAGTTAACTACACTGTTAAGAAAATGACACTCAGACCGACTTCTAAAGAGCATATCGAGAAAAAGCTTGCCAAGCTTCCGAAGTTCTTCTCGGACGATGCCGATGTTTCTATAATGCTTCGTCCGGAGAACAGCAAGGTGACCGCCGAGCTGACTATCAGGGACGCCGCAACGGTGTTCCGCGCAGAGGATACTCAGACCGAGCTGACCGAAGCTTTCGACAATGCTTTTGACAATATAATCAGAAGAATAAGACGCCAGAAAACAAAACTCGCAAAAAGACTGAAATCGGCTGCATTTGATTCGGACGATTTTGCAGATCTGCCCGACGATCCTATTCAGGACGACACAGAGGAATTCAGAGTCGTGCGTGTTAAGTCGTTCTCGATCAAGCCGCTCGGTGTGCAGGAAGCTATTTTGCAGATGAATATGGTAGGGCATCATTTCTATATGTTCCGCAATGAGCAGACAGGCGAGATGAATGTCGTCTATGAGCGCAACAACGGCGAGTACGGTCTTATCGAGCCGGAATAAGAATAAAATATCAAAAGTAAAACGCCCCGAAAGGGGCGTTTTTCAGAGCAAAAATAAAACCGCCCGACTGTTGATGTCGGGCGGCAGCTTTATATGAAAACTATTTTGCCATGTTTTTCAGATCGTGATTTTTCTCTGCAAGATACGCTCTCGTCTCTTTCCCCACGATTCCCGACAGCGCAAACAGTGCAACAAGGTTCGGGAACGCCATAAGACCGTTGCAGATATCGGCGATGTTCCAGACAGCAGAAACTGTCATATACGGGCCGATAGCAACCGCAAGAATAAAGAGATAGCGGTAGAACTTAACCGGCTTGTGCGAGTTTGCGAGATACTCAAGGCAGCGTTCGCTGTAATAGTCCCAGCCGAGGATAGTTGTGAATGCGAAGAATGCAAGGCACATCATCAGAAGGAACGATGAGATCCTGCCGTCCCACGGCAGACCCTGCTGCCATGCGATATTTGTGATATTAACGCCTTCGACCGAGCCGTCAACAAAAAGCATATCGGCATCTGTTATAACGATCGAAAGGCCTGTGAGCGTGCAGATAACGATAGTGTCGATGAATGTACCTGTCATTGTGACAAGACCCTGGCGAACAGGATCTTTTGTCTTAGCGGCGGCGGCTGCAATAGGTGCCGAGCCGAGACCCGCTTCGTTTGAGAAGATACCTCTGCCGATACCTTTCTGCATAGCTATTTTGAGTGTAACACCGACGCCCGCGCCTGTTACAGCCTCAAGAGTGAACGCATATTTAAATACGCTTACAATTGCTGCCGGAACAGCTGTGATGTGTGTAAATACAATGATAAGAACTACAACGACATAGGTTATAGCCATAAACGGAACGATGATCTGCGATACTTTAGCAATGCGCTGAATACCGCCGATAATAACAAGGGCTGCAAACAGTGTGATGACGATGCCGCTGATAACGGTCGCCCAGGTGTAGCTGTTGCCGCCGAAAGTGAATGCGATGTTTTCCGCTTTCGGATCAAAGAAACCGTTGACAGCACTTGTGATGCCGTTGATCTGTGTGAATGTTCCGATACCGAACAGACCGACCAGGACACCGAAGAACGCAAACAGTTTGGCAAGCCATTTCCAATTCTTGCCCATGCCCTTTTCTATGTAGTAGAACGGGCCGCCGAGGTATCTTCCGCCCTCTTTTCTTTCGCGGAACATAATGGCAAGAAAACCTTCGCTGTACTTAGTTGCCATTCCGAAGAATGCCGCAACGATCATCCAGAAAAGCGCACCGCGCCCGCCGAGACATATAGCCGTTGCAACACCTACGATGTTGCCTGTGCCGATAGTGGCGGAAAGTGCCGTGCACAGAGCGCCGAACGATGTGACCTCGCCGTCGCCGTCCTCCTCGTTTTTGACCATGTACTTCAAAGCCTTACCGATATGGCGGATCTGAACAAAACCTGTTCTGAAAGTAAGCCAAATGCCGGCAGCAAGTATCAGAATGATCAGTACCCAGCCCCATACCCAGTCATCAACGGTTTTGATGATATCGTTGAACGACAGGGCCATTTTTGTGATATGCATAGTTTCTCCTCTTTTCTGTGTTTTAATGTAAAAATCCATATTAATACATAAAACACGTTAATATTTTATCACAAATTTTACTTTAAATCAAGAAAAAATTTATAGAATATTTAATTCTTTTGTATGAATCTGCTGTATAGCGACTTTGCCGCTTTGCTTGACAAGATAGAGGTTTTTTGATAAAATATATATTCAGCAAAGAAAACGCACGGAGGTCGAAATTCATGGAATACAGAGCGGGGGAGATTGATGTCGCGGTCATCGGCGCAGGCCACGCGGGAATAGAAGCCGCGCTTGCCGCCGCCCGTCTCGGCGCAGACACGGTCATTTTCACAATAAACTTAGACTCTGTCGGCAACCTGCCGTGCAACCCTGCTATCGGCGGAACGGCAAAGGGTCAGCTTGTCAGGGAATTAGACGCACTCGGCGGCGAAATGGGCAAAGCGGCTGATGATACATCGATCCAGTCGAGAATGTTAAACCGCGGCAAGGGCCCCGCAGTCCATTCACTGCGCGCACAGATCGACCGAAGAGTATACGCCGAGCGAATGAAACACACGCTCGAAAACTGCCCCGGTCTGCTTTTAAAGCAGGCTGAAATAACCGAGGTCCGCAAAAACGGCGAACAGTTTGATATTGTGACAAGGCTCGGTGCAGTCTACCGTGCAAAAGCTGTCGTTATCTGCACCGGAACATACCTCGGCGGCAAGGTGTTTATCGGTGATGTAAACTACGAAAGCGGTCCGGACGGACTGTTTGCCGCAAGTGCACTCTCGCAGTCGGTCAAAGCTCTCGGTATTCCGCTCCGCAGATTTAAAACAGGCACACCTGCCAGAGTTTTAAAAAGCAGCATCGATTTCAGCGGCCTTGAAGTGCAGTACGGCGACGAACCGCCCTATGCTTTTTCTTATTCCACAACAACTCCGCCGAAAAACCGCACGGTCTGTCATATTGCATGGACGAATGACGACACTAAGCGGATAATCCTCGAAAATATCGATCGTTCACCGCTCTACGGCGGTATGATCTCCGGTATCGGACCGCGCTATTGCCCTAGCATTGAAGATAAAATAATGCGTTTTCGTGATAAAACACGGCACCAGCTTTTCATAGAGCCGTGCGGACTAAACACACAGGAAATGTATTTGCAGGGTATGTCGTCGTCGCTTCCGGAGGATGTCCAGATAGCAATGTACCGCACCATAAAAGGGCTCGAAAATGTGCAGATAATGCGAACGGCTTATGCCATTGAATACGATTGCATCGACCCGACCGCACTTTATCCCACACTTGAGTTTAAATCCGTGCCCGGGCTCTACGGAGCAGGGCAGTTCAACGGTTCAAGCGGATATGAGGAAGCCGCGGTGCAGGGCTTTGTTGCGGGTGTAAACGCCGCGCTGAAAATCCTGGGAAAGCCGGAATTCACTTTGTCGAGAGCCGATTCCTATATCGGCACACTGATCGACGATCTTGTGACCAAAGGGTGCAACGAACCGTACCGCATGATGACCTCGCGCTCGGAATACCGTTTGATCCTGCGGCACGACAATGCCGACGAACGGCTCACCGAAAAGGGCAGACAGCTCGGACTTGTCGGCGACGAGGAGTATGACCGTTTTTTAAAGCGCAGGGAAATGATCCTCTCCGAGATCGAGCGTGCACAGACCACCTTCTTTTCACCGAGCGATAAGCTGAATGAGATCTTAAAAAGCAAGGGCACTGCCGAGGTCACAACAGGAGTTCGCCTTGCCGATCTTATCCGACGCCCTCAGCTCGAGTATTCCGATCTTGATGAGATAGATGAGCACAGACCGGATAATATTCCGCACGACGCACTTGAAGCTGCGCAGATCTCACTGAAATACGATGGATATATCAAGCGGCAAAATGCGCAGATAAAGGAAGCGCGCAGGCTCGAAGAAAAACTGCTTCCGAGCGATTTTGACTATTCGGTCATCAGCGGACTGCGGCTCGAAGCAAGAGAAAAACTAAACCGTATCCGCCCTAAGAATATCGGTCAGGCAAGCCGCATTTCAGGCGTTTCTCCCGCCGATATTTCGGTTTTGCTGATATATTTCAAAAAATAAAAAGAGTGTCCTCGGACACTCTTTTTTTCATCGTTTAAAACTGCTTTTTTCGGGATTTTCTTATCAATTTCATAATGCAGTAGTACAGCGGGATCGTAATAAACACAGCCCATGTCGGGTGCCAGACTGCGAAATACATACCGATAAACAGATAAACATAAAGCACAAAGATCGCATAGGCGAACTTTTTAGCCTTGTGCTTGCCGATTGCCGCCAGCACCGAATAATAGATCGGGATCAGAAGAAAATGCACCCAACCTGCGGCAAATCCTCCGCAGATACCAAAAAAACCGAAAACAAGATAGCAGACCAAAACAACTATCGGAAAAATATCGAAGATCGGATTTTTCCACCATTTATAAAAGCTTTTTTCTTTACCGTTTATAAATATATGTCTGCCATTTCGGCTTTTGTCGGTCTTCCGCTCTTTCTCGTTCACATGAATACCGTCCCGGCCGACATGCACCCTGTCGCCGTTGCTTTCTTCGAAATGAACTCCGTCCCGGCCGACATGCACCCTGTCGCCGTTATTCTCTTCGACATGAACTCCGTCCCAGCCGACATGCACCCTGTCGCCCTTGCTGTTGTTAACGACATGAATACCGTCTTTAAAGCTGATATCAACTTTATCGCCGTTTTTCGCGCGGACATGAATGCCGTTTTTAAATGACACATGATCTTTTTCGGGCGGTTCCTGCGTGTCGCCGCCGGTATCGTCTGCCTGCTCATTTTCGTTTTCCGCAGTGTTGTCAATGTCGCCGGACTTATTATCACTGCCCTCGGCGGAGTCATTTTTGCCATGCACCAATTCGTCAAGCGAAATGCCGTATATCTTCGAGAGCTCGATAATATTATCGGTATCGGGGGAGGCTTCCGAACGCTCCCATTTCGACACAGCCTGCCTGGACACACCTATCTTTTCGGCAAGCTCCTCCTGCGAAAGCCCGTGGCTTTTTCTGAGCTCAAAAAGCCTGTCTGCAAAATCTTTATTCATCTTTTTTCTCCTTTCGGGTGTTTGACTGAATTTTATCATATACCCGAAACCGAGTCTACCAATTCGAGTTTTCAATTACGCAACTATCGGTTGCAAAAGCCCTTATTCAGCGGAATTTTGCAATGAGAAACGCTTGATCGCTTCAAACGATTCATCGGAAATATCATGCTCCATTTTGCAAGCATCTGCCGCGGCGTTCATCTCGCTGACACCGAGCTTCATTAAAAACGCGGTCAAAATTCTGTGGCGCTCGTATATTTTCTCGGCGACCTCAAGACCGATGTCGGTAAGCGTGAGATGTCCGCTTGCGTCCGACACGACATAGCCGCCGTTTTTGAGCAGCCCGAGTGCTCTGCTGACACTCGGCTTTGAAAAGCCCATATATTCGCTGATATCCACCGCGCGGACTTCACCGCCTTTTTCAGACAGCCTGAGTATCGATTCAAGATACATTTCTCCCGATTCCTGCAAATGCACGGCGAAATCAACTCCTTTTCTATGATTATTATATTATTTATACTACCATATCCCAATAAATATTTCAAGTATCGATAAAAAAATAAATGCCGTTTCTGGTATTGTGCAAATTTCACAAGATAGAAGTTAGCACAGGCTAATTATCTCTCCACAACGCCGAAAAACAAAAAGAATAAAAAATTTTATTGACAAATTAAAAGGGAGGTATTACAATATAATCGGTTAGCGAGTGCTAACCACATTTCAGGCAACGCGGTTAGCGTGGGCTAATTAAATCAAAAAGGACGATGCTTTATGATTCCGCTGACATTTATAAACGCAGGAGAGAAAAATATAATAAAGAAGATCGGCGGCAAGCCCGAGGTCAAAAAGCATCTCGAAAATCTCGGCTTTGTAGTCGGATCCGAGGTTTCGGTCATCAACACAATGGCGGGCAATGTTATCGTCAATGTGAAGGAAACGCGCGTTGCGATAAGCAAGGAAATGGCTCAGAAGATCATGGTCTGAGTTTTCATATAATGAATATATGAAAGGAAGAATGTTATGAACACTTTAAAGCAGGCAAAGATCGGCGATACCGTTAAAGTCGTCAAGCTGCACGGCGAAGGCGCAATAAAGCGCAGAATTATGGATATGGGTATCACCAGAGGCACCGAGGTGCATGTTCGCAAGGTAGCGCCGCTCGGCGATCCGATTGAAGTAACTGTTCGCGGTTATGAGCTTTCGCTTCGTAAAGCGGACGCTGAAATGATCGAAGTTGAATAACCAACTGCTGAAAGGAAGGAAACGATACAATGGATATCAGAATTGCCCTTGCGGGCAACCCGAACTGCGGTAAAACGACGCTGTTCAACTCGCTGACAGGCTCGAATCAGTTTGTAGGTAACTGGCCGGGCGTTACGGTAGAGAAAAAGGAAGGCAAACTCAAAAAGCATGACGGAGTCATCATCACCGACCTGCCGGGTATCTATTCACTCTCGCCGTACACTCTCGAAGAGGTGGTTGCAAGAAACTATCTTATCGGCGAACGTCCCGACGCGATCCTCAATATCATCGACGGCACCAACCTGGAGCGTAACCTCTACCTCACCACACAGCTCACAGAGCTCGGTATTCCGGTAGTCGTTGCGGTCAATATGATGGATGTCGTTGAGAAAAACGGTGATAAGATCGATATCGGTCGTCTGTCAGAATCGCTCGGCTGCAAGGTGATAGAGGTCTCGGCGCTCAAGAACAAGGGCACCATGGAAGCGGCCGAAGCTGCTATCGACGCCGCTCACAATGCAACAACCATTCCTCAGCACACCTTCTCAGGCGCAGTTGAGCACGCTATTGCTCATATTGAGGAAGCAGCTCTTCATGATATGCCGCAGGAGCGTCAGCGCTGGTATGCAATAAAGATCTTTGAGCGCGATGATAAAGTGCTTGCACAGCTTGATCTTTCGGATGAGCTCAAAGCTCATATCGAAGAGGACATCAAAGCGGCGGAGGATGAGCTGGACGACGATTCCGAAAGCATCATCACCAATGAAAGATATGTCTATATAGCAGAAGTCATCAAGGGCTGCTATAAGAAGAAAAACAAGGGCGGCCTTTCCACTTCGGATAAGATCGATAAGGTTGTAACAAACCGTTGGCTCGGTCTGCCGATCTTCGCAGTAATCATGGCTCTTGTTTATTATCTCTCAATGGTAACTGTCGGTTCGGCGGCTACCGACTGGATGAACGACGGCGTGTTCGGCGACGGCTGGCATCTGTTCGGTATCGGCTCGAGCGCTTATGACGACGCTGCCGAGACCTACGGCGACTCCGATCAGATCATCGCCGCCTTCAACGAGGCTTACGGCTCGGACGAAACAGCAAAAGCTATCGATCTTGAAAATGAAGAGTATGATTCGGCGGCTGCAAAATCGGCTCTCGAACAGCTCGTTGCAGCAACACCGGCAGACGCTAAGGTTACATATTCGGTAGAGGATGAAGAAACTCTTGAAGTAACAGAGCATCCGAACACCGCTAAATCGGCTCTCGAAGAGGCGGTTTCGCAATATCTCGCAACCGACTATAAGGAAGGCTACGGCGCTCCGGATACATCGACATACGGTATATGGATCCCCGGTATCCCGACCCTCATCGGCGACGGACTCGATGCGGCAGGCGCGGCTGATTGGCTGAGCGGACTGCTTCTCGACGGTATCGTTGCAGGTGTCGGCGCAGTATTAGGCTTTGTTCCTCAGATGCTCGTTCTGTTCCTGCTCCTCGCGTTCCTCGAGGCTTGCGGTTATATGGCTCGTATCGCATTCGTACTTGACCGTATTTTCAGAAAATTCGGCCTTTCGGGTAAATCGTTCATCCCGATGCTCATCGGCACGGGCTGCGGCGTTCCGGGTATCATGGCGAGCCGAACGATCGAAAACGAACGCGACCGCCGTATGACGATCATGACAACAACATTTATCCCCTGCGGCGCTAAAGTTCCGTTTATCGCAATGATAGCAGGCGCTATCTTCGGCGGCTCGGCTCTGGTTGCAACTTCTGCATACTTCATCGGTATGGCGGCAATCATAGTTTCGGGTATCATGCTCAAAAAGACAAAGATGTTCTCCGGCGATCCCGCTCCGTTCGTTATGGAGCTTCCGGCTTACCACTGGCCCACACTTAAAAATGTACTTCGTTCGATGTGGGAGCGCGGTTGGTCGTTTATCAAAAAAGCCGGCACGATCATTCTTCTTTCAACAATTCTTGTATGGTTCACAAGCTACTTCGGCTTTGTAGACGGTCAGTTCCGTATGCTCTCCGAGGACGAGATCGGCAATTCATTGCTCGCTTATGCAGGCAACGCTATCGCCTGGATCTTCAAGCCGCTCGGCTGGGGCACATGGGAAGCAACAGTCGCATCTATCACAGGCCTTGTCGCTAAGGAAAACATTGTCGGTACAATGGGTATCCTCTACGGTGCAAACGGCGATGTTTACACAACTCTCGCAAGTGTGTTCAACGGTATCAGCGGATATTCGTTCCTCATCTTCAACCTGCTGTGCGCACCTTGCTTTGCAGCGATCGGTGCTATCAAGCGTGAGATGAACTCCGCTAAGTGGACATGGTTTGCAATAGGCTATCAGTGCCTGTTCGCTTACGCAGTTGCGCTTTGCGTATATCAGATCGGTAGCATCTTTGCGGGCAATATGAGCATTATCGGTGTCATCTTCGCCGCACTCATTATAGCGTTTATGATCTATATGCTCGTAAGACCTTATAAAGAGTCGAATAAGCTTACCAAAGCTGTAAAATAAAAAGGAGACGGTAGTATGCTCGCATGGCTTGCAGAAAACATCGGAACTTTATTGATCTGTGTTGTTCTTATCGTGGTTGTCGCGTTGATAGTGATATATATGATCAAAGCCAAGAAGAAGGGCAAGTCCTCGTGCGGCTGCGCAGGCGGTTGTTCGGGCTGTCCGATGAGCGGCTCCTGCCACAAAAAATAATCATTGCACAAGGGAACGGGTTTCCCCGTTCCCTTGCGAACAACAGTTGAGTTAGCTTATGCTAACTCAAAGAAAGGTCGTAAGCGTATGATCTATGTAATCTATTCGCTTATCGGTGTCGGTGTCGTGCTTTTTGCAGTGCTGGTCGTCAGAAGCTACATCAAGAAGATGTCGCAGGGCTGCTGCGGAGCCGGCGGCGACGGCAAGGTCGAAAAAGCAAAAGTCGGCGACCGCAACCGTTCGCACTATCCGTATGAGGCAAAACTCGATGTGGACGGCATGGTGTGTCAGAACTGCGCGCAGAGAATAGAAAACGCGCTTGACGGTATCGAGGGTGTCTGGGCAAAGGCAAATGTATCGGACAAATCGGTAACAGTCCGCATGAAAACGCCGATCGACGATAAAACTCTCAAAACCGCCGTTAATTCCATCGGCGGATATACTGTGATGAAAGTAACAAGATAAGGAGAAAAGCAATGTCGGAGGAACTCATCGTAAAGCACTGCTCGCCGACGCTTGCAGGACTGAAAACAGGCAATGTTTTCAGTTGCGATTTTGAAAGCGCTCACGAAATGCGTGCGACGATTCGCAACCTTAATAAGCGCCTTTGCAAAAAGGGACTGCGTGTTTTGCCGCTTCGCTATTATGAAGGCAGAGCGCTGATATATGTCTACCGTCCGGCACTGCTCTCGGCAGATCTTTGCAACAGCGAGGCAAAAAGCCTTTTGTCGAGCCGCGGCTATAACTGCGAGAACGCCGATGTCTGTGTCCGCAGGCTTGTCGGCAGATGTTCCGAGTGCGGTGAATTTCCGCATGAGATCGGGCTTTTTCTCGGGTATCCCCCCGAAGATGTCGAAGGTTTTATCGAAAACAAAGCAGACGGATGTAAGTATGTCGGCTGCTGGAAGGTCTACGGCGATGTCGATTCCGCAAGGCGGACTTTCGCTCAGTATAAAAAATGCACCGATGTTTATTGCAAATGTTGGCGCAGCGGCAAACCTATTGAACGGCTCACAGTGGTCGTTTGATATATCTAAAGTAATTGTAACGGAGGTGAATTGATGAAAGTTGCAGTAGTTTATTGGACAGGCACAGGCAACACCGAGGCAATGGCTGAGGCGGTAGTTCAGGGCGTCACCGAAAAAGGCGCGAATGCAGAGCTTATTCTTGCCGATAAGTTCAGCGCCGAAAAGGTCGCGGATTACGATGCGATAGCATTCGGCTGCCCCGCAATGGGTGCAGAAGTGCTTGAAGAGGGCGAGTTTGAACCGATGTTCACCGATTGCGAAAGTGAACTCAAGGGTAAAAAGATCGCACTTTTCGGCTCCTACGGCTGGGGCGACGGCGAGTGGATGCGTAACTGGGAAGACAGATGCGCGTCTGACGGCGCAGTTCTTGCGTGTGACAGCGTTATTTGCAACGACGCTCCCGATGATGACGCGATCGCTCAGTGTAAAGCGCTCGGCGCGGCACTTGTATAAAAAACCAGTATAATCCTTCTGAATAATTCTTAAACGCACCGGCAGACTTCATACACCTGCCGGTGCGGCCTTTTGTGCGAAAAAGGCGTATATACCTGCATGGATAATGTCCGAAATTCCTTGCGAATCCGGACGATCAAATAAAAATCCCGTGTTTCTGAATGTCGTTCATAAGCTCATTCCGAACAAATTGCAATTCTTTTTCGGATATTTCCGGCTTTATTCTTGTAAAGCTTAAAAAATGCATTTTCAAAATATTCAGAATAAACCACCGCGTCTTTTTCAAAACCGTAAGGATAAAAGCTAAACGGCTTCGGAACGGGCTTCACTGCGTAGAGCAGGGCAAAAAGCGGATTTGATGAAAAATAAATATACGGCTTGTTGTGCTCGGATAAAAACGGCTTTAGCTCTGTTAGATTTCCGATAGGACTTCCGTGATAAATACCATTAGTTTTGACCTCCGACCGGAACTGAATGTTTGGCTTGGCAGCCGTCTGATAAACGCGATATTGTAAAATCTATTATACTATATAATAAAATAATAAAGCGAAACAAATAAACAAATTCGTCAAAATAAAAAAGCCGCTAAAGCGGCTCTTTTATTGTGGTGCGGGTAACAGGACTTGAACCTGCATGAAGGAACCTTCACTAGAACCTGAATCTAGCGCGTCTGCCAATTCCGCCATACCCGCATATTAAATTTTGCTTTGATAAAAACACACGCAAAGCTCGTGTAACGTGGGCAGGCAGCCGCGCTACGCTACGCCTCGCTGTTGCAAAATCCTTCTCCTCGCTGTCCGCTCGGACGATTTTGACATCTCGTTTTTTCAACCGTCGCTTGATCTGCCACCGGCAGCGCTCGGTTGAAAACTGCCAATTCCGCCATACCCGCATATTAAATTAACAACTTTCCTAAAATCAGAAAGCTATATTATTATAATTCAGATCGGGCTATTTGTCAATATTTAATTTTCAAAATTAAAAATAAGTTTCAAAAACACACGGCATAATGCATAGCACCGAGGCAGTCGGTGTGCTCGTGCACAAAGGCTCACGGCAACCGCGCACATTAAATTTATATAAATCGAGCCCGTTTTGCATTGTTTTTCTTGTTTTATGACATATTCCGCGAGTTTTTTATTCACAATTTACAAATATCGGGCAATGTATTGACACAAAGCCCAAAATACAATATAATTTGACCATAAGCTAAACGAAGAAAAGGCAACGGCGCCTCGCAAGGGGTGTTGTTGCCTTTTTTCTTTAAAAAGCCGAAAAGAAAGGAATGGGCGTAATGAATGTGAAAAAAGACATTGAAATAAGTCTTGATAAAGTCGGAATGGTATACGGCGCAAGCCAAAATACAGCGCTTACCGATGTTACGCTGGACATTCACAAGGGTGAATTTATATCGTTGCTCGGTCCGTCAGGCTGCGGCAAAACCACCTTGCTGAGAATAATCGCAGACCTGCTGCAGCCCACATCGGGCGAAGTCACGGTCAGCGGCGGAACACCCCGTCAGGCAAGACTCGATAAAAAATACGGCATCGTGTTCCAAAGCCCCGTACTTTACGACTGGCGTACAGTCAGAAAAAATGTAATGCTTCCGCTGGAACTTATGAAAGTCGGAAAATCCGAGCGCATTCAGCGGGCAGACGAAATGCTCGATCTTGTGGGACTGTCCGAGTTTGTCAATCATTATCCCCGTGAGCTTTCGGGCGGTATGCAGCAGAGAGTCGGTATTGCGCGAGCGCTTGTTATTCGCCCCGAAATACTTTTGATGGACGAGCCTTTTTCGGCGCTCGATGAATTTACAAGAGAAAAGCTTCAGATAGACCTGTTGAAGATATGGCGCAAAACCAACAAAACCGTTATATTTGTAACTCACAATATTCAGGAATCGGTTTTCCTGTCCGACAGAGTGTGCGTGCTCTCGCCGCACCCCGGCAGACTCTCAGCGGTGGTCGATATAAATATCCCGAGACCGCGCCGTCTTGAAATGAGAACAGAGCCTGAATTCACAGCGCTTGTTGAAAAGGTCAGAAACAGCTTTGAAGGGGTGTAGCCCTTATCGGAAAGGAGATGCAGAAGAATGAGCAGAGTCAGGCATAAGTATAAAAAGCCTGTGCCGGGGATCGTTGTGACCTTGGTGTGGGTAGCGGTAATAATCGCAGTCTGGGAAGTAATAGCGACAGTTGTCGCGGCAAGCTTTCCCGAACGTCAGGCATTGCTTTATTTTCCGCATTTGTATCAGATAATCGGACTTGTTTTCTCCGATAGAGTGGTCGGAAATTCGCTGACATGCGCCGAGCTGGTTTTTCCTGCGGCAGGCAGAACGCTCCTCAGAGCGCTCTACGGCTTTCTGATCGGCACAGTGCTCGGATTTATTTTGGCACTGCTGATGAACTTGTTTTTGCCGGTCGAAAAAATTGCGTTTCCGTATCTTATGCTTATTCAGATGGTGCCGATACTAGGCATGGCACCTGTTGTTCTCGCAATAACACAGGATGTCGATAAAGCAAGAATAGTCATCGCCGCAATACTCACTTTCTATCCTGTCTCAACAAATGTTCTTGCCGGATTTAAAGCGGTTTCGGTGGAAAACCACGAGCTTATGTATTCATATAATGCAAACAAATTTGAGCTTTATGTGAAAACGCTGATACCGTCGAGCGTACCGTTTTTGTTCACGGGACTGAAAATCGCGGCTCCTATGGCAGTGACTGCGGCAGTCCTTGTCGATACGCTTCAGGGCGACGGCGGCCTCGGAGTTGTGCTTTCACAGGCGGTAAGAACACAGTACACCGCGCGTGAGATACTCTGGGTGTGCATCTTCCTCTCCGGCATAGTCGGTGTTCTTTCATTCTCACTCATGGGCGTGCTTGAAAAACTGTTCACACCGCAGGTTCGTGCAAGACTCTTTAAAAGGAGGGGTAAAGCATGAAAAAAAGCAAAAGAAGACTTATCGCAGGAATATCTCTTATAGCGGTTCAGGCAGCGATCACAGCGATTCACGCCGCAACAGGCACACTGTATCTTCCGAATATGAGCGGTTTATCGGCGTGGTACGCTTTGCCGCTTGCGATATACTATCTCGGTTATTTTATGATAGGCATTGTCGGAGTGTATGTTTTGATACTTGGAATATACGATCTGAAAGCAAAGCCCGAAGCGGTGTCGCTGTATAGCCGCAAAGGCTTCAAAAAAGCAACAACAGCGGCATATCCGCTTGCGTTCGGAGCATTCCTGCCGGCGCAGTGGCAAAACGGCGCATTGCTTTGGCTGTTCAATACATCTGAGATATTCCTTCCGAAGCCTAAAAAAATAATCTCCGTTTTGTTTGAAGATATGCTTCCGCAAACAGACTGGTCGTCGGTCGGCGCTTATACCCCTAAGCCCGATATGATGGATAATGTGGTCTACACATTGCGCGTCTCGGTAATAGGACTTATAATCGGTTCGCTGATAGGTTATTTTATTGCAGTGATCGCGTCGCTGTTTCCCACATGGGGCAAGGGCGGACTCACAATAGTATCGGTGTTCAATGCGATCCCGATCGTGGCGCTTGCTCCGATAATGATGTATTGGACAAAGATGCTCAAGATCTCGAATGACAACGGCTTCAAAGGTATCGTGTCAAAGGTGCTGGTCGTAACGCTTTGCTGTATGGCGGCGATGAGCGTTAATGCCTATCGCGGACTAACGGAATTAAAACCGTTTTCCGAGGATCTGATGACATCTTATGCCGCCGGCAAAACAACAGTGCTTTTAAAGCTCAGATTGCCCAATTCGGTGCCGTATATATTCACGGCGCTTAAAGTAAGCCTGCCGCTTTCGGTAATAGCGGCGGTAGTCGCAGAGTACTTCACCGACGGTGAGTTTGCCTGCGGAGTAGGCAGAATGATCAAGGATAATATCAATTCCTCGGCATTCACAACAGCATGGGCATACATAGTGCTCGCTTGCCTTATCGGTATCGTTCTTTATCTGGTGCTGATATGCGTTCAAGGTATTTTGTTGAAAAAACGCAGATAACTGCCGCTTTTCACATTGTATAAATTTTTTAGAAAAGGAAGTATGAATTATGAAGAAAATCACCTGTCTTATGCTGGCGCTCGCAATGTTTGCGTTTGCACTGACCTCGTGCGGCGAAAGCTCGTCATCATCAGACGCAGCAGCAACCACCGCCGCATCAAACAGCTCGGCACAGTCGAGCGAAAGCATTATCAAAAAAGCAGCGGCAGCCGGCAAAGTCGGCAACTGGGGACTCGGCAACGAATATGAGATCTTAGCCCTGCTCACAAAATACGGACAGAGCACCTCATATCTCACACAGGCGTTCGATATGGACGGATTTGACACCGATGATATCTGGCTAGCTTCCGCAATGACATTTAATGAGCTCGGACTTGTTGTTAATTCCTATGAAGGCGGCTACGGCTACGGCGACAGCGTTTCCACCATCGATATGAACGATGAAGGTGTTGCAATGCTCGAGGATAACCTGTTCTGCACTAAGGAATTTGCAAAGAGTAATCCAAACACCGTTAAGGCGTTTGTCTATGCTTCGATGAAGGGCTGGGAATACGCCTGCAAAAACACCGAGGAAGCCGCAAAGATCGTATTTGAAGCGGGCTCATCGGTATCGGCGGATCATCAGTCTTATATGGCGAAAGAGGTTGCAAAGCTTGTCGGAACCGACACCAAGGGCAATTCGGTAAGCGATACAGGTAAGATGGACGAAGAGGCAATGCAGCAGACTCTCGACCTTGCTAAAAAGTATATCAGTCTTTCCGATTCAACGGCAGCAGCGAAGCTTCAGAGCTTAACGCTTGATGATATCCGTTCCACAGAGTATTGGGACGCCGCAAACGCATCGACCGACGGCAAGTTCGGCACACCTGAGAAAAAGGATATCAAAATCCAGCTCAAGTGGCTCCCGCAGGCTCAGTTCATGGGCTACTATGTCGCTAAAGCAAAGGGCTACTATGATGAAGTTGGTCTGAATGTGGATATTGTATCGGGCGGCGGCGATGTTTCGGAAACAGTCGCAGTTCAGAACGGCACCGTTGATTTCGGTGTAACATGGGTGTCCAACCTTATCAATTCAAATGCCTCCGGCTCGACATTACTCGAAGTCGCTCAGGTATATCAGCGTTCGGGACTTGTCCTGGTTTATAAAAACGACAACGAAAATCTCAAATAATCTTTTCTCCATTTCTCCGGTCGGGTAAAACCGACCGGAGACCCCCGAAGCCGTGCCGAAAGCAGTCGGTATGCGACTGTTTTCCGCAATGCTTTAATGAAAATCGGAAAGGATGAGTAAAATGAAATTATTGATCAAAAACGGAACTGTTATCAATTCAAACGGCAAATCAAAGGCAGATGTTCTGGTGACCGACGGCGTTATAACCGCGATCGGCAGCGGACTTTGTGCCGAAGATGCGCAGGTAGTGGATGCGACAGGCAAATATGTTTTGCCGGGTGCGATCGACGCGCACACTCATCTTGCAATGCCGTTCGGCGGCACTGTTTCGTCCGATGACTATTTTGCAGGCACCCGCGCCGCTGCCTGCGGAGGTACAACAACTGTTTTCGACTTTATCCTGCAGGATTTCAACGAACCCATGACAGATTCAATAAAACGGCGCGATAAGCTGTGCGCACCGAACGCGGCTGTCGATTACGCGTTTCATATCGCAGTTAAAGATGTCGGCAACGGACTGCTCGACACAATGGACGATGCAGTGGAGGCAGGCGTAACATCATTTAAGGTGTTTATGGTTTACGATTTCGGTGTGACCGACGGCGTTTTCTATCAGGTGCTTGAAAAGGCAAAGAAGATAGGCGCTTTGATCAGCGTTCATGCAGAAAACAATCAGATGGTCAATATGCTTACAGAGCGGTATATCTCAAAGGGCAAAACAAGCGCGTGGTATCATTATAAATCGCGTCCGGAATTTGTCGAAGCAGAGGCGGATGAAAGAGCGATCAGATGGGCAAAGTCGCTGAACGCTCCGCTGTATATCGTTCATCTTGCGAATAAAGACGGTGTTAAAGAGGTAACGCGCGCGAAAGACGAGGGCTATGAGATCTATGCCGAAACCTGTCCGCAGTATCTTGAGTTCACAAGCGATGTCTATAAGCGCGAGGACGGCAGAAACTTCGTCTGCTCGCCGCCTATGAAGGGCGAGGAAAGCAGGCAGGCTATCTGGGATGCGATAAAACGAGGCGATATCGACACGATCGCCACCGACCATTGTCCTTTCCAAAGCTATGAAAAGGATTGGGGCAAGGACGATTTCAGAAAGATCCCGAACGGTTGCGCAGGAATTGAGAATATGTATCCCTATATGCTGTCTGCCGCAAACGACGGTAAGATCAGCTTTGAAAGAGCGGTCGAGCTGTGCTCGGCAAACCCTGCCCGTATATTCGGCTGCGATAAAAAAGGAGCTATCGAAGCCGGCAAGGATGCGGATATTGTTATCTATGACCCGAACAAAGAATTCACGATCAGTCAGGAAAATATGCATTCCGATTCTGATCACACGATCTGGGAGGGCGTGAAGCTTCACGGCTACCCGACCGAAACTTATTCGCGCGGCAGACTTGTCTATAAAGACGGTGAGTTTAAAGGCGAAAAGGGATGGGGCAAATTTGTGAAGAGATCCAAAAGGCCCGTTGAATAAAGAATATCACAGATCTATCGAAAGGAGCGACAGTTATGAACAAGCTGATCTTTGAGAAAAAGGAAGCCGCAAGATGTATGCTGTGCTATGATGCGCCGTGTGCAAAAGCGTGCGGAAAGGGCAACCGCCCCGATAAGTTTTTGCAGTCGCTCAGAATGGAAAATCTGTCGGGTGCTTTGGTTTATATGACTGCCGACTGCACCGATTGCCGAAAAGACTGCGAAAAGGCTTGTATTCATCCGGATATGCCGCTGAGAATACAAAAGCTCGCAAAGCAGGCGGCAGATCGCCCGCAAGGCTATGTTGATCTGTCGGTCGATTTTTGCGGTGTCAAATGCGAAAATCCGTTTTTCCTTTCGTCTTCGGTGGTTGCGAGCGGCTATGATATGTGTGCAAACGCGCTCAAAGCAGGCTGGGCGGGAGTTGTCTATAAAACGATCGGACTGTATCGCCCGAGCGAAGTGTCACCGAGATTTGACGCTTACAGTAAAGACGGCTCGGAGTTTTTAGGCTTCAGAAATATGGAGCAGATATCCGACCACTCTTATAAAGACGATCTCGAAACACTCAGACGCCTGAAAGCCGATTTCCCGAATAAGGTCATCGTTTCATCGATAATGGGACAAACCGAGGAGGAGTGGACGCTTCTTGCGAAACTGTCCGAGCAGGCAGGAGTCGATATGATCGAATGCAACTTCTCATGCCCGCAGATGGCGGTTAAAGGAATGGGGTGCGATGTCGGCCAGAGCGAAGAACTTGTCGGCAAATACACCGCGGCGGTAAGGCGCGGCACAAGCCTGCCCGTTCTCGCGAAAATGACGCCGAATATCGGCAACATGGAACCGCCCGCAAGAGCGGCAATGAAAAACGGCGCAACAGCCATTGCTGCGATCAACACTATAAAAAGCATCACCGGACTCGAGCTTCCCGCACTGACAGCAGCTCCGTCGGTCAACGGCGAATCGGCAGTGTCGGGATATTCGGGAAAGGCTGTTAAACCGATCGCGCTGAGATTTATCTACGACCTCGCGACCGATAAACAGCTTCGGTGTCCGATCAGCGGAATGGGCGGCATTGAAAGCTGGAAAGACGCCGCCGAATTTATTGCACTCGGCTGCTCGAATATTCAGGTCACCACAGCCGTAATGCAGTACGGCTATCGGATAATCACCGATATGATCTCGGGATTTTCGGAGTATCTTTACAAAGCAGGCTACAAGAGCGTGAAAGAGTTTTCGGGTGCGGCGCTTAAGAATATGACTACCGCCGACAAGCTCGACCGCGAAACCGTTGTCTATCCGGTGTTTGACAAAACTCAGTGCGTAGGCTGCGGCAGATGTTATATCGCTTGCTCGGACGCAGGTCATCAGGCATTGTCGTTCTCCGATGACAGAAAACCTGTGCTCACAGGCAATAAATGCGTGGGCTGCCATTTGTGCAGACTCGTATGTCCAAACGGTGCGATAAATGTATCAAAGCGTGTTTTAAAACGGTAAGACCCTTTTCACTCAGCGAAAGGAGGATACTATGGCTATAACACTCGGAATGTTATGCTCTAATTGCGATAAACAATATGATATGCATCTGCTTGCAGGCAGAAGCGGACTTGATAAAGGCGTTCGTTGGATCCATGCGGTGGAAGACACCGAAGTTCCTGCATTTCTGCACGGTAACGAGCTTATCGTAACAACGGGTATCGGCAAGCACAAGCCGCCCGGCTGGCTTATCGATTTTGCCCGTCACCTTTATGAAAACGGTGCGGCGGGACTTATAGTGAACCTCGGACCTTATATCGAATCCGTGCCGTCCGATCTGATAGTTTTCTGCGAGAAAAACGGCTTTCCGCTGTTTTCACTGCCGTGGAAGGTTCATATTATCGATATGATGTATGAACTTTGCCGCAGGATCATCTCAAGCGAGGAAACAGAGCTGAGTTTGGCAAATGCATTCAGAGGTTTGATATTTGCGACATCCGATAAGTCGGAGATCGAACCGATATTAGAACGCAGAGGCTTTCACCGCGACAGCAGCTATAATGTCGTGACTGCGGAAATGTATCAAAACGGAGTATCTGTAACGGCAAAGATCTGGAAGCAGCTTCAGTTCTCGGCAGGCAGAGCGATAAGAGCCTCGGGAGGGCCTCTCGGCGTGTTCGTGCAGGAAAACCATTTAACATTCGTTTGCCGCCAGGACAGCGATACGATCATGAAAACAGTCGGGATCCTGTGCGACGGAGTCCGCAAGCTCAGCGATGAGACAGAACTTCATGTCGGTATTTCCGATTTAAAGCACGGTCTCGACAGTGTGCCTTCCGGCTATCATGAGGCACTTTCATCAATGAAGGCAGCAAATTTTCAAAAGCAGGAGATAATGAACTATCGTGATCTCGGAGTTTATAAACTGCTTTTCGGTGTTGATGATATACAGATCCTAATAGATTTCGAAAAAAGCGTGCTCTCTCCGCTTACCGATTCGGCAAAGCATTCGGCTGCGGAAGATCTCAAAATACTTCGCTGTTATCTCGAGTGTAATTGCAGTGTAAACGAAACAGCGGGAAAGCTCGGCGTTCACCGCAACACGATCAACTACAAAATGAAGCTGATACGGGAGATGCTCGGAGTCGAATTCAACGAAGAAGATAAAGTTAAAATAGTTCTTGCGATGTATATAAGAAATATGCTTTGCAAGGATCAGGATTAAAAAGGAGCGATATTTTTATGAACGGTAATGAGATTAAAAAAATGCAGACAGATTATTGCCTGCAATCGTGGTCTAAACAGAAAAACTTAAATCCGATCCCGATCGAGCGTGCCGAGGGCATTTATATGTGGGATACCGAGGGCAACCGCTACACCGATATGTCGTCGCAGCTTGTCAACCTGAATGTCGGACACGGCTGCAAGCCGATCATCGATGCTATTAAGGAACAAGCGGAGAAATATTGCTATCTTTCGCCTGCATACGGCAGTGAACCCAGAGCAAAGCTCGCGAAGATGATCGTCGATCTTATGCCAGATAATATCGCAAAGGTGTTTTTCACAAACGGCGGAGCGGACGCCAATGAGAATGCAATAAAGATCGCAAGAATGTATACCGGCAGAAAAAAAGTTTTCTCACGCTACCGCAGCTATCACGGTTCAACATTCGGTGCGGGAAATCTCACAGGCGAGCCGAGAAGATATCCGCTTGAGCCCGGTATTCCCGGATTTGTAAAGTTCTTCGATCCTTACATCTATCGCGATAATCTTCCGTTTGCCACCGAGGAAGAAGCGACCGCATTCTATGTCCGCAGGCTCCGCGAGCAGGTTGTTTATGAGGGCCCCGATACCGTAGCCGCAATCGTTATGGAAACCATAACAGGCTCAAACGGAGTTATCATTCCGCCTAAGGGCTACCTTGAAGGAGTCAGAAAGATCTGCGATGAATTCGGTATCGTTATGATCTGCGACGAAGTTATGGCGGGCTTCGGCAGAACAGGCAAGATGTTTGCTTTTGAGCATTTCGGCGTAAAGCCCGATCTTGTCAGCTTTGCAAAAGGCGTCACCTGCGGCTATGTCCAGCTCGGCGGCGTTGCTGTCAGCCGTGAGATAAGCGAGTATTTTGATGATCATCTGCTTTCATGCGGACTCACGTATTCCGGTCATCCGCTCGCCTGTGCGGCAGGCGTTGCGTGCCTTGAGTATTATAAGAGCGAGAATATTCTCGAAAACACAGTACGCTCCGGCAAGGTGCTCGGAGAAGAACTCGAGAAACTCAAAGAGAAGCACGAGTGCGTCGGAGATGTCAGATATATCGGTCTGTTCTCTGCGATCGAGCTTGTCAACGATAAAAAGACCCGCGAGCCTTATGTCGCCTACGGTTCCGATCCGCTCGGCAAAATGGGCAAGCTGGTGGCATCTCTCGGCAAGTTGGGCTTCAAGACATATTCGCATGAGAATATGATCCTCATCGCGCCTCCGCTTATCATAACTCCCGAGCAGATCAGAGAGGAAATGGCTAAGATGGATAAGGTGCTTGATGAAGCGGATAAGACGGTGAATGCAAAATGAAATTCAGCTTTTTTGCTCCCACAAAGATAGTCTGCGGCGATAACTGCATCAGAGAAAACGCACAGCTGCTCAAGGCATACGGCAAAAAGCCGCTTATCGTAACAGGCAGAACATCGGCTCGGATAAACGGTTCGCTTTGCGATATTGAAGATGCTCTCAAGATAGCAAAGCTCGAATATGCACTGTTTGGCAGCGTTGTAAGCAACCCGACAGTCGATTGCGTTTATGAAGGCGCAAAGCTTCTGAAAGAAGAAAACTGCGATTTCGTTATTGCAATAGGCGGCGGCTCGCCGATGGATGCGGCTAAGGCTATCGCTGCGGTGTCGTCGCTCGATATTAAGCGCGAAAATATTTTCATGGGTGTTCCGAGCGGTGCGGTCATGCCGATAGTATGCGTGCCGACCACCGCGGGCACGGGCTCTGAGGTAACGCAGTATTCGATCCTGACAAACGACGAAGCCAAAACCAAAACAAGCCTTGCCGCACCGTCGCTGTTTCCGTCGCTGGCGCTGCTCGATCATAAATACATGAGCGGACTTCCGATCAATGTCACGATAAACACCGCGATAGATGCGCTTTCGCACGCTGTCGAGGGTATGCTTTCAAATAAAGCGTCCGTTGTAACAGACGCTCTCGCCGTGAAAAGTATAAGCGATATCTGCTCCTGCTTTGATGATATGAAAAGCGGCAGCCTTTCGCCCGAGCAGAGAGAAAAACTGCTTACAGCTTCCACAATGGCAGGTGCGGTCATCGCAAATACAGGCACAACAGCCGTTCATTCGATGGGCTATTCGCTTACATATTTCAAGTATATCGACCACGGCAGAGCAAACGGATTGCTGCTCCCCGAGTTTTTAAAGTTTGTTTTGAAAACAAAGCCGGAAAAAGTCGGCGAAATAATCGAAGCCTGTGGATTTGACGATGTCGACAGCTTTAAAAATGCGGTCGACGAACTGCTCGGAGATCGCGAAACGCTCACAAAAGAAGAGCTTGAGCTATTTCCGAAAATAGCAATAAAAGCAAAAAACATAGCCAACTGTGTTGTCGTTCCCGACGAAAAGGTATTGAGAGATACATATAGAAACTCATTGCCTGTTGTCTGACAAAGCGGTTTGCAAAAGAGGAGGAAAACGGATATGGCAATTAAAAGATATGAGGACGCTGTCAGAATAAAATTGCGTGATTTCATACCGGCAGACCATTTCAGGCTGATAAGCTTTTATCAGCGGAAAGTGCCTAAGGGAATAAGCGAGATCCCTGTGAATATCGAGGTCGGCAAAGCTTTTGCGCAAAAGCTGCCGTTCAAGGTTTCCGGCAGCGGACGGCTCTACGGATATGTTCGTCCGAGCGGATTGCTTTCGGAGCTGAACCGTGTCGGCGGCAAAAAGAATGCGATCGGTATGGTATCCCTGAGCGATTGGGAAAATGAGTTTCTCATGATCGCCGAGTGTGCAGATGAACCGACCGAATTTGCCTACACAGTCGATCCCGATGAGCTGCTCGAGCTGCTTGACAACTGCCTTAAACCCGATTTTTCCGAATATGAATAAAAACCGAAAGGAGTCCTTTATATGTATAAATGCAGTATTGACAGAATGACCGATAAAATCAAAACATTCAGCCGTTTCGGTGATGCCGGACACGGCGGTATCACAAGATACTCGCTGTCCGAGCCTGCGCTGAAAGCCCGCGAGGAGTTCAGACGCCGCATGGAGGCGATCGGAGCCGTTATTGAAATAGACGATGTCGCCAATATGTACGCCACATTGCCCGGAACCGATCCCACGGCGAAACGCATTGTTGTGGCGTCGCATGTGGACTCGGTAAAAAACGGCGGCAATTACGACGGTATTCTCGGCGTTATGTCTGCAATGGAGGTGCTTGAGACGATCGCGGCGGAGGGCATTGAGCACAAACACCCTCTCACAGCAATGATCTGGACAAACGAGGAGGGTTCGCTTTATCCGCCTGCAATGATGGTTTCAGGTATCGTCTGCTACGACTATCTGCCCGAGGATATCCGCAAGAATTTTAAATATGAGGATATGATGGCGTCGAAGAGCATTCTCGATCCCACCAAAACTTTTGGAGAAGCGCTCGAAAAATCGGGATATAAAGGCGATAAAAAATATCGGTTCAGCCCCGAGAAATATCAGTATATGTTTGAAACGCATATCGAGCAGGGCCCGATCCTTGAAGATAACGGCAATGAGATCGGCGTTGTAGACTGTGTTCTCGGAATGTTCAACTACCGCCTTAAATTCTATGGTCAGACGACCCACGCAGGCACATTTCCGATGCCGAAACGCCGCGATGCATTTTATGCCGCAAGCCGCGCGCTTTGCTATTTGCACGAGGAGATCGATAAGCTCGGAGTTCCGGATCTTGTTTACACAACAGGCGAAGTCGTCTGCCATCCCTGCGTTCACACCTGTGTGCCGGACTATTTCGATTTTTCGTTTGATTCGCGGCATGAAGATCCCAAGGTGCTCGAAAAAGTGCTCGACATTGTGAAAAGCTGTGCCGAAATGGATTGGAACGGCTGTAAGTGCGAGGTCGTAAAAGCGTGGAAACGTGACACGGTTTACTGGGACAAGAAGCTTGTTTCTTATGTCAAAGCGTCCGCCGAGGAAGCAGGTGTAAAGCACCAGTATATCCATTCCGGAGCAGGCCATGATGCCCAGTTTGCGTCCTATGTCATACCGACAACGATGATATTCGTTCAGTCAAAGGACGGACTTTCTCACTGTGAGCCTGAGTATTCATCGCCTCAGCATTGCACCGACGGCGCGACCGTTATGCTCGGAGCGGTTTTAAGAGCAGATAAGGACTGATAAAAAGCGGAGTTTAAAAGCTCCGCTTTTTTATGTCTGCGATTCAAAACATTGACACAAAATCCGACTTATGATAAAATAAGCGTAGATGAAAAAAATAAGGCTAAAAGGGGAATAAAAAATGAAAAAGATGATATCTGTTCTGATGTGCGCCATGCTCATCTTCTCGGCGCTTCCGTTGACCCTTGCGACCGCGGAAGAATACACCTCCGGCGATTATGTGTACTATGTGTGGGACGACGGAATTGTCGAGATCACAAAATACACCGGCAGTGATAAAGTTGTCGAAATTCCGAGCATGATAGACGGACACACTATCACAAGCATAGGCCATGAGGCGTTCGACAGCAACAAAACGCTCACATCCGTAATCATTCCGAACACAATCAAAACAATATTTATGCAGGCATTCTCCCGTTGCGAATCGCTCACATCGATAACGATCCCGAACAGCGTTACAAGTATAGACATGGGTGCATTCGCCTATTGCACAGCGCTCACATCTGTGACGCTTCCGAACAACCTCACAGCAATAAGGGAGGATGTGTTCGGCGGCTGCACTTCGCTCAGCTCGATAACGATACCGAGCAGCGTCACGACCATTGATCGGCTTGCATTTCGCGGCTGCACCTCGCTGACTGCTGTAACGATTCCGAGCGGAGTTACAAAAATAGGCGAGAAAGCATTTATCAATACAGGATTTTATAATGATCAGTCGAACTGGGAAAACGGGGCTTTATATGCGGATAATTGCTTGATTGCAGCAAATGTAACAGGCGATTACAAGATAAAAGACGGCACAAGACTTATTGCCAACCAAGTGTTTGAAGGCTGCACCGCAGTCACATCCGTAACGATACCCGACAGTGTCACAAAGTTAGGCAACGGCACATTCCGCATCTGTTCTGCTCTCACATCGGTGAATATCCCGAACGGCATTGAGAGTATAGACTCATTCACTTTTGAGGGCTGTTCGTCGCTCAAATCGATAACGATTCCGAACAGCGTCACCAAAATAGGCGGAAATGCGTTCTTCAATTGCAAATCGCTCACATCGGCGACAATTTCGAGAAGCGTAAAGGAGATAGGCTGGGCGGCATTTGGCGGCTGCACATCGCTTACTATTTACAGCGCAAGAGGTTCCGCCGCCGAGAATTATGCATCGAAAAACAATATCGCGTTCACAGAGATCAAGGAACTGCTCCTCGGCGACATAAATTATGACAGCGCAGTCAACCTCTCTGATGTCCGCATTATGATCTCGAAGATCGCAAGCGGAGAGGAACTCATTGAAGAGGAGATCGCAGCCGCCGACTTAAACGCCGACGGCAAGGCAGACCTCTCCGATGTCCGACTCTTAATCTCCAAAATTGCATCAGGCAATATCTGAGATACTATAAATTGAGGAGATTTTGAATTGAAAAAGATTTTATCCGTTTTAATGTGTGTTGCGCTTATATTCTCGGCGCTTCCGCTGACACTCGCAGCCTCCGCCGAAACCTTCGGCGATTATGAGTATAATATACTCGATGACGGCACAGCCGAGATCACAAAATACACCGGCAGTGATAAAGTTGTCGAAATCCCCAGCACGATAGACGGACACACTGTCACAAGCATAGGCGGAAACGCTTTTTATAATTGCATCTCGCTGACTGCTGTAACTATTCCGAACAGTGTAACAAGCATAGGATGGAGTGCGTTTGAAAATTGCAAATCGCTCACATCTATCACAATGCCCGACAGCGTCACAAGTATAGGCAGCACTGCATTTGATGCAACAGCGTACTATAACGATATATCCAATTGGGAAGACGGCGTTTTATACGTAGGTAATTACTTGATTTCCGGCAAGTGTTCTGTTTACAATGAAAAAACCGACAGTCTTGAAACAGTCGCTGAGGTAACAGGCGATTATAAAGTAAAGGACGGCACTAAGATGATAGCCGGCAACGCATTCTTATGGTGCGAATTACTTACATCGGTAACGATCCCGAACAGTGTTATAAGCATAGGCGAAAGAGCGTTCTCCGGTTGTGGATCACTCGCATTGATAACTATCCCAAGCAGCGTTTCAAGCATAGGTACCGAGGCGTTCGGATATTGCACCTCGCTCGCAGCAATGAATGTCGATTCCGATAATGAATATTTTTCATCGGAAAACGGAGTTCTGTTTAATAAAGACAAAACAAAGCTGATACAATATCCTATCGGAAAGGCCGAAACGGAGTATTCTATACCGAGCAGCGTTAAAATCATAGGCGAAGACGCATTTTCATCCTGCACTTCGCTCATATCAATAGCGATCCCGAACGGTGTCACACGTATAGATGATAATGCATTCTACTATTGCGAATCGCTCACATCGATGGTAATCCCGAACGGTGTTACAAGCATAGGAGGCTGGGCATTCAACGGATGCTCGTCACTCACATCGATAACGATCCCGGACAGCGTTACAAGCATAGGACAGGGTGCGTTCTGCAACTGCACATTGCTTACCTCGGCCACAATTCCGAACAGTGTTACAAGCATGGGTGAATGGGCATTCGGATATTATTTTAATGATATTGGCGCAATACCTGTTCCCGATTTTACGATCTACGGCGTAAAAGGCTCTGTCGC
Organism: uncultured Eubacteriales bacterium; assembly: GCA_934486895.1. Taxonomy (GTDB): domain Bacteria; phylum Bacillota; class Clostridia; order Oscillospirales; family Acutalibacteraceae; genus RUG14109. The sequence continues at coordinate 60,519 of CAKSQZ010000001.1, read as the reverse complement.
AGAGACATATGCCGAAGAGAACGATATTACATTTATCGAAGTAAAAGAGACTGCGTCCGGCGATATTAACGGCGATGGCGAAGTCAACCTCTCTGATGTCCGCATTATGATCTCGAAGATCGCAAGCGGAGCGGAGCTTACGGAGGATGAGAAGAAAGCCGCCGACTTGAACGCCGACGGCAAGGCAGACCTTTCCGATGTCCGCCTGTTGATTTCCAAAATTGCATCAGGCAATGCATAAACCGTGCAAACAGATCACAGCACGAAAAAGCCGCTCGGTAAATTCCGAGCGGCTTTTATCATGATTTTAATCAGTTTTTGAGCGACTGCATAGGTGCAGGGAGCTGACCGCCTCTGCCGATAAACACAGCAGGCGACGCGGTGTTGACTTTCATAACCGGAGCCGATCCGAACAGACCGCCGAAGTTCAGCTCATCGCCGATCTTCTTGCCGATCGCAGGGATAAGGCGAACGGCAGTCGTCTTTGAATTGACCATGCCGATCGCGGCTTCGTCCGCAATAATTCCGGAAATGACCTCGTCCGGCGTGTCACCGGGAATAGCGATCATATCAAGACCGACCGAGCAGACCGCAGTCATCGCCTCCAGCTTCTCGATAGTTAATGTGCCTGCTCTTGCAGCGGCGATCATGCCTGCGTCCTCAGACACCGGAATGAACGCACCCGACAAACCGCCGACATGTGAAGAAGCCATGACACCGCCTTTTTTAACAGCGTCGTTCAGCAGTGCAAGACAAGCGGTGGTACCGCAAGCACCGCACTGTTCAAGTCCCATCTCCTCGAGAATGTGAGCAACGGAATCGCCCACAGCCGGAGTCGGAGCGAGAGAAAGATCGACGATTCCAAACGGAACATAAAGCCGCTTTGACGCCTCCTGCGCAACAAGCTGGCCCATACGGGTTATCTTAAACGCAGTGCGCTTGATAAGATCGGCAACACCGGTTATATCAAGCCCTTTGGATTTGGCAAGAGCCGCTCTCACAACGCCCGGACCCGAAACGCCGACATTGATAACGCAGTCCGGCTCTCCCGTTCCGTGAAACGCACCCGCCATAAACGGATTATCCTCAGGCGCATTGCAGAACACGACCAGTTTTGACGCACCGGCACATTCCTTATCCGCTGTCATCTCGGCGGCTTTTTTGATAATGTGACCCATTTTAGCGACAGCGTCCATGTTAAGACCTGTCTTAGTCGAACCGATATTGACCGATGAGCAAACTCTGTCCGTCTCGGCGAGCGCCTGCGGGATCGAATCGATCAGCGCATAGTCGCCAGCGGCAAATCCCTTGTGCACAAGCGCGGAATAACCGCCGATAAAGTTGACTCCGACCTGCTTTGCGGCGCGCTCGAGAGCGTGTGCGAATTTAACGGGGTTAGACCCCTGGCAGGCGGAAGCGAGCAGCGCGATCGGGGTGACCGCGATACGCTTGTTGATTATCGGAATACCGAGTTCTTTTTCGATCTGCTCGCAAACGGGAACAAGCTCTCCCGCGCAGCGAACGATTTTATCATAAACCTTTTGGCACGCCTTATCTATGTCGCTGTCGATACATTCGATCAGCGAAATACCCATAGTAACCGTGCGTATATCCAGATGATCCTCTTCGATCATGGTGATCGTTTCGAGAATATCCCCGACATTCAGCATTAGTGATCAGTCCTTTACTCAGATTCTGTGCATAGAGTTGAAAATGCTTTCGTGCATAACATGAATGGAAAGTCCGTTATCTTGACCGAGTTTATCCATAATATCTTTAAATTCGTCAAACGAAACATTGCAGTTTGAAACATCGGACATCATGATCATTGCAAACATATCCTGAAGAACCGACTGTGTGACTTCGATGACATTGACATTATGATCGGCGCAGGCAGTCGAAACTTTTGAAAGAATGCCGACAACATCTTTACCGATAACGGTTATAACAGCTCTCATTGAATATACCTCATTTCTTTATAACTTATATAATAATATCAAATCGGAGACATTTTTTCAATAGTTTTTTAAAACTTCTTCCTTTAAAATCGGCGGTGCTGCAGATCGCATTTATGATCATATATCCGTTCATATAGTTGTTATGCCGAAAAATACTGCTTAAAATCGGGCAAAGGACTTGACAATGATAATTTAATGTGCTAAAATACAATAAAATTCGATAAAACAAATGCGATGATGGGAAAAGTAGCAGGCATAGCGCTTTCAGAGAGCCGTCGGTCGGTGCAAGGCGGCACGCGAAACCATAGCGAAAGTCTCCCCGGAGCATCTGCTCTGAAATTCCGATAGCTAAAGTAAGGGCGGGCGGCTTGCACCCGATAGCGTGCAGACGGTTTTTTTAAAATCGTCGCTGAGTCGGTCGATTTTCGGCAATTAGAGTGGTACCGCAGAGGTTTTCCTTTGTCTCTTTATATTAGAGGCAAGGGCTTTTTATTTTATCGGGTTTTAAGTGTTTAATGAGTGTTTTGGAGGTTATTTAATGTTACTTAACGGTTCGCAGATCCTCGTGAATGTTCTTCTGGAGCAGGGAGTCGACACTGTGTTCGGCTACCCGGGCGGTTCTGTCTTGAATATTTACGACGCACTTTACGAATACAAAGACAAAATTCATCATGTAACCACAGCACACGAACAGGGTGCTTCCCACGCGGCGGACGGTTATGCAAGAGTAACCGGAAAAACAGGCGTTGTCATTGCGACATCCGGCCCCGGTGCTACAAACCTTGTAACAGGTATTGCCACCGCTTATATGGACTCTGTCCCCATGGTTGCGATAACCGGCAATGTCGGCACTCCTCTCATCGGACGTGACAGCTTTCAGGAAGTATATATCGCAGGCATCACAATGCCGATAACAAAGCACAATTTTGTTGTCAGAGATGTAAGCAATCTCGCCGATATATTAAGAGAGGCTTTTGAGATCGCAGGCTCCGGCAGAAAGGGGCCGGTGCTTGTTGACATTCCGAAGGATGTAACCGCAGCTATGGCGGAATATGAACCTCATCCCCCTGTTGAAGCGGTCAAAACAGCAGATGTTTCGGGAGCGCAGAAGGCTGCCGAATTGATAAACGAATCAAAACGCCCGATCATTTATATGGGCGGCGGAGTTGCCGCGGCAGACGCAGGCGAGCTTGTTTCTGAGCTTATGCGCCGTGCAGATATTCCCGTGACCCACACATTGATGAGCGCGGGAGTTGTCCCATATAATGATGAGCGGAATATCGGCATGCTCGGTATGCACGGCACCTATGCCGCAAACCTCGCGGTGTCCAAAGCGGATCTCGTTATTGCCGCAGGCACCCGTTTTTCCGACAGAGTTGCGCTCAACACCGATGATTTTGCAAGCAAGGCTAAGATCATTCAGCTCGATATCGATAAGAGCGAAGTTGATAAAAACGTCGATGTCGATCAGCACATGGTCGGCGATGTCGGAATGCTTTTGGAATCCATTCTGCGTTTTGTCAAGAAAAACGACCACAATGAGTGGCGTGAGCAGATAGCAAAATGGCAGGCGGACGCTCCGAAACCCGTAACAAGCGCCGACAGAATAACACCATGTGCGCTGATGAATGCGATCTGCGATCAGGTCGATGACGATACGGTGTTTGTCACCGATGTCGGGCAGCACCAGATGTGGGCGGCACAGTATCTGCGCCATAAGAAAAATCATAGATTTTTAACCAGCGGCGGACTCGGCACAATGGGCTACGGCTACGGCGCCGCAATCGGTGCCAAAAGCGCATACAGAGATAAAACAGTTGTGCATATAACCGGCGACGGCTCGTTCCACATGAACATGAACGAGGCTGTGACAGCGGTTAGCGAACAGCTCCCTGTTATAACGGTTATTCTCAATAACAATGTCCTCGGCATGGTTCGCCAGTGGCAGGGCACATTCTACGGCAGGCGTTTTTCTTGCAGTGAGCCTTACCGCAAAACAAACTATGTCAAGGTCATCGAGGGCTTCGGCGGTGTCGGCTTCTGCGTCGAGACGATCGATCAATTCATCGAGGCGTTCGGCAAGGCTCTCAAAGTTACGGATAAGCCGGTTTGGATCGCCTGCGCTATCGATCCCGAGGAAAAGGTTTTGCCGATGATCCCGTCGGGCGGCACAGTCAACGATATAATAACCGAATGAGGAGGCTCTGATATGGATAATAATAAAAGAATAATCAGTATTCTCGTTAAAAACCATTCGGGCGTTCTTGCAAGAGTATCGCTGCTGTTTTGCCAGCGCGGCTTTAATATCGACAGCTTGACGGTTTCCGCAACCAACGACCCCGATATTTCCCGAATCACCATCACAACCACCGGCAACGATGCTTCGATGAAACAGGTCATCAGCCAGACAGAGAAGCTCACCGAATCCACAGCGGTTTTCGAGCTTGATAAGTCAAACAGTGTTATGCGCGAGCTGCTGCTTGTTAAGGTCGAGGCGGCGGAGTCCGAGCGGGCAAAGATCCGCGAGATCTCGGAGATCTATAAAGCAAAGATAGTCGATCTCTCGCCGGACAGCATGATCCTCGAGCTCACAGGCAAGCCTGAAAAGATCGACGGAATGGTCGGTATGCTCGGTAACTATAATATAATCGAGATGTGCCGAACAGGTATCACCGCGTTGTCGCGCGGAATTGAATCGGAAGAAGATTTTTAGCCTCAGGGCTGATCTTAAATAAAATATTGTGTGAAGGAGTTAATTAAAATGATTAAAAAGTATTATGACGCTGATTGCAATCTGGGACTGTTTGAAAACAAGACAGTCGCCATCATCGGCTACGGCTCGCAGGGTCACGCTCATGCGCAGAACCTGCATGAAAGCGGCATTGATGTAGTAGTCGGCCTTAGAAAGACAAGCTCGAGCTGGGCAAAGGCGGAAGCGGCAGGTCTTAAAGTCATGGAAGTACCGGACGCTGCAAAGGCTGCCGATGTTGTTATGATGCTCGTCCCCGATGAGCTTGCGGCTGATCTTTATAATGAGCAGGTTGCGCCTTACATGAAAGAGGGCGACATTCTTATGTTTGCTCACGGTTTCAATATCCACTTCAATTTCATCACTCCGAGCAAGGATATCGATGTTATCATGGTCGCTCCTAAGGGTCCGGGCCACACTGTAAGAAGCCAGTATCTCGAGGGCAAGGGCGTTCCGAGTCTTATCGCTGTATATCAGGACTATTCGGGCAAGGCTAAGGACTATGCGCTTGCATACGCTTGCGGTATCGGTGCAGGCAGAGCAGGCATTCTCGAAACATCGTTCAGAGAAGAGACCGAAACCGATCTGTTCGGCGAGCAGGCTGTTCTTTGCGGCGGCGTTACAGAGCTTATGAAAGCGGGCTTTGAAACACTTGTCGGCGCAGGCTATGAGCCGGAAATGGCTTATTTTGAGTGTATTCATGAGATGAAGCTTATTGTTGACCTTATCAACTCGGGCGGATTTGCAATGATGCGTTATTCGATCTCCAACACCGCTGAATACGGCGACTATCGCACAGGTAAGCGCCTTATCACTGAGGAGACACGCAAGGAAATGAGAAAAGTTCTCTCCGAAATTCAGGACGGTACTTTTGCAAGCGAGTTTATGCAGGAATTCTCTTCGGGCAGAAAGGCTAAGTTCCTTGCGACCCGTAAGGTAGAAAGCGAGCATCAGCTTGAGAAAGTCGGCGCAGATCTTCGTAAGATGATGAGCTGGCTCAAGAAATAATTGATTTCAGTGTCTGAGGCGGCGGCTATTCCGCCGCCTCGCATTATTTTAAAAAAGGTACGGTGAACCAAATGGCTCTCAGAAGCGATAATGTTACCAAAGGCGCAGAGCGTGCGCCGAACCGAAGCCTGTTCTATGCAATGGGCTACACCAAGGAAGAGCTCGACCGTCCGCTGATCGGCGTTGTCAGCGCGCACAGCGAGATCGTCCCCGGCCATTTTCATCTTGATAAAATAGCCGACGCCGTTAAGGCAGGCGTTCGCATGGCAGGCGGCACACCGGTGCTTATTCCGTCTATCGGCGTGTGTGACGGTATCGCAATGGGCCATGTCGGAATGAAGTATTCGCTTGCCTCCCGCGAGCTTATCGCGGACAGCGTTGAAACAATGGCAATGGCTCATCAGCTCGACGGACTTGTTCTTATCCCGAACTGCGATAAGATCGTCCCCGGCATGGTCATGGCGGCGGTCAGAATGAATATTCCCGCGGTCGTATGCTCGGGCGGACCTATGCTCGCCGGCCATTACGACGGTGCGGAAGTCTCGCTCTCTAAGCTGTTTGAGGCTGTCGGCGCATATAAAGCAGGCATAATCAACGAAGAAAAGCTCACCGAATGCGAAACAAACGCCTGCCCGGGTTGCGGCTCATGCGCGGGTATGTACACCGCAAATTCAATGAACTGCCTTTGCGAAGCTATCGGTATCGCACTGCCGGGCAACGGCACTATTCCGGCTGTCAGCAATAAGCGTATGCTGCTTGCAAAGCACGCCGGCATGGCGATAATGAACCTTGTTGAGAAGAACATCAGGGCGCGCGACATTGTCAATGAGCGTTCGGTCAAAAACGCTCTTGCGTGCGATATGGCTCTCGGATGCAGTTCAAACAGCGTTCTTCATCTGCTTGCGATCGCAAACGAAGCGGGCGTTGCGCTTGATCTCAAGCTGTTCAATGAAATGAGTGCGAAGGTTCCGAACCTTTGTCATCTTGCTCCCGCAGGTCCGACACATATGCAGGATCTCGATGCCGCAGGCGGTATCCCTGCTGTCCAGTCCGAACTGATAAAGGGCGGCTTTATCGATGCAAACGCGCTCACCGCAACAGGCAGGAGCATTGCAGAGAATATCGGCGCCGCGCACATTCTCGATACAAATTCCATTCGTCCGCTTGAAGATCCGTATTCAAAAACAGGCGGTATTCAGATCCTCTGGGGCAATATCGCACCCGACGGCTGCGTTGTAAAGCGCAGTGCGGTCGCACCCGAAATGCTGTGTCACAGCGGTCCTGCAAGAGTGTTCGACAGTGAGGACGATGCAATAGCCGCGATCTACGGCGGCGAGATCAAGGACGGCGATGTAGTCGTTATCCGCTATGAAGGCCCGAAGGGCGGCCCCGGTATGCGCGAAATGCTCAACCCGACTTCCGCTCTCGCAGGCATGAAGCTCGATAAAACGGTCGCGCTCATAACCGACGGCAGATTTTCCGGCGCGTCGAGAGGTGCATCTATCGGCCATGTCTGTCCCGAAGCCGCAAGCGGCGGAAATATCGGACTTATCAAAGAGGGTGATATCATTGATATTGATATCCCGAATGCAAGCGTTAATGTCCGTGTTTCCGATGAAACGCTCAGCGAGCGCAGAGCCGAATATGTTGCTCCCGAGCCGAAAGTCAAGTCCGGCTGGCTGGTTCGCTATGCAAGAAACGTCTCCGGTGCAAACCTCGGCGCCATAATGAAATAAGCATAACAGTATTCGATAATTTTTGCGAAAAAGGTATTGACAAGCCGATTTTGCAAGTATATAATAGTGGTATATAAAAAATATAACCCCTTTTAAAAACTGTGACGGGAACAAGGCGCATAAGCGTGTTCAGAGAGTCCGTGTTTGGTGAGAACGGACGGCGTGCCTGCGTTATAACTCATCCCCGAGTTGTCCGCTTGATTTTAAACCGTAGGGCGGACCGTGTGACAGCGTTAAAATGTCTGACCTTGTTGGAGGTTTCAAAGGAAGCGAGATGTAAATCCGCTTTGAATTTGGGTGGTACCGCGATCAATTCGCCCCATAGTTTTTATGGGGCGTTTATTTTTTATGTGTAATTTCATGTTTTATTAATTTATTTGAAAGGACAGATAGTATGAACCAGTCGTTTAAAAAGTACAGACCTTTTAAGCCGCTCGATATGCCGAACAGAAAGTGGCCGAATAAGCAGATCACCGAGGCTCCCGTGTGGTGCAGCGTCGATCTCAGAGACGGAAATCAGGCACTTATCGATCCGATGAACCTTGAAGAAAAGGTGCTGTTTTTCAAAACACTGTGCGAGATCGGTTTCAAAGAGATCGAGGTCGGTTTCCCCTCCGCCTCCGAAACAGAATATGAGATCCTGCGCACACTCATAGAGCAGGATCTTATCCCCGACGATGTAACTATCCAGGTGCTCGTCCAGGCTCGCGAACACCTTATCCGCAAGACATTTGAGGCGGTCAAAGGTGCGAAAAATGTTATCGTCCATTTCTATAATTCAACATCGACTCTTCAGCGTAAAGTCGTGTTCAAAAAGGATATGCAGGGCGTTATCGATATAGCTGTCGAGGGTGCAAAGCTTATCCGCGAGCTCACCGAAAACCGCGAGGATAAGGATATGAACATCCGTTATGAATATTCTCCCGAGAGCTTTTCCGGCACAGAGCCGGAAAACGCTGTCCTTATCTGCGATAAAGTCATCGAAGCACTCGGCAGCACCCCCGAAAACAAGGTCATTTTAAACCTGCCGAATACCGTTGAGGGTGCAACTCCGAATAATTACGCCGACCAGATCGAGTATTTCTGCGAGCACTTGCAGCACCGCGACAGCGCAATAATCAGTATTCATCCGCATAACGACAGAGGCACCGGCGTTGCCGCAACAGAGCTTGCAATGCTCGCAGGAGCAGAGCGTGTTGAAGGCACCGTTTTCGGCAACGGCGAGCGCACGGGTAATGCCGATGTTATGGTCGTTGCAATGAATATGTTTTCGCAGGGGGTCGATCCGAAGCTCGACTTCTCGAATATGCCTAAGATCCGCGAGATCTATGAAAAATGCACCAAAATGCATGTCGATATGCGTCATCCCTATGCGGGCGAGCTCGTTTTCACAGCGTTCTCAGGCTCTCATCAGGACGCTATCAACAAGGGCGTCAACTATATGAAGGAACACGACTCAGGCTATTGGGAAGTTCCGTATCTGCCGATAGATCCTGCGGATGTAGGACGGGAATACGAGCCGATAATCCGCATCAATTCTCAGTCAGGCAAGGGCGGTGCGGCGTTCATTATGAAACACAATTTCGGTATCGACCTGCCTAAGGATATGCACCCCGAATTCGGTGCAGTCGTGCAGAAAGTCTGCGATGAAAAAGGTATCGAATTGAAGGCACAGGAAGTATTCAACATTTTCAGCAACGAATATCTCGGAGTTCACGAGCCGTATGACCTCAAAAACCACCGCCTCAGCAATAACGACGACGGCACGACTACATTTGAGGGCGTTATGGGCTATCACCACAACGACTACCGTATCAAGGCACAGGGCAACGGCCCGATCGATGCGTTCTTCAATGCGGTCAAGACAGTAGGGATTTCCGATTATAAGTTTATCACCTACTCGGAGCATGCGCTCGATTCAGGTGCCGACAGTAAGGCGATCGCGTATATTAAGCTCGAAGCACCCGACGGCAGAATATTCTACGGTGTCGGTATGGATCACAATATCATGAAAGCGTCTATAAAGGGAGTTATCTGCGCGATAAACAGATCTATTAAAAACAAGGCTGAATAAAGGAGTTTTTAGATATGAACGAATATAAGATCACACTTTTAAAGGGCGACGGTATCGGCCCCGAAATAGTGAATGAAGCCGTTAAGGTACTCGACCGCACCGCAGATAAATTCGGCTTTAAGGTCAGCTATAAAGAGGAGCTGCTCGGAGGCGCCGCTATCGATGAAACAGGCGTTCCGCTCCCGCAGCAGACTATCGACAGCTGCAAAAGCTCCGACAGTGTCCTGCTCGGTGCAGTCGGCGGCCCGAAGTGGGATACTCAGCCGGGTAACAACCGCCCCGAAAAAGGTTTGCTCGGTATTCGTGCCGCACTCGGACTTTATGCGAACCTGCGCCCTGCGACTATTTTTGAGCCTCTCAAAAGCGCATCTCCCCTTAAAGATGAGATCATCGGCGACAGCCTTGATATAATGATCGTGCGCGAGCTCACCGGCGGTATCTATTTCGGTGTCCGCGGAAGAGACGAGCAAAACGGCGAACCCTCCGCATTCGACACCGAGCGTTACAGCGTTTCCGAGATTGAGCGTATTGCCCACACAGCGTTTAAGATCGCAATGCAGAGAAACCGCAAGGTCTGCTCGGTCGATAAAGCAAATGTGCTTGAAAGCTCCCGCCTTTGGAGAGAAACCGTCACAAGAATTTCAAAGCAGTATCCCGAGGTTGAGCTGTCGTATATGTATGTCGATAACTGTGCAATGCAGCTTGTCCGCAATCCGGGTCAGTTTGATGTTATCGTAACATCGAATATCTTCGGCGATATTCTGTCGGACGAAGCGTCGATGATAAGCGGCTCTATCGGAATGCTGGCGTCTGCGTCACTGTCGGAAGGCTCGCTCGGACTTTATGAGCCGATCCACGGCTCAGCTCCCGACATCGCAGGCAAGCAAATCGCAAACCCGCTCGCAACTATTCTGTCGGTCGCTATGATGCTCCGCTATTCTCTTAATGAGCCGACAGCGGCGGATGCTATCGAAGCGGCTGTCGCAAAGGCGCTGAGCTCCTGCCGTACCCCCGATATTGCAGATGATTGCCACAAAACCGTTTCCACCTCGCAAATGGGAGACACAGTCTGCAGCTTCATCTGAAAAGATTGTTGAATATAAAAACCGACTGATGAATTTTCATCAGTCGGTTTGCTTTTTCGGATTATCAGAAGATCTCTTTTCCGATAACTTCTCCCATGTGCTTGTAAATGCTGTTTTCGGGAATAAAACCTCTTACCATTGAGAGCGGATAAACACTTGTGTTTCTGCCGACAACGCTGCCGGGATTCAAAACAGTGCCGCAGCCGACCTCAACATGATCGCCGAGGATCGCGCCGAACTTTTTAAAGCCGGTATCGACTTTTTCATCGTCCACCCGAACGCTCACGGGAGTTTTATCGCTCTTCACATTAGAAGTGATCGAGCCTGCACCCATGTGCGATTTAAAGCCGAGCACCGAGTCGCCCACATAGTTGTAGTGCGGCACCTGAACATTATCGAAAAGCACAACATTTTTAAGCTCGGTAGAGTTGCCCACAACGCAGTTTTTGCCGATTATCGCGCTGCCTCTGATAAAAGCGCAGTGTCTGATCTCGGCGCCGGCGTCAATAATGCACGGCGCGGCAATAAATGCGCTCGGAGCAACGACCGCCGTTTTGTGCACAAAAACACCGGGTTCGCGCTCATCGAATTCATCCTTTCGCAGTTTTTCGGAAAGCTCGATGATAAAATCCTTTATCCTCGGCAAAACATCAAATGCATTTTCGTTTGGATCGAAAAGATCTTTTGCAATAGTTTTATCAAGATCAAGCAGCGACGAAACGGTAAGTTCCTTCATAAAAACACTTTCCCTTCAAAATTCTGTTTTGCGGTCTGTTCTTTGATTATACCACATTCACGAAAAAAATCAATAATTTCAAACTTTTCTCTTTGAAAAAGCGAAAAATTGATGTATAATATAATAAAAAAGCAAGGGAGCGTGACACTTTTATGGAGCAAAAGGTCAAGCTTAATATCGGCGGAGTGGAACTTCCGCTTAACACAAATGAAGAACCGAAATATATGCAGCAGCTTGCCGATGAGGTGGATTCCCGTGTTCGCGAGCTGACAAAAAACAGCACATTCATCTCAACCACCACGGCAAGCATCATAACCGCGCTTGAATTTTGCGATAAGCTGAAGAAAAATTATATGGAGATCGATGAACTCAGCCAAAAGATAAAAGCGCTTGAAGATGAGCTTTCGGGACTCAGACTTGAGTCGGACGAAGCCCGCCGCGAGATCGACCGTATCAACAACGAAAATCAGTCACTTCGCGCAAAAATTGCCCGCCAATGAGTGAGATCTTAGCACCGGCAGGATCGTTCGATATGATGTATGCGGCGGTCAGAGCAGGGGCGGATGCCGTTTATTTCGGACTTGATAAGCTTAATGCCCGCCGAAATGCGGAGAATTTTAACTGTGAGAGCGTCGCGGAGTATGCGGCTTATTGCCGCCGCCGCGGCGTTAAAACTTATCTCACTCTCAATACTCTCGTGTCCGACAGAGAACTCGGTACCGCGTTATCGCTTTTGAAAACAGCTTGCGATGTCGGGATAGACGGTATTATCATTCAGGATATGGGGCTTGTGTCGCTTGCCCGCAAATGCGCTCCGAAAATGCCGCTCCACGCATCCACTCAGATGGCGGTTCACGATCCGCGCGGCGTTGAATTTTTAAGTCGGCTCGGTTTTAAAAGAGTCGTTGTCGCAAGAGAAAACTCGGCAGACGAGCTCAGAGAAATATGTAAAACAGCGGCGGCACTCGGAGTAGAGGTTGAAGCGTTTGTTCAGGGCGCGCTTTGTATGTGCGTGTCGGGCCAGTGCTTGGCGTCCGCGGTGCTCGGCGGCAGATCGGGCAACAGAGGCTTGTGCGCAGGCACTTGCCGCCTGCCGTTTTGCGTGCAGGGCGGAAAGACCGATCATGCTCTCAGCCTAAAAGATCTGAGCCTGCTCGAATATTTCGATGAACTCAGTCGGATCGGAGTCTGCTCGTTTAAGATCGAAGGCAGAATGAAACGTCCGGAATACGCTGCGGCAGCAGTTGCGGCGGCGGTTGCCGCGAGAGATAAATCGGAAGATCGGGCTTTGAAAGCAGAGCTTTTGAAAAACACATTTTCGCGCTCCGGCTTCACAGACGGTTATTATAAAGGAAATATCGGATTTGATATGTTCGGCATCAGAAGCGAGCAGGATATATCATCGTCGAAAAAAACAGCGGGTATTATTCATAATTTTTACCGCACAGAATATCCGAAGATCCCTGTAAGTTTCAGCTTTTCGGCGCACAAAGGCGAAAATGTTATTCTCATCGCCCGCGACAACGAGAACGAAGTAACGCTCCGCGGCGAAGTCCCGATGATTGCCGATACTTCGCCAACTCCTCCCGCCCTTATCGAAAAGAAGCTTTGCAAACTCGGCAACACAGGCTGTTATGCCGGAAAAATCGAGATCGATGCGGACAGCGGCTTGCGTATAGACCTCGGCGAGCTTTCAAAGCTCCGCAGCGAAGCGCTGTCAACACTCGGAAATATGCGCGAAAAGTTTGAGCCTGTGCCGTTTGAAATGCCGAAATTAAAAGAACCCCGCCGCAGGGCAAACAGAAAGCCTGTCTTTGCGCTGTCTGTTCATAATGCCGCCGAGCTGCCCGACGATCTTTCGGGTATAAACATTGTGATCCTGCCGCTTTTCACCGAAAACTCAGTGATCACGGCACTGCTCGGGCAAAAAGAAATCTGGGTGAAAACACCGCCTGTTATTTTCGGTAAAGGGAAACTGATCGAAAAACGACTTTGCGAACTCAGAACGATCGGTGTTAAAACAGCGGTCGCCGAAAATATCGGCACACTCGAAATCATCAATTCATCGGGGCTTAAAGCTGTCGGCGGGCCGACACTCAACTGCTTTAATTCGTATGCTCCGGGCGGCTGTTTCCTTGATAAATTTATTGTTTCGAGAGAGCTTTCGTATAAGCAGATCGAGCAGCTCGACACCGATGCCGCGCTCGGAGTTGAGATCTACGGTAAGACACCTGTTATGACAGTCCGCAACTGTCCTGTTAAAGCGAATGTCGGCTGCGAAAACTGCACAGGTTTTATAACCGACCGCAGGGAAAGCCGCCTGCCCGTGATGTGTGAGGACGGTGTAACAAGAATATATAACGATCGCCCGACCTACCTTTTAGATAAACCCGAAACCTGGCAAACAGCTGATTTCTGTGTTATATCGCTGACGGACGAAACACGCGGTCAGGCTGAAAAACTGCTGAAACTGCTTAAAGCAAATGCACCGTGTGACGGCGAATTTACAAGAGGACTCATACTCAGCGGAGTGAAATAAAAAAATATAGTGACAAATCATAAATTGTCTGTTATAATGTAGTTTAGATGTGTCGCAGTTTTTTGAGCGATTATCTTAAAAAAGAAAGGGCAAAATTTATGGAAAGAGCTTTTTATAAAACAGTCACCGACAAGGTGGACGAACTTCTCACAGCCAACGGCTTCACCCGCAACACCGAGGGCGACATTGAGTATTACACCAATGCCGACTATGCGGTTCGCATAGAGTATAACGAAGAATCGAAGCTGCTGGAGCTGAAAAACGCACCGCTTCAGGAGGGCGAAAGCTCCGATTTCAAGGTAATGTCGAGCTGGCTTCTGGACGAAAATTCCGACGACAGGGATAAAAACAGCATCGCAAACGATTTTGTCGATAGCTTAAGCGAACTTATCGGCATCAAAACTTCAACCATCGTAAGCCGCAATAATGTCGATCTTCCTTCCAAAAAGTCCAAGGCGGACACTATCGATATCGGAACAATGGCTGCAAGATTTTTGTCGCTTTTCCCGTCGCATAAGGACGATTATAAGGACAATGTCGCAAAGTACAGCGAGTTTTTATATGATAAATTCTTCGGTGAGTACGCTGTCGCAGAGTTCAAGCGCAGCCTCGGAGAGGACGATAAAAAGCTGATAACCAAAATGCTCGATTGGCTTGCGGAGTGCTATATCAAGGGCGATGAAGCCGTTGTAAACACAGTTATGTACACGGTAATCGGCGGCTCTTTGGCAGACGATGAAAAGCTTGAGAAAACCTTCAACAGCTATGTCGAAGCGGATAAATATAAGTATCTCAAAAACGCCGCTTTTTATATTCTTCAGTATCTTAAAAAGGGCGACAATGCAAAAAAATATCTTAAAGTAAACTGAAAAAAGAGCCGAAAGGCTCTTTTTTAGCGCAACAAAACAGTTGACACGGTGTGTGCCGATTTGATATAATATTAAAAAAGCGAGTAAATTACGCGGTCGCGCACAGCTTTAGCTGTGTGAGGAAAGTCCGAGCATCGCAGAGCAGGATAACGGCTAACAGCCGCCGAGGGCGACCTTAGGGAAAGTGCAACAGAAATAAACCGCCGCATTTGCGGTAAGGATGGAAAGGCGAGGTAAGAGCTCACCGGCGCGCAGGAGACTGCGCGGCCATGTAAACCCTATCCGATGCAACATTAGCAGGGGGCTTCACGCTTGCTCGGCGTTACCCCGAAAAATGGCTTGAGGCGGGCAGCAATGTCCGTCCCAGAAAGATGATCGCGCACGACAGAACTCGGCTTATCGATTTACTCGCTTTTGCCTTTTTAAATTTATCGCCGAATTTCGGCGTTTTTTGTTTTCGGAGGTCTGTTTTGAAAAAGAATGACACGGTGACACTTGATATAACCGCAATGTCGGCAGAGGGAAGCGGTATCGGCAGGGTTGACGATACTGTTGTTTTTGTGCCGTTTTCCGCCGTGGGCGACCGTGTTGAGGCGCTTATCGTCAAGGTCAAAAAGAGCTTTTGTTTCGGCAAGCTCATTCGGATAATCTCGCCGTCAAAAGACCGCGTCGATCCCGATTGCCCCGTGTTCTCAAAGTGCGGCGGCTGTGCGTTTCGGCACATTTCCTATGAGGCGGAGCTGGAGATCAAACGCAGGCGCGTGGAGGACTGCGTCCGCCGCATAGGCGGACTTGCAGCAAAAGTGCATAATGTTTGTTCCGACGGCAGGACCGACAGCTATCGCAATAAATCGCAGTATCCGGTCGGGCGTGATGAATTCGGTGCGCTCAGCGGATTTTATGCGCTTCATTCTCATCGGATAATCGAATGCGAGCGGTGCAGACTTTTGCCAAAGGAGTTTGATGTTATCCGCAAATGTGTGCTCGATTTTATGAAAAAAGCGAAAATCGCGCCGTATGATGAGCAGACGGGCAGGGGAGTAATGCGGCATATTTATCTTCGCAAAAGCGCCCACACAGGTCAGATAATGGTCTGCGCCGTAATAAACGCCGACGGACTTTCCGACGAGCAGGGTCTTGTCGAGGCGGTGGCCGCAGCGGACAACAGCGTTTCAACTGTCTTGCTGAATATAAATAAAGAGCGCTCAAATGTTATTTTGGGCGGTGAAACGAGGACGATCTTCGGCAGCGGATATATCACCGACCGCTTGTGCGGAATGGACTTTCAAATAGCCGCCGGCTCGTTTTTTCAGGTCAATCGCAATATGGCTCAGCTGCTTTATGAAAAGGCACGCAGTCTTTGCGAGCCGAGCGGCAAAACCGTCCTCGATCTATACTGCGGAGCAGGCACAATAGGGCTCACCATGGCTGAAAGCGCAAAGCGCGTTATCGGTGTCGAGATCGTGCCGCAGGCAGTGGAGGACGCGGTGAAGAACGCCGAGCAAAACGGTATCGACAACGCGGAATTTATCTGCGGCAGTGCGCCCGATGCAGCCGCGGCATTGCTCGAGCGCGGCATCAAGGCGGACGCCGTGATAGTCGATCCGCCGAGAAAAGGGCTCACCCCCGAATTGATAGATACCATTGCGTCGGGCTTTGCACCCGAGCGGATTGTGTATATTTCATGCGACCCTGCAACGCTCGCAAGAGATTTAAAGCAGTTTTCATCGCTGGGATACAGCGCGGACGATGTCTACCCGTTCGACCTCTTCCCCCGAACTTCTCATGTTGAGACGGTATGTTTATTGTCCAAACTTCATGAGGCGAAGCATCATATTAATGTAAAAGTAGATATGGATGAACTTGAGCTAACAAGTGCGGAGGCTAAAGCAACATACAAAGAGATTGAGGAGTGGGTGCAGGAACACTACGGATTTCATGTAACAAATCTGAATATTGCTCAGGTAAAGCAGAAGCATGGGATTATAGAAAGAGAGAACTACAATAAGCCAAAATCAGAAAATAACAGACAACCGGGATGTCCGGAAGAGAAGGTTAAAGCGATAGAGGATGCTCTGAGACATTTTCAGATGATATAGTAGCAAATTTATTTTGCAGAATTATGTACGAAGGGAGAATGATTAATGCTTACATTGGTAAAACCAAATATAGATGATTTATGGTTTAGAGAAAAATTAATGGCTGACGAAGATACCATGTCATACAACGCCAAGTGGGGTGGTACAATTCCTTTTCCTAAAGATGAATGGGAATCTTGGTATGATGCCTGGATTAAGACTGCTGATAACAGAAGATACTATCGCTATTTGATGAATTCTGATAATGAATATGTCGGAGAGGTTGCTTATCACTATGATAGACAACGAGATATTTATATCTGCGATGTTATTATTCTATCCGAGTATCGCAATCAAGGCTATGGAACCGATGGGATTCAGCAATTATGCAAAGCTGCAAAAAATAATGGTATTTCTGTATTACATGATGATATTGCGGCTGATAATCCATCATATAAACTATTTTTGAAAAATGGATTTGAAATCGAATACCAAAATGAGGATGTTGTGATGGTAAAAAGAAATTTATAATTGTAGCTTAATTGTCTAAAGGTGATCATTATAAAATAAGTAATTGCGCGCGTTTCCTGCATTGTGTATAATATTCTTTGTTGTGACAAGCAGGATAAGCCGAGGTCACATGGGAGGTAATCATGAGAACGCGAGATAACTACTCGGTGCAGTTTTAATGCTGACAGCAGGTCGGTTTATGATCAACATGGCGGCTGAAAAAATCGTCCCAGATGTTGTCATTCTCGACCCGCCGAGAAAAGGTGCCGAAAGTACGCTGATCGATACGATCGCAAAGGAATTTTCGCCGAAAACGGTGCTTTATGTATCGTGCGACCCGGCTACTCTTGCAAGAGACCTTACGATATTTGCCGAAAAAGGCTACAAGACGGAAAAGATCCAACCCGTCGATATGTTCCCCTCAACTGCTCATGTGGAGACGGTATGTTTGCTGCCAAGAAAAGATAAATAAAGACAAAAAGTGGCGTATTTCCGAGCTTTATGCGAGGTTAGTATTACCAGAGAAGCCATGTGAAAAGCTCGGGTTTTTATAGGGAACATATTTACTTTTTAGCCTGACCGGAGTAAAAGTGGGCGACTGGAAAATAGCGGTAGGACTTGGACAGTGGATTAGATATCGTGGGTTGTGACACTGGGATAGATGTTATCTAGGGCGCAAACTCAATTTGAGTGATTGATTTAGATGTTGTCTAATCCGGCAACTCGACTGTCGGCAATATAGCAGGCAGTGGATTAGATGTTATGGAAGGAGTGATTAGTGTGAAAGATATTTTTACAGGGGATATTTTTAAGGAAATTCAACCGCCACACCGTGTATCATCTAAACTTGTAGGAACAGCATTACCTGCAAATCAAGATATTTATTTTGTGGCTAAGTGGCATGAGATTTTTGAGCGTTACACAACGGCTAGACTTTTTGTAAGAAAAGCCTTAGAGGATAATTGGGACTACTGGTTTAATAGGGTCGACGATGAGAAGATTCAGCATGCTTTTGAATATAAATTCAAAGCTGAGTTATATGAAACAGCATTATTAAGTTATAACATTTTGGTTGATCTCACATGGGCGTGGACTTATGTATCAGCAGAATATCTTTTGTATACATTTGACGAAGATGGAAATGTCACAAATGCAGAAGATGTATGTGGGATGCATCCAATTGAAGAATCATACGAATTGCTTAGAAAAACGGAAAACGGTGTATCTACTCCACATGCTGAAGGTAATCCGTTCCGCTATTTAAAGGTTATGAGACCAGAGTTTTCAGAAGCAGTTGATACAATAGTTGAATTTTGGAAAGTATTTTCAAATAGTCCGATTAGAAATTTATATAACTTTGTGAAGCATAAAGGAAAACCATTGTATGAAGAAGTTGAAAAATCACATGATGGCAAAGTAATGTCCATTCTTATTGGAAATGAAGAATATCCATCTGATATAAGAGACGTCCAAAAAATGATAAGCGTAGAGAGTGGACTAAAAGAGCTAATAGACTTTGACAATAATTTGTTGTTTCCATACGTTCAGAAGCTGCTTGATCAATTAAAAGTTGCAGTCGACCCTTCACCAATGGTGTTTTTATGATGGAAAATCACAAAGATTGTTATAGAAAAACAGGAGGTGCTTTATATGGCAGTATCCTGCCGAGAGATTTTTATATAAAACAAATTATTGATTTTTGAAAAGCGTAAGTTAAAACAGCAAAAAAGAAATTTAAAAATCAAGGTCGGGGCTTGACCTATCGAAATACAAATGTTAAAATAAAAAGTGTTGCAAATAACTATATAATGCGAGGTGAGCAGAGTGAATAATGATGACAGTTTCGGGCGATACAAGCATATAAACAAAATTGCGCCGAGGCTTTGCACAGCTCTGTTAAAGCCCGCAAATCGGCATTTTAAGATGTAGTTACGGCGCAATACCTATGCTTGATTTCCGATATCGCTTTCATCAACGAATTGCGACGATTCTTGAAATGAAAGGAATGATATTATGGCAAAGGAGATCAAAAACATTTTCGAACATGACGATGAGACGAACACAAGACCTGACTATGTCAGGGAAATAAGTGAGATAGTCAAGGGAGATCTTTCCCCGAAAATGATACAAAAGCGGTTGGACGATTATCACGAAAAGGATATCGCCGAGGCGTTGGAAGAGATCGAATCAGCCGACCGTGTGAAGCTTCTGAGAATACTCGACGCCGATACTCTCGCCGGTATTTTCGAATATATTCCCGAGGAGAAAGCAGGAGTGCTGCTCGAGGATATGGATATCAAAAAGGCGGTCGCGCTTATTTCGGAGCTTGAAAGCGACAGTGCCGTGGATATTCTCAGATCTATCCCGAGAGAAAAACGCAGCCAGTTTATAGATCTGATAGATGACGAAAGCAAGCGCAATATTGAGCTTGTTGCGTCCTTTGATGAGGACGAAATAGGCAGCCGAATGACCTCGAATTTTGTTCGGATAAGCAATGATATGACTGTCAAGGACGCAATGAGCTCCCTGATAGAGCAGGCAAAGGATAATAATAACATAACAACTATATTTGTTGTTGATAAAGGCGGCCTGTTTTACGGCGCTATCGATCTTACCGATCTTATTGTCGCAAGGCAGGACGATCCGCTGGAGGACATCATCAGCACCTCATTTCCTTATGTCTACGGCACGGAACAAGTCGATAATGTGATCGAGTCGCTGAAAGATTATTCCGAAAACAGCATACCCGTGCTCGATAATTTAAACCGTAAAAAAGGCGTTATCACCGCAAAGAACCTTGTTGAAGTTGTCGATGATGAAATGGGAGAAGACTATGCAAAGCTGGCAGGTCTAACCGCAGAGGAGGATCTTTCCGAGCCGCTTAAAATGAGCATAAAAAAGCGTCTGCCCTGGCTGCTTGTGCTGCTGGGACTCGGAATGATAGTTTCTTCTGTTGTCGGCATTTTTGAGCAGGTGATCGCACAGCTCACAATTATAATGGCGTTTCAGTCGCTCATTCTTGATATGTCGGGCAATGTAGGCACGCAGTCGCTTGCGGTCACGATCCGGGTGCTGACCGATGAAAACCTCAGCGGCAGACAAAAGCTGAGCCTTGTTATAAAAGAAATTAAGGTCGGGCTGTCAAACGGCATAATTCTCGGTGTGTGCTCGATGATATTGATAGGATTGTATATAATGATATTCAAAGGCAAAACAGCGATTTTGGCGTTCGGCGTATCCTTCTGTATCGGCGCGGCGCTGATCCTCGCAATGCTGATCTCAAGTGCCGTTGGCACGGTGATACCGTTGTTTTTCAAGAAGATCAGGATCGATCCCGCAGTAGCATCGGGTCCCCTGATAACCACAGTCTGCGACTTGGTATCGGTCGTAACCTATTACGGCCTCAGCTGGATCATGCTTATAAACGTGCTGGGCCTCGGCTGATTGCCGGGTTTTAAAACAAATGCACACAGCCCCCGATAATTCGGGGCTGTGTGTTTCTTTTACTTCTTTTTCAGCACGATCTTTATAAAGTTTAAATACTTTCCGCCGCCGGCTTTCATCGATTTGCGGTCGCCCACAGCGTATTCGTTTTCCTGCCTGAGCCAGTCAGCCCAAACCTCTTCGTTCGATTGCATCTCGCTGACTTCAATCACCTGCGCGCCCTCGCTTTGACTCACGATACCGAGCCAGTAGTCCTTGTCGTGCATATATTCGAGCTGCTCGGGAGTCCACGAAAGCAAAAGCTCTCTCGGCAAATTATCATGGCAGTCGCGCTTCATTCCGGCAACGGCAATGTAAATATAACCGCCGGACTTCAAAAACGGCAGTAGCTTCTGATCCAAAAACTTCGGATCTCTGCCGAAATAGTTGTAGGAATCAACGCAAACCACCGCGTCAAAAAAGCCGCTGTCAAACGGAAGATCCGTCGCGTCTGCCTTGACGGGCGTTATCTGCTCATCGGAAACTCCCATGCTTTCAAAAAACTTTCGGTTTTCATCAGGGTCGCTCCAAAGGTCGCAGGCATAAACTTTAAAGCCGTATTTCCGCGCTAAAAACACCGATGTCAGCCCTTGACCGCTTCCGAGATCGCAAACAACAGCGCCGTTTTCTATTTTGTGATCATTCATCAGTTCCTCTTCAAGCTTGATAGGATTAGGCCCCATAATTTTAGCCATAAGCTCGGGTGTATCGTATTTTTCGCTTTTTGGATATTTCATTTTCTATTCTCCTTTAAATCAGATATAAATTGATCGATAAAATCAATAATTTGATTTTCCGCTTTCTTTTTCTCTCCGCTGTCATACACCGTAAAGGATAAAAACATCGCGCCGTAGAGCGACATCGCAAGGCTTATCGCCTGCTTGTCCGTCTCGGCATAGCTTCGCAGAATATCCGCTGTGTAGCAAAGCGGACCCGATCCGAGATATTGCTTATAAAGCTTTGCCATTTCGGCGTTGCGATACTGCTCGATCGTCAGCACCCTGCGAAAGCGGCAGGCATATTCGTCCTTGGTCCAGTGTGAAAACATTTCCTTGCAAAACGCACCGAACCGATCAAGCGGCAGATCATTGTAGTCGTCATCATCCGCCGATTCGAGCGGCATACCGTGTTTGCTTGCAAACTCCCCGTCCAAAACCGTCATCTTTTCAACAATGCTGTCGAAAATATCCTTTTTGGATTTGTAGTGCTTATAGAGCGATGGGGCTTTTATCCCCACCGCCGACGCTATCTGCTCAACGCTGACAGCATCGTAACCGCCTGCCGAGAAAAGCTCCAGCGCCGCCGATAAAATGCGTTTTTTCGTGTTGGTTTGTACCATAAAATGCTCCTTTAGCTAACGATTATTAGCTTTATTATAAGCTAATAATCGTTAGCTGTCAACCCCTGTTTTAAAAAATCTTTGTTTGTTGACAAACAGCGGGATTTTTGATATTATGAAAACATGAAGAAAATTGCTGTTTTATCGGTGTTTTTCATCGGAAAGGACGAAAAATGAAACTGCTTATAATTCGCCACGGCGATCCGGATTATTCAATAGATTCTCTCACCGAAAAGGGCTGGAAAGAAGCGCAGCTGCTCGCAAAGCGAATGGAACGCGAGCAGGCTGACTATTACTATTGCTCCACCCTCGGCAGAGCAAAGGACACTGCAAGTGCCACTTTGGAGCGCCTCGGAAAGACCGCACAGTATTGCGAATGGCTCAGAGAATTTAAAGCGCCTATCGAGTATCCGAAGGGCGTTCAGAAGGGTTGCTGCTGGGATCTTCTGCCCACGGATTTCACTGCGAATGATGTCTATTATTCGGCTTATAAGTGGTATGATTCGCCGATCTATCGAAAGTCCGATGTTAAGCGTGAATATAAATGGGTCACTGCACAGTTCGATGAAATGCTGAAGTCTCACGGCTATGTCCACAACGGCAGGATCTTTAAGGCAGTGCGCCCAAACAACGATGTCATCGCGCTGTTCTGCCATTTCGGCGTTGAATGCGTGCTGCTGTCGCACTTGTTCGGCGTTTCGCCTGTTCCGCTGTGGCAGCACACAATGGCGGCTCCCACATCTGTAACAACGATCTACACCGAGGAGCGCGTAAACGGTGTTGCGGTGTTCAGGGTGCAGTCGTTCGGCGACCTTTCGCATTTGTATACCGAGGGTGAAAAGCCGTCGTTTGCAGGCAGATTTTGCGAGCGGTTTGATAATGAAGATGAGCGGCACTGACAGCCGCGTATAAAGGAGAAAAGATGTCGGAGATTTATTCGAGAACACAGAGGCTTATCGGCGGGCAGGCGCTCAATCGGCTTAAAAGCAGCAAGGTCATAGTTTTCGGAATCGGCGGAGTCGGCTCGTATGTCGTTGAGGCTCTTGCCCGCGCAGGGGTGGGCACACTGTGTCTTGTGGACGGTGATGCAGTATGCGAATCAAATATAAACCGCCAGCTTATCGCGCTTCATTCAACGCTCGGTAAGGACAAAGTCGCAGTTGCCGCGAGCAGAGTTTCGGACATTAACCCCGATATCAATGTGATCGAAAAAAAGCTGTTTTATCTGCCTGAAACCGCGGATGAGATCGACCTTTCCGATTACGACTATGTTGTGGATGCCGTTGATACCGTCACGGCAAAGCTCGAGATAATATCAAGAGCGAAAGCGGCGGGCGTTAATGTCATCAGCAGCATGGGAACGGGAAACAAGCTGTCGCTCGATTTCGAGATCTGCGATATTTCAAAAACATCTGTTTGTCCGCTTGCACGCGTTATGCGGACGGAGCTGAAAAAACGAGGAGTCAAAGGCGTTAAGGTGCTGTATTCAAAGGCAAAGCCGATAATACCGCCCGACGGCGACAGAACGCCTGCAAGCATATCTTATGTTCCGTCTGTCGCGGGACTGACTATTGCGGGAGAAGTCATATCCGATCTTATAAAAAGCCTATGAAAAGGGGAAATGTTATGACAGCTGTGAAAAGCCCTCTGTTGAAAGTTAACGACAAATATCTGCTGAAAACAGTGCTGCTGTCACTTTTGGCGGCTTGCCTTATGTTTGTTCCGATAATAGTGATCGGCAACGGCGTTTTCTATTACTACGGCGACTATAACGCTCAGCAGATTCCGTTTAATATGCTGTGTCATAAAGCGGTGCGTTCGGGGGATATTTTTTGGAACGACTACACTGACCTCGGTGCAAACTTCATCGGATCATATAGCTTCTATGTTATCGGAAGCCCGTTTTTCTGGCTCACCCTGCCGTTTCCGACAGAGTTTGTGCCGTATCTTTTAGGGCCTGTTTTAATACTGAAATTTGTGCTTGCGGCGACCTTTGCCGCAGTCTATGTGCGCCGATTTGTCAAAAATGCGGTCTTTGCGGTAGTCGGAGGACTGCTCTATGCCTTCTCGGGATTTTCACTTTATAATGTGTTTTTCAATCACTTTCATGAAGCGATAGTGTTCTTCCCGTTATTGCTTTTGGGTCTTGAGATGCTGATGAAGGACAACAGAAAAGGCGTGTTTGCGCTGTTTGTTGCCCTGTGCGCCGTTGCCAACTACTTTTTCTTTATCGCAATGGCGGTGTTCTTGGTTCCGTATTTCATAATGCGTGCGCTGTCGGGCGATTGGGACACGCGCTTCAGAAAGATTTTGTGCGTTGCGTTTGAATCCGTTGTCGGAGTGATGATAGCGTCGGCGTTTTTTGTGCCGTCTGTAATGGAGGTGCTCGAAAATTCACGAGCGACCTCGACGCTTTCCGGCTGGGATCTTCTGCTCTACGGAAATCCGAGGCTGTACGCAAATATCTTCATCTCGATATTCATGCCGTCGGATATGCCGTCGTATCCGCTTTATGTCGAGGGCGCAAACACAAATTGGGCAAGCCTTTCGGCTTATGTTCCGCTCTTTTCAACAAGCGGCGTTATCGCTCTGCTTATCAGCAAAAAAGGAAATTGGCTCAGAAGACTGCTCATTTTCTGTCTTATCTGCGCCTTTATCCCCGCGCTCAACAGCTCTTTTGTCATGCTGAACACCGCTTACTATGCCCGCTGGTTCTTCATGCCGACTCTGATGATGTGTCTTGCCACAGCCGTCTGCTTCGACAGCCCCGGCGAATTTGACATAAAGCGAGGTCTGCGCTACACCTTTATCATAACTGCGCTGATAGTTTTGTGCGTCGGATTTATTCCGTCCGTCTCAGAGATCAACGGTGTTAAAACCCAGCGGATAGGTCTGTTTGAACTCGGCTCCGATCCCGATTCAAATGAATGGAATCCGATAAGATTTTATGCAAACTGCGTGCTTGCTCTTTTGTCGCTTGTTGCCGCGGCTCTTGTCTACCGTTCCCGAAAGTACGGTTTTCGGCGGTATGCTTCGCTTGCAGTCGCCGCAACGATCGCGGTATGCTCGCTGTCGGGTATGTATATGGTCTATGCAGGCAGAGCGTCCGATGCTGATGCGACTTCGTTTTCAGAGAGCGGACTGCTGAAAAACCGCCCCGATATCGAAGAGTCAAACGGCAGCCGTATAGAAGTTTATTCTTATGAAACAAATGCGCCGATGTATTGGGATAAGCGAACAATAAGCTGTTTTCATTCGATCGTTCCTGCGTCTGTCACCGATTATTATAAATTTATCGGCGATAAACGCGATGTGACATCATCTCCCGCAACCCATCATTACGCAACGCGCACACTGCTCGGCGTTAAATATATCGCCGACTATTCGGGCGACAATTCCAATGAGCAGGCGCGTTTTGTGTCCGCCGACGGCACACCTGCCGTTGAAGGATTTAAATATGCCTACACGAGCGGTAATTTTCTGATCTATGAAAATCAAAACTATATAGGTGCGGGCTTTGTATATAACAGCATTATGAAACGCTCGTCGATCGAAAAATCCACTATAACGACAATCGGAAATGACACTGCCATGCTCTACGGCTGTCTTATCGACGATGAAGATATCGGCTCTTTGATGTATGACTACGATGTTGTCAGTGCCGCGGAGAACGGATCTGCGACAGATGCAAATGTAGGCGAGGCCTGTTCGCTTCTTCGGAAAACCGCTGTCAGCGACTTCAGGAAGGATAACGGCGGCTATACTATGAAGACCCGCAACGAAGGGCTCTGCTTTGTGAGCATACCGTATCACAGCGGCTGGGAAGTGTATGTTGACGGTTCTCCGGCTAAGATCTATAAAGCAAATATCGGCTTTATGGCGGTCGAGGTCGGTGCGGGGGAGCATGAACTGAGCTTCAGATTCAAAACACCTGGGCTTAAAGAAGGTCTGCTCTTAAGTGCTGCGGGAATTATATCGCTCGGCGTTTATGTCGTCATGAATTTGGCATTAAATCGCAGAAAATCCCCTAAAATTTAACCTCGGACTTAAAGAATAACAGCTCTGTTCCTGTCAAAGATAAATTGGCAGGAAAGGAGCTGTTTTTTTGAAATATATCCGCGCTTTTTTCAAATCGGCGGCGATCACCGCAGTGATACTCTGCCTTTGCGTTTTCGGCGTTGTCTGCTCAATGAAGATAGACGAAGCCGAGGGTTACAGTGTGTCGTCCCATGCGCAGAACGCCGTGAGCGACGGTGTCCTTTCCTTCGGTGTGTTCGGAAAACAGATCGATCTTGATATGTATCTTATCGAAAAATATTTCCGCGAATTTGCCGAATGGACATTGTTCTGGATTTAAAAAAAACCGCCTGATATTATCAGGCGGTTTAAAAATTATTATTTGTTTTCCTCAATGTAGTTCACAACATCGCCGACAGTCTTAAAATTGTCGATCTTGTCTTCGGGGAATTCAATATCAAATTCGTCCTCAAGCGCCATAACCAGATCAACAAGATCAAGCGAATCCGCTTCAAGATCCTCCATGATATTGGTATCCATTGTGATCTCGGATACATCAACGCTGAACTGATCAGCCAAAGCGCTGCTTACTTTTTCAAAAATCATACACCATGCCTCCCTTTACATCTTTTTTGTAGACAAAACGGATAAACTGTGATAAAATTTATATGCTGTCCGTTATTAAATAATATTTGAAAATCATCTGTTTGTCAATATATTTTTGAAAAATTTTTTAAAAGGAGTTTTAAAAAATGAAATTTGCGCTCACAGGCTACCCTCTCGGACATTCAATGTCGCCTTTTATACATAATGAACTGTTCCGCCTCGCAGGCGTTGAAGCCGAATATGAAAAGCTTGAACTGCCGCCCGAAAAGCTGAACAGAGAAGCGTTTTCGGGACTTTCGGGATTCAATGTCACTATCCCTCATAAGATTGCCGTTATTCCGCTGCTCGATGAAGTGCAGGGAATTGCCGCCAAAATGAAGACGGTCAATACCGTCAAAAACGACAACGGCAAGCTCATCGGCTACAACACCGATTACGACGGTATGCTTTATTCGCTCGGCAGATCGGGCATCGAGCTTTCGGGCAATGTTCTGCTCTGCGGCTGCGGCGGCGTCGCCAGAATGATGGCTCATGCCGCTTTGCAGCACGGCTGCCGACTGACGGTTTGCGCTGTCGATGAGAAAATGGCGGCTGATTTCAAGCAAAGCTTTGATCTTGAATACGGTATCGATCTTAAAGTTATCGGGCATGATGCTGATACAAACGAGAATTACGACCTTTTGATAAACGGCACACCTGCGGGAATGTATCCGAAGCTCATCGGTCAGCTTCCTGCAAATAAAAAGCTTGTTGAAAGCGCATCAGCTGTGCTGGACGCTGTTTATAATCCCCGCGAGACCGCGCTCACAAAGCTCGCGTCGGCAAACGGTGCAAAGGTGGCCTACGGTATGCCGATGCTCGTGTATCAGGCGGCGCGCGCTCAGACAATATGGTACGGCGCACAGTTTTCCGACGATGACCTCGATCGCCTCACCGAGATGACCGACCGAAAGATGAGAGAGGAGTTTTGAGCGTGAATATCGTGCTTTGCGGCTTCATGGGCTCAGGAAAAACAACTGTCGGAAAGCTCATTGCAAAGCTCAGCGGCAGAAAGTTTGTGGATACCGATGAGCTGATAGTCCGAAATGAAAAAATGAGTATTTCCGATATTTTTGAAAAACACGGCGAGCAGTATTTCCGAGATGCCGAAAAGGCTGCCGTAACACAGGCAGCATCTATGCAAAACGCCGTTATATCAACCGGCGGTGGCGTTGTTTTGAGGGCTGATAATGTGGAGATACTCAAAACATCGGGCAGGATATTTTATCTTTCCGTGACCGCAAAGACTGTGCTGAGCAGACTTAAAAACGATAAAAGCCGTCCGCTTCTTCAGCGCGATGATAAGGAAAAGGCTGTGAAAGAACTGATGCAGGAGCGGCGGGAGAGGTATCTTTCTGCGGCAGACTGCTTAGTTTCCTGCGATAACCGTACTCCGAAGCAGATCGCGCTCGAAATTCTTGAAAAAACAAACAAATGAAAGTAAAATTACTTGTATAATTATTAAAAAACACTTGACATTATACGCGCAAGGTTGTATAGTAATCTTGCACGATTTTTTGCATCTGTGCTATACCGTTCAATAAAATTGAATAATTATCAGGCGATCTTAAAAATCAGATCGTTCACATCGCGCAGTTCTTAACAGGGACCGTGACGCATTTTGCGTCTGTGAAACCGTATGCTGCAGTCGGAATTTTTCCGATTTGTAAAAACTCTTTGCGGGGGCTGCGGTTAGCGTGGTGTGGGGTTGCGCAGAGCTGTTATTCGGCTTACGTGGTCTTTGCCGCAAAGGGGGATGCAAAATGGAAAAAAAGAATATAATCGAATTAAAGGACATCGTTGTAGAATTTGACGGCGAACGCATTATTGACGGACTTAATTTATCCATTAAGGATAAAGAATTTGTCACATTGCTCGGGCCGTCCGGATGCGGTAAAACGACAACGCTCAGGATCATAGCCGGCTTTGTCGAACCGAATTCCGGCGAAGTCCTTTTTGATTGCAAGGAAATGAGCGGAATACCGCCGTATAAGCGCCATGTGAACACAATTTTTCAGCGCTATGCATTGTTTCCGCACCTTAATGTTTATGATAATGTCGCTTTCGGATTGAAAGTCAGCAAAACCCCGAAGGACGAGATAAAAAAACGGGTGAATGAAATGCTCGCGCTTGTCGGACTCACAGGCTTTGAAAAACGCTCGGTAACAAAGCTGTCGGGCGGTCAGCAGCAGCGGGTCGCCATTGCACGCGCCGTTATCAACCGTCCTAAGGTGCTGCTGCTCGACGAACCGCTTGCGGCGCTCGACTTAAAGCTCCGGCAGAGCATGCAGCTTGAGCTTAAAAAGATCCAGCAGAAGCTCGGTATCACATTTGTTTATGTAACGCACGATCAGGAGGAAGCGCTCTCTATGTCGGACACGATCGTCGTCATGAACGACGGTAAGATCCAGCAGATAGGCACACCGATAGATATATACAATGAACCGCAGAACGCCTTTGTTGCCGACTTTATCGGCGAATCAAACATTATCTCCGGAATAATGAAGCGGGATCTGCTTGTCAATTTTCTCGGTCAGGATTTTGATTGTGTCGATAAAGGCTTTCTTGATAACGAGGCGGTCGATGTCGTTATCCGTCCTGAGGATATAAAGATAATTCCCGCAGAGAGCGCTAAACTCACTGCCACAGTTGAGAGCTGCATTTTCAAAGGCGTTCATTATGAAATGATCATGCGGTGCGACGGGTTTGAATGGCTGGTTCAGTCCACAAAGTTTGAGAATATAGGAGATACCGTCGGGATCAATGTTCTGCCGGACGATATTCATATAATGAAAAAATCGGATGTCCCGATCTATTCCGAAGAGAATTGCGGGGAGGACGAAGAATGAAAAAAACACTGGCTGCGCCCTACCTTGTGTGGACGGCGATCTTCGTCATCGTTCCGTTGATAATGGTAGTATACTTCGCGTTTACCGACCGTTCGGGTGCATTCACATTCGATAATATAGTCCGTGTCGCGGATTACACCGGTACATTTGTCGACTCTATTGTGCTCGGCGCTGTTTCAACACTCATCTGCCTGCTGCTCGGGTATCCGCTCGCGTTCATCATTTCGCGTTCAAAAAAGCATGTTCAGGCAACTCTTGTTATGCTCTGCATGATGCCCATGTGGCTCAACTTCCTGCTCAGGACTTATGCATGGATGACACTGCTTGAGAAAAACGGCCTTATAAACAAGTTTCTGGAGCTTATCGGTATCGGAAAGCTCCAGCTTATCAACACAAACGGCGCTATCGTCCTCGGCATGGTCTATAATTTCCTGCCGTTTATGATAATCCCGATCTACACGGTAATGGCGAAAACCGATAACCGACTTATCGAAGCGGCTCAGGATCTCGGCTGCGGCAGGTTAGGAGTGCTGAGGAGAGTTATTTTTCCGCTGTCTGTTCCGGGTATCGTTTCGGGTATCACAATGGTTTTCGTTCCTGCGGCGTCAACATTCATCATTTCGAAAATGCTCGGCGGCGGAACCATGATGATCGGCGATATCATCGAGCTTCAGATAGTCGGCGGTGCCAATAACCTGAATCTCGGTGCGGCACTCTCGCTTGTGCTGATGATATTTGTGCTGATAACCATGATGTTTATGAACCGCTTCGGCGACAGAGAAAGCGAGGTGGGCATGATATGAAAATCCTTTCAAAGATCTACACCGCACTTATCTTTGTATTTCTGTATGCACCTATCGTTATTCTTATCGTGTTTTCGTTCAATGAGTCGAAAAGCCGTTCTATGTTCACAGGCTTTTCGCTCAAATGGTACGGCGAGCTTTTTAAAGACGGTATGATAATGAACGCTCTCGCAAACACACTTATCGTCGCAGTCGTGTCCGCACTTGTCGCAACGATCATCGGAACAGCCGCCGCGATCGGTATCTATTCGATGAACAATAAGCTCAAAAACGCTATGATGACCGTCAACAATATCCCGATGGTCAACCCCGAGATCGTAACAGGCGTTTCAATGAGCCTGCTGTTCGTGTTCGCTATCGGTGTTCTTTCAAAGCTCGGTTTTGATTGCTCGCTGAATATCGCGACATTGGTAATCGCACATGTAACTTTCAATATCCCCTATGTTGTGCTTTCGGTTTTCCCGAAACTGCGGCAGATGAATAAACATAGCTATGAAGCCGCGTTGGATCTCGGCTGTACGCCGATGTCGGCGCTCAGAAAAGTCATTTTGCCCGAAATAATGCCCGGCGTTATAACAGGGCTTATCATGGCGTTCACACTCTCGCTCGATGATTTTGTTATCAGCTATTTCACATCGGGCCCGACCTCTCAGACATTGCCGCTCGTCATTTATTCAATGACCAAAAAGCGTATCAGTCCAAAGATCAATGCGCTTTCGGCGATAATGTTTGTAACAGTGCTTTTGCTTCTGTTGATCGTCAATATAAGGCAAATGCGTGAAAATAAAAATGACCTTAAAAAGGAGAGATCGTATCTATGAAGAAAATGAAGAAGATTTTTGCGGCAGTTCTTGCTGCCGCTATGGCGATGGCTGTTTGCTCGTGCGGCAGCTCGGATTCTGCCGAAAAGCAGAATATAACTCTCAATGTGTATAACTGGGGAGAATATATTTCCGACGGCACAGACGGCACGCTCGATGTTATAAAGCAGTTTGAAAAGGAAACGGGTATCACCGTCAATTACACGACTTATCAGACCAATGAGGAGCTTTATAACAAGCTCAAGATCGGCGGTGTCAGTTATGATGTTATCATTCCGTCCGATTATATGATCGGCAAAATGATAAAAGAGGATATGCTCGAAAAACTCGACTATTCCAACATTCCCAACTACTCGCTTATCGATGATAAATATAAATCGGGCGAAAGTGTTTCGTATGATCCGAATTGCGAATACACCGTTCCCTACACCGCAGGCAGAGTCGGGCTTGTCTATAATCCTCAGTATGTGACCGAAAAGGTGGATTCGTGGAATATCCTTTGGAATGAGAAATATAAAGGCAATATTCTTATGTTCGATAATCAGAGAGATGCTTTCGGTATAGCACAGTTTTTGCTCGGACAGTCGGTCAACTCGGAGGACAGCACAGAGCTTGAAAAAGCAGCTCAGCTTCTGAAGGATCAGAAGAAGGTATCTCCGGTTTATACAATGGATCAGATCCTCGAAAAAATGCCCAACGGCGACGCTTGGATAGCCCCCTATTATATCGGCGACTGCCTTATGATGTGCGCTGAGAATGAGGATCTTCGTTTCACGGTTCCGAAAGAGGGAACAAACATTTTTGTTGATGCAATGTGTATTCCGAAAGGCAGCGAGCATAAGGCACAGGCGGAGCAGTTTATAAACTATATGTGCCGCACCGATGTTGCACTCGCAAATATCGAATATATCTATTATTCGTCACCGCAGAAAGAAGTGGCGGCTCAGCATAAGCAGGAGCTTATCGAGGAGTACGGCGAGGAAATGGCGAGCGCTGCTTATCCCGATGATTTCGGCAAAGTCGAAATGTTTAAAACACTTTCCGATGAAGCAAATCAGAAGATGACAGATCTTTGGGTGAATATCAAAACAGGGAATTGATGATATGAAAAAAGCGGTTATTTTCGATCTTGACGGCACATTGCTCAACACGCTCGATGATCTTGCCGACAGCATGAACTATGCCCTCGAAAAGCACGGTCTGCCGACATATGAAACACAGGCTTATAAATATTTTGTGGGCAACGGTATGTCGGTGCTCGCAACAAGAGTGCTGCCTGCCGATATGCGTGATAATGAGCAGATACATTCGGCTCTGCTTCGGACATTCCTTGATAGATATGCGGAGCATTCGCTTGATAAAACCAAACCGTACAGCGGTATTCGGGAGCTGTTATCAAGCCTTTCGAAAAGCGGCGTTAAAATCGCTGTTCTCACAAATAAAGCTCAGCCTGCCGCAACAAAGGTCATATCTCACTTTTTTCCCGACACCTTTGATCTTGTCGTGGGTCAGAGCGAGACAGTCAAAACAAAGCCCGATCCGTCCGGTGTCAGAATGGTCATGAATATGCTCGGAGTCGATAGGGACGATTGTCTTTTTGTCGGCGATTCGTCGGTCGATATGCAGACAGCGAAAAACGCAGAGATCGAGTCGGTCGGCGTTCTTTGGGGCTTTCGCACCGAAGAAGAACTCAAAGAGTCGGGAGCTTGCCATATAGCGGACAAAATACAGGATATTATAGATATTGCCATAAAGGAGAACTGATATGCTTGAAGTTGGTATTCAGAATGAATGCAGTGTCGAAGTCACACCGCAGAACACCGCGAAATCGGTCGGCAGCGGCAGTCTTTCGGTTTTTGCAACTCCGTCGATGATCGCGCTTATGGAAAAGGCTGCGGCAGAGTGCGTTCAGCCGTTGCTGGAGGACGGACAGACATCTGTCGGAACAATGATGAATGTCTCGCACCTTTCCGCAACACCTGTCGGCATGAAAGTCACGGCGAAGTGCACACTCAGCGGGATCGACGGCAGACGGCTCTGCTTTGATGTCGAAGCGAGCGATGAGAGAGGACTCATAGGAAAAGGAACGCACGAGCGTTTTATCGTCAATGCCGAAAAATTTCAGCAGAAAGCGAATAATAAATAACAAATAAAAAGGCGAACGAAAGTTCGCTTTTTTCATTGACATAAACTTGTATAAGGTATTATAATTACAGTGTAGATGTTTCCGCTTGTGCACCGCGGTTTCGATAGGTCATAAACTCCGATTCTTGCAAGCGGTGCAGAGTACGGCAATTTGAGTAAAGATCAAAATATACATTAACGGGAGAAAAAATGATAAAGATCCTTTTTATCTGCCACGGCAATATCTGCCGAAGCCCAATGGCGGAATACCTTTTGTCGTACATGGCAAAAGAGCAGGGCGTTTCTGATAAATTCTATATCCGTTCGGCGGCTGTCTCGTCGGAAGAGCTCGGCAACCCCGTCCACAGCGGCACAAAGCGCGTGCTTTCCCGCTTCAAAATCGATTGCAGTTCTAAGCGCGCGAGAAAAATAACCCGTGCCGATTATGACGAATTTGACCTTTTGATCGCAATGGATAAAGATAATCTTCGCAGAATGAATGCGTTTTTCGGCGGAGATCCGGATGAAAAAATGTGCCTTATGCTCGACTATACCGATCGCGGCGGCGATGTCGCCGACCCGTGGTACACCGGCAATTTTGAGCAAACGCTCACAGATATTAAAGCCGGTTGCGAGGGGATTTTAAAGCAATATGCCTGAAATTCGGGCGAACATTTGTTTTGCAGGGAGTGATCAGATGAAACCGTCGGAAAAAGCGGTGCTTGATTATTTAAAGCGGTTTGACGGCGTTGTTCCGCCGTCTGTGAGGGAAATATGCAAGGCGACAGGGATCCGCTCAACTTCCACTGTCCACCGTGCACTCGACAGCCTTTGCGAGAGCGGTCATATCGAGCGGGAACACGGTTCGGCAAGAGCGATAAGACTGCACAGAGCAATTGCGAGCGTTCCGCTGTTCGGCGGCATTGCCGACTTTGTTTCCGATAAACCGTCGGAGATGCTTGAAACAAACGCAAAGGGTTCGCTTTTTGCGCTTAAAATGCGTTCGTCCAAGGAGTTTCAGGACTTAAACACCGGCGATGTACTCATTTTCGAGCGTTGCAGCACTGCAAAGGAAGGCAATATCGTCATTGTCAACACAGGCAGGCAAACGCTCCTGCGCCGTTTCGGCGGCTCGGAGGACGGCTATTTCACTCTCACGAACGACAGCCAGTCACTGCCGCTCGTTGTGCCTGAGATAAAAATTCTCGCAGTTGCAGTCGGTGTTTACCGCTCATTGCAGACCCTCTAAAACAGGGATCAGCGCGCGGGCGAGCAACAGCGCCGAATACTTTGCCTGCTCAAGCGTGTTCGCCTCGCTGCCGACTTCAACAAGCAGCGAACCATAGGTCAGATCGTGGTTATACTTTTTTGAGACAAAGTACAACGGTCGGGCAAATTTTCCGTATTTCTGCTCGCAGGACTGCTGAAGCCGAATTGCAAAGCGAAAGTTCTCGATCCAGTTTCTGTGCTCGGTAACGCTTCCGGAATTACAGCCTGTCGCGATCATTATCTGAGCCGCTTTCGAGCCGTTCACTTCAACGGTGGGGCAGAGCTTTGTGCCGTCGTCGTAGGTTATCGCATCTCTGTGAATATCGAGCACAACATCGATAGACGGATACTTTTCAAGATAAGATTTTATTGTCTTTCTCGCTCGTTCGTAAGAGCCGCTGTATGCTTCGGCATCATGCTGAGTGGTGTCGTGTATCGACTTTATTCCGGCGGCATTCAGCTCGTCTGTGATGATCTGTCCGAGTGCCAGCGTGTTTTTCTTTGAATCGGTCGTGCGGGTCGCCCAGCTTTCAAGATAAACATCGGATTCTGTCGGATAAAAACATTCGGTAGCATGGGTGTGCATTATCAGAACCTGCGGCTTATCACTTTTAACAATTTTAAAATTCGGCTTTATTTTTATCTGTTTTGCCGCGTCTATCTCGACTCCTGTCTTATTCGCAATGTGCAAATTTTGAACATTTGTTGCGCCGGAAAATCCGATAGTCTGCTTTTTTATCTTGCCTTTGGCGCCCGAAAGCACCGCCTTCACAGCGGTTGTGGGAGCGGCGGTCGGCACAGCCGTCTGAGCCTGTTTTTCAGCTTGTGCTGTATCCGGTTTTGCCGCGGCTTTAGTTTTCGTCGGTGCCTTATCGGCGGCGGTGAATTTCGGGATCATTGCGGCGGCAACCGCAGCTTTGTCGGAGATATATATAAACGGCGCTCTGAGCGTATCGGAGAAAACGGAGAAAGCAGCAAGTGCAACGGCAACCGCCGCAGCAATACACCGGAGTGCATTACCATGCCTTTTCATTTTGTCACCTCCGCTTATATCTTGCATTTTAATTCTATGGCTTTTGGGAGGCTGTTATGAATTTAATAGACTATGATTTTGTTAAGAAAAACACCTTAAAGCGCGAAAAAACAGCGCACAAAGGCGACTTCGGCAGAGCACTTATGATAACGGGAAGCTACGGCATGGCGGGAGCTGCTGTCATTTCGGGAGAGGCTGCTGTCAAAAGCGGAGTCGGCATTTGTCATATCTTCTGCCCTGAGAGCATATATCCTATCGTGGCTTCATCATTACACGAAGCGGTCTACACTCCCTATGGCAACACCGCCGCATGCGATCTGCTCTCGGCGCTCAAAAAAGCCGATTGTGTGGTTTTCGGCTGCGGAATGGGTCAGTCTGAAACAACAGAAGAGCTGCTGCGGCTGACTGTGAAAAACAGCACAGTCCCCATGATAATCGATGCCGACGGACTGAATTGTCTCAGCCGCGACCTCAGTATTATCAGATCCGCAAATGCACCGATGATCCTGACGCCGCACCTCGGCGAAATGTCGCGCTTGTGCGGTGTCGGAGTGCGGGAGATAGCGGAAAACCGCCTTGAGATCGGGCAGAGCTTTGCAAAAGAGCACAATGTAACGCTTGTTTTAAAAGGCCATGAAACGCTGGTTATATCGCAAAACGGCGAAATATTTGCCAACACAAGCGGCAATGCGGGCATGGCAACGGGCGGCAGCGGCGATATGCTTTGCGGTATAATGGCGGCGCTTATCTGCCGTATGCCGTATCTTTCGGCGGTGTGCAGTGCGGTGTATATACACGGTGCGGCAGGCGATGTTGCGGCTAATATGTACTCCGAAGCGTCAACCTGTCCTTCGCTCATGATGAAGACATTGCCTATGGTATTCAAAAAACTCGAAACGGACTGATTTTTTGAAAAAAACCGCGCTGATATTGCTCATCCTTGTTTTTGTCATATCGCTGATCCTGCCGTCATGCTCCGAAAAAATGACTGTTTTGCCCGAAAAATCGGCGTTTATGGTCGGTTTTCAGGCGAAATATAATGAGCTTTCGATTTCGGGCAAGCTCTCCGAGAGCGAAAACGGCGGCTATAAGATAAATATCTACAAACCCGAGACGCTGAGCGGTATGACTGCGGTTTTTGAAAACAGCGGCGTGAAGCTCAGCCTTTGCGGAATAGATTTCAATTTCGGCTGCGGCGAGATCGGTGAGCTGGCATTTGTCTCAACGGTGTGCGGTGTGCTTGACAGTGTGCTTTCGGGCAGTTCGTCCGCCGAAAAGACGGAAAGCGGATTTCTTTTGAAAGGTAATGTCGGCAGCACGTCATATGAGCTGACGCTCGACAGCGAGTACCGCCCGCTTTCTCTCAAAACCGACGGTGAATTTCCGCTGACACTTATATTCTCAAAGTAAAAAGCTTCGGAGCATATACTCCGAAGCTTTTTTTTTAATTCTGATTATTCTTACATTCATCGCAGATGTGATGAACAACAAGCTCATATGAAACGATCTTCTCGCCGCACTGCTCGGATAAAAACTCCGCCACACCGTTTCCGGGAAAGTCACACACCGCACCGCATCGATCACACACCATATGATCATGGTGATACGCCGTCTTATCGTAAATATCGGGTGCAGAGGGAAGCGGAACATGAAGAATATCGCCGCTCTCGCTCATCAGCTTTAAGTTGCGGTAAACAGTGCCGATCGCAAGCCCGGGCATCTCCTTTTTTGCCGCATCATATATCTGCTCCGCTGTCATGTGTCCGGCGGATTCATGCAGAATGCGAAAGATAAGCTGTCGTTGTTTTGTCATATATTATCTCCGAAATTAAAATTAAGAATTATTCTTATTACTAATATACAACAAAACCGGCAGTATGTCAACAGAAAAATCAATGAAGTGAAGATTGTTTTTTCGCCGCGTTCACGGTCTTGATCTTTCGTGCGCAAAATCCCGCAAATCTGAATATCTGCTGCCTTATAATATCGCACAAAACACAGCCGAAAAATACGGCCAATGTCATACCCGCAAACATAAAAAGATCCTTCCAGATATTTGAGAAATCCCTGTGCTTCAGATCAAATAAGCTCCAAATAGGTTCGCGTAAAAACTTAAATTCGTGAATAGCATAAACACCGATAGTCGCGGAAGCGATCGTGTTGACAATTTTGCTGTGAAAATGCAGATCGCGGAAAAACAGCAGCATACAAACCGCAAAGATAATAATAAGAGGATTGACATAGTCGATATAAACTCTGTCGTAGGTGAGCGATTTTTGTGCCGTGATATACAGTGTGAATCCGATCGCAGCACAAATCGCAGCGACCAGAAGATAGCGAAATCTCGGTTTTGGCTGAGGCTTTACATGAAGCCGCACATATCCTCCGAGCGCATATATGTATAAAAACCAGAAAACGCTTTTACCTTCTTTGAGTGCCTCGTGGTAAGAAATATGGATCCAGTCCGAAAGCGGTTTAATACACGCTAAAGTAAGGCAGACACTCAGGAAAAATCCAATCACAAGTATAAGGAAAAGATATTGTCTCTTTGTCAGCTTTTGAAGCACAATATTCAAAAACGGTGCTAAAAGACACATGAAAATATAGCTTGTGAAGAAATACCACTGTGAGGACGAAACAGGGATAAACATTCTGACAATAATGTTAACAGGATTTTCGGTAACTCCGTTTACGGTGTAGTACTGAGGTCCTAAAATAAGCACAAGAACGCTCAGCACAACGGAATAGAAAAATATTATTTTATAAACAGAGAATGTCCGCTTACATGTCTTTTTAAGGTCGAACGATGAAGTGACCATAAAATAGCCCGATATGATAACAAACATATTGACACACGGTGCAAAAATTATTCTGATAAGGTAAGCAGAATCCTTTATTACGCCGTTGTAGGAACTGACAGCCTCAAGATAATCACCGTAAAGCAATGCATGCAGTCCGACGACCATGAGCATGGCAATTATCCTCATAAGCTCGATTCCCGAATCTCTTTGTTTCGACATCTGTAGGAGCCCCCTGATTTATGTGTGAATTTCGCTCAACGATTTAAGCACTAAGATTATAACACGCCGAATGACTGTTTTCAAGTAGCACTGCAAAAAAAGACAGAGACATCAAGCCCCTGTCTTTCCAATGTCGAACATATGTATCAAACGGATAAACCCGTTAGTCGTTCTCTTTAAGCTTGGCGAAACATTCGCTGCAATAAACAGGTCGGTCGTCCTTGGGTTCAAAAGGGGTTCTTGCCTCACCACCACAGTTTGCACAAGTTCCTATGAACATTTCCCTGCTTGCGCGGATCTGAGCCTTTTTCTCATCGCGGCACTTTTTGCACCGCTTGGGAACGTTTACAAACCCTTTCGCCGCATAAAATTCCTGTTCGCCGGCTGTGAAAACAAAATCTTCTCCACAATCCTGACATTTGAGTGTCTTGTCTTCGTACATTGTCCTATACCTCGCTTTGAATATTTGCCGATTTATTGAGACATTCGGCCTCGCTTTAATTTACGCCTGATCCTAACCATCGCATTATCGACTGCCTTGGGATCACATTGGAGATTTGCCGCGATATCCCGATAGCTCTCGCCATGCAGATATCGGCTCAGGACATTAAATTCATTTTCCGAAAGCTTTGCTTTCACCGATTTCATAAGCCTTTCAAAGCTTTCTGTTTCTATAATCATCCGCTCGGGATCGTCTGCCTCGGAAAGCGTCAGCGATTCATCGAGCGGAACGAGCATATCATGAGGTATTTGCTTTTTTCTAAGAGTTTTTCGGACGACAGCGATTATGCTTCTGTCAATACACAAGCAGGCGAACGGATAAAACTCGACGCCCGATTCCGGCGAATACGCTTTCACAGCGTTTATCAAACCAATCGTGCCCTCCTGAATCAGATCCTCGGCGTCGATTCCGCAGAAGTGGTATTCGTAGGCGCGTTTTCGTATAACGGAAACATACTTTTCGAGCAGTGCCGTGAACGCATCGTCGTCACCGACGGCGGCACGGGAACATAAATCGCTGTCGTCCTGGGGGTCGTGTACCACCGGAATCCACCTCCTTGAGGAATATCCCCTTTTCTGTATATTCATAATACACTAAATTTTTAAAAATGTCAAGTGCTTTTTTGACGATTTGTACAATATATCTAAATATAACATTTAAATTTATATATATTGCACCTCAAAAAGCGGCTATGGTCGAATCGGAATAAAAAAACTTGTAAAAACGGCTCGATTGGGGTATAATCATAGTGCAGATGTCAGCCGGATTTATAGGCGGCATATTTCCTGAAATCAGTCGCACTTTGTTATTTTCTTGCAAAGCGGAGCGATGCTGTGTTTTGAACAGAGCGATATAAACGAGAGGGGACAGATCACATGAAATTGCTTGCGATCGACGGCAATTCGATAATGAACCGTGCGTTCTACGGAATAAGATTACTAACCGCTGCCGACGGAACATACACCAATGCCGTCTACGGCTTTATGAATATACTGCAAAAGCTGAAAGATGAGGTCAGTCCCGATCGAATCGCAGTTGCTTTCGATTTAAAAGCGCCGACATTCCGCCATAAAAAGTATGCCGAATATAAAGCCGGCAGGCACCCTATGCCGGAAGAACTCTGCCCGCAGTTTCCTCTTATCAAGAAAGTGCTCAGAGAATACGGGTGCAGTGTTTTGGAGCTTGAGGGATATGAAGCGGATGATGTTTTAGGCACGCTTTCAAAGAAATATTCATCGGGTGGCAATTCATGCGTCATCGCAACGGGCGATCGCGACGCCTTACAGCTTGTGAGCGACAGTGTTAATGTGATCATCACCGCAACAAAGGCGGGCAGACCCGAAACGACAGTCTACACTCCTGCGGCGGTAGAAGAGAAATACGGAGTTTTGCCGAGCGAGCTTATAGATGTCAAGGCGCTTATGGGGGATAGCTCGGATAACATTCCCGGAGTCGCAGGCATCGGAGAAAAAACCGCCTGCAAGCTTATAGCGCAGTATCACAATATCGACAGGATCTATAACGATCTCGAATCGCTCGAAATCACAAAAGGCGTCCGCGATAAGCTGGAGCGCGGCAGGGAAAACGCATTTTTGAGCCGCTGGCTCGGAACTATCTGCTGTGATGTCCCGATAGACGAAAGAGCGATAACAGAGCCGTCGGCCGATTTTTCGGCACTCAAGGCAACGCTTATTTCGCTTGATATGTACAAAATAGCAGAGCGAATAATCCCGAAAGATATTCAGCAGCTGCCGGCAGGAAAGCCTGAAAAATCCGAGTCGATAACCGTCATGGAAGATGACGAAGCGGATATAAACGGCTGCGCGCTTTATTTTGAAAATGATGTTTTGTGCGCCAAGTGCGGCGATATTGCCTACATTTTGCATGAGAATATACCGTCTGCCGTTGCAAAAGCAAAAAACATCACAGTGCACGATTCAAAACAGCTTTATCATCTGCTCGGTCTTTCCGACAAAGCGGACATTTCTTTCGACACAATGCTTGCGGCATACCTGCTCGATCCGGACCAGAGTAACTATTCTCTCGGCAGGCTCGGCGCAAAATATGCAGTGCCGCCTCGTTCGTTTGACTGTGAATATGCCGATCTTATTTCAAACGCGGATATGATCGAGCGGCTTTATAAAACGCTTTCTGAACATATCGAAGAAAACGAACAGCAAAAACTGCTTTCAGATATAGAAATTCCGCTCGCTTTCACGCTTTATAAAATGGAGCAGGACGGAGTTATGATCGACTGTGACGGTATAAAAGAATTTTCCCGCTCGCTCGAGAGGGAAGAAAAAGAGCTTACACAGGCTGTCTATGACGAAGTCGGCTATGAATTTAATCTCAATTCTCCCAAGCAGCTCGGCACAGCGCTTTTTGAAAAGCTCGGTCTGCCGCACGGCAAAAAGACCAAAACAGGCTATTCGACCAATGCAGAAGTGCTTGAAAAGCTGAGATATGAGTCGGGCGCAGTTGAAAACCTGCTCAAATACCGTTCTATAACAAAGCTTCGCTCGACCTATTGTGACGGACTGCTCAGAGTAGTATCGAGTGACGGCAGAGTCCGCAGCACCTTCAAGCAAACCGAAACCCGAACAGGCAGACTGAGCTCGACCGAACCTAACATTCAGAATATCCCCGTGCGGACACCGCTCGGACGGCAAATGCGAAAGTATTTCAAAGCACAGGACGGATGTGTTCTTGTGGACGCCGACTATTCCCAGATCGAACTTCGTGTGCTCGCACATATCGCCGCCGACGAAACAATGATCAAAGCGTTTAAGAACGGCACCGATATCCACACCGTGACCGCATCGCAGGTGTTCGGACTGCCGGAGGACATGATAACTCCGGTCCTGCGTTCTCGCGCAAAGGCTGTTAATTTCGGCATCGTCTACGGTATCGGAGCGTTCTCGCTTTCAAAGGATATAGGCGTTACCGTGAGCGAAGCCAAAGCATATATCGAAGGCTATTTATCGACATATAAGGGCGTTTCCGATTATATGGAGCGCATTGTAAGCGAAGCAAAGGAAAAAGGTTATGTCACAA
This sequence comes from uncultured Eubacteriales bacterium, assembly GCA_934486895.1. GTDB lineage: Bacteria > Bacillota > Clostridia > Oscillospirales > Acutalibacteraceae > RUG14109. Next base: position 18,218 of record CAKSQZ010000001.1, on the reverse strand, counting down.
CGCTTTTCGGCAGACGGCGCTATCTGCCCGAGCTTTCTATGTCCAATCACAATATGCGCGCATTCGGCGAGCGTGTCGCCAGGAATATGCCGATACAGGGAACGGCGGCGGACATTATCAAGATCGCAATGAACCGCGTGCAGCGCAGACTTGAAGCCGAGGGGCTGAAAGCAAAGCTCATCATGCAGGTGCACGATGAGCTCATCTGCGAAGCTCCCGAAAACGAGCAGACTGCGGTTGAGCGCATTTTGAAAGAAGAAATGGAGAATGCCGTCAGCTTCAGTGTTCCGCTCACTGTCGATGTAAAGAGCGGCAGGACATGGTATGACACTAAATAGTTAAAAGAAAACGGACAGGTCTTTCGGCCTGTCCGTTTTTGCTTATCAAACGATGCCCTTTATCTGTGAAAGCACCCCTTTTTCAAGCCTCGATACCTGTGCTTGTGAAATGCCGATCTCCTTTGCCGTTTCGGTTTGCGTCCTGCCCTCAAAAAAGCGCATTCGAACGATCTGTTTTTCCCGCTCGGATAACTTTTCAAGCACCTCTTTGAGCAGTATTTCATATATCCAGTCGCTCGAATCGGTGTTCGATCCCACCTGATCCATAACATAAAGCGTGTCGCCGCCGTCGGAGTAAACGGGCTCATAAAGCGACACCGGTTCGACAATGCTCTCAAGCGCCATAACGACTTCCTCCCGCTTCATTCCGAGTCTGTTCGAGATCTCTTCGATCGAAGGTTCGCGCTGATTTTCGGATATAAGATGCTCCTTGGCCTGCATTGCGCGGTATGCCGTATCACGAAGCGAACGGCTCACCCGAAGCGTGCTGTTGTCGCGGAGATACCGCCGTATTTCGCCTATTATCATCGGCACCGCATAGGTTGAAAACCGCACATTCAGCGTGATGTCGAAGTTGTCGATAGCCTTTATCAGCCCGATACAGCCTATCTGAAAGAGATCGTCGGGGTTTTCTCCGCGTGATGAAAACCGCTGAATAACGCTCAGCACAAGCTTTAGGTTGCCCGAGATAAGCTTTTCTCTTGCCGATCTGTCGCCGTCTCTCGCAAGCTTTAAAAGCCTCATCTTTTCCTCCTCTTTCAAAACAGGCAGCAAAGAGGTGTTCACTCCGCAGATCTCTACCTTGTTGTAGTTGTAAGCCATGCACTGTTACCTCCGACATCGTTTTCGGTAAAAGTATGTGCATTTTCAAAACCAAAAATTCAATTTAATGAAAATATATGTAATTGAATAACGGAGTGTCGATAAACCCGAAAAATATCAAAAAAATCGTAAAATATAATTGAATAAAAAATAAAAGTGTAGTATAATGTTAAAAGGCTAATTTGGGAAAGCCTGCCCGTTTTCGGACAGGCGGAATTTTAATATATCAGAGGGAGAATGAAAATGCAGATAATAAGCAGAGATATCGGCATAGACATGGGCACTGCAAACACAAGGGTTTGCGTAAAATCAAAAGGCATAATTTCGAGCGAGCCGTCGGTCGTCGCAGTCGAAGTCAAGACAGATACCGTACGCGCTGTCGGCGAAGAAGCGAGAGAAATGATCGGCAGAACGCCGGGCTCGATCGTTGCGGTCAAACCGCTTAAAAACGGCGTTATTGCCGACTTTGATGTAACAGTCGCAATGCTTAAAAAGCTTATGCGTTCAGCAATGCGCGGCTCGTTTGTTTCCAGGGCAAGGGTGCTTATCAGCGTCCCCGCAGGAGTCACCGAGGTTGAAAGCAGAGCCGTGTTCGACGCTGCCCGTCAGGCAGGCGCGCGCACGGTCGATTTGATCGAAGCGCCTATGGCGGCTGCTATCGGCGCGGATCTCCCTGTGTGGGATTCGGTCGGCAGCATGGTCGTCGATATCGGCGGCGGCACAACTGAGGTCGCGGTCATTTCGCTCGGCGACATTGTAACATTCAATTCGATCAGAACAGCGGGCGACAGCTTTGACGAAGCCATAATCTCGTATATCCGCAAAAAGCATAATTTGCTTATCGGCGAGATCACTGCGGAGAATATTAAAATGACTATCGGTTCGGCTTATGAATACGGAAACGACGACAGCGAGTTTATCGAAATTCGCGGCAGAAATATGATCGACGGTCTGCCTAAGAATGTCACCGTAACTGCCGCTGAAGTCAGAGAATCTATGTCTGAGCCTATCTCGACCATTATCGAAGCAGTCCGTTCCACACTCGAAAAAACTCCGCCTGAGCTTGCTGCGGATATTATCGACAGAGGGATCCTGCTCACAGGCGGCAGCGCTAACCTGCCGGGAATCGACCGCATTATATCCGATCGTGTTTCTGTTCCCGTTATCGTTGCAAACGATCCTATGAACTGTGTTGCACTCGGCCTTGAAAAGCGCCTCGAACTCGATCTTCCGTTCACAACATTCAAAAACCGCCCGAAATATTATTAAGGAGTTGTAAGTCTTGCGCTTCTTTTTTAAGAGCAAACGATTTAAAATACTGCTCGGTATTGTGCTTGTTATCGCGCTTATCGGCGGCGCAACAGCCGTTTTTGCGATAAACGCGCCGCAGTCGGACATTTTCGGTGCAATTGCCCGTCCGTTCCAGTCCGCCGCCAATGCGGTATATGACTTTTTCTCAGGCACAGCCGAAAACTTTTCGTCATCGGAAAAGCTGAAGCAGGAGAATAAAGAGCTTAAAGATCAGCTAGCGAAAGCAAATTATAATCTCACCGATTATGAAGATATAAAGCGCCAGCTCGATTTTTATGAGGATTATCTTCAGATAAAAAAAGAAAACACCAGCTTTGAATTCCAGCCTGCGGTCGCCATCGGCAGAGATACGACTCAGCCCTTCGGCACCTTCACGATAAATGCAGGCTCGTCCGCCGGCGTTTCGCTTTACGATCCCGTTATAACCTCGCAGGGTCTTGTAGGTTATATCGGTGAAGTTTCGCTGACACAAAGCGTTGTAAAAACTATATTGAACCCGAGCCTTAATGTTTCCGCCCTCGATAACCGAACGGTGGACAGCGGCAATGTCACAGGCGACGCGCAGCTTGTCAAATCCGGACTTTGCAAGATAACATATCTTCCGAGAGAAAACTCGGTTGCCGCGGGAGATTTTATCATCTCGTCGGGAGAGGGCGGAGTTTTCCCGAAAGGCCAGATCATCGGCACGGTCACGGAAGTTCGCTCGTCGGGCAACGACCTCGGATATTACGCTGTTATAAAGCCGGCGGTCGATGTTTTCAGTGTTGAGGAAGTAATGGTCATAACCTCGTTTGACGGTCAGAGCAGTTTAAAGCCCGCGTCGTAAATTTTAAAGATCAACAGGAAGGAGGAGCGTCGCGTGAGGCTGTTCAAATCGCCAAAATTCAGAAAAAATCTCGGATATGCCGCCGCAGTGCTTCTCGCATATCTCATACAGTACACACCGCTGATGATACCCGTCGGCGGCTCATATTTTTCGCCGCTTTTCATTCTGACACTCTGCTTCGCATCGCATGAGAACGATCTTCGTTCGATGATATTCGGAATGATCTGCGGTATGCTGACCGACATGAATTCGCTCACGGTTCCGGGATATCACGCTGTGATCTACCTGCTGTTTGCACTGATAGTCAGCCTTATGCACGAATTTTATTTCCAGCGCCGACTGCGAACAGCGGTCTTTTTATCGATCATTCCGATATTTTTAAATTCCGTTTGCGAATGGATTGCAGGCACTGCACTTTGCGAGGGCGCATGGAGCCTCTATCGCAGTTTTTATTTTGGCGGCGCGGTCTACACAATTTTGATGCTGATCCCGATCTATGCACTGTTCACAGTCGTGTTCGGATTTAAGAATAAGTATCGCCGTCCGCAGGGCGTCGTACCCGAAAAGCTTGAAGCGGTGAGAAGAAAGTATGCCGCAAGAAACCGCCGCAGCAGACGCGGCGTTAAAGCGAGGGATATAAATGTATTTTGAAAGAGAGAAAATGGGACCGAGGTTTAAAAACACCCGAAGTGCGGTCTTGTGCATTCTGGCAGTCGCTTTTATCCTCGTCTATGTTTTGCGCCTCGGAGATCTGCAAATACTGAATTATGATGTCTACAATGTCAAGGCAACAGCGTCAAATTCCCAAAAGGTGACTGTCAAAGCGGCAAGAGGAGAGATACTCGACCGCTACGGCAGGCCGATCGCTGTCAATCGCGACGGTTATAATATTGTGCTCGATAAATCTTATCTGCCGGAAAACAAGGATATAAATAAAACACTTGTAACGCTTGTAGGGCTGCTTCAAAAAAACAATCTCGAATGGCGTGACGAACTGCCTATGACCAAAAACGAGCCATATGTATTCGATACATCGGAGGAATCCGGATTTGCTCAGCGAAATGTATCGTCCATGCTCCAAAAGCTCGGTCTTAATCATTATGCCACCGCAGATAACTGCGTGGACGCAATGATCGAAAAGTATGAGCTTTCGGAATACCGGGGCACCGCGCTTTTCCGCACATTGCTCGGTATACGATACACTATGGACTATGAGGATTTTTCGGTGTCGTATCCTTATACCTTTGCGGAGGATATAACAGAGAGTGTCCGCGCTCTGCTCAAAGAGTCGAGCGATTCTTTGAAGGGGGTCACAATAAGCTCTGTTCCCGTCAGAGAGTACACTTATGATGATCTTGCTCCCCACATGATCGGAACACTCGGCCCGATCTATGCGGAGGACTGGGATACTCTGAAGCAAAAAGGCTATGCGCTTAACGACCGTGTAGGTAAATCCGGCGTCGAGCTTGCTTTTGAGGAATATCTCAAGGGTAAGGACGGTGTGAACAGGGTTGTCAGAAATGATGACGGCACGGTAAGCACCATCGTCGAGCGCGAGGCTGTTCCGGGCAATACTGTAATGCTGTCGCTTGATATAGATCTGCAAATGGTTGCTCAAAACGGTCTTAAATCGGTTATAAACGAGATCGGAAAAAAACAGCCGAACGCAAATGCAGGCGCAATGGTTGTTGTTAATATCCACACAGGAGATATCCTTGCCAGCGCGACATATCCGACTTATAATATGAAGGATTATGAGAAAAACTATGATAAACTGCTTAAAAACAGTTTAAAACCGCTGTTCAATCGCGCGTTTGACGGAACATATCAGCCCGGCTCGACCTTTAAACCGGGAGTCGCCGCGATCGGTCTTACTCTGGGCAAGGTCCAAAAATCCGAAACTATCTATTGCTCGGGCGGCTATAATTTCCGCAATATGCACTTCAGATGTATGGGCTATCACGGCTCGGAAACAGTTGTACAGGCGCTTTCGTATTCGTGCAATGTTTTCTTCTATGAGCTTGGCAACCGACTCGGCATAGGCTCGCTCAACAGCTATTGCAGAAAGCTCGGCTTCGGCGTTAAAACAGGTGTTGAGATAGGTGAGGCGAGCGGCGTTCTTGCAGGGCCGGAATATGCTCAGTCGATCGGTGCGACATGGTATGCCGGTGATACTATTCAGGCGGCTATCGGTCAGTCGTATAATTTATACACACCGCTTCAGCTCGCGACCTATACCGCAACCATTGCAAACGGCGGAACGCGCTATAAGACAAGACTTTTAAACCGCGTTAAATCCTATGATCTGCAAACAACCGTCAAGGGCAGCGATCCGGAAGTTGCCGCACAAACAGGGCTTGCCGCAGACGCTATCGATACGGTTAAGCAAGGTATGCTTTCCGCCGCGCTCGACGGTACAGCCGCAAGTGTTTTCGGCAACTATAAGCTCGAAGTCGGCGGTAAGACGGGTACTGCTCAGAACACAGGAGACGACCACGGCGTTTTTATCTCGTTCGCACCGTATGACGATCCCGAGATCGCTGTCGCGATAGTTGTTGAACACGGTCTGCACGGCTTTAGCTGTGCGCCTGCCGTTAAGGCGATCTATGATGAATATTTCTTCTCCGAGGTTCAGAAAGACACGGTCAAAAACATCAATGTCCTTAAATAGGAATTCGGATCGACACCTAATAATCTTTTTAAACAAATCTAAACATTATATTTGACAGATTGTTGTCTATATGTTATAATAACATCGTGGGAATGTGTCTCGGAGGTATATTATGGAAAAAACAACAGTTATCACATCGGGAAAAGGCGGAGTAGGGAAGTCCACCGCTTCTGTCTTTCTCGGCAGAGAACTGTGTAAGCGGGGTAGATCGGTCGTGCTCGTCGAGTTGGACGCAGGGCTGAGAACGCTTGATATTTTAACCGATATGTCGCAGAATGTGCTGTTTGACGTCGGCGATATTATCGACGACAGATGCACAGTCTCACAGGCCGTGATCCCCGTTAAAGGAGAGGAAAGGCTTTTTCTGCTGCCCGCTCCTGCTTATTATTCGGATAAATCTAACACCGATCGCCTTAAAAAGCTGACTTATCGTCTGGCTCAGATCTTCGATCATGTCTTGATCGATTGTCCTGCGGGTGTCGGCGATTCGTTTGACAGCGCGGCTCAATGCGCAGATAATGCGGTCGTTGTCGTAACGCCCGATCCCGTCTGCGTGAGAGATGCTTCTCTTGTCCGCAAAAAGCTCGGCGATCTCGGTATAACAGACCGCCGTCTTATCATAAATAAGTTTTGTTGTGCACTGGTTAAAAACCGTGTGTATTACGATATAGATACCGTTATCGATCTTTCGGGAATCCGTCTTATCGGCGTCGTTCCGCATGATCCGAGCGTTATCGAATGTTCGACAACCGGCGAACCGCTGTTTGACGGAACGCCTGCCAAAATAGCGTTTTCCAATATCGCAGGTCGTATCTGCGGGGAAAACATTCCGCTCATGAAGCTTAAAAAATACTGTTAGCAAACAAAAGGAGAGAGCATTGTGAACATAGCTTTGATAGCACACGACGCCAAAAAAGAGCTCATGGTTCAGTTTTGTATTGCATATTGCGGAATTCTGAGCCGTCATAATATCTGCGCTACCGGTACTACCGGCAAGCTCGTCGCAGACGCAACAGGTCTCAGCATAACCAGATTTTTGAGCGGCCCTCAGGGCGGCGGCGAGCAGATCGCTTCGCGCATCGGCTGCAATGAGATAGACATGGTCTTGTTTTTCCGCGATCCTCTCACCGCAAAGCCGAATGAGCCCAATGATATGACGCTTCTTCGTCTTTGCGATGTCCACAACATTCCGGTCGCAACCAACATCGCCACAGGCGAGGTCTTGATCCACGGTCTTAACCGCGGCGATCTTGATTGGCGTATTTATTCGAGATAAAAACATCGGCTGAGAACGAAAAGAGTAGAAAACGTATCCCGACAGAGAGCGCGGCGTGAGCTGAGAGCCGCATAGGATATGATATGTTTTTGAAGACATTCGGGAGCCGCCGCGCCGTGCGGCTTTTTCACGGCAGCAAAAGAGGGGCTTTCTGCCCGAATTAAGGTGGCACCACGGTCAACCCGTCCTTAAACTTCTAAAAAGCTTTAAGGGCGGATTTTCATTTGTATAGAGAAAGGAAGAAATAAAATGGATCTAACAGCGACTGCAATAAAAGGCACACTCGATATGCTACCGTGCGAGGCGCACAAATGGCACCATATCGAAAGCGTTGCCGCGGATACAGCCGCACTCTTCGGATTTCGCGAACTGCGTACTCCCGTTTTCGAGAAAACGGAGCTGTTTTTGCGCTCGGTCGGCGATACCACCGATGTCGTGCAAAAGGAGATGTACACTTTCGATGATAAAGGCGGCAGATCGATAACTCTTCGCCCGGAAGGCACTGCGGGAGTTATGAGAAGCGTGCTTGAACACGGCTTGTTCAACGATGCGCTGCCTGTCAAGGCGTATTACCTCACGACCTGCTATCGTTATGAAAAGCCGCAAAAGGGCAGGCTCAGAGAGTTTCATCAGTTCGGAGTTGAGTGCATCGGCGCGGCGGCTCCTTCTGCGGACGCTGAGGTGATACTGCTCGCTAAAACTCTGATCGATCGGCTCGGGCTCAAGGGTGTGTCGCTTGAGATAAACTCTATCGGCTGTCCGAAATGCCGCGCAAAATACACAGCGGCGCTCAAAGAATACTTTGAAAAATATAAGGATCAGCTTTGCGATACCTGCCTTGACCGCCTTGAGCGCAACCCCATGCGCATCCTCGATTGCAAATCGAGTGTCTGCTCGTCTATCGCGGCGAATGCCCCGAAGATCCTCGATTATATCTGCGAGGAGTGCAGTGAGCATTTTGAAAGCGTTAAAGCAGGGCTCGACGCCGCAGGCGTGAGCTACACTGTCAACCCGCAGATCGTCAGAGGCCTTGATTACTATACCAAAACCGTTTTTGAATTCATTGCAAACGGCATGGCTGTCTGCGCAGGCGGCAGATATGACGGACTTGCATCGGAGCTCGGCGGAGCTGATCTGCCGTCGCTCGGATTTGCGGCGGGACTTGAGCGGTTGCTTATGCTCATGGAAGAGCAGGGCGCTGAATTTCCGGAGGATAAAAAGCCGGAGCTTTATATTGCTCCGCTCGGCGTATCGGCGTCCTCTCAGGCAATAAAGCTTTGCGATATGCTCAGAAAAGAAGGCTTCTCGGCTGTCACCGATATGTCGGGAAGAGGATTAAAAGCGCAGATGAAATATGCCGATAAGATCGGCGCTAAATACACAGTCGTCCTCGGCGACAACGAGATCGAGCAGAAAGCCGCAAAGATCAAGGATATGTCGAGCGGCGAACAGCGCGAGATCTCACTGCCGGACGGTCTTATCCATGCGCTTTATGATATGTCGATCGATAAGGCGCTCGGCGACTTGAACGACAGTATCGAAAAATTCGATAAGCAGTAATAAAGGAGAGTTTGAAATGGAAATAGAAACGCTTGGCAACAAAAGAAGAACGCATTATTGCGGCGAGCTTCGCGCGTCCGACTGCGGCAAAGCAGCCGTTGTCTGCGGCTTTGTGCAAAAGCAGCGCGACCTCGGCGGACTGATATTCATCGACCTGCGCGACCGCAGCGGTATCGTTCAGCTCGCGTTTGACGAAACTACCGACCGTGCGGTGTTTGATAAGGCTTTTGCTGTCCGCTCGGAATTTGTTTTGCTCGCTGCGGGTGAAGTCAGAATGAGAAGCGCTGTCAATAAAGATATCTCCACAGGCGATGTTGAGATCGCGGTCAGCGAGCTTCGCGTGCTTTCCGAAGCGCAGACGCCTCCTTTCGAGATCGTCGAAAATTCCAATGTTAAGGACGAGCTTCGTCTGAAATACCGTTATGTCGATCTTCGCCGTCCCGATCTTCAGCGCAATATCATGGCGCGCCACCGTATCGCAAAGGTCACAAGAGACTATTTTGATGAAAACGGATTTTTGGAAATTGAAACTCCTATGCTCATAAAGTCCACTCCCGAGGGCGCGAGAGACTATCTTGTCCCGAGCCGTCTTTACCACGGCGAGTTTTATGCTCTCCCGCAGTCGCCGCAGATATATAAGCAGCTGCTTATGGTTTCGGGATTTGACCGGTATATGCAGATCGCGCGTTGCTTCCGCGACGAGGACCTCAGAGCGGATCGTCAGCCCGAATTCACTCAGATCGACCTTGAAATGTCGTTTGTCGATATGGAAGATGTCCTCGCTGTCGGCGAGGGATATATGAAGCGCCTGTTCAAAGAGATCCTCGGCAAGGATATAACATTGCCGCTTCCGAGACTCACCTATGCGGACGCTATGAACACCTACGGCTCCGATAAACCCGACACCCGTTTTGAAATGAAGATAACCGATCTTTCGGATATTGTCAAAGACTGCGGCTTCGGCGTGTTCTCAGGTGCCTGCGCGAACGGCGGCAGTGTCAGAGCAGTCTGTGCGAAAAACGCCGTCTCGGTCTACACCCGCAAGGAGATCGACCGTCTGACAGAGTCTGCAAAGGGCATCGGCGCTAAGGGCATGGCTTGGATCAGACTCACCGAGGACGGTATCACATCGTCCTTTGCCAAGTTTATGACGCCTGAGCAGATGCAGGCGATAATCGAACGGGTCGGCGCACAGACCGGCGATGTTGTCGTCATTATCGCCGATAAGGATAAGATAACACTTCCAACGCTCGGCGCGCTCCGCCTTGAAATGGCTAAAAAGCTGGATATTATTCCGCAGGATGAATATAATCTTTTGTGGATCACCGAGTTCCCGTTCTTTGAGTATAACGATGAAACCGGCAACTGGGACGCTATGCATCATCCGTTCACCGCACCTATGGACGAATGCATACAGTATCTTGAGAGCGATCCCGCAAAAGTTCGTGCAAAGGCGTATGATCTTGTTCTCAACGGCGTTGAGCTGTCGAGCGGTTCGATCCGTATAACCGACCCGACACTCCAGAAAAAGATGTTTTCTGCGCTCGGACTTTCCGATGAAGAAGCTCAGACAAAGTTCGGCTTTTTGACCAACGCTTTTAAGTACGGCGCACCGCCGCACGGCGGCATGGGTATCGGACTCGACAGACTGTGTATGCTCCTGCTCGGATGTGACAGCCTGCGTGATGTAGTCGCGTTCCCGAAAATGCAGAATGCCAGAGAGCTGATGAGCGGCTGCCCGTCCCCGTGTGACGACGCACAGCTCGATGAGCTCGGCATAAACATAAAAAAAGAAAATTAAGACCTGAGCGGGGACGATTTTTCGTCCTCGCTACTGCTTTTTCTCTAAAATACGAAGTCAGCCGCCGCGTTTGTGCAATATATACATTTTAGCGGATTATAAGTATTATATTTCGACAAAATACCGACTTGATTTTTTTTGTTTGTGAATATATAATTAACTTGTGAAAAACAAAATAAGAACAAAACCAATATATATTCAGAGAGAATGGTCTGAAAGTTTCTACCGCACGCCTCAGATGCGACTATTGGTTTTCGCCGTGTTTTCATTTTATCGGCGGAAATTTTTTTGCGGACAGACTTTCGGACAGGTCTGATTTTTTTATTTTCAGGAGAGTTTAGATGAAGTCACTTGAAGACAAGATCATCGCCGAGGGCGAGGTTTTAGAGGGAAACATTTTAAAAGTCGGTTCTTTCTTAAATCAGCAGCTTGATTGCGATTTTCTCATGCAGATGGGAAAAGAGATCGCGAGGCTTTATGAAAACGAAAATGTAACTAAAATACTCACTGTTGAAGCGTCAGGTATTGCGATAGCCGTTGCGGCAGGCGCCGAGATGCATGTTCCCGCGGTTTTCGCAAAAAAACACCACACATCGAATGTTTCGGGCGAACTTTATAAAACAGTTGTCCATTCTTATACACATAATACCGATTATAATATCGTTGTCGCAAAGGACTATATATCGAAAGATGACCGAGTTCTGCTGGCAGATGATTTTCTTGCCAACGGTAAGGCGCTCGAAGGCCTTATCGATATCGTTAACCAGGCAGGCGCGACACTTGTAGGAACAGCGGTCGCCATTGAAAAAGGCTTTCAGCACGGCGGTGACAGACTTCGCGAAAAAGGCATCCGTGTCGAGTCGCTCGCAATAGTCGAAAGCATGGAAAACGGTAATCTTGTTTTCCGCAAATAACCCGAGTGTAAATTTATTTTACATATATTTTAAAAACCTAATAGGGGGAAACATTATGAAAAAGATCCTTTCCGTACTTCTTGCAGTTGCAATGCTGTTTGCACTTGCTTCCTGCGGCAGTAACTCCGGCTCGTCGAGCGCGTCCGGCAGCGCATCGGGCAGCTCGAATTTGTCTGACCTCAAGGTCGGCTTCATCTTCCTGCACGATGAGAATTCTACTTATGATAAGAACTTCATCGACGCTGCTAAAGAAGCTCAGAAAGAGCTCGGTTTGAAAGACGATCAGGTGCTGTTTAAGACCAATATTCCCGAGTCCAACGAGTGCTACGAAGCTGCTGCTGCTCTTGTAGACGCAGGCTGCAAGCTCGTTTTTGCTGACTCTTTCGGTCACGAGCCCTATATGCTCCAGGCTGCTAAGGAATTCACAGATGTTCAGTTCTGCCATGCAACCGGTACAAATGCTCACACCGAGAAGCTCGCTAACTTCCACAACGCATTCGCTTCGATCTACGAAGGCAGATACCTTGCAGGTGTTGCTGCAGGCGTTAAGATCAAGGACGCTATCGACAACGGTAAGACTATCAACGGCGTTAAGGTAACTGCCGACAACGCTAAGGTTGGTTATGTAGGCGCTTTCCCGTATGCTGAGGTTATCTCGGGCTACACCTCGTTCTTCCTCGGAATCAGATCGGTCGTTCCGACTGCAACAATGGAAGTTCAGTACACAAACTCCTGGTATGACGAGGGCAAGGAAAAGGAAGCTGCTGAGGCTCTTATCGGTAAGAAGTGCATTCTTATCAGCCAGCACGCTGACTCAATGGGCGCTCCGACAGCTTGCGAAAAAGCAAATGTACCGAATGTATCCTACAACGGCAGCACGATCTCCGCTTGCCCCAACACCTTCATTGTTTCCTCCAGAATTTCCTGGACACCTTATTTCAAGCACATAATCAACGCTGTTGCAAACGGCACAGCTATCACAGAAGATTATTGCGGCGGTATCAAAGAGGGCTCGGTTGTTCTCACCGATATCAACGAAAAGGCTGCGGCTGCAGGTACACAGGAAGCTATCGACGCTGCTAAGGCTCAGCTCGAAGCAGGCACACTTCATGTGTTCGACACCAGCAAATTCACAGTAGACGGCAAAACTCTCACAACCTATAAGGCTGATGTTGATACCGACGAAAACTACACACCGGATACCGAAGCTATCGCAGACGGCTATTTCCATGAGTCTGAGTATCGTTCGGCTCCGTACTTCAACATCATCATCGACGGAATCACTGTTCCGGCAGCTAACTGATTTTGAAATAAAGAGCAAAGGCGGAGCATCTGCTCCGCCTCAGGCTCTTTTCGGGCATTTTAAAAAAGATCCATCAGAGATGTATCTGATGAATCTTTTTCAATTTTTTCGAAAAAGAAAAGCAGATAACAAAGCGGAAAATATATAAAAAAGGGGACGTGAGTATGGGCAACGCGGCATTGGAACTCAAGAATGTCACAAAACGCTTCGGCACCAAAGTTGTTGCAAACAAGAATGTTCATTTAACGGTTAATAAGGGAGAGATATTGTCGGTTCTCGGCGAAAACGGAAGCGGTAAGACCACTCTTATGAATATGATCGCGGGCATTTATTACCCTGATGAAGGCCATATTTATATCGATGGCGAGGAAGTCGTTATCCGCTCCCCGAAGGACGCTTTCAGATATAAAATAGGTATGATCCATCAGCACTTCAAGCTTGTTGATGTTTTTTCGGCGGCAGAAAATATCGTTCTCGGCCTGAATGAGAAATTCAATCTCAAAACAGCCAATCAGAAAGTCAGCGAGATAGCCGATAAATACGGCTTCGATATTGATCCGCAGAAGAAGATATATGAAATGTCGGTTTCCGAAAAGCAGACAGTTGAGATAATCAAGGTGCTTTACCGAGGTGCGGATATTCTGATACTCGATGAGCCGACCGCGGTTTTAACACCGCAGGAAACACAAAAGCTGTTTGCGGTACTGCGCCGTATGAAGGAAGACGGCAAGGCTATCATTATCATCACGCATAAGCTGCATGAGGTCCTGAGCCTGTCCGACCGTGTAACGGTGCTTCGCAAGGGCGAATATATCGGCACCGTAAACACAAGTGAAACAAGCGAATCGGAGCTCACCGAAATGATGGTCGGCAAAAAGGTGCTGCTCAATATCGAGCGTAAGGAGCCGGTCGATCCCGTTAACCGTCTTGAAGTCAAGAATATAAACTGCGTCAACCGCGAGGGCGTTAAAATGCTCGATAATATTTCATTTGTCGCCCGTTCGGGAGAGATCCTCGGTATCGCAGGTATCGCCGGCAGCGGTCAGAGAGAACTGCTCGAATCCATCGCGGGACTTCAGAAGCTTGAAAACGGCGCTATAATCTATCACGATCCCAAAACAGATAAAGAGGAAAACCTCTGCGATAAAACTCCCATGCAGATCCGCGAGCTCGGCGTCCGCCTTTCGTTCGTTCCGGAGGACAGACTCGGAATGGGTCTTGTCGGCAATATGGACATTATCGATAATATGATGCTCAGAAGCTATAAAAAGGGCAAAACGATGTTCCTCGAACGCAAGCAGCCGAAATCGCTTGCCGATAGGATCATCGATCAGCTTGAGGTCGTAACTCCCAGCGCGAATACACCTGTCCGTATGCTTTCGGGCGGTAATGTTCAGAAGGTCCTTGTCGGCCGTGAGATCGCCGCGGCTCCGAGCGTGCTTATGGCGGCATACCCTGTCAGAGGACTTGACATAAACTCGTCTTACACGATCTACGATCTGCTTAATAAGCAGAAAGAATCCGGAACAGCCGTTATCTTTGTCGGCGAGGATCTGGATGTTTTGATTGAATTGTGCGATCGTATTATGGTCATCGGCGGCGGCAGAATAACCGGCATTGTCGATGGCAGAACAGCAACCAAGGAGCAGATCGGTCTGCTCATGACAAAGACGGAAAAGGGGGAAGAGAACAATGGCTGAAAAGACTAAAAAGCTTCATGAACCGCTTGTCCATATCACCAAAAGAGAAAGTATGGTCTGGTGGAAGGCGTGGCTTGTCCGTGTTGCATCGATCGTTGTCGCAATGATCGTCTGCGCTCTGCTTATCGTTTGTCTCACAGGCTATAATCCTCTTGAAGTTTATCGCGAGATGTTCAAGGGCTCGTTCGGCTCCACCCGTAAGATCTGGATCACAATGCAGAATGTCTCAATGCTGTTGTGTATCGCCCTTGCAGTCACACCTGCATTCAAAATGAAATATTGGAACCTCGGCGCAGAGGGTCAGGTGCTCATCGGAGGGCTCGCTTCCGCTGCCTGCATGATCTACATCGGCGATAGCCTGCCCACACCGCTTATGATGCTTGTGATGCTTGTGACAAGTATTCTCTGCGGCCTTATCTGGGCGATAGTCCCCGCAGTCTGCAAGGCAAAATGGGGAACCAACGAATCGCTGTTCACCCTTATGATGAACTATGTTGCGATCCAGCTTGTCTCTTATTTCATCACTCTTTGGGAAAACCCGAAGGGCTCGGCGTCGGTCGGAGTTATCAATCCCAATAATCAGGGCGGCTGGATCCCGACGCTTTTCGGTCAGAAATACCTTGTTAATATCATCATTGTCGCACTGCTCACGATCATCATGTTCATCTACCTGCGTTACAGTAAGCACGGTTATGAGATCTCGGTCGTCGGCGAAAGCACAAACACCGCGCGTTATGTCGGTATCAATGTAAAGAAAACCATTATCAGAACAGTCGCGCTTTCGGGTGCTATCTGCGGTATCGCAGGTATGCTTCTCGTCTCCGGCACAGACCATACTATATCCACAAACACAGCAGGCGGTCAGGGTTTCACGGCTATCGTTGTTTCGTGGCTCGCTAAGTTCAATCCGTTTATAATGATGCTCACATCATTCCTGATTGTGTTCCTTCAGCGCGGCGCAGGCGAGATCGCCACAACATTCCGCCTGAATGAAAGCATGGCGGATATCCTCACCGGTATAATCCTTTTCTTCATCATCGGCTGCGAGTTCTTTGTGAACTACCGTCTTAATTTCCGCAGCTCCAAAAAGGAGGCTGAATAATTATGTTGTCAACTATCGCATTGTTTATTCACCGCGCCATAATCCAGGGTATCCCGCTGCTTTATGGCTCGGTCGGTGAGATCGTCACTGAGAAATCCGGCAACTTAAACCTCGGTATCCCCGGCATTATGTATGTCGGCGGCATTTCGGGCATCATCGGCGCATTCTTCTATGAACGCTCGACAGATACCATCAACCCCGCCCTCGGCATACTCATTCCGCTGTTATCATCGCTTGTCGGTTCGCTTATAATGGCGCTGATCTACAGCTTTTTAACCATTACACTCCGTGCAAATCAGAATGTGACCGGTCTTGCACTCACAACATTCGGTATCGGTATCGGTAACTTTTTCGGCGGTTCGCTCGCAAGCCTGTTCGGCGAAGGCGGTTCTATCGCCCTCACCCGTACAAGCCAGCTTTTCCAGACAACGCTTCCGTTTGCAAAGTCGCTCGGCGCAGTCGGTGAGATCTTCTTCTCCTATGGCTTCCTTGCTTATTTGGCGATCGTCATCGCGTTTATCGCAGGCTATATTCTAAGCCGCACAAGAGTCGGACTCAATCTGCGCGCAGTCGGAGAAAACCCCGCGACAGCAGATGCCGCAGGTATCAATGTAACAAGATATAAATATGTTGCAACCTGCGTCGGCGGTATGATCGCAGGCCTCGGCGGACTCTACTTTATCATGGACTATACCTGCGGAGTTTGGTCAAACGGCGGTTTCGGTGACCGCGGCTGGCTCGCTATTGCGCTTGTTATCTTCGCACTTTGGCGTCCGAGAATGAGTATCCTCGGCTCTATCCTGTTCGGCGGACTTTATATCATATACCTCTTTATCCCCGGACTCGACCGCAGCTCGCAGGAGATCTTCAAAATGCTGCCTTATGTCGTAACGATCGTTGTGCTCGTGCTTATCAGTATGCGTAAAAAGCGCGAAAATCAGCCTCCCGCACATCTCGGAATGTCGTATTTCCGTGAGGACAGATAAATTCAAATCAAAAGGCGTCGGTTAAGAAAAAACCGTCGCCTTTTCCTTTTATACGAATTATTTTCAAAAAGCCGCATAAGTTGAAAATATGTCTGATAATGCTTGACATAATGCCGCTTTGGCGGTAAAATATTATAGTGTATAAGGGGAATTTTGAGTTATGGCGAGCAGGCTGCTTGTGATTGTAAAATGAGCCTTAATGTTGCGCTTGTCGGCAACCCGAATTGCGGCAAAACAACGCTTTTCAACACACTCACCGGATCCTCAGGATATGTCGGCAACTGGCCGGGTGTCACAGTTGATAAAAAGTCGGGTCAGTTTTCTTATAAAGGTTTTGCCGCCGAGCTTACAGATCTTCCGGGAATATATTCGCTTTGCGCTTTTTCCGTTGAAGAGCGGATCGCACTCGAATATATCGAAAGCGAAAGCGTCGATGTTATCCTCAATGTTGTTGACGCAACCAATTTGGAGCGCAATCTTTTTTTAACGCTTCAGCTCATCGAAACGGGCATTCCCGTCGTTGTTGCGCTGAATATGTCGGACATTTTGAAAAAGCGCGGCGATAAGCTTGATCATAAGCGGTTGTCTCGTATTTTGAAATCTCCGGTCGTGCCGATATCCGCCCGTTCGGGCGACGGTGTTGATGCTCTTTTGTCAAGCGTGTTTTCGGCGGCAGAATCAAAGCCCGAAATCCCCGGCATTTACAGCGATGCGACTAAGCGGCTTATAAATGCGATCGGCTCGCATATTCCGAACAGCCGCTTTCCGGTGATTGACGCTGTCGGCTTTATAAATGACGGCCGCCTGACCGCACCCTTGCCGAAAGATGAGATCTCATTTTTAAATCGCATGATAAACAGTGCCGCCGGATCAACAGGGTCGGATAGGGATTCGCTCATAACCGATGAGCGGTATGACTTTATCACAAATGCAGTTTCGCAATGTCTTGTGAAATCGGCTCGCAAACGCACCTTTTCCGAGCTGATCGACAGTGTCGCAACTGACAGGGTGCTGGCGTTTCCCGTGTTTTTTGCGGTTTTGTTTTTGGTTTTCTTTCTTGCTTTCGGGCCTGTCGGGTCATTTCTTTCCGAATTGATTTCTGCGGCGGTCGATGTTTTAAAGCTGTCATGCGATTCAGCGCTTGTGAAGATCAATGCCGCCGAATGGCTGCGTTCGCTTGTTTCAGACGGTGTGCTCAGCGCAGTCGGCTCAGTCGCGGGATTTTTCCCGCAATTAGCTATCTTGTTTGCGGCATTGTCGTTTTTGGAGGATTCGGGGTATATGTCGCGCGCCGCATTTATAACCGATGCGCTGTTAAATCGCTTCGGTCTTTCAGGCAAGGCGTTTATCCCCATGCTCATGGGTTTCGGATGCACAGTGCCTGCGCTCATGGCTGCAAGAACACTCTCAACTGACCGCGACCGCAGAATAACAATGATGATAACACCGTTTATGTCGTGCAGTGCGCGCCTCCCTGTCTACGGAATGCTGGCGGACGAGTTTTTCCCCTCCTGCAAAATGTCGGTCGTGTTTTTTATATACATCATAGGAATTTCGGTTGCGCTTTCATCGTGTGCGCTTATAAACCGTGTTTATAAAGCTAAAAGC